>JAYWAL010000165.1:0-20921 GCA_043782485.1 Acidobacteriaceae bacterium | reverse complement strand
TGCTCAAGCCTCTTTTGCAATGCGTACTAGTCCTGACAATCTTTGGGTTTGGTCAGACGCAGGCACTTGCGCCGCACGTGCATTCTCTGACCTTCCAGCAGATGGCCGCGCAAGCCGACGCCGCGCGTGACTCCAATCATCTTGATCAGGCTCAAGCCCTCTATCGGCAGGCCCTGGCGGCCAAGCCATCCTGGGCTGAGGGTTGGTGGTCGCTTGGGACGATTCTCTACGACCTTGACCACTACGCTCCCGCCGCTCGAGCTTTTACTCGCCTTGTTGCGCTGGATCCCGAGAATGGCACGGCGCACCTGATGCTCGGGCTTTGCCAGTATCAGCTCCGGTCGTACCCGGCATCTCTGAAAAACATACAGGCCGCCGAGAATTTCGGCATTCGCAAAGATGACGCCCTGCTCCACGTTCTCCATTACCACAAAGCCATGTTGCTTTTGCGGAACGGAAGATATGAAGACGCCGTAGATCCCCTGAAGCTTCTCGTCGAGCAAGGCGTCCATAGCGAGGAACTGGATCTCGCGTTAGGCATGAGTTCGCTGTTGATTGCTCCCCAGGTTCTTCCCGACGATGCGCAAAAGCGAAAGGTGATCGCCGCCGTTGGCCAAGCGGAGAGCCTCCACCTCGCCAAAAAGAATGACGAAGCCCTACAGCGCTACACGGAGTTGACCAAAGAGTTTCCGAAGTATCCGAATCTGCATTATGCCTTTGGCCATTATCTGCTCAGAGTTGACGACGCTGACCAAGCCGTGGCGCAGTTTCAGCAGGAAATCCAAAACAATCCGAAGCACGTGCGCGCGTACATGCAAATCGCGGCTGCCCGCTATCGCACCGATTCCGCCGCTGGTATCCCCTATGTGCAAAAAGTGATTCAGCTCCAGCCCAGCTACCCCTTCGCACACCACCTGCTCGGATTGCTCTATGCGGACACGGGCGACACAGCCAAAGCACTTCCTGAATTGGAAAAGGCAGCCCGCATGGTCCCTGGGGAAGCGCAGTTCCAATTCGCCCTCGGAAACGCCTACGCCAAAGCTGGCCGCAAAGAAGATGCTGCCCGTGCCCGCGCCGCCTTCTTTCGCCTTAGCAAAAAAGCCGCAGGCGCGGACACTCCAGCGTCCAATACCTACGGCGACAAGCCGAACCTCAAGCTAGACTCGGCTACGCCCTCCCCCGATGGCGCCGAAAGGCAGCGTCGCTGATGTCTTCGTTTACGCGCAGAGACCTCCTCCGAGCCATGGCACTCTCCGCGCCCACCTTCACCACGGCCAAGGCCAGCGCCCTGTGGACCTCCGTCGCCCCCAAGCCCGACCTCTTCGAACTCGTCCCCCCCTCCGCCAGCGGCATCACATGGCGTCACGTCAACGGGCGTTCGCCAGAATATTTTTTGCCGGAGACCACCGGCGCGGGCTGTGCTTTCCTCGACTACGACAACGACGGTTGGATGGATCTCTATCTCGTCAACAGCGGGCGCTGTGATTTCTACGATCCCAAGCCGCCGTTGCGGAATGCGCTGTATCGGAACAATCGCGATGGCACGTTTACCGATGTCACCGAAAAAGCGGGCGTGCCCGGCGGCGGCTACGGCATGGGGGTCGCGGTCGGCGACTACAACGGCGACGGTTTCCCCGACATGTACGTCACGCAGTACGGGCGCAGCATTCTCTACCGCAACAACGGCGACGGCACGTTTACCGATGTAACAGAAAAGGCCGGAGTCGCCGCGCCGGGGTGGGCTTCCAGCGCCGTCTGGTTTGACTACGATAACGACGGGAAACTGGACTTGTTCGTGTGCCGGTTCGTGGAGTTCGACAAATCGAAGAACAAGTTCTGCGGCAATGAGAGGACCAACGACCGCTACTATTGCATTCCGCGCGTATATCCGGGCGCGCATAGCTGGTTGTTCCACAACAATGGTGACGGAACGTTCACCGACGTCAGTAAGGAGTCCGGCATCGCCAGCGTTCTGGGCAAGGCCTGGGGGGTAGTCGCTACGGATATTAACAATGACGGCTGGACCGATCTGTTCGTGGCCAACGACACGGCACCGAATTTCCTTTTCGTGAACAAGAAAGGGAAGTTCACCGAGGCAGGTCTCGAGTCCGGCGTTGGCTATAGCCAGGATGGTCAGGCGCGCTCCGGCATGGGTGTGGACGCGGCGGATTTCGACCAGG
The DNA here is from genome assembly GCA_043782485.1 of Acidobacteriaceae bacterium. Taxonomy (GTDB): domain Bacteria; phylum Acidobacteriota; class Terriglobia; order Terriglobales; family Acidobacteriaceae; genus JANXUC01. The sequence goes on along the minus strand of JAYWAL010000165.1, from coordinate 18,741 downwards.
ATGGCTGGCAAGACCTCTTTGTGGCCAACGTTGACCAGGAAATGTATTCCATCTACAGAAATAATCACGATGCGACCTTCGACGACATGGCCGGACCGCTGGGCATTGGCGGCACAACGCGCCTGATGAGCGGATGGGGCGTCAAGTTTTTCGACTACGATAACGACGGCGACCTGGATTTGCTCATCGCGAATGGCCATCCCGACGACAAGATTGAGGTCCACTCCTCGCACGTGAAGTATCGCGAGCCGTTGCTATTGTTTCACCGGGAAGGGAAGTCGTTCCGCGAAGTTGGGGCGGCCGCGGGACCGGCGTTTTCCGAGAGCTACGCCGCCAGAGGCATGGCCATCGGCGACTTCAACAACGACGGTGCCGTGGACGTTCTGGTTTCAGTAAATGACGGCGCGCCCGTGCTGCTGAAAAACAACGCGGCCGCCGGGAACCATTGGCTGGGCGTGCGCCTGGTCGGCAAAACGTGCAATCCCGATGCGGTTGGAGCGCGCCTGACGTGGCAGGCTGGCGACCTGAAGCGCAGCCGCATGAAGGTTGGCGGAGGCAGTTATCTATCGTCCCACGATCCGCGCATGGTTCTGGGGATCGGGCCGCGCGACAAAGTGGATAAGCTTGAGGTCCGCTGGCCGCAGCCCAGCACGCGGGTGGAGACGTTTACCGATTTGCCCATCGATCGTTACGTGACGATCTTTGAGGGCGCGGGCGTTCAGCCAAAGTAGGCTCTTGGAGAAAGTTCCAGACTCCATGTAAACTTAAGTTCAGGCCAACGCTGGCTACTGAAGCGAGCCGCAAGGCGCTATCGTCTAGGGGTTAGGACGGAAGATTCTCAATCTTCAAACACGGGTTCGATTCCCGTTAGCGCTACCAATCTTTCCCTCAAAATTCAAAGTAGCCGCCAAGTCGCGCGGGCGCCGCCATGCCGTCGGTTCCGGTGGCGGGCAGCTCATCCACGGAATCGTGAAGGTTCTCCCAAGCGGCTTCGGTCAAAGCGGGGTCGGCACCAACCAAGTCGCGGATCATTTGCCATGCGGCCACATTCAACGCGCCTTCTGGAGGTGGTCCCATCGCCAGCGAAACGGAGCACTGCGGACAAAAGCAAATTCGCCGGGCACCGGACTTCTGGCGCGGACGCACGCCCACGGTCTGCGAAAACATGTAGACTGCGACGGACTTGTGCCCCGCCTCCAGTTCTTGATTGCAACGCAAGCAAAATAGGGATTCCAAAGGCACCCGCCCGTGGGCCATTGAGGCCACTTGGAATAGTGTCTCTCGGCGGATGGTCAGCGCAAGTATGTAGGAGGATTCCCGGGCTTGCGGCCGTACCAAGCTTTGCTCTTCCCAGGCGCAGCGGTATGATGCACCCTAGCATGGTGTGGTCTAGCATGATGCGGTTAACAGCCCGTGGTGAAGGTAAGATTTGTATCAAGGTACGGCTTCAGCCGTGCCGTAAGTGCTGATTGTCAGTCGCCTTTAGGCGCTGTGATTTGGAAATTTGAGTTTCACCACGGACTCTCTAGCTAAGGTGCAGCATAGGTATAGGTAAGGTGCAGGCTACAACATGACTTCTGGAAAGTCGCGAACCACTCCACTTTCGGCAAAGGTGTTTCGACTCGCGCACGTCCGCAAACAGCGGGAGTGCGAACAAGTGGCTGCGGTTTGCTATCGTTTGCGGGGCGGCGAGATTGAATTCTTGTTGGTGCGAACGGGAAGCGGCCACTGGACGTTTCCCAAAGGCGGCGTGGAACCGGGTTTGAGCCATGCACAGGCGGCAGCGCTGGAAGCGTTTGAAGAGGCAGGGGTCCACGGGCGTATGGAAGAGGCTTGCTTTGCGCGCTACGTGCGCCACAAGCGGCGCGCACCGGGAAAGGTGGCTAAAGAACTATCCGAGCGCGAAGTGGCCACCAGCGCGCATCTCTGTCTGGTGCTGCGACTGGTCCGGCCACAAGAGGCGAATCGAAAGCCGACCTGGTTTTCAGCCAGTAAGGTGAAAACGAAACTGGGCGAAGGCCGAACGCAACAATTTGGAGCCGAACTGGTAAGAGTGGTGGACCGGGCCGTGGCCAGGATCCAAAAGTTGAATCAGGCCCAGGTCGTTCCCGAAGACGCGCTGCAGAAAGTGCGGTTCGAAGCCTCCGCTAGTCCCGATCGTGACCGGCGAATTGCCAAGGCCGCCGCGCTTCCCGAGAGTTCTTGGAGACCAGATCCAACGGCCTCGGCTGGGCGCGCCGCCGTTCGCGGAAAGCTTTTGCAGTTGGGTCCTTCGCTGGTGGTGAATGCCGTGACGGCTAGGAATCAGAAAAGCGCTGCCTCCACACAGTTGAAACGTAAACCCGCTGGGCAGTCGGCATCTGCGCGCAGGTCAGACTGAGTTTTTGCTGTTCGGCGGGCGTTCCAATTTCTCCAAAACTTTTCTTTCCCTGACTCGCGCCGAAGAGTAAACTTCCGCCCATGAGTGAAAATCCTTATCTTTCCGCTTTCAAGAAGTGTGACATTGTCATGAAGGGTGGGATTACCTCGGGCATTGTCTACCCGCGGGCCGTGACTCGGCTGGCGCGGGAATACCGCTTTCAGTCGATTGGCGGCACGTCGGCGGGTGCCATTGCCGCGGCCATCACGGCGGCGGCGGAATACAGGCGGAGCAAGGGAGAAATTGTTTTTCCGGAAATGGATGCGATTCCCGGTTGGTTGGGCGCTCCGTCCGGCGCGGGCGGTTCGAATCTGTTTCATTTGTTTCAGCCGCAGAAGTCGATGGTAGGGCTGTTCGGGGTGGTCTCGGCGTTTCTGGGATATTCCGGCTGGCGGCGCTACGGCAAGCTCGCAGTTGCGGTCTGGCTGGAGGGGCTTCTCGGAGCGCTGCCGGGTCTTGGGGTGATTGCGCTGCTGTGGGGCATTCATTCCTGGTTGGGATGCGCATTGGGCTTGGGCATTGCCGTGGTTGGGGCGTTGCTGGGCGCTGCTGCGGGCGTGCTGCTGCGTGCCGCGCGGCTGCCCAAGAACCGTTTCGGATTGTGCACCGGCTACGTGGAACCTTGCGCTGGGAAGCCCACCACGTTAACCGAGTGGCTCAACAACCAAATCAATACGCTGGCGGGGCATCCGGCGGAAAAGCCGCTAACTTTTGGCGATTTGCGCCGCGCCGGTGTCACGCTGAAGATGATTACCACCTGCCTCACTCTGGGCCGACCCTACACTTTACCGCTCGATAACAACGAGTTCTATTTTTCTCCGAATGAACTGCGGCAGTACTTTCCGAAGACGGTAGTCGACTGGATGGTTGGACATGCGGCAGATGTTTCGGAACACCGCGACCGCGTCGATACCGCGGGATTGGTTCCTCTGCCCCCGGCGGATGACCTGCCGGTGATCGTAGCCACGCGGTTGAGCCTCAGCTTTCCAGTGCTTTTCTGCGCGGTGCCGCTGTACACGGTGGATTGGACCCGGCGGCGGCGGGCGGCCCACGAGCCAGTGCCGGAGAAGCGCGTTCCGGGTGACGCGCTGATGCACGACGAGCCGAGACGTCCCGAGGTGGCTTGGTTTTCGGATGGCGGCATTTGCAGCAACTTCCCATTGCACCTGTTCGATTCGCCCATCCCGCGCTGGCCCACGTTTGGGCTGAATCTGCGCGAGACGCGCGCCGACTTCGCTTACGAGTCTCCCAACGACCACGTGTGGATGCCAACCAATAATATTGGCGGCATCGCGCAGGAGTGGAAGCGCTGGACGGGAAGTCCTGGCGCGGGAATCAGTTTTATCGGGTCCATTGTGGATGCGGCTCGCAATTGGACGGATACGCTGCAAACCATGGTTCCCGGCTACCGGGATCGCATCGCACACATTTATCTCGACCAAAAGCAGGGGGGGCTGAATCTAAATATGCCGGATGCGGTCGTCCAGGAGGTTGCTGGCTACGGCAGGGAAGCCGCTGACCGCTTGGCGAACCGTTTCCTGCGCGGCCTGGACAACGGGGAGTCCACACCCATGACGTGGGACAACCAGAGATGGATTCGCTATCGCTCCACCATGGAAGTGGTGAAGGACTTTTTGTCGCGCTTTGCGTTCTCACTCAAGAACCCAGAACCAGGAGATCGGTCCTACGCGGAATTGGTTCGCCGCGACGTCGACGAAGCGCCCAGCAGCTATCGCTTTGCCGAGGCCGAAAGGGAATGCGCTGGTGATATTACCCGCGAGCTGGCGGATTTAGGGCAGGAGATGGGCGATTGTGATTTCTCCAGAATCGCGCCACGACCCAAGCCTGGTCTGCGCGTGCGACCGCAGTTTTAGAGCGTGTTTCATAAACGCATCGTGTCAGGACACAGCTTCTCAGGCAGCACGGTAGCGCGGCGCTTCACAGTCGCGTTCTAGCCATATAAAAAATGCTGTCATCCTGAGCGTAGTAGAAGGATCCCTGCCACACCGGTCACGTTTCCCCGGATGGGCCAAGGCTTCAGACAGTGCGCGAGAACTCCTGGTCCAACCCGCACTCTGTGCATTCAACTTGCGGCGCGGCAGCGCAGCGCTTCAGCACCGCGTTGTCGCACCAGGAATTGAAACTTTTAAGACTTGCGCAACCCAGAAACGCAACAGCAGATTCCTGCCTATGGTCGGTATGCAAAACCTTCTTATTGATTCGTGGGTTCTCACGCAGTCTCTTCGCCCCTGCGGTAAGGTGTTCCGCCAATGAGTCAAGCATTTGGGCGGCGCAGCACTTCAGTGCTGCGACAGGTCTTTTGTAATGAATGGGCTTTAGCCCTAGAGGTAAGAGTTTGATCTGGTAACTCTTCAACAGCCAGCTAAACAGGCGCGGCCGCGCGAGACTCAGCGCGCCCGCGCCAGCACCAGCGTGACGTCGTCCGGCTGTTCGTTCGCCCCAATCCACTCGTACACCGCGTTCGTCACCAGCTCGCTGATGCGGTCGAGCGGGAGATGTCGGTTGTCGCGGACCAGATCAATCAGCCGGTCCTCGCCGAATTCGCCGTAGTCGTTTTCCGGTTCTGTGACGCCGTCGCTAAAGGCGAGAAATATCTCCCCCGCGCTCAAATCGACAATGCCTTCTTCGTACTTCATGTGATCGAACAAGCCGACCACGGTTCCTCCGGTTTCGAGGCGGCGAATGCTGCCGCCCTGGCCCACCAGAATGGGCGGAAGGTGGCCAGCGTTGGTGTAAGTGAGCCGCCGGGCGCTGCCGTCGTAGAGGCCTAGAAATAAAGTCGCGTATTTCTCCGGCGGGGTCGTGCTGTAAAGTTGGCGGTTCAGCAGGTACATGAGTGCGGATGGAGTGATGCCGGGCCCATGGGGCAGGCCGTTGCCGTTGCCTCCACCCGCCAGTACAGGAACCTGCGTAGGGACGCTTTCGAGCAGGTAGGCTCGGACGGCGGAGTGAATCGTGGCCATCAGAAGCGCGGCTGAAATTCCTTTTCCGGAAACATCGCCCACCGCCAGTCCAAGGCGGTTATGGGCAGAGGGCAGGAAGTCGTAATAGTCGCCGCTGACCGTGCGCGCGGGCTTGCAGAAGCCGTGCACTTCCAGAGATTCCAAATGCGAAACTTTACGCGGGAAGAGCTGCTCCTGCACCTCGTGCGCGATGGTCAATTCGTTCTCCAGGCGCTGCTTATCGCGCTGCTCCACCATCAGTTTTTCCAGCGAGGCGGCCATGGAGTTGAAGGACGTCTGCAATGTGGCGAGCTGATCGCGCTCACGTACTTCAATGCGGTAGTCGAATTCTCCGCGATTTAGATGCTGGGTGGCGCTGTAAAGATTGGCCACCGAGAGTGTCATCGTCCGGGTCAAACGCGAGCCAACATACAACGCTACCAGCACGATCACCGTAAACAGGATCAGAATGCCGAACAGGGCACCTTCCGCGAAGTTCGCAAACTCGCCGAGCGCGTCGAAAAGTCTCACATACAGAAGCGAAGGCCTGGTCTGGATGTGCATCAAGGCTCGGTATTGCCTAGTGCCGTCTTCCCACTTAATGACCGAGAGCGGCGCACCAAAACTAATCTCATAGTCGAGCCGGTTGCTGGCCTCGGGGAGCGTGCCAACGGTCAAAAGTGGCTGCATTTCCCGGGCGTCATAGATGCGTTCACTCTCGGAGGGCGCTGTGCCCAGCTTCGGCATCACAGCGGATTTTGCCGGAGTCTCGCCAGGGGGCCGAACCAGAGAATACAGAGTAATCTTCCCCAGACCGCTGGAGACTCGCTCGAGCAACACGGCGTCCAACGGCGAACTGGCAAGCACGCGGAGCTTCGTCCCTCCCGCATCCACGGTGGTGGCGGTGCGCAAACAGAGCGCTGAGTGGTCCAACACCAAATCACGGAAATAGGCTGGAAGGAACTTTGGCACCATCATCGAGCACGGGGTCTGCGTGGCCGAGACCGCGAGCGGTTTCTCACCCGCCCAAGCGCAGACTTCCTGCGGTGTCGATGCCAGCTTGGCTGTCCGCAAATCATCCAGAAGAGTAAACGCGCTGCCATCCTTCTTCCGCAGCCGGTTCGCCAGACTGTGCGCCGTGGCCACGTTCGTCGCTTCCAGATTCCTCAGCTCCGTGGTGATCTCTGAGGTAATCACATAATTGGCGAACTGCCCCGCGAACAGATAAAATGCGATCGCACCCATCGCTATCAACAGCAACGCCGGAATCACGCCGATGAACACATACGTCACAATCAGCCGATTGCGCAGCCGCCACAGCAGCTTCTGCCGCACCCATCCAAAGGCCGCAATCCCCAATAAAAGGATAGCCATTAGCGCCGCGGAAATCGCCAGCGCCTGCACCACGCCACTCCCCGGCAAACGCAGCACCAGAATGAGCATCTGCAACGCGAACAGCGCCAACGCATATTTCAGGTTCGCCACGCCCCACCGTGCCGCTCGCCCCTGCGGAGGCCACCCCCACCGCATCAGCCGATAGCGCCACGAATTCGGGAGTTGGATGGCCACGGGTCCTCAATTATAGGGCTGGCTGGGAAGCACTCTGCTAGATTTCCGGGTAAAAATCGAAGAACGCTTCCACACTGGTACGCAGCTGCTTTTCGATTTCCTCTTTTGAACCTTCCAGCACGTGCATGGTTACGTGCGCCTCGCGCCCATTCTTGAGCCGCAGCGTCGCCTCGCCCACCGCTTCCACCTCATCCGCTGGTAGCAGGCGCATTCCGTATACAAGTGTCAGGTTTGCCATGCGTCATTATAGGACGCACGCCAGCCCACGCACAGAGGGGAACCCCGCTCGGCATACCGTCCCGGCGCGCACGTCCGGTAAAATCAATGAGTCATGAACTGGCTTCAGCTAACTGCATGTATCGGCGGACTCAGCCTGGCGCTCCATGCCCAGGATTCTCCTACCCCGGCGCCCACCAAGCCCGACCAACCCAAAGTCAAAGTCAACATGCTCAACGTTTGCGCCCCCTCCGCCGAGGAGCAAAAAGAAATCGCCTCCGCCCTGGCCCGCATCCCCCGCCAACCTCTTTTCTCCGACGACTTCGAAGTCTCCCGCGGCCGCACCACCATGACCGACAATCCCGGCTTCATCGAAGCCGGTGCCAGCGCCAAATTTTCCGCCGAGCCTGTCTCCGCGCTCTGGGTCCGCTCCCGACGCGAATTTTCCGTCCAAGCGCTATTCTCCACCGTGCAATATTCCTTCAGCGTCGATCCCCAGCTCATGGTGGAAACTCTCGTCCTGCGCGTCCGCGACCCCAAGGACCTCCTCCAAGTTGCCATTGAAGACAACGCTTCAGCAGTCACCTCGCCCGCGTCCATGCTTGCCACCGATACGCCTCCCAGCCGCATTAAGCTCGAGCGCTTCGGCAAGTCCTCGATCGTGCTGGCCCGCTGCCAGGCCGATCCCGCTTCCGGCCAGCCCGCCCCCGACCAAAGCGCTTACGACCCCCTATTTCGTTCCGGTGCCAGCATCATGAGCGCCTATCGCAGCCTGCTCGGTGTCCGCCGTATTGTTCCCGAGGAACTCGCTCACCTCCAGCACGTTCCCGCCAAGCCCAATCCAGCCCACAAGACGCCCAAGCACTAAAGTCACTTCACCACCCACCTGTTACTTCAGTTCCTATCCCCGGAACGGGAGTCCTCCTACAATTCACTACATCGTGAAGATTGTTCGTCTCATTTCGCTCGGCGGCGCCATGTTCCTTTTTTCTGGCCTCGCCTCCGGCAAACAACTCGCCCTGGTCGCCGACAAGGACAACACCACCGCCAACGTCAAGGCCGCCGATCTCGCCAGCATTCTCAACGGCAAGACCAAAAGCTGGTCGGACGGCAAGCCCGTCAAGCTCATCCTGCGCGATCCGTCGTCGCGGGACATGGAACTTGTTTTCCGTCGCGTCCTGAATATGTCCCCGGAGCAGGTGCAGGCCTTCATCCAGGTCCATCCCGGACTCATTATCGTCGCGGGCTCCGACGACGCTGTCCTGCGTTTCGTTTCCGCCACCCGCGGAGCCATCGGCATCATCGATCTCTATTCGCTCACCAAGGACGTCAACGTCGTCAAAATTGACGGCAAACTACCCTTCGACGCCGGCTACTTACTGAAAGGGAACTAGCGATGACCTCCCAGACTCGATCCGCTCTCTTGATTTTCGCCGTCGTCCTCGGTCTGCTGTCCACCGGAGCGGCCGCCACGCCTCCCGGCAACAAGCCCGCCAACAAGCCAGCCGTATTCCCGCTCACCACAAAATCTCCCGAAGCCCGCCGCCTGGTCGAGCAAGCTCTGGTTCTTTACATCGATCACGTCGCCCAGCCGGAAGCTATTGCCCGCCTGCGGGATGCCGTCAAGGCCGATCCCCAGTTCGCAATGGCCCACGAGCTATTGGCCCAAATCAGCCTCGGCTCCGCCGAGCAGCTCGCCGAGCAGCAAAAGGCCTTTGCCACACGCCAGCACGCCAGCCCTGCCGAACGCACCATCATCCAGTGGTACCAGGATGCCGCCCAGCACAAAATGATTCCCGCCATCACCAGCATGAATGATGTGGTCAATCAGTACCCGCACGACAAAATGGTCGTATGGATGGCCTCCTGGTGGCTGATGACGCAAACTCAATACCCCCGCGCTCTTGCCATTTATTCGCAATCCGAAATCACCGATTCACCTGGCCTCATGAACAATATGGCCTACAACTATGCCGCCCTTCGCCAGTATGACCAGGCCGTGGCCTTCATGGCCAAATACGCCGCCGCCTTGCCGGGCGATCCAAATCCGGAAGATTCTTACGCCGAAATTCTGCGCTTGGCCGGACGCTTTGACCAATCCATCGAGCACTATCGCGCCGCGCTCGCCATTGATCCAAAATTCTATTCTTCCCAATTTGGACTCGCCGACACCTACTCCCTAATGGGAAAACAGGCCCAGGCCCGCGAGCAATACAAAATCGCCTTCGAAAAGTTTCCCCTCGAGGAAATGCAGCAGGTTCTCTGGAAAACCCGCGAAGCCACCACCTACGTTCGTGACGGTGACTTCAAAAGCGCTGACCGTGCCTTTCAGGCCATTGCCGACGCCGCCCATGCCCGCCACATCAGCCAAACCGAAGCCGACACGTACCGCCAAATGGCCATCTATCAGCCCGATGGCAAGCGCGCTTCGCAGCTCTTGGACAACGCCCAGGCCGCTCTGCGCGACCACGAGAACGTCACCAAAATGGCTCTCCAGCAAGAATCGGCGCAAATCCTCCGCGCTCGCGTGGAGTTGGCTGTTCGTGCCGGAGACAAGAAAGCCGCCGACGCTCATTTGGCGCTTCTCGACCAAATGGCTCAAGTCGCCAGCGACCGGCTGATTGAAAGCGCCTTTCACGGTGCCGCCGCCGCGCTCTTCTATTCGGAAGGCAACTACGACCGCGCCATTGAGCACCTGGAAGAGGACTCCGACAACCCTCTCTCCGTCGAACTGCTCGCCGACGCCTATCAAAAGTCGGGAGACCTCGAGAACGCCCGCCGCACCGCGGAATCCCTGACCGAGCGCAACGACCCCACCGTTGAACAAGCCCTGGTCGTTCCCAGCTTCCGCAAGTGCTACGCCGATCCCACCTGTGGCTCCAACTTCAAGAACGCCACCTTTCATCAGTAAGCCCGCCTAACTAATAGCCCGTGGTGAAAGTAAGATTTGTATCAGGGCACGGCTTCAGCCCCGTAACTGCTGCATTGTCAGTCGCCTCTACAGGATGCTGAAAAATCGATTTAGCCATCGCTTTTGGGCGGCGCAGCACTTCAGTGCTGCGATAAGTGTTCGGTAATTAGGGGCTTTTAGCCCCGGAGGTAAGGGGTTAATCTGGTAAGGAATGACGTTTTCAGCAGCCACTTTAGGCGCTGCGATTTGGGAATTTCAGTTTCACCACGGGCTCCTAACCTAGGGACGCCTAGCCGGCGCGCCAACCCCGCAACCCGCATTTCAAACCCACCCGCAAACCTTGCTAAACTAGCAGTGGCTGAAACTAACGTGCCCGCCATTCATCTAATAAGCCGTGGTAGAAGTAGGGTTCGTATCAGGCCACCGCTTCAGTAGCCTGCCCTGAGCGCAGTCCAGGGGGTGGCGTAACCGCTTTGATTTCAGTGCGCCTTCACAGGCTGCTGAAAAATTCGCTCTAGCAGCAGCTTTTGGGCGGCGCAGCACTTCAGTGCTGCGATAAGCCTTTTGTAATGAATCGATTTTAGCCCCCGCTGTTAGGGGTCGATTTAAAAAGTTACTTTTTCAGCAGCCACTTCAGGCACTAGATTTTGGACTCTGATTGTTACCACAGGCTGCTAACCACTGAACGCTAAAACATCCCCAATGACCGAATCTATTCGCAACGTCGTCATCCTAGGCTCTGGCTGCTCCGGCCACACCGCCGCCCTTTACACGGCTCGCGCCAACCTGGCTCCGCTAGTACTGGAAGGCCACGAGCCGGGCGGCCAGCTTTCCCTCACCACCCTGGTCGAAAATTTCCCCGGCTTTCCCGACGGCATCCAAGGCCCCGAGCTCATCGAAAATATGAAGAAGCAGGCTGCGAGATTTGGCGCGGAATACCGCACCGGCCATGTCGTCAGCGCCGATCTTTCCCATCGTCCCTTCACTCTCAACCTGGGCAAACAGACCATCCAAACCAAGTCGCTCATCATTGCCAGTGGAGCCTCCGCGCGCTGGCTGGGCCTGCCCAACGAGCAAGCCCTCATTGGCCACGGCGTCTCTTCCTGCGCCACCTGCGATGGCTTCTTCTTCTCCGGCAAGCCCATCACCGTCATTGGCGGCGGCGATACCGCCATGGAGGAAGCCACCTTCCTCACCCGCTTCGCCAGCAAAGTCACCATCATTCATCGCCGCGAGGAATTCCGCGCCTCCAAAATCATGCTCGAGCGCGCCCAGCAGAACCCGAAGATTGAGTTCCTCATGGACACGATCGTGGAAGACGTTCTCGACGTTTCGAAAAAAGAAGTCACCGCGCTGAAGCTGCGCCGCGTTCAAACTGGCGTGGTCTGGGATTTTCCCACCAGCGCCATGTTCCTCGGCATCGGCCACGACCCTAACGCCAAAATGTTCAAAGATCAGTTGGAAATGGATGCCGATGGGTACCTGATTACCAACAAATTTGTCCACACCGGCATTCCCGGCGTGTTTGCCTCCGGCGATGTCATGGACCGCCGCTACCGTCAGGCGATCACCGCCGCTGGCACCGGCTGTATGGCGGCGCTGGAAGTGGAAAAGTTTCTGGAACACGAGCATGGCCACTAAGGAAACTCTGATTAAGTCCCTGATCTCAACCGCCTTGAAAGGGCACGGCTTTCAGCCGTGCCGCCAAAGCCGCATAACATCAGGGGCTTTAGCCCCGCAGGGTCGTTCTTGTCGTACTCGGCTGTTTCGCCAAGCACTGAATCAGAGTCTCCCTAAGGTGACGCGCGCGTGCTGAGAGCGTTCTTTGTAGGCCTATCCGAAAACCGCGCCATTCGCGGCCTCGCCGAGCGTTCCAGCGTTGGCCGCAAGCTCTCCAGCCGCTTCGTGGCCGGAACTTCCATCCAGGATGCCGTCGCCGCCACGCACTCCGTCAACCAGCTTGGCATGCACGTTTCTCTCGACAACCTCGGAGAAAACGTCACCAACGCCCAAGAAGCCCGCGAAAGCGCCGCTCTTTACCACCAGATTCTCGACGAAATCGCCGCCCGCCGCCTTGATGCCAACGTCAGCGTCAAGCTCACCCACATGGGCTTCGATCTTGATGAGCAAATGGCCCGTGACATCGTCGGCAGCCTCGTCGCCAAAGCCGCTGCCATGCAGCCCAGGAATTTTGTCCGCGTCGACATGGAGGGTTCGCCCTATACGCAGCGCACTCTGGATTTAGTCCACAACCTGCACAGCCAGCCCGGCAACGCAGGTTGTGTCGGCGCGGTCATCCAGGCCTACCTGTTCCGCAGCGAGAAAGATGTTCAGGAACTGCTGGCCCGGGAAATCCGCATCCGCCTCTGCAAAGGCGCTTACAAAGAAGGCGGAGACATCGCCTTTCAGCAGAAGTCCGAAGTCGACGCAAATTACGTCAAGCTGATGAAAATTCTGATGACCAGCGGCGTCTACCACGGCCTGGCCACCCATGACGAAAGCATCATCCAGCAAGCCGTAGCCTTCGCCCAAGCCGAAAAAATTCCCCCCTCGGCCTTCGAGTTCCAAATGTTGCACGGCATCCGCCGTGACCTGCAACAATCCCTGGTGCGCGACGGCTGGAACGTCCGCGTCTACATCCCCTTCGGCACAGAGTGGTACCCCTACTTCATGCGCCGCCTGGGCGAACGCCCAGCCAACGCCCTCTTCGTCCTAAAAAACCTACTCCGTTAGCTAGTACCGTGACCGGGTGAAAATTACCACACAAGAACTTGGGGGTGCCCCGTCCTTGTCGCGTTCCTCAGCGACAGGGTGGGCGGCTACCAGGAAGACGCGGGACTACACAATCACCCGGTCACGGTACTAGCAGCCCGTGGTGAAAGTAAGATCTGTATCAGCGCACGGCTTCAGCCGTGCCGCACGTGCTGCATTTTCAGTCGCCTTTAGGCGCTGCGATTTAGAAATTTGAGTTTGATCGCGGGCTGCGTGTTCTAATCCAATCTTTTGGGCGACGCAGCACTTCAGAGAATGCGTGAGAACCCTACGCACATTGCCACTCACGGTAGAGCGGAGCTTCAGCGCCGCGTTGAGACTTTAAAATAAATGGGTTTTAGAGAGTGCGTGAGAACTCTTTGCAAATGCCAGACACGGTAGCACCGGGCTTCAGCCCGGTGACATAGCCCAAAAATGAGGGGCTTCAGCCCCTGCGGTAAGGGCTTGATGGCTCTTCCTGCCAAAGCCACAGCCCCCTACTCCGGCCCACCCGGCGCAGCCATTGGCAACTGCGTCACCCCGTTCAACATCTCCCGCTCATCCGGCGAAAACATCGCCCCAAACCGCGGCGAGTTCAGCACCTGCCGGCGCTGCTCCGGAGCCATCTGTCGCAGGTTGCGCACCGCCGCCGTCATTGTCCGCCGCCGCTCTGGAGGCAACTGCTTCATCTTCTGGAACAAATCCCGCGCATGTTGCTGTTGCGGCGGCGTCAAGTGCTCCCATGTTTCCATGCGCTGCAAAATCCGTTCCCGCTGCTCCGGAGGCCGCGCATTGAACCGCTCCAGGCGTTCCCGCAATTGCTCCTGCTTCTGCGCAGGCAACTTCTTGAACTGAGGATCCTCCCGCAACGCCCGCTCCTGTTGCTCGGTCGGCAACCCCTGATTATTCCGCAGCCAATCCCCGGCATGGGGACCAGGCTTTCTGGCTGGTGCCGGACGCGGCGCTGCCTGTGGCGCTTCCTGCCGAGCTGCACGATGTTCGACTCGCCGTTCCGCACGCCGTTCCGTACGACGTTCGGCACGACGTTCGGCACGATGTTCGGCACGATGTTCCGCACGATGTTCCGCACGCCGCTCCGCGCGAACCGCTGGCCGCCTTGGTGTCTGCGCCCCAGCCACCGCCGCCAGCAGAACTCCGCCAGCCAACAGCAACGCCCTCGTCATGGATCGCAATTCCCGCACCCTCACCATTCTCCTTAAACCGGTCAATTCCATAACCCGTCAAACAAATACCCGCTTCATACCTCACAAAGCCAGAAGTCTTGATGGTCCATGAAAATCTTTGAAAGGTCACGGCTTTAGCCGTGACACCCCAGCCCACAAACAATCTGGGCTTTAGCCCCTGAGGTAAGGGCTCCCGAATCGCGAACCATTTACGAAACAAGCCTATGCCTAATTCGTCGCTGTCGCCGTATTCTGCTGACTATCTACATCATCCAGCACATCAAAGTCCGCATACAACTCGTTGTCACTATCCAGAGTCTGCAAATCTCCCACCGCGGTCCCCCGCTCAACCGCAGCGCTCGTCTGGATCACCGCCGGAGCACTGCCATTCGTCGTTCTGTTATGAAAATGGAATACCCCCACTCCCGCGGCCACCACCAATGCCATGGCAACTCGCGGCACCCACGCCCACCATCCCCGCCCCGCCGCCGCAGCCTTTTCCTCGCGCAGACGAGCTTGCAGCCGCGTATCAAAATACGCTGACGGCTCCGGCGCATCCCACTCATCTAGCAACGCCATTGTCTGCCGGAAATCCTGCAACTGCGCCGCACACCCCGCGCACTCCCGCAAATGCGCTTGTACCGTGCTCGACGGCTCTCCCAACCCGGCCGCCAAGTCCGGCATCGCCTCCCGTACTTCGTCGCATTTCATATTCCACCTCATACAAACTCCTTCAACTGCTCCCGCAGAGTCTCATACGCTCGGAACAGCAACGATTTCGTCGCCGATTCACTCAGCTTCAGCACGTCCGCAATCTGTTTGTAATCCATCCCCTGATACTTGTGCATCAACACTGCAGTTCGTTGCTTGTCCGGCAACCCCAGCACTTTGGCCCGAATCGCCAGCAACCGCTCGCGCCGCACTAAATCCTGTTCCACCGAGATCGAGCCATCCGCCACATCAAATCCCAGCCCTGTCTCCGGGTCTCTCTCATCCACGCTCACCACATTTTCCGGACGCTCGTGTTTCGTATCCCGCGCATGGTTGATGGCTAAATTGGTCGCAATCCGATATAACCAGGTCGTGAATTTCGCGCTCGCTTCATAACTTTCCCGCGACCGGTACACCCGCAAAAACACTTCCTGCGCCAAATCTTCCGCCACCGCCTGCGTCCGCGCCGAGCGAAACATAAAATGCACCATCGCCCGTCGATACTTCCGCACCAAATACTCAAACGCGTCATCGTCTCCGGTTTTTACCCGCAGCATGACCTCAGCGTCGCCAACACTCTCCGCCTCCGCCACATAACCGCCCATCGCGCTCAAGGCAATACTGCTCACACCGGTATGAACCCCATCCGCCGCGGAAAGTTGCGCCTCGGCGTTCACCCCGCCGTCGCCCCTCTCCGCCCTCGCCCGAATTGTTCCCGAATCGCCCGTCATCGCTCCAAACCCCAACAATGGAACCACTTACGCCCCACTGCGCTCCAGCGTAACACGGCCCTTCCAGCATCAAGCAAGGTCACGTTTGGTATAATCGCAAAACAGCACCAAGGGCGCTTAACTCAGCGGTAGAGTGCCACCTTCACACGGTGGAAGTCGTAGGTTCAAATCCTACAGCGCCCACCAAATGCCTGACCTCAGCTCCTTCAGACCCAGCAAAGCCAGTTCGGAGGATGTTTTGGCCAATCTCCGCTTCGTCGTCTCGCTCACCAACGACGACAACGACTACCAGATCGAGCAAGCCGCCGCCGCCCACGCCGCTGCCCGCCGCCTCGGCGTCACCGTGGAAATCCTTCACGCCAACAATGAAGCCATCGAGCAAAGCCAACAGATTTTGAGGGTGATTCAGTCCGCGGAGAACCGGCCTACCGCCATCCTGGTGGAACCGGTTGGCACGACCTTGCCGCAGGCAGCGCGCGCGGCCGTCGGCGCTGGCATCGGTTGGGTTCTGCTCAACCGCCACGCCGATTACCTTGCCGAACTACGCCGTTCTTCCAGGTCACCGGTCTTTGCCATCAGCTCCGACCATGTTGAAATCGGTCGCATTCAGGGACAACAATTCGCGGCGCTTCTGCCTGGAGGCGGCACCGTTCTCTACATCCAGGGTGCTTCCGGAGACGCGTCGGTCGCACGCACCAAGGGTATGCTCGAAACTAAACCTGCCAACATCCAAACCAAAATGCTTCGTGGCAACTGGACTGAGGAGAGTGCCCAAAAAGCCGTCAGCTCCTGGCTCCGCCTCTCCACCTCGAAAGACGACCGCATCGATTTGGTCGCCGCCCAGGATGACTCCATGGCCATTGGCGCCCGTAAATCGTTCCATGCAGAGAACTCAGAGAAAATATCCCGCTGGCAACACCTGCTCTACACGGGTTGCGACGGCCTTCCGAAGACCGGGCAATTGTGGGTTCGCGAAAAAATTCTCAAAGCCACGGTCATCGTTCCAGCCAATACCGCACAAGCTCTCGAACTTCTCGTTCAGGCAGTTCATTCCGCCGCTAGTCCTCCGGAAATGTCTTTTACCGAGGTCACCAGCTATCCCACTCTGACGGCGCTGTCTGCAGCGAGCAAAAAGTAAAGCCCCGTTCTATTTCGCTGCCGCCTTGGTTTTTACCCAACCGCCAAACGCGGTTTGGCGCAGAGAAAATCCTTCACCCACCATCGCGGAACCGCCAGCAAGTTGCGCGCTGCAACCTTCGCACAATACTGCCTGTCCTTTTTCGATGCTGCTGGTTTCGACGCCGCTGGAACCACCAGTTTTGTGTTCACAATGAAAAGCTCCCCGCACGTCACTAAATTCTGAAATCTTGATCGAGTTAGCCATAATCCGCAAGATAGCTGGCCTTGAAGCGCGCGACAAGATTACCGAGGTCGTCGGACGGGTGGGTTGAAAATGTTCCACGTGGAACATTTTGCGGGAAGTCGTTTCGTTTGTGGATGTTGCAAAAACTGGTTTTTCCGAATTCGCACGAATGCGTTCGCAAGTGCAAAGTTTTGCGACTTTTGGGGGCATTTTTGTGCAGGAAGTTGCACACTGCAAGACGCTTTTTGGGTTCAACTGGTAGTTTTACGAATACTTTCACATGCTTTCGTGTTATTTCGGTTCTGCGGTATCATCTGTGGCATCCAAATCTTCCTTCTGCCGGAGAGAGCCGATGAATCGCCGCACCTTCTTCCAATCCGCCAGCGCTGCCGGATTCGCAGCCGCCCTGCTGCCCAATCGCGCCAAAGCCGCCATCCCCGAACACAACTGGGACAAATACGATTGGGGCACCGGTCCGCAGGTTCCTGATCGCCTCTATCAGGGGCCGTTCCCGCAGTACGGTCCTTGCGCGGTTGTTCCGGAAAGCGATGTATCGATGATTACCTCACCCTCTAAGGAAATCGTCAGCAACTACGGCATGGGCCTCATTGTTTATGTTTCCGACGACACCGGCCCGCTCAGTGTTCCCGGTCAGACGCAGGAACGAACTTTGGAGGACCTGATCCAGTTGCCGTTCGTGCAGAAGGTCTACCTGCGTCCCAACTGGCGCGAGGTTCAGAAACAGCCCGGAAGGCTCGACTTCGCCGAATGGTGGAAGACGGCGCTCGAACTCGCCCGCCGCTATGACAAGCGCATTGGCTTCCGAGTTCAGCTGGAAAATCCTGATGTTCCAGAACCTGGAATGCCGGACTTCCTCCTCAAGAAGGTCCCTTCCGTCAAGCTCAAAGGCGAGTGGAGGGGCAGCCCCGGCGAGATGCGCTACAAAAAAGACAATCGCGTGCCGCGTTACGACCACCCGGAGTATCAGGCCGCGTTCCGTGAATTGAACCAGCTGCTGGCGGCCGAACTCAACGGTCATCCGCAGGTCGAGTTCATGGATACGATGATGTACGGCTTTTGGGGCGAAGGCCACACCTGGCCCTACGAGGGCAATCCGTTCCCGAGTCAACTGGTTGCAGAACAGACTTGGGCCACGATGTTTGAAACACAACTCGAACACTGGACCAAAGTCCCGCTAGCCACCAACACGCAGCCCGATTTCAGCAATGTCGGCAACGCCGACATGCTGGATCGCACCATCCGCACCGGCAACTGGCTGCGTACGGACACGATCTTTATTGAGAACACACAAATCGAGGCATTGAGCTACCGTCCGCCGTGGGCCGCCGCCATCTGCGAGGTGGGTTTTACCACCGGCGACACCAAGGACCTGCAAATTGACGAAGACGGGATCACCTACAACGAGCAGATTCTTTCTCACGTGGCCGATGTTGGCGCTAACTATCTCTCTGTCTGGTGCTGGCACAATCAATCGGCGCGGAGCATTTTGAGCTATTACGAAAAGTTTCCGGAGCCAATCGACGCAATGGCCCGGCAGATCGGCTATCGCATCCGCCCGTCGTTTCTCTGGACGTTCACCCGCGATGGAGCTAACGGCCTGGTGGTGGGATTGGTCAACGATGGCATCGCCCCGGTCCCAGGCGTGCTGCGCTTCACGGTGTTCAGCGAAGACAACAAGGTTCGTGTCTCCGGTTGCATCGACGCGGGTTATCCCAAGCCGAGCGGCGTTCATCAAGCCATGCTCATGCTGCCAGCGGGCGTTCCATGGCAGGGCCTGCGGCTACAAGCGGAGTTGGAAGTCAAGGGCGTGCGCCATCCAGTTCGCTGGGCGTGCCGACAGAAAACGAATGCGGATGGTTCGTTAACGTTGCGCCACAATTACAAGCCGGATCAGCCGCTGGT
>JAYWAL010000164.1:0-21132 GCA_043782485.1 Acidobacteriaceae bacterium | reverse complement strand
ACCATCGCCCAGCTGCGCGACTATCATATGGAACAACGAGCCGCCATGACGCTGCTGAGCGCTCTCCCGGAAGACCCTTTTGGTTACGGACGCGTCGTGCGCAAGGCCAAAACCAGCGCTCTAGTTACCGAAATCGTGGAAGAGAAATCGCTCACGCCCAAACAGCGCAAGGCCAACCTGCGGGAAATCAACGCCGGATTTTATGCCTTTGCCGTGAAGCCCCTCTACGCGCACATTGACCAGCTGAAAACCGAAAATGCCCACCGTGAGTTTTACCTCACCGACATGGCCGCAATTCTTTCCAAGTCCAAATCCAAGGTTGTGGCTACGCCGGTCGCCGACGATATGGAAGTGGCTGGCATCAACACACTGGTCGAACTGGCGCGTCTTGATGCCATGCTGCGCGACCGCAAATGCCGCGACCTGATGCTTACCGGTGTCACTATTTTCAGGCCGGAGACTTGCGTGATCGACGCCGATGTTGAAGTCGCGCCCGATACGGTTATCGAGCCATCCGTTCAGCTACTTGGCTCGACGAAGATCGGCGCGAACTGCCACATTCGCTCGTTTACCGTGATCCGCAATTCCACGCTCGGCGACCATGTTCTCGTCCGCCCCGGCTGCATTCTCGACGACGCGCTCGTGGCCAATAGCGCGCTGCTAGGCCCCTACAGCCACCTTCGGCCCGGAAGTGAAATTGGCGAGGGCGCGCACGTGGGCAATTTCGTGGAAACCAAGAAGATCAAGCTGGGCAAGGGTTCGAAAGCCAACCACCTTTCCTACCTGGGCGATGCGGAAATCGGCGACGGCGTGAACATCGGTGCCGGCACCATCACCTGCAACTATGACGGCGTGAACAAGCACAAAACCATCATCGGCGACCGCGTGTTTGTCGGCAGCGATACCACGCTGGTCGCGCCGATCCGCTTGGGGAACGGTGCTTACGTAGGAGCCGCGTCTTGCCTCACCGAAGACGTGCCGGATGATGCTCTCGCCGTGGCCCGTGCTCGCCAGTCCAACAAGGAAGGCTGGGCTAAAACCAAGCGCGAACGAATGGCCGCAGCGAAGAAAAAGTAACAGGTTGTCTTCTCTGTATTTTCGCCTGTTTGGGTCGTATCAGGGGACGGCTTCAGCCGTGCCGACAAGAACCTCCTACTTAACGGCTTTAGCCGCTGCGGCGAGGTGTCTCACGAATTCCTCGGAACCCGTCAGCGTAAGAACTTGAACCCGCAAAGCCTTCGCAATTCGAGTTGTTGCGCTTCAGTCAGATATTTCTTTCCGAACATGAAGATCGTGCCAGCCGCATACAACATGAACATCTGATCGTTCTCGGCCTTTAGTCGCACTCCTGGCCAGCGAACCCGCCAGCTAAACAGATCGTCTCTTACCTCGATCGCGTCCGCATCCACGTCAGCCTGGAATTTTCTACCAGCCAACTCGGACTTCTTGTAGGCACGCCGAAAGTGCCGCGCGACGAACAAACTCGCCAGCGCTCCATAAATCCACCAAACTCCGAAGGCAGAAATCAAAACCACTGACCAACTAATGCGCCTCTCGTTCCAAGCCACCACCAGGAAAAACAAACCAGCAAGGCCCTGAGCAACTACGCCCTCAGTATGCTTCCGACTGGGAGTGTGCTTGTGATAGAGCAATTGGCCCGCTACGTAGTCGTCAGCAGCGATCTCGTATTCAAAATGCACGCACGGGATTACCGCGCCACCGAAGCAAACAATTCCGAGTCCACCAGCGACTGAAACTTCTTCTCGTCAGTCTTGAACTTCAGCGTCAGATTCGAGCTTTCCGAACTGACCGTCACGTTCTCCAGCGCCGACTTCTCAATCGGAGTCGCCGTCATCTTCTTGTAAGTTACGCCCGCCTTCATCAGCGCAGAAAGCGTCGCGGCGGTGATGGAGTCTGAAGTCACCACGTCCATGTTGAAGTCCACGCCGCTGCCAAATTCCATGCCATAGCGCGAACCCAGCAGGCGCTTCTTCACCGTCTCAAAATCAGCCAGTTTGGCGGCATCGCCCAACGTCGAACGCATCATATTCTGCGTCCCTTCCTGGTCCAGAACGCTCCAAATGGGATTCGAATCCACCGACGACATCAGATCCGAAACCTGCGGATTGGAATCCAGCCGAGCCGCCAGGCCGTCCCGCGCATCCAGCGCACCCTTCATGGCCGAGCTGTCGCCAAACAAAATCGAGCTGTCATCTAAAAACGTCATCTGCATTCCGCCCATGGGATAGAGCAGCGCCGTCCGCAGCTTCATGGGACGAACTTTTTCCTTCAGCATCCGCTTCAGGAATGCCTTCATAGGAAAAGGTCCCTGGCCCACGCCAACGATCTTGATGCCCTGCTTCGGAACGCGGAATGAGACGAACGTCAGTTGGTCGAGATCGCGATCAGGATCAATGCCCGCGCTTTTCAAAGCCGCTTCAAACTGCTTCAGGTTCTCCGGCAGCAGCTTGTTCCGCAGCGCCATGGCTGGCGGCGAGTTATGCACGGCTCGGTAATCCACCGAAATAATCTGCTGCACATCGCTGGGAACCACGGACCGCGCCGCCGTCCCCATGGGCAACGACCAACCCGAAACCGCCAATAAGCAGATCAACGAAACCGAGACTGAAGAACGAACTAAATTGCGCATAACCAACCTCACGCCTGAACTTTTACGGACTTTACTTGAGGAACTTTACTTGACGGACTGACTTTTACCATCTCGACTCAGAAACTTGGATGCACAGAGAACGCCAAGAGTGACCTGTTCTTGCAATTGTACGTTGAGAAACAGGCTAGGGGAGTAGCACCAAAGGACACGTCGCCAGATGGCCTACGGCACAGCATGCCGGGATCGAACTGGATCGACCACTTAGCGCGGCACCACATCCGGGCTCCGGCTCCTCAGGAAACCGTTCTCTGGAACCTGACGAGAAGACGCACCGCGAACGTCAATTTCCACCACCGTAGCGCCTCGATCATCCAGCTCCAATTTTGCGACCCCATCGACGGGAATCCCAGAAGTCGCGGGCGTTCGGACGGTCATCTCAACTTTGATCGTACATACCTGATCTCCCGCCGTTACCGCGCGGACTACTCCCACAGCGACGCCCGCGACCCGCACATTTGCACCCGGGTGCAATCCGGTAGCGCTCTGGAAACATGTGAAGAAATTCGTTCGTCGGTACTTCATTCGAGGCAAGACCAAAAACAGGGCTACGCCGCAGACCAACATCAGCAGGAATAAAGGGACAATTCGTAGTTTTGGCTCTTTTAGCGCGACGCTGGTGCGTCTTTCCAAAGCATCCAACCTCGCTCCAATTTTACGCTTTCACTGCGCTTACCCTCGTCCTGACCTCGGCCACAAAGACCCCATCCTTCAACGATTCCAAATTAATCTCCGCATTCGCCAGCGCCCCCTCGATAGCCGCCCGCGCCAGCGCCTGAGCGGTCGTCAAATCCGACTTCATATTAGGGCTCGAGACTGCGCCCAGCGACGCGGCAATCCGACCAACTTCAGCCGCCCTCTCCGCCACCGAAAGCGGTACCGAGGTTGCTTGCTTGAGCGCGGCCTCGATAGCGGCCTCACAACCTTCCGGATTCTCTCGCCCCGCCTTGTGTGCCTTCATCACGGAGTTGTAGGCCTCGGCATCCAAGTCAATCGCAGCCTTCAGTTCTTCGCGCAGCGGACCCAGCTTGGCAATGGCCTCGCTCAGCTGCGATTCATATTGCAGATACGCCTTCTTGCCCCGTGACATGCTGGCCACCATTTGCGCGAGACCCGCAGCCATCGCCCCGGCCGCCGCCGCCGCACTGCCGCCGCCTGGAGTCGCCGTGGGAGCGGCTAACTGTTCCACAAACGGTTCCACGCCTGCCCGCAAACCGCCAACCGCCATCTTGCCACTCATCACCGCCGCCAACCGGTTTTCCAGAATCAACGACGAGTCAAAACTCTCCACCTGCAAAAACCATTCGGCAGCATCTTCCAAAGCCTTCTTCGGAATCAGGCCAACAATCTCGCTCGACAGCGGCGAAACCCCGTACCGCGCCGCCTCGCGCTTCACAAACTCAAATACGCGATGCACCGGCGTCTGCTCGAAATCGGTCAGGTTCATGGAGACCTGCGCCAACCCGCGCACCAAAAATCCCGCGCCTTTCACAAAACGAAACCCGCCCGAGGACTGCCGCACAGCCTTGGCGATTTTCTTGGCAATGGCGACGTCGGTCGTGTTCAGAAAGACGTTGTACGCCACCAGAGCTTTGCGCGCACCCACCACCGTCGCCCCGGCTGTGGGATGCAAAGCGGCTTGGCTGAACTCTGGGCCAAAATCCGGCTGTCGCGCCGGATTCGTCTTCACTTCTTCGCGCAAACCCTCAAACTGCCCACGACGCACGTTCTCCAGCCCCTGCCGCTCCGGCGTCGCAGCCGCCGCTTCATACAAATACACCGGCACCTGGTAGCGCTTCCAAATCTCCGCGCCAACATGCTTCGCCATGGCCACGCAGTCTTCCAAAGTGACGCCGTCGATGGGAATAAAGGGCACCACATCCGCCGCCCCCATCCTCGGATGCGCTCCCTGGTGCTGCGTCAAATCAATCAGCTCGGCAGCCTTACCCACACCGCGAATCGCCGCCTCCTGAATCGCTTCGCGCTCGCCGACGAGCGTGATGACGCAGCGATTGTGATCGGAATCCATCTCGCGATCCAGCAGGTAGACGCCGTCACGCTTCATCGCTTCCACGATGGCATCGACCTTGGCCTTGTCTCGGCCTTCGGAAAAATTGGGAACGCATTCGACGAGAGTTGACATAGTGATGAGGATATCCGGCGCGGCAGAGAGGCTGCAACCGTAAGAGTTGGCGAGCTATTGTCGCCCAAACTCCAGTAACAACCGCAAATCCCCACCATCCGCCGCGCGAATCGCTTCCAGATACTTCGCGCGAGCCTCTCCTGGACGCACCAGGTCTTTGGCTCCCCAGCTAAAACGAGGCAAGCTGTGTTTCATAACAAAGATGTCCGCCAGCAGCCGCGCGTGCCTGCCGTTACCGTTCGGAAAAGGATGAATCACCACCAGCCGATGATGAAGGCGCAACGCGATCTCATCGATGGAATACGTCTGGTGCTCCAACCAAAAACGCACATCTCCCAGCATCGCGGCCAACCGCTCATGAATTTCTTCACACGGAACGCCCAGATTCTTTTCCGTCGTGCGATACTTCCCAGCCCACTTCCACGTCTGGTCAAACATCTTCCGATGCAGCTTTCGCACGTAGGCATCCGAGACCATATCCCACGCGCTGGTACGATCTCGCAGCGCCCACGACCGTCCCGCCAGGATGTTGTCCCGCTCCCACTCGTTGAGTTCCTGTTTGGTTGAGAGACTTGGAATCAGATCCGCCAATTCATCCGGGGAAAGAGGCGTCTGACCATCACTCGTGCGGGACGGCATGTCGGCTCCTAGCCTCGGGACAAAATCCGCCTCGTCTCTTCGGCGATCTTCTTCTCGACGCCGCCCACCGCTTGGTCTTCGAGCGCCATTGAGTGTTCCACTGCGCGAACGTTTTCTTCAGCCTCGGCCCGGGCGCGCTGCTCTGAAAGTTCAGCGACCGAGCCATGCTTCGGAACCAGCGCGTAGACCAGATCGCATCCGAGCGCGGCGGCGGCATCGCGAAGACTCCCCAGCGTGATGCGGTAGTCAGCCTCGGATTTCTCCAAGTACAGTGCCAAGGACGGAACTTTGCCCATCCGTCGCGCCATCTCCCGGAGGGTCATCCCCGTGGCCTCGCGAATCGCGCGAATCCACCCGCGCTGCGGCCTCGTTTGCTCCGCTGCGGCTACGTAAGGCTTCAGAGCGCGTTCAAGTTGTCGAGAGCGAAGGGTTCTTGATTTTGGTTTCATGGGACAAGGCTAAACAGCTATATCTGAATTTACTAAGATTTTAGATTAATTATAACTGAATGTCAAGACCCATAAACCTCTTATCAAGACCCAAAAAATCACCCCTGCTTGACAATCTCACCGGCTCCCTTCGAAACTATTCCTTCATGTCCCGCAACATCCTCCTCGCGCTCGCTCCCGGCTTCACCTGAGCCTAGCCCCTAAAACGCCCGTCGGTCGTTTCCCAACATCTTCTGCGCCGTACCTCCCGAAAGGATACCTCCATGCTTTCCCATTGCCTTGCCGCATGCCTCGTCGCATTCACCACTCTCGCTGCCAACGCCCAGAACCAACGCCACTTCCAATTTCATTACTCGTTCACAGTCAAGAGCGTCCCTGCCGGAGAACCGCTAAAAATATGGATCCCGTTGGCCCATTCCAACGCATTTCAGGACGTCCGCCTCGTCTCCAAGGAAGGAGACTTGCCCATGCGCGAAACCCGCGAACCCGAATACGGCAACTCCCTGCTCTACGCGGAAACGCCGCACGCCAAGCAGGACACCTACAAGTTCACGCTGGAATACGACGTGGTCCGCCACGAGACGCGAGTCTTAGCCGCCGGCAAGCCCGGCCCCGATGCCAGAAAAGAACCCACTGAGAGAGCTCTCCTCGCGCGCTACCTCGAACCAGACCGCCTCGTACCCATCACCGGCGTCCCCGCCGAACTGGCTGCCGAGCAAACCAAAGGCGCAGAAACTCCCATCGCCCGCGCGGCTGCCATCTACGAGTACGTCTTCAAGACGCTGCGCTATGACAAATCCGGAACCGGATGGGGCAACGGCGACGCCATCTGGGCCTGCGACGCCAAGCGCGGCAACTGCACCGACTTCCACTCGCTGTTCATCGCCATGGCTCGTTCCGAGAAAATCCCTTCGCGCTTTGAGATCGGCTTTTCCATCCCTTCGGATAAGCCTTCCGGGGACATCGCCGGATACCACTGCTGGGCGGATTTCTACACGGCCGAGCTGGGCTGGGTACCCGTCGACATCTCCGAGGCCTGGAAACATCAAGAAAAACACGACTATTTCTTCGGCACCCGCGACGCCGACCGCGTCCAGTTCACCGTTGGACGCGATCTGCGCCTGAACCCGCCGCAAGCCGGCCCGCCGCTGAATTACATGGTTTATCCGTATGTGGAGGTTGCAGGCAAGCCCTTCACCACCCTGGAGAAAAGCTTCAGTTTTACCGAAGCCACCGCCAAGCAGACTGCGGGAGGCACAAACTAGACGCCACCAATGCTCGCGTAGGGGCAGGCGCCCTCGCCTGCCCAGCCGAGTAAAGCTCGCCTCCAGGTCCACTGAACCCTACACCCGGTTGCTCCAATCCCCAACCGCACGCTAGAATCGCGCTCGGTACTTTAGGAGAATCATGCCCAAATACGTAATCGAACGCGAAATCCCCGGCGCAGGCAAGATGACGCCGGACCAGTTAAAAGCAGTCTCTCAGACTTCCTGCGGCGTTCTGCGCCAACTCGGCCCGGAAATCCAGTGGGTTCACAGCTACGTCACCGATGACAAAATTTATTGCATTTACAACGCTCCCAACGAAGCCATGGTGCGCGAGCACGCCAGCAAAGGCGGCTTCCCGGCCAACAAGGTCTCCCAGGTACGAACGATCATTGATCCGACGACCGCAGAGTAGTTTTTAGGATTATCTTCTTTGGGATTGTCATCCGACCGAAGCAGTTGCTTCGCGAAGCGAAGCAACTGCGAAGTGGGGGGACCTGCTCCTGCTCGAAGTCGGACGACCGAGGGCGGCCGTCCCCACGCGATCTACTTCTTAAAACGCCCCAATCCAATGCGGATTTGCACCGTGTTAATCCCTGGGTTTGGCTTCGTCAATCCGGCATTGGAAATGTGCAGATAGCGTACTTCCCCGCTCCAGTTCCACGCGCCCCGCAGCACATGCACGCCAAAACCAGCTCCGGGCGTGAAGTTGATTTTCGAGGTCCCCGCCGGAGTCTCCTGGTTGGTGAACAGTACGCCGCCACTCAGTTCCAGGTACGGCACGACGCGTCCAAAGCTGGAGAAATTCCATTTCAAGTTCAGGGGATTGATCCCAGCGCCGTAGACCGTATTCCCCGGCTGAAAAATTAGAAATGCCGGAACCGCATCCACGGCATATTCGAAGCGCCCCTTCAAAGGCCCGGGCAGGAAGGGATTCGTCAGCACCCAGCCATAGCGCAGGCCCAGATTCGCCACCGACGTGTTCTGCGTTCCGCCAGCAACACTGTGGCCGCCGCCCGCCCAGACCTGCACTTCGTGGCCGCCGGCTTGCGGGCCGTCGGCGACGACCTGTCCCCGAGATGGAACGCAAAAGCCAAGCATCAAAACAGACCAGATCATCCGCTTTTTCATTTTCGTCCTTCGCTAGCTTCTGTAACGACAGTTTCCGTCCGACGAAGAGGCTTCGTATCAGGGCACCGCTTCAGCCGTGCCGTTCGATCTCCTTAAGCCCGCGCCTTCAGGCGCTGGCTCGCTCGCCCTCAAGACCCGCAGGGGCTAAAGCCCGCAGTCTTATTGATCCCGGACGGCACGGCTGAAGCCGTGCCCTGATACGAACCCTCGGGCCTACTGATTCCGAGGGACAAGTCCCCCAAAACAAAAGGCCGCCAAAAGACGGCCTTCGCGACTCGCAACTAAAACCAAACCCTAGCCCGCCACTTCCTCCAGCAACTTCTGATCAATATCAAAATTCGAATGCACGTTCTGCACGTCGTCTTGATCTTCCATCGCTTCCATCAACCGGATCATCGACGCAGCCTGTGAGCCTTCCAGCTTCACAAAGAGGTCGGGAATCATGGCCACGCTGGCCGAAATTGGCTCAATCCCAGCTTTTTTCACCGCCTCCAAAACTTTTTCGTACGCCGAAGGCGCAGTCAGCACTTCCCAATTTTCGCCATCATCCACCAGGTCATCCGCGCCCGCATCCAGCACCAGACTCATCAAGTCGTCTTCCTTGGCTGCGGATTTCGCGACTAGAATATCGCCCTTCTTATGGAACATATAGGAAACCGCTCCGGCATCCGCCATATTGCCGCCGTTCTTTCCAAAGACATGCCGAATCTCGCTCACAGTGCGGTTGCGGTTGTCAGAGCTGATCTCGACCAGCACGGCCGCGCCTCCGGGACCGTAGCCCTCCAGCGTGAATTCCTCGTAGTTCACTCCCGGCAGCTCCCCGGTGCCGCGCTGGGTAGCGCGCTTGATGTTATCGGCTGGCATATTCTCAGCCTTCGCCGCCGCAATCGCGGTGCGCAGACGCGGGTTGCCGTCTGGATCGCCCCCACCGGACTTCGCCGCCATGGTGATTTCCCGGATCAGACGCGTGAAAATTCTGCCGCGCTTGGCATCCAGCGCGCCCTTTTTATGCTTAATTGTGGCCCACTTGGAATGGCCGGACATGTGCTACCTCTTGAGTTGAAATTACGATGATTTCGATGCGGAATTTGCGCAGAAACAAACTCGCGCCGCCCGCTCAAAACCCAGAGTATACCACGCGGAATCCAGCCCTTGGGCGATTATCCGGGGCGTTTGGAATACTCTTAGCAGCTCATATTCCGCGGCGGCATTTTGATGGCGTCATTCGCCCGCCGAGCCTTGTAGGCGTAAACAATCGCCAGCAACGGAGGCGCCAGCAAAACGCCCCAAAGCGGCACCACAAACCCCAGCACCAGGGGCGTCAAAATCGACGCCCACATGGGAACTTTGGTCTGGCGGCGCAGAAAATATGGCTGGAGAACCAGCCCATCCAGAATCATGATGACGGCATACAGAATCAGGACGTAAATCAGTTGCTCGGAGTGCTCCCAGTGCGAGGTTACTTTCGCGGCAGCCGTCAATCCGGGGCCGATCAGCCCCAGCACTGGTCCAAGGTGAGGAATGAACTGGCAGATCGCGCCGACCACGGCCCAGAGCAGCGCCACCGGCCAGGACATTTTCACCAGCAGCAGCCCTACGAACCACAACACACCCACGGCCAGCGAATCAAAGAACTGCGCCACCAGCCAGCCCCAGACGGCTCCGCCTGCGATTTTCAGGTGCGATCCAACATTTTGGCCGATTGCCATTTGCTAATAGTGACACAGTGCGGAAGCCCTGCGCCGACATGCTAGACTTTCGTCATCTCTGATCCCGCGCGCATGCGCTGAAAACGCATGCGCTGAAAAAGAGCTGCGATGAAATTTGGCGTTCTCGTCTTCCCTGGCTCCAACTGCGATCACGACGCTTACTGGACCATTCAAACGGTGGCCAAGCAGCCGGTCACGTTTCTCTGGCACGATTCGCACGACTTGGAAAATTGCGACGCCATCATTGTGCCCGGAGGGTTTGCCTATGGCGATTATTTGCGCACGGGGGCAATTGCCAAGTTTTCGCCGGTGATGGATTCGGTCAAGAAGTTCGCCGCTTCTGGCGGGCTGGTTTTGGGTATCTGCAATGGCTTCCAAATCCTGGCCGAAGCTGGTTTGCTGCCCGGGGCGCTCATGCGAAACGCGGGCCTGAAATACGTTTGCAAAAACGTGGACGTGCGCGTGGAACAGACCGACACGCCGTTCACCAATGCCTGCAAGCAGGGCGAAGTGCTGACCATTCCCATCGGCCACATGGAAGGCAATTACTATTGCGACGAGGCCACGCTGGCCGAGTTGCGGCGCGACCATCGAATTATCTTTCGCTACGCCACGCCCGACGGCCAGATTGCTGCCGCAGCGAATCCGAACGGCTCACTCGACAACATCGCCGGAATTTGTAACGAAGGCCGGAACGTCGTCGGCATGATGCCGCATCCGGAGCGCTCGGCGGAAGCGATTCTAGGGTGCGACGACGGCTTCAGGATCTTCCAATCGGTTCTCCAATACGGCGTTACCGCTGGCGCGGGAGCCCTGGCCGCGCGCTAATCATTTTGCCCAAAATCGTTAATCATCTGGGGAAGAACCCTCCGACCATTTATGCGTATTTTGAATACCACTTTGGAGCAAAAATCCGCCTTTTTGCATGACGCGGTTCTGGCAACTTGCCGCCGTTTCCCCAACAAAACAGCTTTGGTGGATGCCTCTTCCGGACGACGCTTTACGTACGCCGAGTATGGCGAAACGGTGCAGCGGCTGGCGCGTGGATTGGTGGCTGCGGGTTTGCAGCCTGGGGAAATCGTTGCTGTTTGCCTGCCCAACTCCTGGGAGTTCGCGGTCACGTATCATGCGGCGACACTGGCGGGCGGATTTCCGACGCCGATGAATCCTCTCTATCGCGAACGGGAAATTCAGTTTCAATTGGAGAATTCTGGCGCGGTCTTCTTCGTCACCGACGCGCCGATGATGCAGGATGTGAACCTGAGCGGGCTTCCGGCTCTGCGCCGGGTGTTCACAACCCGCGCAGCCGCCACGGGAGCGGAAGACTTCGCCACCTTACTCAAGCCCTCTACCTCAACGCTTCCCGCTCCCACACAAGCAGCGGATGCGACGCTGGCCGCGCTTCCCTATTCCAGCGGAACGACCGGCCTGCCCAAGGGCGTGATGCTGACGCACGGCAATCTGGTGGCGAACGTTTACCAGGTGCTGGCGCCCGACGCGGGAGGGTTTACTCCGGACGACGTCATGTTCTGTTTTCTTCCGCTCTATCATATCTTCGGCTTGAACGTGGCGTTGAACACGATTCTGATGGCGGGCGGAACCCTCGTTCTGATGCCGCGCTTCAACGTCCCGCAGATTGGCGTGTTGGCGTTGCAAGAAGGGTTTACCACGGGCTTGGTTGTCCCGCCCGCACTCAATGCTTTGGCGCAAGCGGCGGAAAAGGGCGAGTTTCCTCGCGATCACAACATCCACTGGGTCAAATCCGGTGCCGCGCCGCTTCCTCCCGATGTGGCGCGGCGCTTCACGGCAGCGACCGGAATCATCGTCAACCAGGGCTATGGCATGACCGAGGCCTCGCCCGTCACGCATCTCGGATTTCTCGAACCGGGCCGCAACCGCCCGGAGTCCATCGGGCATCCTTTGGCCCAGACCGAGTGCCGCGTGATGGGTGACGACGGCGCTGATGCAGCCGACAACATGCCCGGTGAGCTGGTGATGCGCGGCCCGCAGTTCATGCGTGGTTATTGGAAAGAGCCGCAAGCAACGGCCGGAGTCTTGCGCGATGGCTGGTATTGGTCCGGCGATGTCGTGAGGCGCGATGGCGACGGATACTTCCATGTGCTCGACCGCCGCAAGGAGATGATTAAGTACAAAGGCTTCCCCATAGCCCCGGCGGAAGTCGAGGCTGTGTTAATGGAACACCCCGGCGTACGCGATTGCGGCGTCATTGCGCGGCCCAATGACGATGCGGGAGAGATTCCCTGCGCGTTTGTAGTGTTGCGCGAAGGAACGATGGCGTCTCCCGCGCTGGAAAAAGAACTCTGCGGCTTTGTTGCCGAGCGGCTAACTTATTACAAGCAGCCGCGGGAAGTGCATTTCGTGGATTCCGTTCCAAGAACGCCGTCAGGAAAGATTCTGCGCCGCGAACTCAGGGCCAGAGTCGTTTAAGAGGACGATGGAGGCGCGGGCGTCCCCGCCCGTGCTCCATCGTCCTTAGCTCCTTACCCCTGCGTGAGCCACTCCCACTGCTCGACTGAGAGTGGGACCACGGACAGGCGTCCTTGCCGAACCAATGGCGAATCCGCGAACAGCTTTTGAGCTTTGATCTCGGTCAGCGTCACTGGCTTTTTCAAGGACGAGACCGCTTGAATCTTCACCAACGGCGTTTTCGGGTCCGCCGCATCCACCGCTAAAACTTTGGCCGTTCCCACCGCGGCCTTTTCCTCGCCTGTGTGGTAAATCAGCAGACTCGAGCCAGGCTTCATCTCGCGCAAATGCTTCACAGCGGCGGGATTGGTTACACCATCCCAGATAGTCGCCCGGTCGCGCTGCAAATTGGCGAAGGAATAAACCGTGGGTTCTGTTTTCAGCAGGTAGTGCATGGAAAACTGCCTTCTCTAGGGATTTTTCTTTTCGTCCGACTTTTCGGCGTCCGGTTTCTTCTCCGCCGGATGGTCCTTGTAAATCGAATACTGCTCGCCAGGCCGCTTCATCTTCACCACAATTTCCATTTCCGTTTTATCCACCGCATAGTCGTCGCCAAACGTCTGGTAGCCCTGCGCAATCACCTGCACGCGCAGCTTACCGAACGGCACCCCGTCGAACGAGGTCTTCCCTTCGGCATCGGTCTTCAGTTCCAATCCAGAGTTCGATTGTTTGCCGCTGCCCTTGACCGGGTGCATGATGACGCTGGCGTTGCGGATGGGTTTGCCGTTGTGGTCTTTAAGGATCAGGAAGCTGAGGATGGAGAGCTTCTCGGCTGAGGCGACCGCGCACAGCAATGCCAAAACGACCAACAATCTTGCCGCCACCTTCATGAGTGATCCTCCCGCCCGCTCTCATAGTATTCCATGATTAGCGGAGAGTGCTGGCGATGGTCAGACGATGGGGCACGGCAGTTACGGGAGCGCACCGATCGGCAGAGCGTGACCGGATTGCGGAAGGCCCCTGCTAGCTGCGCGCGCCCGCGGCAAACGAATGAGTCTGTTTCTCCAGGATCATGGCAATCAGGGCCAGCCCAACATAATAGTTCGGCTCACCAGAATTCACCGTCAGGACCTTCCGGTCTCCGTTGAGAATATCGACGGCGAGTCCCACCGGCTTCGGCTGCACACGCATCTGGCCCAGGGAAATCAGGCCATCCACCCCGGTTACGCCTTCCACCATAACGCCTTCTTTGCGAATCTTCAGGACCGGCTTCGTGCCGTTGGCGAGCCAAACGACTTCCGTTTGGCGTTCCAGCGCCTTGGCCCAAGTTTCCGCCAAACTTCGGCTAGCGCGATCAAGAAGCAACTGCGACTCATGGTCGCCCTGACCAGGGGATTGGCGGCTAATGATCAGCCGCTCTCCAGATTGAGCAACTAAATGGATGTTGGTCTGAACCACTCCGCTCGTCCTCGTCGCCCCACGGGTGATCGATTTCAGGTCCGCGTAGCGACCGCTCTGGCCTCCGAAGATGTTTTTCGATACGAAGCCCTGCTCGTGGAGTTCCGAGCGCTGGGTGGCGGCTTTCAGGCAAAACTTGCCCAGCCAGAGTCCAACAGGGACACAGACAAACCCAATATAGGCTCCGGAAAGAGTTGTCCATGACCCAAGGCCCACCAAGGCAAGGCAGGCGATAAGACCAATAATCCCATTCGTCCGGTTCGTGTTCACAAAGAGTAATTTGCCCATTCTCCGATTCTGACTCATCGGCTATTGCCCGTGCAGATCACCAAAGTAATCCTCGACTAGCGGAAGACTGGCGAGAGATCGGCGGGCGACAAAATTGACTCAGCTTCGCCATCCCCCTACCATAGTCAAGTCCATGCTGAACGAAACTATTTCCCATTACCGCATTCTTGAAAAACTAGGCGGCGGTGGCATGGGCGTGGTTTATAAGGCCGAAGACACGCGTCTGCATCGCTTCGTGGCCCTGAAGTTCCTCCCCGATGACGTGGCCCGAGACCCGCAAGCTCTAGCTCGTTTCCAGCGCGAGGCCCAAGCCGCATCGGCGCTGAATCACCCCAACATCTGCACCATTCACGACATTGGCGAGCAGGACGGCAAGGCCTTCATCGCCATGGAATATCTGGAAGGTGTGACCCTGAAGCACCGCATTGGCGGCAGGCCAATGGAAACGGAAGCGGTGCTGAGCCTGGGCATTGAAATTGCCGATGCGCTCGACGCCGCGCACGCCAAAGGGATTGTTCACCGCGATATTAAGCCGGCCAATATTTTCGTGACCGACCGCGGCCACGCCAAGGTGCTGGATTTTGGCTTGGCCAAGGTGGCGGCTTTGGGCGGTTCGTCGGGCTCGATGGCGTCGGGTCCTGCGTCGGGCGTTGCGTCGGGCAACACCATGACCGCCGCCGACCAACACCTCACCAGCCCGGGTTCCACGCTGGGCACGGTCGCTTATATGTCTCCAGAGCAAGTGCGCGCCAAAGAACTCGACGGTCGCAGCGATCTGTTTTCCTTCGGCACCGTGCTCTACGAAATGACCACCGGCCAGCTGCCCTTTCGCGGCGAGAGCTCGGGGGTAATTTTCAAGTCAATTCTGGATGCCGCACCCACGTCGCCTGTGCGGTTGAACCCTGAAGTGCCAGCGGAACTGGAACGAACCATTCATAAGCTGCTGGAGAAAGACCGCGATCTCCGTTACCAGTCGGCGGCGGATTTGCGCAGCGATTTGAGACGCCTGAAGCGCGAAACGGAATCGGGGAAATCGGTCGCGCTGCCCGCCGCGGCACAGGAACCTTCCGACCGTAAATACTGGCTCCCAGCAGCCGCATTCTTACTGATCTTGCTGGCAGCTGGCGGCTGGTTCCTGCACTCCAAGGCAACCGCTTCGCAGATCGATTCCATCGCCGTAATTCCCTTCTCCGATGCCGGCGGCAACGCCGACACCGACTTCCTCACCGACGGCCTCTCCGAATCGCTGATCGCAAGTCTGGCCCACGTCCCCGACCTCAAAGTAAAATCCCGCAGCTCCGTTTTTCGTTACAAGAACAAAGATATTGACATCCAGCAAATCGGCAAAGACCTCACCGTCGATGCCCTGCTCACCGGCCGCGTCGTCCAGCACGGAGACGCTATCCAGGTCACCGCCGACCTCACCAACGTTCAGGACAACACAGAAATCTGGGGCGAGCACTACAACGGCAAAGCCAGCGACATCCTAACCCTGCAACAGCAAATCGCCAGCGATATCGCCGGAGAACTCCGTTCCAAACTGAGTGGCGACCAAAAGCAGCAAGTCTCGAAACAAGGCACGCAAAGCCCCGAGGCCTACCAGCTCTACGTCAAAGGCCGCTACTATTGGAACAAGCGCACTGCTGCTGATATCAAGACTGGCATCTCCTACTTCAATCAAGCCATTGATAAGGACCCGGCGTATGCCCAGGCCTATGTCGGCCTCGCTGATTCCTACATCGTTCTAGGTGGGTTCGTGGATCAAAACGACACCATGCCGAAGGCAAAAGCGGCGGCGGAAAAGGCTCTTGAACTCGACCCCGCCCTGGCACGGCCGCATGCTGACCTGGCTCAGTACGTCTCGCAATATGAATGGAATCGCCCGGGTGGTGAAGCGGAGTTCCGGAAGGCTCTCGAACTTGATCCCAGCGACGCCACAGCGCGCCAGTGGTATTGCCAGATGCTCACTGCCATCCCCGGAAGGGCGAAAGAAGCCATCGAGGAATGCAATCACGCGCGCCAGTTGGATCCGCTTTCGGTCGCGATAGGCTGGGCGCAGGCCATAGCGTATGGCACGGACCACCAAAACGAGAAAGCCCACCAGCTCTACCGAAAGCTGATCGAGGACAATCCGACAGCCGCCGTACCGCACTTAGTGTTGGCCTTCGCTAACCGGGATGAGCACAAGTATCCGGAAATGATTCAAGAGTTAGCCACCTTCGCCCGTCTGGCAAACGACACCAGATATGCGCAGTTGGCGGCTGCTCTCGACGCAGGTTACAGCTCCGGCGGATGGCCGGTAGCGGCCCGCAAGGGGATCGATTTTCTACTTGCGCAACGCAAGGCCGGCAACCCTACCACTGCCTACGAAATCGCCGAGTTCCATGCTGAGTTGGGAGAAAAGGACCAAGCGTTCGAGTGGCTGGAGACAGCCCGCAAGGACCACGACTTCTACTTTCGTACGCTACAGGTCGACGGCTCGCTCGATTCCCTGCGCTCCGACCCGCGCTACGCCGCCCTGCTCAAGAAAATGGGCCTGCAGCAATAGTGTGGCAGCGTCCGAGGTTCAGCGGAATTCCGTGGGCGCTAGAGTCCTAGAAACTAGAGTCCGAGGAAAAACACCGGAGCCATGGACGCAAGCGCGGCTGCCGCTTGCACGGATAGCACGCATAGCGTCGGCTTAGGAGCACGCGGCAACCACTTGATGGCGAAGAACGCCAACACCGGCATCTGTCCAGCCATGAGAATCTGCCAGATATGGGCCGTGGCACCTTCGTCAGTTTCGTGGACAACTCCGAACAGTGCGATGCTGCCCAGCAGAACTGCCAGGGCGGCAACCGACATCGCCACGGGAATAAAAGCGCTCGGGCGCTTCATCATCGTCGTAAAAGACTCCATCGGATTTCCTCCTCTTGGCAGGATGTGCTCACACAGTGCCGACCAAAGCACGTTCGCGGTACTCCGCCAGGCACCATGGCTGGTTTCCAGCAGCGCTTCGAATTCGGCTCCGTAGCGGTCTCGCCAGTGTCGTGGATACAAGCGGGTCAGCAGGCGCGCGATGGCTGGCTTCATGAAGCCTCCAGCCTTTTCAATCCGGCCTTGGTGAACTGCTGCAAGGTAGCGAGTTTCGCCCGTAGAACGCGCACGCCGTCAACCGTGATGCGATAGGGTTGTCGGCGCTCTTCCGGCTGTAGCGGCTCAATCCAACCCGACCGCTCCAGACGGGCAATGGCGCCATACAGTGTCCCCGGGCCCAACCGCGTGCCGCAAATGCCGGCAATGTCTTCAATCATGGCGTGCCCGTGCTTGGGGCCGCCAGCAAGGCTGGCGAGCACCAGCAGCGGCGGATCGGAATAGTGTCCAATTTCCTGCTCGTTTTCCGCCCTTACTACGTCTTGAGTAGTACGCATGACGTAGTTATCGCACACCTTAACTCCTGTTGCAAGTGGATTTTGGAGCTTCTGAGGCTTCTCGAATTGCGGGTGGTCCAAAATCCAAAAAACAAATAGCCCAAACATGCACCTTCGACAACTTGACAGAACCGCGCTCACATCTTAGAATTAGCACTCGTAAGCACTTAGTGCTAACACAAACCGTAACTCATAGATTCACAAGCATTTGGGCCTCGTTGCCCATCACTACACTGCTCGAAAGGAGTCAACAAATGGCTACAAAATTTAACCCGCTACACGATCGCATCGTGATCCGTCGCGTGGAAGAAGCTGAAACCACCCGTGGCGGCATCATCATTCCCGATTCCGCAAAAGACAAACCACAAGAGGGCGAAATCATCGCCGCTGGACCTGGCAAATCGAACGACGAGGGCAAGGTGTTCCCCCTGCAAGTCAAGGCCGGAGACCGCGTCCTGTTCGGCAAGTACGCCGGAACCGAAATCAAGATTGATGGCGAAGACCTCATCATCATGCGCGAGGAAGAAGTTCTCGGCATTCTGGAAGGCGCTTCCGCCCGCAAGGAAACCAAAGAGCACGCTGGCAGCCGCAAGTAAGTTTGGCCGCTGAAGCCTGAAACTCGAAACTTAGTTCGAAAAAAGAATCATCATCTTTAGGAGAAAGCATTATGGCAAAACACATTGTTCATGGCGAGGAGTCGCGTCAGGCGATTCTTCGCGGCGTCAATTTGCTGGCTGACGCCGTGAAAGTGACGCTCGGTCCCAAGGGCCGCAACGTCGTCATCGAAAAGAAATTCGGTTCGCCCACCATCACCAAGGACGGCGTAACCGTTGCGAAGGAAATCGAACTGCGCGATCCGCTCGAAAACATGGGCGCGCAGATGGTCCGCGAAGTCGCTTCCAAGACCTCCGATGTTGCCGGCGACGGCACCACTTCGGCCACGGTCCTGGCCCAGGCCATCTTCCGCGAAGGCGTGAAGACGGTGGCTGCTGGCGCGAACCCGATGGCGCTCAAGCGCGGCATCGAAAAAGCCGTTAACACCATTTGCGGTGAAGCCGACAAAAAGACCGGCGAGCGCGGCAAGGGCGAACTCGATAAGTTCTCCAAGCCCGTCACCGGCGACATGATTGGCCAGGTCGGTACGATCTCCGCCAACAACGACGAAACCATTGGCCGCATCATTGCCGAAGCCATGAAGAAGGTCGGCAAGGACGGCGTCATCACCGTGGAAGAAGCCAAGACCATGGAAACCCAGTTGGATGTGGTCGAAGGAATGCAGTTCGACCGCGGCTACCTGTCTCCTTACATGGTTACCGACCCCGAGCGTATGGAAGCCGTGATTGAAAACGGCTACATCCTCATCCACGAAAAGAAGATCAGCTCCATGAAGGATCTTCTTCCTTTGCTGGAACAGATTGCCAAGGCCGGCAAGCCCCTGCTCATCATCGCGGAAGACGTCGAAGGTGAAGCTCTGGCTACGCTGGTCGTCAACAA
This sequence comes from Acidobacteriaceae bacterium, assembly GCA_043782485.1. Classification (GTDB taxonomy): domain Bacteria; phylum Acidobacteriota; class Terriglobia; order Terriglobales; family Acidobacteriaceae; genus JANXUC01. Next base: position 2,051 of record JAYWAL010000164.1, on the reverse strand, counting down.
GCTGCGTGGCACGCTGCATGTCTGCGCCGTCAAGGCTCCAGGCTTCGGCGACCGCCGCAAGGCCATGTTGCAGGATATCGCCACCCTCACCGGCGGCAAGGCCATCACGGAAGATCTCGGCATCAAGCTCGAGAACGTCCAGATTGCCGACCTCGGCCAAGCCAAGAAGATCACCGTGGATAAGGACAACACCACGATCGTCGAAGGCAAAGGCAAGCACGCCGACATCCAGGGCCGTGTGAACGAAATTCGTGGCCAGATCGACAAGACCACCAGCGATTACGACCGCGAGAAGCTCCAGGAACGTCTGGCGAAGCTCGTGGGCGGCGTAGCGGTGATCAAAGTCGGCGCAGCTACCGAAACCGAAATGAAGGAAAAGAAAGCCCGCGTGGAAGATGCGATGCATGCCACCCGTGCAGCCGTGGAAGAAGGCATTGTCCCCGGCGGCGGCGTAGCGTTGGTTCGCTGCATTCCAGCGCTCGATAAGCTCAAGCTGACCGGCGATGAGCAGATCGGCGTCAACATCGTGAAGCGCGCTCTGTCCGAGCCGCTGCGTCAGATCGCTGGCAACGCCGGCGAAGAAGGCGCGGTAGTTCTGGGCGAAGTGCAAAACGCGAAGGACCCCAACTACGGCTACAACGCCCTGACCGGCGAGTACGAAGACCTGGTCAAGGCGGGCGTGCTCGATCCGACGAAGGTAGTGCGCACCGCACTCACCAACGCCGGCTCCATCGCCGCGCTCATGCTGACTACCGAAGCCCTGGTCGCCGAAATTCCGGAAGAGAAAAAAGCTCCGGCAGGCGGCGGACACGGCGGCGGCGGTATGGAAGGCATGTACTAGGACTGGCCGTCCAGGCGTACGCGCCTGCGGCGCAAAAGCAAAAGCCCCGCTCGGGAGAGCGGGGCTTTTTTGTTTCAATCAAGCAGCGTTTGCGGCGCCAACGTCCCGTCTGTCACAAATTTCGACATGGCCGTCCCCGAGTTTCCTCATGGCGGCTTGTGCGGTATACTAGGCGGCGCTTGCAGGAGGTGCTTGTGGAACAGCGTCGCATCTCCGTGAAATCTGGCGGCCAGGCTCGCCTTCCCGTCGTTCCCACTCCCCTTCTTTCCAGCGCAGGCACGTCCTGGGAGGGGTTTCTGTTCGAGCACCACTACTTGCCACCTGTCCTGGAATTCCCTCCCTGTATGTCTTTTCCCGGACATCTGGTTACGGTTACTCTTTGTGATGAGCCTCCCATAACCTATTGGACGGAACGCGGTGTGGAACGAAGCGCCCGTCTTTTGAACGGCCAGGTTGCGGTCGTTTCATCCCAGGAATTGATTGCGGCTCGCCAGATCGGCGCCAGTAAGATTCATACCATCTGTATTCCTGAAACCACCATGGGACGGGTTTGCGCCGAACTGACTGGCGGCAAGCCAGTTGAATTGATTCCGCACCCTAATCTGGACGATGATGAGCTCCGGCACCTCATTCTAGCCATGGCTGCCGACCTGGCAGCAGGCTGTCCTACGGGCAGAATCTTCGGCGAATCCATGGCCAATACCATTGCGGCTTATTCCGCCCAAAAGTATGCCGCTGTCTCCTGCCGTTTTCGAGAATTTCGCTACGGCCTCTCCCGGCATTCCTTGCGGAAGGTGCTGGACTATATTGAATCGAACCTCGACCGCGATCTTGGTGTTGCCGAGATCGCTCAAGTGGCCCTGATCAGTCCCTATTACTTTGGCAAGTTATTCAAGCGAAGCACCGGTCAGACCCTCCATCAGTATGTCCTGGATCAGCGGATTCGAAATGCCCAACGCTACTTGGCCTTTACGAATATGGCATTGGCTCAAATTGCAGCCCTGGTGGGGCTTGCCAATCAGAGTCACTTTACAACCGCGTTCAAGAAGAAGATGAGCGTTACTCCCGGCGTCTATCGCGCCAGCGTTCGCAGCCGATGACGTTTCACCACTCGAACCTGAATACCACCGGCCTGAGAACACTTTTTTCAACGACTCACGAGCTGGATTCGCAAAAAAATCCCTCGATTATGAAAGACGGACGACGGGCT
>JAYWAL010000163.1:0-3039 GCA_043782485.1 Acidobacteriaceae bacterium | reverse complement strand
CTAACACGGTAGCGTAAGGTGCTTGCGTGAGCAATGTAGAGGGCAATCTGGTTGGGTTTCTGAAACATTCCGCGGAGGCCGAGAATGGAATACGACATCGACAAAATCCGCACCAACCTGCGACAGGGGCTCGGGCATCTGCGGAACGCTCAGAAGAATGGTGATCGAATTAGCGTTCCAGACGATTTGGAACTCGTCTATGCGGGAGACTGCCTGGCTGTCGCACTGGATGAGTGCAGGTTACGTGGGCCGGAAGCGATAGCAAGGGTTCGCGGCCTTGACAACTTGGTCTACATGGGGCGAGAAAAGCAAAGAGAAAGCATGTGGGAACGCAGTGAACACATGACTTTACCGAACATCACCTCTCATGACGCCGCCAGCAATGCCTTGCCGGCCGCTCGTCGCATGGATGAAGCAAAGCAACTCTGCAAGAGGGCGCAGGCCGTCTGGGTCTACGCCCAGCGGTCGGGCGATTGCGAACTCCAAAACGAGGCAGCCGAGATTCTGCTCTTCGCGAAGCGGAAGGCTGACGAATTGCTCGCTGAGATGGCATCACACTCAGTTTCTCGTGGTCAGGGACGGCCGCGAAGGGATGGAGCCAAGGTTGGGCGGTCCAACGGTGCAACCGCATATCCCGCCACGCCGGAGGAAACCGGTGTCATCGAAGACCCGCCCTCGAAATGGAAGCAAGTCGCGAGGTGGATAAGCGCACTTTCGAGCAGAGCAGGGTAGGGGCAATGTTGCACCGGGGGCTCCACTCTTCTTCTTCCCCGCACCCGCTATCAAAGCATCCCTGAGCAAGTTGCACGTCGCCCTTGCGGGCAGCACCTAAGGTTCTTTCCAGACGGGTCGCCTTGCGCAACTGATTAAAGATGGGGTTGTCTTCAGTGGAACCCATGCTTCGCTCCCGGCGGGCAGGCGGGGGGAAATCGCCGAGAAGGAGCGTCTTTAGTGAGTGCAAATAGTGTTTTTGTCGGTCTGCTGATTGGACTGTTCACGGTCCTGTTGCTCTGCTGGACGCGCAGGCTGAAACTCCAACTCGCCGGGGCTGGATCACAAAGAATGTGCCCGTCTTGCGGATTGATCACATCTCGACTCAAGGCACGTTGCTTGGAGTGCGGCAAGTCTCTCTTACGGCGGTGAGAGGGATGTGTTATAGGGAATATGGCCGCCACTTGGAGGACTGCGTGGAATTCTTTCGCCTTGACCATCCTGCGGATCGCCCGATCCTTTGCACTCGGACGCAGTGCGAGGACATCACCGACTACTTGGAAATCAACGAACAGGCAGGCGAAGACTTCGCCTGCGCTGCCCACACCAGCAGCAAACGGCATGCTTCGGTTCTGTCCAAGAGCGTGCCGAGTTCCGAACGGTAACCATGCTGGCGAACTGTACGAACGCCTCGTGCTCCGCTTTGTTTCGCCAACTGGCGAGCGCGGAAGACTGTTTAGCCTAGAAACCGACCCGCCGGTGTGGTCATCCAACGCTAGAGCAACGGAGTATTTTTGGTTGTGTGCCCATTGCTCGACAGGGATGACACTCAGCCTGACCCAAGATGGGGGAGTTATGGCAACGGGACTTTCGGATGAGCTTCGAAATTGCCCCCCAGCCACACTGAACTCAGTGGATCGCGAGAATCGACTATTCCTTCGCAGCGTCAGCTTTCTTCGGCGGGCCCATCCGAAGGGCACATGAGGAACATTCACGCGAGAGCGGCAGGCGAAGCTAAATCAAGCCCTTGGCAATTGCATCGATCAATTTGTATTTGTCTTGGGAGTTCAGACTCCAAATGTGGTCTTCTTCCGAGACTACGTGCATTACTCTCACATCCGCCTCGCCTTGAAGGGCCATGAAGAGATCGCTCCTGTTTAACAGAGGCATGGCGCTGACCTCTTTATTGCAAGTATTGCAGTGAGCGGGAAACGGAATGTTCGCCCTAACCTTCATCATCGTGTGCCTGTCCTTAATCTGCCGACCGTGATGCGATTCGGGAGCCTACTGTAGTCTCCGAGCAGCTCCCACAAAGGTCAACTTTGCCCAGGCCGCTTGCGCGGCCGAAATCGCCGAGGAAGGAATGTCGTTTATGAGCGCGAATAATGTTTTTGTCGGTCTGCGGATTAGGCTGTTCACCCTCACGATAAAACCATGACGCCCCAGCAGAAATCCATCTTGGCAGGTCTCTTCCGCGACAAAGTGAAGAGGTTTACTTGTGAGCAGCGAGCGCAGTATCTCGGCCCTGGCATGTGCAGGCAGGAGTCAGTTCCAGGAACAACGCCAGAAAATGCCGCTCGTCCGCTTTGGCCCAGTACACGTTCGTCCCGCCCAGCGTGCCCTCGCACGGCTGGACGATGAGCCGCGTGCCGTGCTTCTGGCGCAGCGCCGCGTAACTACAGTGGTCGCACGGAGCACGGTTGCCCATTTTTCTTCGCTCCTCGCTCCTAACTAACAAGCGCAGGGCGCGGATGGGGAAGGAGAAGTGACGCAGGTCACCGGGGTGCGTGCATGGCAGCATCGAGACCGGCGCGTGGGGCTTGCTGAGCAGGAACTGGCGTGGTCGCGTAAATCCTCCAGCAGACCAACCCGACGAGGGCAAAGAGCGCCAAAGCAAGGGCTATGCGCTTGACCACGGAGCGCCGTGCATCGGCGCGGCTTCTTGGCGGAACAGGCACGATAATTCGGGCCGAGAACATGCCGAGACCTCGGGTGCGGAAACCGGGGCAGACGAGTTGAGGGTGCGAATTCGGAATCCCATGGCGATTCGAATCCCGCGCCTGCCCCGAAACGAGAACAATATCCCTTCGACCATCCGGAGACTGTGCAAGAGTGCTCTATTTGCCGCGCGGGTTCTTTCCGTGCAGAAAACACGAACCTTGCTTCGGTCGTGGAACCATGCCGCCCGGTGGAGGGTTCGAGTAAGATTCCTGCCTTTCATCCTCCCCCGTCAGACAAACACCGACAAATCTTTCAGCCTACCTCTTACGAAAGAATCAGACAGGGGCGGATGGGCATGATCGGCGTCTCGACTTAATCTCCAAAAAT
>JAYWAL010000162.1:0-8047 GCA_043782485.1 Acidobacteriaceae bacterium | reverse complement strand
TCCGCCAGCGAGATATCGTCATCAATCGGCTTTTCCAGAATGGAAGATCCGCCGCCGCTGACCATGAAAACAACGAGCGAAGTCGAATCCAATGACCGCAACGCGCGCAACACGGCCTCGGCGGCCAGAATGGAATCCGCATTCGGCGTGGGATGTCCGCCGAGGAAATAGCGATAGCCGCGAATCTGTTGCTGCGGCAGAACAGAGCTTGCAACAATGCCTTCGAATAGCTCTCCCGTTTTTGCCGCGAGCGCTTCCACCATGGTATTCGCAGCCTTGCCCATGGCGACGACGAAGCGGCGGCTGTAGGAGTTGAGATCGAAAAGGTCCTCGCCAACGCGCAGCACGCCGCCGCGTTCCATATCAACATAGCGGTCGAAAGCGCGAGCGACGGTGGCATCGGCGAGGGCGTGTGCGAAGATCTGGCGCGCCAAGTCTTTCAGGGGAGCGGAGTGCATTGTGCGCGATTATACGGTTTGGAAGCCAGCAACGGATCGCGTAGCCGCGGGCGCCCTCGCCTGCGGGGCCTTCGTGAATTTGGACGCGGGGTTGAGCAGCGTGAGGGCTAAAGCAAAAGCAAGATAGCACGGGCGTGGGCACCCGCGACTACGCGAACTTCGCGCTTATCCACTCCTCAATCACCGTCCGCATTTCGGACAACCGTCCCTCAAAAAAATGATCAGCACCCGAAATCAGCGTCAACTGTTTTGGTTCCGGCAACGCCGCGACGAACGCTTCCAGCTTGGCGCGCGGACCGAACTGGTCACGATCTCCGCTGCAAAACAGTTTGGGCTTGGTACACGTTTGCAGGAAAGCAAGATCGTAAGCGCGATCCTCAACCGGCGTCACGGGGGTGCCGAGACCGATCAAGCCAACAACGCGCGAATCGTCCGAGGCAGCGCGCAAACCGACCGCCGCACCAAAAGAAAATCCGCAGAAAACCAGCGGCAAACTAAATTCGCGAGCCAGCCAATCGAGCGCCGTGCGGACATCTTCGACTTCGCCCTGGCCGTTGTTATGCTCGCCTTCGCTCAGTCCCGTGCCGCGGAAGTTGAAGCGCAACACGGGCCAGCCAAATCCATGCAGCGCTTTGGCGGCGTGAAAAACCACCTTATTGTGCAGGGTCCCGCCAAAAAGCGGATGCGGGTGGCACACCACCGCGGCATGTGTGGCCGCGCCGCTACCAACGTTGAGCAACGCTTCCAAGCGCCCGGCGGGGCCTTCAAGAGACAGAGATTTGATTTGCGATTCCGCTAAACTCACGCAGCGAGTTTCTCACGAACTGCGCGGCGTGCGCTATTCTGGAGGCCATGGTTTTGCAAGATCACGAAGTGCTTTTGCTGACGCGGCGGCTGGTCGACATTGAATCGATCACCGGCAACGAAGCCGCAGTGGGCGATTTTCTGGAGCGTGAACTGAAGCGCCTCGGCTACGACGTCCGCAAGACGGCGGTGGAGGGTGCGCGCGCGAACGTCTTCGCCACCTCGCCCGGGCAGCCGCATCCAGCGGTTGTTTTTTCCACACATATGGACACGGTTCCGCCTTTCATTCCATCTTCGGAAGACGCGGAGCGCATTCACGGTCGCGGATCGTGCGATGCGAAGGGCATTATTGCCGCGCAAATCGCCGCGGCGGAGAAGCTGCGCGCGGAAAGCATTTTCTCGGGCTTGTTGTTTGTTGTCGGCGAGGAGCGCGACAGCCTGGGTGCAAAAGTGGCCAACGACAACGCGCCCGGCTCGCGCTACCTCATCAACGGAGAGCCCACCGAGAACCGCATTGCCACCGCCTCAAAAGGCGCGTTGCGTGTGGAAATTGTCGCGGAAGGCAGGATGGCGCACTCGGCGTACCCGGAACTCGGTGACTCGGCGATCAACAAATTGCTCACCGCGCTGGAACGCCTGCGCGCGATGGAGTTGCCTGTGAATCCAGAGATTGGCCCTTCGACGCTGAACATTGGCGTGATCGAAGGCGGTCGCGCTCCGAATGTCATTCCCGATGCGGCGCGGGCGCAATTGCTCTATCGGCTGGTTGGGCCAGCGCAGGAGCTGCGACGGCAAATCACGGAAGCGGTTCAAGGCCTGGCTCGGGCAGAATTCATTTTGGAAATTCCATATCAGAAATTTCGAACCGTGGAGGGCTTGCCTACGATGGTGGCGGCATTCACCACGGATATCCCTCAACTCGGCAATTGGGGCGAGCCGCTGCTGATCGGCCCGGGGTCGATTCATGTGGCCCATACGCCGCGTGAATCGATTGAGAAAAAGCAGTTGTTGGAGGCGGTGCAGTTGTATGCGGAGATTGCGCGGAAGCTGCTGGGGGCCGCATGAGCAACCTCAACGCCCTCGCCAAAGCCTCTTCCGCCTATCTGCGCAGCGCTATGCACCAACCCGTTCAGTGGATGGAATGGGGCGAAGATGCCTTTGCCGCGGCGCAAAAAGCCGACAAGCCCATCCTGCTCGACATCGGCGCCGTGTGGTGCCATTGGTGCCATGTGATGGATCGCGAATCGTATGACGATCCTGAAATTGCTGAAATCATCAACGAGAACTACATCGCCGTAAAAGTCGACCGCGACGAGCGACCAGACATCGACAGCCGCTACCAGGCCGCGATCAGTGCGGTCAGCGGGCAGGGCGGATGGCCACTCACGGGATTCCTCACCTCCGACGGTAAACCGTTTTTCGGCGGCACTTATTTTCCACCGGGAGAACAGCACGGGCGTCCCAGCTTCCGGCGCGTTTTGCTTTCGATTGCGGCGGCGTACCGGGAAAAGCGAGCCGACGCCGTCGAACAGGCGGAAAAAGTAGTCAGCGCCATTTCGCAGGCGGAGTCGCTGGGTGGGCAGAGCGCGGATTTTTCCGCTTCCGTCATCACCGCGATTGTAGAGTCGGCGCTCGAAGCCTACGACGCGCGCAACGGCGGCTTCGGCAATGCACCCAAGTTTCCGCATCCAGCGGCGCTGGATTTGCTGATTGATCATGCCGCGCGCCACAACGACGACCGCGCGAAGGAACTCTACACCAACACGCTGGAGCGCATGGCGCGTGGCGGCGTCTATGACCAACTGGCGGGCGGTTTCCATCGCTACTCCGTCGACGAGCGCTGGGTCGTTCCGCATTTTGAAAAAATGTCGTATGACAATTCCGAGTTGCTGAAGAATTATGTTCATGCGTTCCAGGCCACCGGGAATCCTTTCTTCGCCGATGTCGCCAAAGACATTGTCCGATGGATGGATGAATGGCTCAGCGACCGCGAGCTGGGCGGCTTTTACGCGTCACAGGATGCCGACGATTCCATGGACGACGACGGCGACTACTTCACCTGGACGCGCGACGAAACGCTAGCCGTGCTTGAACCGCAAGAAGCCGAGCTTGCGTGCCTGCACTTCGACATCAATGAAATTGGCGAGATGCACCACAACCCGGCGAAGAATGTGCTGTATCAGCGCGCTCCGGCAACGGAAATTGCCAAACGTCTGAATCTGGAAACGGCCCAGGTCGAAGAGCTGATGGCTTCGGCCAAGAAAAAAATGTACGCCGCGCGGCTGCTGCGCCCAACGCCATACGTCGATAAGACTGTTTACACCGGCTGGAACGGCCTGTGCATTTCGGCGTATTTTGAGGCGGCCAAGGTTTTGCAATTGGTTCCAGCCAGAGAATTCGCTCTGCGCTCACTGGATCGGGTTCTGGCATCGGCGCTCCGGCCGGATGGCCGACTGCTGCATGTCATCGCCTATTCCGACCCGAACGCAGAACATCGCGAGGTCGCGGCACTGCTCGAGGACTACGCTTTTCTCTCCGGTGCCTGCCTGGATGCGTTCGAAGCCACGGGCGAGCTGCGCTATTTCACCGCCGCGAAAACACTGGGTGATGCCATGATTGCAAGGTTTTTCGACTCGGTTGGGGGTGGATTTTTCGATTGCGAAGCGCCCGCCACTGTCCTTGGCGTACTCGGCACGCGACGCAAGCCGTTTCAGGATTCACCTACTCCAGCGGGCAATTCGGCGGCGGCGATTGTGCTCTGTCGCCTGCATGCTTATTCACACCAGGCCAGCTATCGCGATCAAGCGGAGCAAACGTTGGAATTGTTAGCGGCGGTGGCGGGGCGCTATGGCATCTTTGCGGGCACTTACGGTTTGGCGGCGGTCCATTTGGCGTACCCGGCGACGCAGGTTGTGATTCTGGGCCAAGGGGATCTGGCCGACGAACTTTGTCAGGCGGCTACGGCGGGATACGCCATTAACCGGTCGGTCATTCGTTTGCCGCGGCCGGATGTTTCGGCAAAATCGCTTCCCCCAGCGCTGGCCGAGACAATTCCCAATCTGCCCTCTGTTGGGAACGGAATGGCGCTGGTCTGCTCGGGATTTGCTTGTCAACCGCCTACGTCGGACGCCGCGGAGCTGCGGAAGTTGTTGAGGCACTAGAGCGCGCCGCAGGCGGATGAGAATTTGGGTTCGCGGAAAGCACTTGCAAGATTGGAACGATTGCGAAAGCAGGAATGCAGAATGCAAAAAGTAAGATTGCAGATTGCAGAAGTCAGATTGCAGAAGTCAGATTGCAAAAGTAACGGTCAACAATCGATAGCATCCCGGTATCCAGCTTTGCATTCTGCAATCTTACTTCTGCATTCTGCAATCCGTCCTCCGACCTCCCAAAAAACATGGCCGCCAGAGGAAGTCTCTGTCGGCCATTCCTTGGGGCCAAGGGCACTCAAAGTTGAGCGCAAGGTGCTAAAAAGGTTACGAAAGTAATCTTGCTCCGGCTCGCGCCTTGGAGGAAGATTCTAGCTAGCTGACGCAGTTGACGCTGCGGCAGCAATCGCCAGGCATGCACATCGGTTGGTACGAGCCACCGACTGCGGCAGATGCAGCGACGTACGTACCGACCAAACCACACAGCAGCAAGGCAATTCTCAGTGAACGCTTCATGGTTAGGTATTCTCCTGACAAACCCCGCGCGATGGGTTCGCGCGGGGTTTCATTATTACCAAAGTAACCATGTCGGGACAAGATATATTTTGCCCTGTTCAGATCAGCAAATACTTACTTATACCCGATCTAGGGTCTTGTTCTTAGGTTGGAGTGCCTCAGTTGAAGGGTAAGGATTTTCTGTTCCTGAATGCAGGGAGGGCCCCTGTCTTATCTTCCGGCTGCGTTGCCTTCGGCCAAGGCGCTAGGTTCCTTCGGCAATCCTGGAGAACGGGCCAACGCGCGGTCGACCATACCCTCAAACATGGGAATCAGGGAGTCGGTTGTCTGAGGATTCTGCATTTCACCAAAGCTGCGGTCCCAGCGCTGCGTCTTGAGTCGGGTTGACTCCGGTACCGCCGCAGGCGACTGAACCATCCAGCAATACGCGAACCAGATCATCACGGATATATCAAAGGCCATGAGCGTAGCCACATCGGCGGCGTTGCGCGAAATAAAACCCCGATTGCTGTAACGAAGGGCAAAAACAAAGAGTTCGGTTGCCGAGATGAACCCAAATCCCAGGGCCAACCCGAAACTGCGGTGCTTCCACCGCATTCCCAAATGGGAGCTGAAGCTAAGCAGAAACAGCACCAGGCCTAGCTGCGAAACCCGAACGCAGCGTTGCATGGCAATCCCCACCTGAGCCAGCATCGGCAGGTCCGTTTTCGCCGATGCCGCCACCACCACGCCCACCAATAACATCACCAGGACACCCCAGCGAAATAGCACGGTTCCCAAATCTTTCAAGGCGCGGTAGGGACTGAAAATGTCGATGCAAATCTCATGCAGGACCTTGAAGCCCAGGGAAAACTCCACAAAGCTGGCGGTCCAATTGAAATAAAACCAGTAGTGGTAGAAAAAATGATCGGAAGCGAAGTTATATGCCGGGAAGAGCACGAATACGCTGACCATTTGGAAAATCAGAAAGGCAGTAAAAAATGGGAAATCCTTGTACATTTTCCGGCGCCATAGGGAATACACCACGGCACCCTCAAGGAGAGGTTGCGTGGCCCACAAAACGTTCGACATCGTGAAAATGGACGCCATCGGGTTCTCCTTTCGAACCGCGACGAAACCTGCCAGATACCCAAAGGAAGTTCGCTGGAGAGAAGTTATCAGCGGGTGGCGGCAGAGACTACAGTACCGAAGTAACGCGTACTACATAGATAATAACTTTGTAGTATAGTTAACTAAATAGTTAATTATTTTGCGCGGCCACCCCCTACCAGGCACAAATTCTTGACATCGCTCGCAGGTGCGCTGGAATGCTGGCCTCCGGGCGCGCGGTCACGATCAGGTTGAACTCGCCGGTCTCTGGCAGATTTTGCAGGATCGAATTCGACGGCGCGGGCTGGGCCAGCGCCAGGTAGCGCAGAAAATCCCACACGTTTGAGGTTTCCGCAAAACCCGGGGCGATCAGCGACACGCTTTCCGAGACGCTGGCGAAATACCAAGCCAGAGATGCCGCCAGCCGGATGCCACGTTCGTAGGAGTCGTCCGAAACCTGCCCCGGCGCGGGATTATCGAAAATAATTCGAATGCGGGCCTGCTCGTCGCGGGCAAATTCTCGAACCTTCATGGTCCCGGATTTCGCGGTTGCTTTCCAGTCGACATGGCGGGCGGAATCTCCAGATTCGTAAGGGCGAATGCGCAGCAGATCTTGCCCAGTACCCGCGTGCAGGCTGCTGAGGTCACTGGCGATAGCGGGCAGAATCTGGGCGAGCTCGGCGGTGGCGTTCACCGCCGGATAGACGACCAATTCGTGCGAGACATCCATGCTGCGGCGCTTGATCAGCAGGCCGAACGGAAACACCGTGACCAGCGCGAAAGCGTCCTGGCGATAGATTCCGCGGCGCTGGAAGCAGAGTTCCAAGTCCGACTTGGCCGAAGAACGCGGCGGGATGAGGGCAAAGTGGATGGCACCCTGGAAGACCGGGGGCGCGGGAGGAGCGTCAGGCAGGCGACGAATCTTCAGGTCATTCCATCGCACCCACTGCCGTTCCGGAGCCCAGTGTGGAGGAAAGCCAAACGTGCCGCGTTCCGTCCGCCACCGTTCTTTCACTTTCCTTACTTTGGGCGGAACGATGCTGACGGAAAGTGAGGGCAGCCAGCGACGCGCATTGCTCAGTTCCAGGCTTCCGGAGGCAATTTCTCCGGCAAAGACGTGTTGCGGCAGATTCACGCGCAACTTCAGTTGGCCCAGCACCAAGCCGGAACATATCCCGGAAACTAGCACAGCCGCCAGCATGGTGGAAATGATGAGGTAGAGCAGGTTATTGCCGGTATTGAGCGCGGCTACCCCAATGAGCAGCGTCACCAGCACGTAGACGATCCCGGCCCGCGTAACTTCAAAATCAAAGGAATCCTGCCAACGCGCCCCGGAGACCACGCGCCTTGCCAGATATGGGACCGTAGTCATGCCAACCCAAACCGCGACCAGCAAAGAGGAACCCGCCAGAATAGCAGTGGCGGCCACATTGCCCGATTCCCGCGTGACCGTGGAAAAAAGGGCCGCGGCAAAGGAAAAAGCCAGACCCAGGACGGCAATCAGGGAGCGCTTCCAGAGTTCCGGAATGGGTAGGCGAGCCTGAGGAAGGGCTGGGACGGAAGTTGACATAAGCGGCCTCTCCAGCTTCCCTGATGGCAGGTACCTCCGCAAGTAACCAAGGACGGCGTACCAGGGCGGCGCACCAGTCACGATCTAAGGGCAATTTAACCCGCTGAGGCCTTCCGGCGACGCCACCAAATTGCTACCGCCACGACCGCCGCCACGATGAAAATCGCCACATTGGCGCGCCCCATCATGCGGAGCAGAGCTTCCCATTGGCTGCCAAAGAAATATCCAGCCGAGGCGATGACCGTGACCCAGAGGGCGGCTCCCAGGAAGTTGTAGAGTGCGAATTGCGCCCAGTGCATGCCGAGAACACCAGCCAGCGGGCCAGCGACCACACGCAGGCCAAACAGGAATCGCGCCACGAAGATAATGGGCGCTCCGTACTGGCCCATCAGGCTCTCACCGCGAGACACCACGGCGTCGGAAATGTGAAAAAAGCGCTGATAGCGAGTCAGGAGGGGCCT
>JAYWAL010000161.1:0-21188 GCA_043782485.1 Acidobacteriaceae bacterium | reverse complement strand
TACGCGTTCACACTCGCGTTCAGCATCAGGCAGATGTCGTTGGCGTGGGTCAGAATGCGATCCACGAACGACCAACCCATCTTGCTGAGCATTTCCGGTCCCTTGGGATCCCAGAACAAGTTCTTGCCACCCTTGCTGATGGAAACGTTGGTATGCATTCCATTGCCGTTGACGCCCACCACTGGCTTGGGCAGGAATGATGCCGTCAGACCCATGCGCGTGGCTACTTGGCGGCAGATGAGCTTGTAGAGCTGAATCTGGTCGGCGGCAGCCACCACTTCGCCATAGCTGTAGTTGATCTCGAACTGCGAAGGCGCAACTTCCGGGTGATCTTTTTCATTTTCGAAACCCATCGCCCTTTGCACTTCGGCGCTCGTGTCGATGAAAGTCCGCAGCGTATCGCCGGGCAAAGAATGGTAATAGCCGCCTGTGTTCACGTAATCGAATTTGTGCGTTTCGTGGTAACGGCGCTCCGCATCGGGGCCTGAGAACAGGAAACCCTCAATTTCATTGGCCGCATTCAGCGTGTAGCCTTCCTTCTTATGCATGTCCGCGGCAAAGCTCTTGAGCACGCCGCGAATGTCGGCGCTGTAAGGGCCGCCTTTTTTGTCGATCACTTCGCCAAACACCATCACCTTGCCCGACCCAAAGAAGTCGGCCGGCGCCCAGTAAAACGCGCTCCAGTCGATGCCAAGTCGCAAGTCGCTCTCGCGCTGCGCGGTAAAGCCGCGAATCGAAGAGCCGTCAAACGTCAGGTTGTCGAAGCTCTTGATGAGGAATTTCTTGTCGTAGTCGAGCATGTGCAGGCGGCCTTCAAGGTCGCTGAACAGCAGCGTGACCGCCTTAATCTTCTTCTCATCTGTCAGATACTTCAGGCGCTTTTCCTGGATCTTATGCGCGGCGACGCGATTCTTGCGGTCCTCCTTGGCTTCCAGGTTCAGCTTTTCCAGCTCGCGATACGGGAGCATCAAAAAATCACGCAATTCGGTCGACATGGATCTCCTCGAAGATTGAATGGATTTAGTTCAGCCGGGACGGACGACTTCTACAGCGACCACAAGAATACGGGATGGCCCGAAGCGCGGCCAATCGAAAGCGCTTATTAGCCGCATTCAGGAAATTTATGCAACGGGCCGACCCGCCTGGACGCGGCTACCCACAGAGCCCTATTTGCCAATAATTCCGCAGGCGATACGGTCGCCCGCGTTGCCCGTCGGGTCTGTTTTCAGGTCGTCTGCCTTAGCGTGAATCATCAGCGCCGTGCCGCCGTTGCTGAAGGCCGAGTGGCTATCCGTGCCAAAATTTACGCTCTCATTGCTCACGACCAGCTTGGCCTTGCCCTTGGCGTCGACGGTGAAATTGTTCATGTCGCCAGCATGAGACCCATCGGGGTTTTGCAAGCCGTGCTTCTTGCCATCAGGATTGAAATGCGGTCCTGCCGACTTAAAGTCGGGTGCCTCACACTTGGCGTTCTGGTGAATGTGAATCGCGTGTTCCCCAGGGGGCAGATTCTTCAGGTTGAGCTTGATTTTGATGCCCTTGCCTGCGGCTTGCAGCGTGGCTGTGCCGACGCTTTCGCCCTTGGCGTTTTTCAGCCCTACGTTGTACTTCGGGCTGGCCAGCAGCGCGCTGCTAGCCGCGACAACAAATGCAACCGTTGCGATCTCTGTTACGAATTTTGGGGTTTTCATAATGCCGCGATTATAACGCCGATTCCCGTCGCTTGCGCTCCCGAGAGGACCGCCCTGCCAACAAGGTCCGGCCGTTCCGTTTACAATCACTTTGGACTTCCTATGAAGACTTTTTCTTCCGCGCGCTGGAGCCTGCTTGCCGTCATCCTGGCTGGGTCTTGCTTTCTGTTTACTGGCTGCGACGAGTTCAAGCAGTTCATGCCCAAGACTCCACCAGCCAGGAAGGTCCAGCCCCTGGATCCGGATATCCAAAAGCAGTTGGAGCAGCCAGATCAAGCTGCCGACGCCGATGCCGTGGGCCGTCCTCACGTCACATCCGAGGCCGACCGCTTAACCCGCCAGGACTATCGCGGCCCGTCGCACGATTTGGCGCCGGATGAAGGCTCCGGAGGCCACACGCTGCGCAAGCACGTCGGCCGCACAGACGCCGAGCTACGCGATCGTCTGGCCCATGAAGATATTTCCGCCTCTTCCACCTATACCGACCGTTCAGCGGCCCAGTTTGCCGTGGGCAATGCCCTGGAAGAAAATTCCAACCGCATTGAGCAGTGGTTGGCGCGTTCTAACCATCCCAACCTGGTGCTCGACTACCGCGGCAACCAGCCCATTGGCCGCACCCTGCATCGAGGGGATTCGGCCTCGCGGCCCTGCTCCAACGCCAAAGTCGTCCTCCGCTGGCTGAGCTCCAACGAGTTCTACGTGCTGACGTCGTACCCAGAGTGTCGCTAGACAAATAGTCGGTAAAAAATAACTAAATCAGCAATAACTAAAGAAATAATAACTAAATGGACAAAAAATCGCCCTCTAACAAGATCGTCAAGAAGCCCGCCGCCTCGGCATCCGCAAACCACGTCGCGCCCAAAGCATCCCAAGTTTCTCCGGAACTCTCCGTCGACAGCTTCCCCGCACTCCGGGAGTTTCTGCGCGGCTACCTGCATGAGGATTGGCAGGACGAGCACGAATCGCCCGAGGAAGCGGCCCAGCAATTCTGCGACGACGCTTCGCCGGAAGAACGCCGAAACGTCGCCCAGGAATGGCACGCCTTCCGCCAGCTGACAAAAAATCTTTCGTTACCTGCCATTTCTGCTGCCCTAAATGGCCCCCTCGGTGCCGCATGGAGTCCCAAAACCACGGAACCGCTGGAAGCCATTTCCGCCATATTTCGGCCTTTTGTCCGGAAAATGTAGGGTTTTGCCAGCTCCCTGACGGCCCACATCCCCGCCTTCCCGACTTGAGTGCCTGCCGGTACCGAACGTTCACTGCCCTCAGGTAACCTTCGGTAACCTTGGGTTCTGCCGCTGCCACCTTACAATGAAGCTGTCGCGGACCATCCTGCCGGTCCTGTGGAATGAGGTTCGTCCGGCAAAGGGAGGCACCGTCGGCGGACAGTTCCAGAACATGGGAACGCGCTGGCGGAACGCGAGATCGGAGTCGGCATCCTATGGTTTTCGGGTTTGGTTTCAGCAAACAAAAGGCGCTTTCTTCGGCCGAAAAATACGTCCAGCAGGGCAAGCTCCAGAATGCCATTGCGGAGTACGAAAAGATTCTCAAGGCCGACCCGCGGGACTTGACCGTCCTGAACACAATTGGCGATCTCTACGCGCGCATTGGCGATAACTCGCGCGCCATTGAATACTTTAAGCAAGTGGGCGACGCTTACGCCGCCGATGGATTCACCGTTAAGGCCATTGCGGTTTACAAGAAAATTTCCAAGCTCCAACCCTCCCTCGAGGGCACGCTCAAACTGGCGGAACTGTTCACGCAGCAGGGCCTGTTCAATGACGCGCGGGCGCAGTACTTGCAGGTCGCCGAGGAATTTCTCCGCTCTGGCGAACTCGATAAGGCCATCCGCATTTTCCAGAAAACTCTGGAAATGGATCCGGAAAACGTCGCCATGAAGTTGCGGCTGGCGGAAGTGTATCTCCGCCTGGGCAAAAAAGCCGACGCTTCCAAGATTTACGGCGAGGCCTCGCAGACGCTGCGCGACAACGGCCAGCTGGATGCCGCCGATGAAGTCCTGCAAAAAATGCAGGCCATTGATCCTTCTAACAGCGCCATCCTCTTGCTGCGCGGCCACAACGCCGTCGAAGCGGGCGAATTCAAGGATGCGATTGCACTACTGGAAAAGGTTGCGGATCTGGATCAAAACCCCGCTGGCCTTCAGGACTTGCTGAAGTGTTATCTGGCCGAGAAGCGCCTTCCGGAAGCGGGCACGCTGGCCAACAAGCTCTTTGCTGTGCACCACGACAAGCAGGCGCTGGCGGACTACGCTGATGCCTTGATGGCCTCTGGGTCGCATTTGGAAGCACTCCAGGTGTTTCAGCAGCACGCGGATGCCCTCATGTCGTCCGATTCGGCCAAAGTTCTGGAAAGCCTCCACGCCATCATCGGCCACGTCCGGGACAATCGCGATTCCCTGGAGACGATTCTTGGCCTGCTGCAAAAAGCGGGCGACACCACGCACACCAGCGAGATTCTGGAACTGCTGGCGCACGCCAGCGTGCAGCAAGATGATCTGCCCAAGGCGCGCGACCTCTATTTGCAGCTCGCCACGCTCGAACCGCAAAACGCGCTGCACTCCCGCAACTATCAGCAGATTGTGGCCAAAATTGGTGCCACCGGCGGCGGCTCCGGACAGATCACGTCCGAAGAGGGCGCGCTCATGGTGGACGAGCTGGAAGCGATTGCCCCATTCATCGATCAGCATTACTCGGATGAAGTCACCACCGCGGCCCGCGCCGCGCTGACCGATGCCGAATTGTTCGTCTCCTACAACATGCCGGAGAAGGCGCTTGGTCCGCTGGCGGCCGCGCTGCCCGCCGCGCCGCGCCACATCAAGCTCAACCAGCGTTTAGCGGCACTCTATACCCGCACCGGCCGCTTCGCCGACGCCTCGATTTGCTGCCGCACTCTGCAAAACGTGTATTCGGAAGCCGGCTTTGGCGAAGAAAGTTCGCGCTACGGCGATTTGGCTTCGAAATACGAAGACCGTGGAGCGCTCGCCGCGCAGGCCGCCGCCACGGACGCGCCCGCTGCGCCCCGGACCGACCCACCAGCGGCTCAGAGCGGCGGATTTGCCGAATTTGCGGTGGTTGCGCCCTCCAGTGAAACCCACGAGGACGAGATGGCTGACAGCCACCATCCCCTGGCCGCTCCTGTAGCAGCCGCCGAACTCGCGGTCAGCGCAGTGGGCCAAAGCCCAGTCCAGGAAGCGACGGAAGAAGCCAACGAAGCCGAAATCGACCTTTCCGACGAGTGGGAAGACTCCGCCGCCGACGTACCCGTCGCAGCCGACACCAGCCACGAGCCGGTGATCCAAGCCTCTTCGGAAGACAACGTGGCCGCCACCGTGGCCGAAATCCACTTCTACCTGCAATATGGCATGGTTCAGCAAGCTCACGCCGGGCTGGCCAAACTGGAAAGCATGACGGACAACCGCGCCATGCTGGACGCGCTGCGGATCGAAGTCGCTCACAAGGCACCTCTACCGGCGGAATCTGCGGAAACGCCAATCACCCAAGAAGCATTCACCGAGGTGGAAGCACCCGTCGACTTCGCTCCAGCCGAGGAAGAAGCCCCGGTTGCGGAGATCGAGCCCGAGATTGAGATTCAAGCCCCAGAGCCAGAAATTGCCGAAGAAATCGCGGCGAAGCCCGCAGCACAGCCTGCCCCGGAACCAGTTCACGCCAGCGCCGCGCCAGCCCGCCGTCCCGGTGCATTGGACGATTTTGTTGCCGACCTGGAAGCATCTCTTCCCGAAGACTTTATGGCTCCGGGCGGGGTTCCCGTGCCGCCCGCGCATGTGTTTGCGCCGGCAGCCCCGCAAACCCATGCAGCCCATGCTTCCACCGTTCCCGCGGCACATGCCACCGGCCAAGGCGCGGCAGCAGCTCAACCGGCCTTGGCAAGCCAGGTCACGGCACCAACTCCAGTCGCGCCCCCAATCTTCACACCTGCGGCAATCGCGCCTCCCATGGCCCCGGCGATCCCCGTAACGCCGGTGCAGGCCGAAGTCGGCGCTGACCTCAACGACATGTTCGACGAGCTGCGGGCTGGGCTGGAGGACGACGGCGCCCCAGCGCAAGAAGACCCCGAAGACCACTACAACCTGGGCGTGGCTTTCCGCGAAATGGGCCTGGTCGACGAGGCCATCGGCGAGTTGCAAAAAGTTTGCCAATCCATTGACCGTGGCATCCCGTTCAAATACACCATGCAGGCTTATACCTGGCTGGCGCAGTGCTTCCTGGACAAGGGCGTGCCAGAAGCCTCCATCCGTTGGTATGAGAAGGCATTGAAAATTCAGGGAATTGACGAGGAATCCCGCACCGCTCTGCACTACGAGCTAGCCAGCGCCTACGAAGCAGGCCAGAACAAACGCGCCGCCTTGGCCCATTTTATGGAGGTCTACGGTGCCAACATTGATTACCGCGATGTTGGTGAGCGGATTCAGGCTCTGAAGTCGTAGAATCCATAAATGGCTTTTCTTCCATCCCCCATGGAGCCGAACGCTGGATCATGCCTGTCTGGATCTTGCTTGTCTGGAGCTCGCATGTCTAGAGCGGGCTTGTCTGATTCTGGCTCTCCGGGAAGGAGTCCGGCGTGACGCTCGACCCCGAGACTCCCAATCCTGGCTCGTACCCATCTTCGAGCGGTGTGCTCTCCGCTGAGCGTGCCGGTCCCGCCCCAGTGGCTGCCCCAAAACACGCATCTCGTGCCGAAATTTGGGCGCGCCGCATGTTTCTTGTGACATTTGTGCTGCTCTGTACGCTGTTGGGGGTCTTTCTCATCGTGCTGCCCTGGCGTCCGGAATGGGCCGAGAACCCCTTATTTATGGGATATCCCTGGGTCAGGACCCTGTTTGCCAACCCATTTTTTCGCGGCATTTGCTCAGGCTTCGGCGTGCTGGACCTGTGGATCGCCATCTCGGAAACCGCCCACTACCACGAAGACGTGTAACCCTTAGGACTCCACTCCCATGAGCGATCCAATCCTTCATCCCGCGCCGCTTGCCTATTTAAACGACGCCTTCGTCAACGGCCCGGACGGGCGGATCCTCCGCATTCTTTCGGAATATCAAGAGCCATTGACCCGCTTCCGGCGTGAGCAAATTCAGGATACGGTGGTGTTCTTTGGGTCGGCGCGGTTGCAGAGTCCCGAAAGTGCCAATGCCAAGCTACAGGAAATCCACTCCAGCCTTTCCGGCACGGAACGCGCCCTGGATGCATCCGCCAAGCAAGCCGCGGCGGCGGTAGAGATGTCTCGCTACTACGCCGATGCCCGAGAGTTGGCACGGATGCTGACGGAGTGGTCGGCGCAGATTCCGGCGCGAAGGCATCGCTTTGTGGTCACCACCGGCGGCGGACCGGGCATTATGGAAGCGGCCAACCGCGGCGCGCGCGACGCCAACGGCAAAACCATTGGCCTGAACATTCGCCTGCCCATGGAGCAGTTCCCTAATCCCTACATCACGCCCGCGCTGAACTTTGAGTTCCACTATTTCTTCATGCGGAAATTCTGGTTTGCCTATCTTTCCAAGGCGTTGGTAGTTTTTCCCGGAGGCTTCGGAACGCTGGACGAGCTATTTGAAATTCTGACGCTGGCGCAGACGGAAAAACTCGCGAAAAAAATGGTGGTCGTCATCTACGGCAAGGAATATTGGAGCCGCGTGCTGAACTTGCAGGCGATGGTGGACAGTGGGACGATTAGCGCGCAGGATTTAAGTCTGTTTCAGGTTGTGGATTCGCCACAGGAAGCCTTTGACTTTTTGCGGGACGGCCTGACCAAATACCACCTGGCTCCGAAACCAAAGGCCGACCAGCTTCCCGAAATCGCCAAGACCAGACTTTAGTTGACGATGCTGCACCCGCGTCCGCGACGGAAACTCCTAACAGACCCTCCCTGGATCGTGCCAGCAAAACCAATGCAGCTCTACTACATTACCGACCGATGCGCGTTTCCAGGAAACGAAACAGCCCGCCAGCGGGCGCTCCTCACAACCATTGCCGAGGCGGCTCGCGCGAGCGTGGATTACATCCAGCTACGCGAGAAGGACTTGTCCGCGAGAGATTTGGAACAGCTCGCGCACGCCGCGGTTGCGGTAGTCCGCGAGACTCGACCAGCGTCTGGAGACTCAGTGGTCAAAACCAAAATGCTGATTAACTCTCGCGTCGACATCGCCCTAGCTGCCGGTGCCGACGGGGTTCATCTACGCGGCGATGATATTTCGCCTCGCGAAGTGGTTGCGATCCGCGCGGCGTGCGGTGGGCGCGCGCAAGAGGGACTTCGAGAATTCGAAATCGCTGTGTCCTGCCATTCCCTGGAAGAGGTTCGTCGCGCTGACCGGGAAGGCGCGACTTTCGCCGTTCTAGCTCCTGTTTTTTGCAAGCCCGGGTCACCAGAAGTCCCATCCCTGGGGCTGGAAGCGCTCAAAACCGCTTGCGCGGGTCGGCTACCGATTTTTGCCCTCGGAGGCATCACATTGGAAAATGCCCGTGTGTGTCACAACGCCGGAGCCACTGGCGTGGCCGGAATTCGTTTATTCCAGAACAGCAATATTGAAAGAGTGGCCGCGATGTTGCACAACGAACGAACCACCTAGGGCTCACGCAAGATTCGTATCAGGCCACCGCTTCAGCGGTGGCCTGAGTACTCTGTTTTGAACTCGCCTTCAGGCGCTGGATTTTGAACTCCGCCACCCTGCGAGAGACTATTCCTCCGCCGCAGGCTTAACCAACCACCGCAAGACCATATTCACCAAACTGAGTACAATCGCGCCCAGAAACGCCGCCTTGAACCCACGAACGTCAAATCCGGGTACCAACGCCGCGGCAACCTCCAACATCAATGCGTTGATCACCAACCAGAACAGTCCCAGGGTCAGCACGGTGAGCGGAAACGTCATCACCTTCAACAGCATTCCCAGAGTTGCGTTGACGAAGCCAATGGCCAGCGCGGCCAGCAACGCCGCGGTAATCCCGCTAACGCTGATACCCGGAACGACGTAAGAAACCAACCATACCGCGAGCGCGCTTACAATCCAATTCAAAATCATTCGCATGAATTTTTGCCCTCCGGACAGCCAGCAATGCTGCTCACTTACGATAATAAACGATGCGAACCCCTACCGCTATTTCGCGATCGCTGGCGGCGACTGAAACACTTCCTGTGCCCGCCGCAGCGCCTCTTGCACATTGCCGCATATATTTTCGCGGCCCACCACTTCTTCAAACTCGGCCTGGTGAATGAATTGCTTCGGCTGTTCCCGAGCTCCGCAGAGGATCAGCGTCCGTTGCGTTGCATGGAGTTGCTTCGCCAACTCTTCCAGAGCAAACAAACCCGTCGCATCAATGGCTGTCATATTTCGTAAGCGCAAAATCACCACCGGCGGCAGCTTGGCCAGGTTCTCCGTGATCGCCAAAATTTTATCCGTCGCTCCAAAAAGGAAGGGACCGTGAATGCGGAAAATTGTGGCGTATGGCGGGATGGGTTTATCTTGCAGAACGTGGGCACGGCCATCCTCGACGTAGTCGTCCGTCACTTGGGCGACGGTGGTCGTGTTCGCCACGCGCGCGATGAACAGCAGCGCTGCCAGAATCATTCCCGCCTCCACAGCGACCGTTAAGTCAGCAAAGACTGTGAGGGTGAAGGTCACCAGCCAAACGCTGATATCGGTGCGGGTCAGCCGCAACAGCTGCGGGATCTCGCGCCACTCGCCCATGTTATAGGCCACCATCATCAGGATTCCGGCCAATACAGCCATGGGAATGTAACTGGCGAGCGGGGCCGCGAAGAGCAGAATGCACAACAGCGTGAGGGAGTGAATGATGCCAGCAACGGGCGTCTGGGCTCCGGCACGGATGTTGGTCGCTGTGCGCGCAATGGCACCCGTCGCTGGCAACCCGCCAAACAGCGGCGAGGCAAGATTCGCGACACCCTGCGCGATGAGTTCCATATTTGGATTATGTCGGTCATTACTCATGCGGTCCGCCACCACCGCCGACATTAGCGATTCGATGGCTCCCAGCATCGCCACAGTCAGCGCGGGGCCGAGCAGCCCGTGGATTAACTCCGGCCTAAACCGCGGCACTACCAGATGGGGCAGCCCGCTCGGAATTCCGCCAATAAATCTTGTTCCAATTGTCTCCACCGGCAACTTCAAGAAATACACCGCAACAGTGGCGCCCACCAGCACGACAATCGGCCCAGGGATTCGATTCGACGCGACACGGCACAAAATTAGAATGACAAGCGTCAGCACCGCCAGCGTGGTCGCTTCGTAGTTCAACGTGTTAAAGTGCGCCGCCACTGACTCCATGCGTGCCCAGAACACGCCCGGCACCGTGGCAATTTGCAAGCCGAACAAATCCTTCAGCTGGGTGCTCGCAATGAGTACAGCAATGCCGTTGGTAAAGCCAATCACCACCGGACGTGGAATGAATTTGACGGCCGTTCCCATGCCCGCCGCTCCGAGCACCACCAGCAATACGCCCGCCATCATCGTGCACAAGAACAGCCCTTCCACGCCGTGTTGGGCGATGATTCCGGATACCACCACAACAAACGCACCCGTGGGCCCGCCGATCTGTGTGCGCGATCCGCCCAAAAGGGAAATCAGGAAACCCGTCACAACAGCACAGTAGATTCCCGCCTGCGGCGTAAGCCCTGAAGCAATGGAAAATGCCATGGCCAGCGGCAAAGCCACCAAGCCCACGGTGATGCCAGCAATCAGGTCCTTAAGAAATTTCTGCGCGTTGTAGCCACGCAGACTAAGAACGGACTTCGGCAGCCACCGATCATCCAGCAACTGTTCCATGACAATAGTATGCGCCAAAGACATGGATCTCGTTGATTGCAAGTCATATGCGCGTTCACTGCGGATGCCTTGGCGTTCCACATTTGCTCAGTTGCGCGGCTCGCTTCGCTTCGGTAGGACAGGCCCTGTAAAGTGGGAGCGAACCTGAGTTTCGCTGGCGGCCGTGGCGTAAGTAGGATTCGCATCACACCACAACTTTAGCGGTGGCACCAGTGCTTCGTTTTTGAGCACGCCTTCAGGCGCTGGATCTTGAACTCCAACTTTGCGACTGACCTTGTAGGGTGATTCCTGTATTTTGACCGCCATCGAACCGTATGTTTCCTTCTAGGAACTTATGAAATACTCTCAGTTGCAAAGGAGTCGCTCGCTTTCCTTTAATATCAACCAATGTCAGCGGGTGGAATTTACACCAGTCCGAGCAGGGATCGCCCTTTCAAGATTTTGCGCCGCCGCTAAGTGCATGTAAACGCAGAGGCGACAGAGTTTGGCACTCTTCCTGCATACACAGGGGCAGATCCAATTTCTCCCTAGGAGGTTCAATACATGAAAAACATTCTTTCTGCTTTCGTGCTCACAACCACGCTCTGTCTGGTTGGGGTTCCTATGAACGCGTTGCCAACGGCGGTTCCTCAGCAAGACAGCACCCAGGCGATGCCGCCACAGCAGGCGCAAGGCGATGCCGAAAAGGCATCCGTCTTCACCGGCAAGGTGATGGAAGCCAAGGGCCAACTCGTGCTCATGGACACAGCCACCAAGACCACGTACATTCTGGATGATCAGGAAAAGGCAAAACCGTTCAAGGGCAAAGCCGTGAAGGTTACGGGAACGCTTGAGTCGGCCAGCAACACGATCCATATCGCGAACATCGAAGCGGTATAAGAAGCCAGACTATACGCCACTGAATATTACTACGCCACTGAATATTACAAGGACGCGTTTCGCCACTGCGCGTCGCGCCACGCTGTAGAACGAGCGGGCTGGTGATTTCGATTCACGACGTGCCGAGTTTCTTCGGCCGCCAGGACATCGAGATCGCCATGCCCGCTCAATCTAGTTTGAACAGATTCGCCAAAGGAGCGCCCTCGTCATGCGACTCAGCTTTCGTCTTATCGCCTGGACCATGCTCAGCGTGGCTATGGTTTCGCTGGCGTTTTCCGGCTATCAGGTGCGCTCCGAACGTCACAGCCAGCGCGCGGAATTGGAACATCGCGCTCAGGTGCTGGCCGAAAGTCTAAAGGACAACGTCGAGACCCTGCTCGAAACCGGCTCCAGCCGCCGTCTTCAGCGCCTCGCCGAACGCTTTGCCCAACGCGAAAACCTGGTCGGCTTGGCCGTCTATGACAAGCGGGGTCAGGTTCTCGCCCTCACCCCCGCGCTTAAGCCCCTGCTGCCGGAGCCGCCCTCGGTGGTGGATGGAGCCATCAACAAGCACCAGGAGTCTGGCGCTTTTCAGCGCAAGGGCTCGAACTACCTGCACGTGTACGCTGTTCCTCTCGACAACGGCTCTGACGTGGTCGGAGGTCTCGCCGTGGTTTTCGACGCTAGCTACATTGAGGCCAACAGCGCGCGCGCCTGGCGTGATTCGTTTTTGCGCACGCTCGCGCAGGGGGTTTTGATTGCCCTCGTTACGTTGCTCGTCGTCCGCTGGCGCGTGGAAACGCCTCTCGCCCGCGCGGCCCAGTGGATGAAGGCCCTTCGCGCCGGACGCATCTCCCCCAACAGCAAGTTTCCCGGCGGCGACTTGTTCCGCCCTCTCGCTCATGAAGTCGCAAACCTGGCCGAAAGCCTCACCGCCGCTCGCCGGTCGGCGGAAATGGAAGCTAGCCTCCGCGCCGCCAGCCAATCGCTTTGGACCGCCGAAAGGCTCGCCGTGCATGTGCGCGCGCGCTTGCAAGATAGTCGCCTGTTCGTCATCTCGAACCGCGAGCCCTACACCCACTGGCGGCAAAAGGGCGTGCTCGAAGTCAGCGTCCCCGCCAGCGGCTTAGTTACAGCTTTGGAACCAATCCTGCGCGCCTGCGAAGGCACCTGGATCGCCCACGGCAATGGCAACGCCGACCACGAAACCGTGGACGCCCACGACCGACTCATGGTCCCTCCCGACGACCCGCGCTACAC
Source organism: Acidobacteriaceae bacterium (assembly GCA_043782485.1). Lineage (GTDB taxonomy): Bacteria > Acidobacteriota > Terriglobia > Terriglobales > Acidobacteriaceae > JANXUC01. The sequence continues at coordinate 8,567 of JAYWAL010000161.1, read as the reverse complement.
CCTGCGCCGCGTCTGGCTCAGCAAGGACGAAGAAGAAGGCTACTACTACGGGTTGGCCAATGAAGGAATTTGGCCGCTTTGCCACATCGCCCACACACGCCCCACCTTCCGCGCCACGGATTGGGAAATGTACCGCCACGTCAATCGGAAATTCGCCGAAGCCGCTCTGGAAGAAATGGCCGACACGGAACACCCGGTGGTTCTGGTGCAGGACTATCATTTTGCGCTACTGCCCGCGCTCATCAAAAAAGCCCGCCCGGACGCCAAGGTCGCCATCTTCTGGCACATCCCTTGGCCCAATTCCGAAGCCTTCGGCATCTGCCCCTGGCAGGAGGAGCTACTTGATGGCCTTCTCGGCGCGGACTTGATCGGCTTCCACGTCCAGGCGCACTGCAACAATTTTCTCGATACCGTGGATCGCGCTTTGGAATCGCGTATCGACAAGGAGCGTTTCGCCGTCAACCGTAAAGACCACACCACGATCGTTCGCCCTTTCCCCATCAGCGTGGAGTTTCAGGAACCTCCCCAAAACGCGCCCGAGCCTGCCTTTTCGTCTTATGAAGAACGCGTTCAATTACTGAAACAATTTGGCATCGAGGCCGTATTCATGGGCGTCGGCGTCGACCGCGTGGACTACACCAAGGGCTTGATCGAACGCTTTTTAGCCGTTGAGAAGTTTTTGGAACGCTATCCCGCCTACATCGGCCAATTTACCTTTGTGCAAATTGGCGCGCCCAGCCGCACGCACCTCAAGCGCTACAACGACTTCCTCAACGAAGTCGAAGCCGAGGCCGACCGCATCAACTGGCGCTTCCAATCCAGCGGATGGAAGCCCATCGTGTTTCTGGTTCGCCAACACACCCACCAGGAAATCCAAAAATTCTACCGCGCTGCCGACGTGTGCCTGGTCACTTCGCTGCACGACGGCATGAATCTGGTCTCCAAGGAATTCATCTCCGCGCGCACCGATGAACAGGGCGTGCTCATCCTGAGCCGTTTCGCTGGGGCCTCGCTGGAATTTCCCGACTCGCTTCTCGTCAACCCATACGACGTCGAACAGGTTGCAGAATCCATCCACGTCGCTCTGGAAATGCAAGCCGACGAACGTGGCGCGCGTATGCATCAGATGCGCCGCGTGGTCAAGGAACACAACATTTACCGCTGGGCCGCCACTCTACTTTCGGAACTAGGAGGCATTCGCCTGGAGACCAACTCGGATCCCGCAGTCGTTGCCAACTCCCGCCCCTCAGCCCTCCGGGAAAGCGCGTAAGCCCGCGCAGGATGGCCGCGCCCGATCCCTGGGCATCTCCGATAAATGGGAAGAAATTTCATTCTGAGCGCAGCGAAGAATCCCTACCCCCTTGACGGTGCGATATCCCTCGCACCCTTTCTCACTGTGCCGCCAACAAGTTGACGCCATGCGCCAGCAGCACCCGCGAGAAAAGCTTGCAGCAGTCGTGTGTAACGTAAGAGCACTGCCACTCCAGCGATCCATTGACGAAACACACTCTAGGCCCCACGCGTAAAATGCGCCGTAAAATGCCGCAAGAATGGCGCCTGTTTCGTGATTCGATAAGGAGGTATCGTGTTACGACCCTTCCAAATCGTATCCAGCACCTCAATTACATACTCAAAATGACTTTGCGTGTACACCCGCCGCGGAAACGCCAACCGCACCAACTCGCGCGGCGCGGGCATCTCTTTTCCGGTCTTCGCATCCACCCGCCCAAACATCACGCTGCCAAGTTCCACTGCGCGAACTCCGCCTTCCATGTACAAAGCATTCACCAGGCCGATTCCGGGAAGTTCCCCCTGCTTGAGATGCGAACAAAACCCAGCCGCATCCAAGAACACGGCGTGCCCACCCGCGGGCCTCACAATCGGAATTCCCCGCGCAATCAATCGCGACGCCATGTATTCAACCGTCGCGTGCCGGTAATGCTGGTAGTCGTATTCCAACGCCTCTTTCAACCCAACGGCAATTACCTCCAGGTCGCGTCCTGCGAGCCCGCCGTACGTCGGAAACCCTTCCGTCAGAATAAGAAGATTACGAAAATCCTCAGCCCACGCGTCGCTGTTGCAGGCAAAGAACCCACCAATATTCGCCAAACCATCCTTCTTCGCGCTCATCACCGCGCCATCCGCCAGCGCAAACATTTCCTGCGCGATCTGCGTCAGCGACTTCTTCTTATACCCAGGTTCAAACTCTTTAATAAAATACGCGTTCTCAGCAAAGCGGCAGCAGTCAATCACCAGCGGTATTCCGTGCTTCTTCAGTATCTTTTTCACCGCGACCATGTTGGCCATCGAAACCGGCTGCCCGCCCCCGGTATTGTTGGTGACGGTAATCATGCAGAACGGAATCCGTTTCGCGCCCTTTGCTTTTATTAGCGCCTCCAGCCTTCCGGTATCCATGTTCCCCTTGAACGGTTTGTCCAGATAAAGGTCTTTCCCTTCATCCGTCAGCAAATCCTCGGCCTGCGCCCCAACAAACTCAATATTCGCCCGCGTCGTATCAAAGTGACTATTATTTGGAACAATATCGCCAGCCTTCAATCGCGTAGCCGCCAGAATCCGCTCCGCCGCCCGCCCCTGATGCGTCGGGAAAATATGCTTCAGCCCTGTAATCTCACGGACCGTTTTTTCAAAGTGTTGCCAGGAAACACTCCCGGCGTAACTCTCATCCCCCATCATCAACGCAGCCCATTGCCGCGATGACATCGCCCCCGTCCCGCTATCCGTCAGCAGGTCAATGGTGATGTCCTCCGCATTCAGCAGAAATACGTTGTAGTTCGCGGAAGCCAGCCGCGCCGCGCGCAGTTTGCGCGTGGTAATCGGCAAAGCTTCCGTCATCTTGATGCGGAAGGGTTCAATAATCGTTTGCATGTTGGGTTAACTCGCTTTTCGCAACGTTAAATTCACGCGATATCCGCCCACCAGAGGATGGTGAGCCTCCTTCAGCGGCAACACGCCATGGTAACGCAGTCGAGCGGCACCGCCCCAAACTACAACGTCGCCGTGCTCCAACTTCACCCGCAGCGCTTTCTCTGCCCTCTCAAATCCGCCAAACAAAAACACTGCCGGAATTCCCAACGACACCGAAACGATCGGCTGCCCCAAATCCTGTTCGTCTTTATCCTGATGTAAGGACATTTTCGCACCCGGCTCATAGCGGTTGAGCAGGCAGGCATCGGGCGTGAATCCGCTGAAACCCGCTTCAGACGCGGCATTCAGAGCCAGCTCAGAAAACACACCAGGCATCTCCGGCCAAGCCACTCCCCTCTCCGGGTCGCGCGCGTCGTACCGATACCCCTTCCGGTCCGTCACCCACCCCAAGCTACCGCAGTTCGTCATCGCCACCGACATCCGAAACCCACCCGGCGTCACCATGTGACGAAACGGCGCCCGCTCACTCACATCCCGCACCGCCGCCAGAATCCCAGCTTCGTCCCGCAGCGCAAACCCACGCAGCAAAATAGCACCGGTTGCGATCTCCTCGGGCCCGAGGGTAGGGCTCTGGTCGTCAAACAAATCCCCAGTCATAAAGTTATAAAGTCATCATGACAGATCCGCACTCTTGTCATCCTGAGCGAAGAAGGACCCCTGCCCCAACTGGTGAGCCTCCGCGTAGCGTTCATAGGTAGGGTTCATAGGTAGAGTTCGTAGGTTAGCTTCGCAGGTAGGGTTCGCGTGCAGCGATGGTGCGTAGGCTTCGTATCAGGATATGGCTTCAGCCATATCGCAAGCGCCAAGAAGCGCCTTCACAGGCTGCTGAAAAATTGATTAGCCATCGCTTTTGTGTGGCGCAGCACTTCAGTGCTGCGATAACTGCCTTGGAATCAATGGGCTTTAGCCTCCGAGGTAAGGGGTTGATTCCGGTAATGATGGTTTTTCAGCAGCCACTTCAGGCGCTGCATTCTGCGAAGGCTTTGTGTAGCGAGGCCTTTGGCCCGGCGAGTAGCTCTCTGTAAATGAAACGGGCTTTTGCCCCGACGAACTATCCCCCGGCGATCGCCCCCACAATCATCAGCGGTTCCTTCCCTGAAGCCACGTCCTCAGGCAACAAGGCGTCCGCCGCCTCATGCGACCAATCCTCCCCACAAGCAAAAAACCGCAGAAACGCCCGCCGCTTCAGCGTTCCATGATCCCGCACCGTCCCCCGCAGCATCGGATACTTCTCTTCCAGCGCGTCCAGCGCCGACCGCTGCGTCACCGCCCCGGCCACTTCCAACTCCACCTCTCCGCCAACCCCAGCCAGCGTCCGCAAATGATACGGCAGCTCCACGCGAATCCGGCTCACGGCAGCGTCTGCACTTCCACTGAAAGCACCGCTGGCAGGTCGCGCACAATCCCCATCCAGCTATCCCCCGCATCCGCCGACGCATACACCTGCCCGCCGGTCGTTCCAAAATAGATACCGCACTTGTCGAGCGAATCCACCGCCATGGCATCCCGCAGCACGTTCACGTAGCAATTTTCCTGCGGCAACCCCTTCGTCAGCGCCTCCCACTCATTCCCGCCCACTCGGCTCCGGTACACCCGCAGCTTCCCCTCATGCACAAAGTGCTCCGAATCACTCTTGATCGGCACCACATAAATGGTCTCCGGCTCATGAGCATGCACGTCAATCACAAACCCAAAATCCGTAGGCAGATTCCCGCTCACCTCGTGCCACATGTCCCCCGCATTGTCGCTCCGCATCACATCCCAGTGCTTCTGCATGAACAGCGTCCCCGGCCGGGACTTATGCATCGCCACATGATGCACACAGTGCCCCACCTCCGCTTTCGGATCTGGAATATATTCTGACCTGAGTCCCTGGTTGATCGGCTTCCATGAAGTCCCAGCATCATCGCTCCGAAATGCCCCCGCCGACGAAATCGCAATATAAATCCGCTTCGCGTCGCTCGGATCCAGAATAATCGTATGCAAACACATGCCGCCCGCTCCAGGCTGCCACTGCGGCCCAGAGCCATGCCCACGCAGCCCGCTCAACTCCATCCAGTTCTGCCCGCCGTCCTTGGAATGGAACAGAGCCGCATCCTCGATCCCCGCATACACGCTATCCGGATCCGTCAGAGAAGGCTCCAAATGCCACACCCGCTTGAATTCCCACGGATGCGGCGTCCCGTCATACCACTGATGCGTCCCCGGCACGCCGTCGTACTCAAACTTGTTCCCCACCGCCTCCCACGTCTTCCCGCCATCGCTCGAACGTTGCAGCATCTGCCCAAACCACCCGCTGCACTGCGACGCATAAATCCGGTTCGGATCCACCGGCGACCCCTTCAGGTGATACATTTCCCACCCCGCGAAGTGCGGCCCACTCACGTCCCACTTCTCCCGCTTCCCGTCCGCCGTAAGAATAAATGCGCCCTTCCGCGTCCCCACCAATAACCGAACTCCGCTCATCGTGTTTCTCCTGTGGAATACTCTACTTCCCGCTCTCGGCCGCCGTCTTCAAATTCGCCAACCCCCGTTCAAAATCCCCGCCAATCAGCGAATCCATACTCACAAACACCTGCATAATTTTCGATACAAACGGTGTCGGCCCATGCATCGCCCACGTCACCTGCGTCGCCGCACCCTGCGGAGTCACCACAAACTCCGCCACGTTGTGCCCCTCAAACGGCTTGATGAAGTCGAGTTTGATCGTCACCTTCCCCGGCGTCTCCTCCAGAATCTCCATCCGCCCCGCCCCCACCTTGCTGTTCCCTTCCCACGCATACACCGCGCCCGGCCCGCGCTCCGCCCCGCTGAACGTCGTCTTCATCGCCGGATCCAGCTTCTCCCAAGGCGACCACGCCCGCCACTGATGAAAGTCATCAATCAACCCCACCACCTTCTCCGGCCCAGCCTGCACCGTCGCCGACCGCTGCACCGCAAACGAATCCGGCTTCGTCGCCGCCAACCCCAACACAATCACGAGCAACGCCGCCACCGCTAGCAAGATGATTTTGAGCACGAAGAAACCTCCGCGAATTTTTTTTACCCAAAGAGAAATGCAGTCTACCCACTCAGCTTGCAAAATGCAAGTGGCATGATATTGTAGATTTTAGCGAGATGCCAAAAAAGCCACCCCCTGAACGTCGCTCCGGATGCCCCCTCAACGCCTCGGTGGAAATGCTCGGCGACCGCTGGTCCCTGCTCATCATCCGCGACATGATGCTCCGCGGTTTCCGCCTCTACAACGAATTGCTTACTTCCCACGAAGGTATCGCCACCAACATCCTCGCCAACCGCCTCATTCGACTCCAAACCCACGGCATCGTCACCACCGCCCGCGACCCCTCGAACCCGCGCAAGCAAACCTACCAACTCACGCAAAAGGGCATCGACCTCGCCCCAGTCCTCGCAGAAATGGTCCTCTGGGCCGCCGCCCACGAGCGCACCGGCAACCAACCGCTCGTCAAGATGCTCCGCAAAGACAAAGCCCAGGTAATCGCCTCAGTCCGCGCCCGCTGGTCCGAGAATGGTCGCTAGGGCCACTCGCAATTTCGCCGCAGAGCACTTGTCATCCTGAGCAAAGTCGAAGGATCCCTGCCCTGAGTTTGCTGAAAGACTCCTGCCCGGCGCTGCCGAAGAGTTCCACAGTCCAGCTTTTGGGCGACACCACAGTTCAACGCGCCGACAGCGAACCCCCACTTCGACATCACCCGGCACGGTAGCACCGGGCTTCAGTCCGGTGACCAGGCGCAATATATGTGCGGCTTCAGCCGCCGAGGTAACGGACTCGTATCAGGGCACGGCTTCAGCCGTGCCACAAGGACTCAAGAAGAATGGCGCTTCAGCCCCTGCAGGCCCTCTCAATCTCCCGTCACAGATACCGACCGAACTGTCTCGCGCCGTTCTGAACCCAGCTCACCTACCGCGTGAATAGGCGAACAGTCTAACCCTTGGAACCCTCTACAACTCCAGGCCGTGACGGTTCCATAGCCTGAGTCTTGTATTTCCTCTAGAGGATTGTCATTCCGACCAAAGGGAGGAATCTGCATTCAAGCTTTCGGGCGGCGCGGCACTTCAGTGCTGCGATATAGACCCAGCGCGGCATCGCCCGACACGATAGCACCGGGCTTCAGCCCCGTGACCAAGCCCAAATAAATCAGCGGCTTTAGCCGCCGAGGTAAGGCTCCTGCACTCCGACGTTCCAACGCCAGGCCCTCTCAAATCTCCCGTCACCCCACCCCAGATAGAGACCGAACTGGTCTCGCGACGCTCTGAACCCAACTCACATACCGCTTGAATAGGCGAACAGCCTAACCCTTGGAACCTTCTACAGCTGCGCGGAGTCCCCTTCCCGCATCCCTGTTGGCAGGATGGCAAAGGCATCTGTGCGCGTCAGCAGGGTATCACCCTCGTCAATGTGAAACATGTGGTTCTCGTCCTAGAATGGCCTTAGCAATCGAGTCTCCAGCGAGCATAGAAGGGTAGCAATTGGATGATCAAGCGCGATTTGGCGCTGGTCCTCGGGGCAGGCGCGAGCATGCCCTATGGGTTTCCCTCGGGGTACGAATTAAAGAGAAAGATTGTTGAAGGCCTTGACCCTGCTGTCCAAACCAGTACTACGGGGATGCGTCACATAGTGTGCGCCGCCGGATTTACCCCCGCCCAGGTTGAAGCCTTTCGATCTGCCCTCGGTAACTCTGGCAAGAAGTCCGTAGACGCCTTCCTTGAGCACCGGGCCGACTTTTTGGACGTCGGTAAGGTCTCAACCGCAGCGATCTTGCTACCACTAGAGCGTCAGTCAGCGCTCTTTGAAGGCAAGGGACCTAATTGGTACGAATATTTCTTCAATAAGCTGAATGCGCGATTCGAAGACTTTGATAAGAACCGCGTTTCTGTGCTAACTTTCAATTATGATCGATCTTTAGAACACTACTTGCTCACGGCACTGAGAAACTCCTATGGAAAGACACTAGAGGAATGCGCTGAAAAACTCAAATCAGTGCCGATTGTGCACCTCCATGGGGATTTAGGAGACCTGCCTTTGCAGGCGACTGGGGGGGTTCCGTACGGTGGCATCGAGTTGACCTCAAGTGTGATTAGACATTCCGCCAGCAGGATCCAGATCATTCACGAGGACGTCTCAGACAAGCCGCAGTTCCAGCAGGCGCATCATCTCCTTCGAAGAGCGCAAATGATCTGCTTCGTTGGCTTTGGGTATGACGCGACAAACGCCCAGCGTTTATCTAAGTCTGAACGTTTTTCTAACAAACAAATACTCGGGTCGGCAAAGGACATTACAGAGGCCGAGGCCCAGATAATTAGGAGTACTATGGCCCAGCTTGGATTTGTTGGTATAGCTCTGGAGCGAGGCTACAGCGAGGCGCTCATGTTCCTGCGTCATTATTGCGTTTTCGACTGAGTTCAAGGTTGTGTGACTAGGTAATTTGGCATAGCTCCAAATCTGATCCCGAGGCCCTTACACAAAAAAGCCCCATCCTTACACAGGATGAGGCCTCTTCAATTTTAAGCCGGCAACGACCTACTCTCCCACACACTTACGCGTGCAGTACAATCGGCCCTGCGGGGCTTAACTTCCGTGTTCGGGATGGGAACGGGTGGAA
>JAYWAL010000160.1:0-21305 GCA_043782485.1 Acidobacteriaceae bacterium | reverse complement strand
GCCGAAACCTGACGCCGGGCAAGCCCAGCCCGCGGCCCAACCCACAGCGCAAGCTGTAGCAGCGCCTGCCGTCGCCCCCGCGCCGCCCCCAGCGTCGGTTGTCGTGGCTTCCGCCGCTTCGTCGCCATCCGCGGCAGCGCCGCCCGCCACCATGGACCAGGTGGTGGAGCGCTTCATCGCCCGCGAAAAGGGCTTGGTGGAGTTGCTGAAGGATCGCACGCCGGTGGTCGAAACCTATTTGCAGAATGTGAAGGCGGATGCCGATCTCGGTCTGGTTCCGGTGGGGGACAAGTATTTCCTCGGCCACATGGACCTCGGTGAGGACATTGGAAACCGGACTTATCTGAAGGACAGCGCCAGCATCCAGAAGCACTTGCTGGGCGGTGTCAACAAGCTGTTCACGGTTCAGTACAAGCCGCTCGGGTTTTCGTGGATGATTTTCGCGGATCGCGACGAGTTTGACCGCGAGCACTACGAATTCAAGTTTGTCCGTCGCGAATTTCTGGGCGACGTACGCGCGCTTGTCTTCGACGTGACCCCCAAGAAGGAAGCCGGCAACGGCCGTTTCCTGGGCCGTATCTGGGTGGAAGACCAAGATTTCAACATTGTCCGCTTGAACGGAACGTACGCTCCGCATCAGCGCAACGAATATTTCTTCCACATGGACAGCTGGCGGCTGAATCTGATTCCTGGTTACTGGGTTCCCGCCTATATCTATAGCGAAGAAGGCGACTTCCGCTACGGCCAGAAGAACAAGTTCGCTTTCAGGGCGCAGACCCGCATGTGGGGCTACGACTTGAAGCGCGCCGGAAAAGAAGACGAACTCACGCAAATCCTGATCGATTCGCCTTCGGTGCAAGACCAGAGCGCGGCTGCACAAGACGCTTCTCCGGTGGAGAGTCAGCGTTTGTGGCAGCAACAGGCGGAAGACAATGCGCTGGACCGCTTGCAGAAAGCCGGATTGCTGGCTCCGGAAGGCGAAGTGGATAAGGTTCTGCAAACCGTGGTCAACAATATGATGATCACGAACAACATCGACTTGCCGCGCCCGGTTCGTTGCCGCGTGCTGCTAACTTCGCCGCTGGAAACGTTCAGCGTGGGCAACACGATTGTTTTGAGCCGCGGTTTGGTCGACGTCCTGCCGGACGAAGCCAGCCTGGCCATGGTGCTCTCGCACGAACTGGCGCACATCGCTCTTGGCCAGAACGTCGGCAGCAAATACGCCTACAACGACCGCATGTTGTTTGACGACGAAGCCACGTACCAGAGCCTGGGCTTCCGGCACGACGATGTGGAAGAAGCTTCGGCGGACAAGAAAGCTTTGGACCTGCTGAAGAATTCGCCTTACGCGCAGAAGCTGGACTCCGCTGGCTTGTTCCTGCGGATGCTGCAAGCTCGCGGCACTTCCCTTCCCGGCTTGCTCAACGCTCACTTGGGTAACCCCATCGCCGTCAATGGCGTACCTACGCGCTTGACGGACATCATGAACCGCGCTCCACAACTGGAAATGACGAAGCTCGACCAGATCGCAGCGCTACCTCTGGGTGGACGCGTGAAGCTGAACCCCTGGGATAACAAAGTGGAACTGATCAAGGCGCCGCCTGTGGCGCTGACGTCAATCCGCGAGAAGATGCCGTTTGAGGTTACGCCGTTCTTTCCGCGCCTTTCGCGTTTGAGCACGGCCACCGAAGCGAACACTACGGCAACCACGGCGGCTCCAACCGCTCCTGGTGCCACAACAGCAGCCACGACGACAGCGGCACCGGCGGCGGCCACTACAGCAGGCACCATAACCCCAGCCTCGGCAACACCAGCTTCGACAACATCGGATAGCTCGTCCGCACCCACGACGGTCACTCCGGTTTCTTCGAACCAGTAACGTCAGCGCGTTTGTTAAAAGCACTTCGAACAAGAAGTTCCTTGGCCGGGAATTGGGAGAGCGATCTCCTGGTTTCCGGCCAAGGTTTTTTGGGGAAATGCTGCAAACGTGAGGAGACTCGTCCGCATCACCTTCTGCCGGCGGCGACGGTCAGCGCATGAGGCGCGAGCGCTTCCGCTCTCTCGACATGGAATGGTTCGGTCGTCGTATCCCGGCGAAACTGCTCAACCGAGATTTTCATCTCCTCGGAAAGGTTCTGCATTTCCTGGGCAGCCGCGGTGGTTCGTTCCAATTCGCGCGCGGTCAGTGTGGCGGCGTCGCGGATGGACTGAATGCCTTGCACAACACTCGCCGTTGCGGATCGATAGCGGTCGGCGGCGGTGACAATGCTGCCGTTCAGATCGCTGATGGTAGCTGTGGATTGGGCAATGATCTGAAGAACTTGATCCACTTCCTGGCCGTGGGCGACACTGCTGCGGGCGGCATTCTCGCTGCGCTGGAGAGCGCGTCGGGCGTTTGCTGTGCCCAATTGCAGAGCATCGACGGCCGCGCCAATCTTTTGGGTGGAAGCGTGGGTGTGTTGCGCCAGTTTGCCCACTTCGTCGGCGACGACGCTGAAGCCCCGGCCGGCTTCTCCGGCGCGGGCCGCCTCAATGGCGGCATTGAGCGCGAGAAGGTTGGTTTGATCGGCGACTTCATTGATGACGTCCACCATCGCGGCAATGTGCAGAGAGTCTTGATTGAGCCGCTGCATCACGGAACCGGCCTCTTGGACGGACGCCTCAAGCGCCCGTAAAAGTTCCAGCGACTGGCTCATGGCGGCGCGGCCGCGCTCGGCATCTGATTGGGCCGAAGTGGCCGCGGCGAGCGCACCGCGGGATTGCCGCGCCGCCTCTTCCGAGATCTGCGCCATCTGATCCGCCGACTCCGCCATTCGCTGGGCCGCGTCTTCCTGGTGAAGGACGGCCTCGCGAGCGTTGCGGGCCGAAGCGTGGAGCAGGTGGGTGGACGCGGCCAAACGCACCGCGGAGCGGTGGGCTGCGCCAATCGCCTGGGCAATGGCAGCCATGAATTGGCGGAATCCGCGGGCAAATGGACTTCCCGCCTCAAGCGGAACGCGCACGTCAATGACTCCATCCACAATGGCCAAGCGCGAGCCCAAAGAAGCGATCTCGCCCGACTCGACCGCTTCCTTGCGGATGGAAACGGCCATGAACACCAGGATGACCGCCTCAAAAACAACATAGGCGGCGTGCACGACCACATATTCCAACCCGTGATGATCGTCCATCAAGTACACGGGTGCGCCTGAGCGCTGCAAAATGTCAAACAGCAGATGGTGAATGGCCACAACGGTGGCCGCCAAGACCACGGGCCGCCAGTCGCGGTAGTAGAGCAAGAAGGCCAGCAAGGTGAAGATGGCGAAATGTAATTCGATCATGCCGTGGCCCTGATGAATCACCGCAGCCGCCAGGCACATGAAAACTGTGGCGTGGACCAGCCTGGCCACCAAGGAACCCGAGGCAAGCCATACGACCGCGCTGGCCAGCAAGGCAAGGGGCAAGGAGACGAGCAACGCGGTCGGCCAGGTGCCATACCAGCCCGCGATAGCGAGCGAATTGAGGCACATCAACCAGACCACGGCTAGCATAATGCGGTCGCCTTGCACGTAGATCTTGCGCAGATACGCGTCGGAGGTCATGCACCGGCTCCTCGAGAGAGTAAGAGAGACTCGCTCGATGTAATCATCGGCAACTAAGGACGGACGCTTGAAGTCAGCCGCTTCCCGCAAGAGCGAACCGACGCACCGTGAAAGCTGGGTTCAACTGTTTTATTATCAATACTTTACAAGCTAAATTCATTTTAGAAACATTTCCTTCTCGGCCTGCAACTTTGGTGGCTCCACGCGTTAGTATTAAGCTGCATCTAAAGGTATAGAGGCTAGTTTGGCTCCGGAGGCGGTTGCGATGACCCAGTTTCGTTTTGGCCGAGTGCTCACAGTCGTAGCCGCGTTGCTGGTCGCTTCCCCGCTGTTTGGCGACTCGCCGGCGCGCATTGTGCGTTTGAGCGATGTGCAAGGCGACGCGCAAATTGACCGCCGCACCGGAGACGGGTTTGAGTCGGCGCTGCAAAATTTGCCGGTGACCGAAGGCACCCGCCTGAGCACCAAAGACTCGGGACGCGTTGAGATTGAGTTTGAAGATGGAAGCACGGTACGACTCGCACCCAACACGAGCGTGGAATTCACGCATCTGTCGTTGCGCGACTCCGGAGGGAAGAATACAGAACTGGATTTGACCGAGGGCACGGCATACTTCAACATCGACCTGGGAAAACGCGATGATTTTGTCATTACGCTGGGGCATCGGACGATCAATCTGGAACGTTCGGCTCGGTTTCGCGCAACCCTGGATCAATCGCGCGCTCTGGTTGCGGTGCGGCATGGGCAAGTTGACATTCTGAGCGCGGGACTGGAGCCGTTGACGGTTTCCAAAAACCGGACAGCCACCTTCGATCTGTTCAACGCCGACTCGTATGATGTGGCACGGAATTACGAAGACGGTCCCTACGAGGACTGGAACGCAGAACTGGATCAGTATCACGAGAAAAACTTCAACCGGGCGCATAGCGATTCGCCTTACGCCTATGGCTTCAGCGATTTGAACTATTACGGCAGCTACATCAGCGACCCTGGCCTGGGCAGTTGCTGGCGCCCGTACTTTGCCAGCTACGGCTGGGATCCATACGCCGACGGGACCTGGGTTTGGTACCCGACCTTCGGCTATACGTGGGTTTCTGCCTACCCCTGGGGCTGGGCACCTTATCGGTACGGAAGCTGGAATTACCTCCAATCGAGCGGATGGTGTTGGCAGCCGGGTGGATGGAATGCCTGGACGCCAGTGCCGCGCTTTGTGAACATCCCGGTGGGCTGGAAGCCTCCTGTGGTGCCTTCGGGCGGTCGTGGTCGCGTGCCCCGCTTGCGCGGCAATCCGGTTGAAGGCGGTCCGGCGACGCGCTTCGGCGATCCTACGCGACGCGTGGTGCGCGAAGGGCCGGACGGTCGGATCCTGCGGCCAGAAGCCGGGGAAGCTGGGCTAGGTGTCCCGCGCGGACGCGTGAACTTGGGCAAACTGGTGTCTCCGCCAGAACGTGGGGCGTATGGGGATGACGGTCGCGGGTCCCGTGGGCCGGTTCGATCGAATGACGGAGAAGCTGCGAAGCGCGGCTCCCAGAGTGGAAGTTCTCAGCCAGGTAATTCCGGCAACGCGCCGCGGTCTGCGCCCCCAGCGCCCGCTCCGCGGATGACTCCGCCAGCACCTGCTCCCAGAATGGCGCCTCCAGCTCCAGCACCGCGGTCCGCGCCGGTTCCACGCGGCGGTCACGGCGGTTTTTAACGGGCGAAAGGAAATGGGGTGAATCCACGGGGACGACCGAATTGGTCGTCCTTTTCGTTTTTGGCGACCGCTTCTCTCGGCTGTTGCGCTTGGCATGGAGAGCGCATCTCGAAGATAATCAAAAAGCCACTGGATAAGCTGATCAACTGCTCTGAAGACCGAGAGAACCCCGGTCCGTTCCGAATGCGTCACCGCAAGACACGCGAAAAGGATTCCTTGAATGCCCGCCTTACCGTCTACTGCTGAGCAACTGCGTCTGCTGGAAGCGCGCGATCACAAAGCTCCCTGGAAAAAGTGGGGTCCGTATTTAAGCGAGCGGCAGTGGGGGACCGTGCGGGAAGACTACAGCCCGAACGGCACCGCCTGGGACTATTTTCCGCACGATCACGCCCGCTCCCGCACCTACCGCTGGGGCGAGGACGGGTTGGCGGGGTTTTCCGACGAGAAGCAGCGCCTTTGCTTCGCGGTGGCGCTGTGGAACGGAAAAGATCCGATCCTGAAAGAGCGAACTTTTGGGTTGACCAATAGCGAAGGCAACCACGGTGAGGATGTGAAGGAGTGCTACTTCTACCTGGATTCGACGCCGACGCACTCGTATATGAAGTATCTGTACAAGTATCCGCAAGCGGCGTTTCCCTACGAGGATTTGGTGAAGACCAACCACGAGCGGACGCGGATGCAGCCGGAATACGAGCTGCTGGATACGGGGGTATTCAACGACGACCGCTATTTTGATGTGTTCGTGGAGTATGCCAAACAGGACGCCGAAGATATTCTGATACGCATCACCGTGTGCAACCGTGGGCCGGAAGCGGCGCAGTTGCAGGTGTTGCCTCATTTATGGTTTCGGAACACGTGGGGGCAGGCGCAGCGCCCAACGTCGCCGACACTGAGTGCGATGCATGGCCCAGCCAACGTGACTCTGGCCGAGGCCAGCCACCACGAACTGGGAGATTGGCTCTTCCATTGCGATGGAGACGTGCCGCTGCTGTTTACCGGGAACGAAACGAACTCCGCGCGCCTATTCCATACCGCGAATACCGCGCCTTACGTCAAGGATGCCTTCCATCGGTACATTGTCGACGGCGAGACGAGTGCCATCAATCCCGCGGGGACGGGAACAAAAATGGCTGCGCAGTACAAGATTACGGTGCCGGCGCGCGAAAAACGTGTGATCCGCTTGCGGCTAACCCGCGCCAGTCTGGCGAACCGCATTGGCGCGCCTTTTTCCGCGAACTACGATGCTGTATTTTCGCTGCGCCTGAACGAGGCAGATGAGTTTTACCAGTCTTTGACTCCCGCCGCGGCAACGGATGACGAACGCAACGTCTACCGCCAAGCCCTGGGCGGCCTGCTCTGGAGCAAGCAGTACTATTTCTTTGACCTGGAAACTTGGCTGTCGGATCATGGCCACAACCCATTGCTGGGCCTCCGCAACCCTGATACGCGGAACGCCAACTGGTTCCATATGTTGAACGACGACGTTATTTCCATGCCCGATAAGTGGGAATATCCGTGGTATGCGTCGTGGGATTTGGCGTTTCACACGATTGCGTTGAACGAGGTGGACCCGGACTTTGCCAAGAGCCAGTTGCTGATGATGCTGCGGGAGGTTTATCTGCATCCGAACGGGCAAATTCCAGCGTATGAGTGGAATTTCGGGGACGTAAACCCTCCTGTCCAGGCTTTCGCCGCGCTGACAATTTACTCCAACGACAAGCAAAAGTACGGCACTGGAGACAAAGATTTTCTGAAGATGGTGTTCCAGAAGCTGCTGCTGAACTTCAGTTGGTGGGCCAACCGGAAAGATCCTTCAGGAAGGAATCTATTTGAGGGCGGATTCCTGGGGCTGGATAACATCGGCGTGTTTGACCGGAGCCGCCCGCTGCCTACCGGAGGATATCTGGAACAGGCTGATGGTACGGCATGGATGGCTCTCTATTGCCAGAACATGCTGGAGATTGCCCTGGAGTTGGCCATGGACGATCCCACTTATGAGCCGATGGCGCTGAAGTTCATGGAACACTTCCTCTGGATCGCGGGCAGCATGGACCGAATTGGCGAGAATCAGGACGAGTTGTGGGATGAGGAAGACGGGTTCTTTTACGACCTATTACACCTGCCGGATGGCACGGCGGGGCGGCTGAAGGTACGTTCCATGGTTGGATTGCTGCCGTTGTGCGCAACGTCGATTACCTCGCGGGAGCAAATTGAAAAGTTTCCTCGTTTGCGGCAGAAAGTGGCGCAGTTTGTGCAGAAGCATCCGGAACTGGTGGCTAATATTTTTCCGCCGGACCGGGCTGGGAGCAACGGGCAGTATTTGCTGGCGGTGGTGAACGAAGAAAAACTGCGGCGGATTCTGTCACGGATGTTGGATGAGTCATGGTTTCTGGGCACGCACGGAATTCGTTCTCTGGCCCGCTATCATTTGGATCATCCTTATATTTTCGACGTCCACGGTGAAGACTACGTTGTGCAGTACCAGCCCGCCGAGTCGCAGACAGGCCTATTTGGCGGAAATTCCAATTGGCGCGGGCCGGTATGGTTCCCGATCAATGTGCTGATTGTGCGGGCCCTGCTGGCGTTTTATCGCTACTTTGGCGACTCGTTCCGGATTGAGTGTCCGACGGGTTCCGGGAAATCCATGACGCTGTTTGAAGTGGCCGTCGAGCTGAGCCGAAGACTGTCGAGTACATTCTTGAAAGACGGAAGCGGGCGACGGCCTGTTTATGGAACTACCGAGAAGCTTCAACGTGACCCTTTGTGGAGAGACTACGTTTGGTTCTTTGAGTACTTCCATGGAGACAATGGCGCTGGGTTGGGGGCCAGCCACCAGACAGGTTGGACAGCCACCGTGGCGCGGATGTTGCAGTTGGGGTACATGAAGCCTGGGGATTTTTTGGGCAAGAACGGCGGGAACAAGGCTTAGCGCAAGTCCGCTATTTATCTTCGATATCAACCCCGGCCTTCACTCTCTGTATTTTGCTTTTGTGGCGAACGGGCATGGGCAGCGAACCTTTGCGGTCGCGCCAGAGAATGGCGTTGAGGACTTTGTTGTCCGCGGCGTCAGCATGGGAGAAATCGAGCTTCGCTGACGCCTCCACATCTGCCCCCTTCAGGGCATTCGCCATGTAGATTAAGCCGTTTTTCTGATTACGGAAATCCGCCCGGAAAGGCGTTTGATCGCCCTCGCCGGAAAATAGATTCGTCATCAGCGGGGCGTAGGTGTCGTTGACGTTCATTCCCGGCAGGCCCAGCAGGGCTTCCAGCGTGTGCACCAGGCTGACGGTGGTGAAGAAGTCGTGGTGGACTGTAGGGTGAGCAGCGGAACCGGGCGCGTATTTGCTAATCACGAACGCTGTGCTCCGATGCGCGTCGACATGGTCAGCCCCATCTTGCGCATCGTCTTCGAGGATCATGATGGCGGTGTCGTCCCAGTAGGGACTGTGGGAAATGGCTTCCACCACACGACCGACGGCCAGGTCGTTGTCGGCCACGGACGCAGCGGGCGTGGGATGTGCCGCTTTCTTTCCCGCTGTATGGTCATTCGGTAGTCGCAGAAAAACGTAGTTGGGTAGTTCCTGTTCCCGCTCGCCTCTGTGCTGCACGAAACCGGAGAACTCTTTCAGGAATTCATCGACGCGGAGCTGATCAGGATACGCGGTTTCAAAGTCTGGGAAGTCCGGATCAAAATGGCCGATCAGCTCTGGCTTGGTGGCAACGTTGCGTTTAATAATTGGAATGGGCCAATGGTACGGACTGGGTGATGCCTTGGATTGGTCCAGACTGCCCGGAAGCGCCTCGCCAAAGGCGATGGAGTTTTTCGGGCATTGGCCGCCTGGAGCGGCGGGTGTTCCTTGCTTGGGCGACGCCTGGGTATGCTTCGCTTTCTCGCACCATTCGGTAGCAATAAACTCTCCGTAATGGCGGTAGGTGATGCCGTGGCTGGCTGCGTTGCTAAATAGGAACTTCGATTGCGGGTCGTTGATGTCGGGGAGATTGTGTTCCAACGGATATTCGTCGGCAACGATGCCTTCGTAATCATAGGTTCGTTCGCGACCCCGGTAACTGATTTGCCAGGTCTTCTCGTTGTAGTCCGAAGTGGTGGCTGCCAGGGACCACATGTGACCATCGCCGGAGACTTCGCCAGAATCGTAGAAGTTGTCGAAGACTCCAAATTGCAGGGCTAGCTGGTGCTGGTTGGGCGTGATGTCCTGGCCGTAGAGAACCAGGGACGGGTCACCGTCACCAACCTTGAGATCGCCGAGCACCTGATCGTAGGTACGGTTTTCTTTGACGATGTAGATAACGTGATGAATGGGATTGTGCCCGCTGGCGAAGTTCAATTGGGCAGAATCGGCCAGAAGCATGTTCTGTTCCTGGGCCGCACGGGTGAATTCGAGAAGCTGTTTGTCGATTTCTGCCATCTTCAGGCGCGCGACAGAACCGTGCAGCATGGTGGGGATGTAGGGAAAAACATGTCGACGCGTCGAATGGTTATCGTCGGCGTTGCGCTTTGCATTTGGGCCAGTACTCCGACCCTTGCCGGAAGCGATCAGCAGGGCGTCGCCAGCGGAAGAGAGCGCGGTGGGATACCACTCGGTGGGAATGAAACCGAGGGCGAGTTGCGCGGCTTCACCAGATTGTGTGGTGTTGAAGACGGCAACCGAATTGGTGCCAGCGTTGGCGGCGAATAGGCGCTGATTGTCGGCGGAAAGCGCCAAGCCGTTGGGGATGCTGCCCCCGGATTTTTGGCCCGGGAGAAGCGTGGAGAACCAGGATTTCGCTTCGCCCTTGGCGGTATCAATGGCGGCTACGAGGTCGGCGTTGGAAAGGGTGACGTAGAGCGTGGAGTCATCCGGGGTCAAGAGCATGGCCGTGGGATGAGAACTGGGATCGGTGGCCACGGAGGGCTCGCGCAGGGTGATCCAGCGCGGCACACTGCCTGTGGTTAAGTCAAGTTCGGCGACTTTTGAAGCGTTCCAAAGGCTGCACCAGGCACGCTTGCCATCATGGGCGGCTACGACCGTATAAGGAAATTCGGCGGGGATGAGACGGTGCTGGCTCAAATCGAAGCGCTGCAACTCTTTTCCATTATCGGAATCTATCAAAAGAACGTTGTCGGAAAGGTTGTTGGCGACCAGGATTTGATCGTGACCGTCGCGCGCAATCACGGCGATTCCCGCTGGGTAAGGAATGGCTTGGCCGCGACCGAGTTTGAACAGCCCCTTGGCAATAAATTTCTGCGGACCGACCGTTTGGGGAGCGACCTTCAGAAAGCCCTCCGGCGTGAGCTTGCCTTCGGCGAAGCGGTAGACGGCGATGCCATTGCCGGTGCTGCCCTTCTTCAGGCCATTCGGATCGCTGATGGAGCCGAAGGACGCATACAGGCGCGCGCCATCCGTGGAAAAAGCGAGGCCGAGGAAGAAACTCTGCCGGGAGTTTTCGGCGAGTCGTTCGTCAGGGAAATCCGTCAGCTGGTTCGTTGCAAGATTGAGGATGCCGATGGATTGTTTCGTTCCAGAATCGGTAGCGCCGTATCCGTTGTTCAGCAGGGCCGCGTACTTGCCGCTGGGGTGGATGGCGATGGCGGTGGGGAGGCCGTTGGTCCTTTGTGGATGGCCCGGCATTTGCTGGGGGAGATGGCGGCCGGAGGGGAGAATGGTCGGGGCGGACTTCTGCGGCTTCGCCTTCGGCGCGATGGAGGCAAAAAGAATGGCGGTGAGTGCGAGGCGTCGAGTGGGACGCATGGAGCCTCCGTTGGAAAATGAACTTCAGTATAGACGGGCCAAGGTACGGGCGGGTCGAGCTCTTGACGGGTGAAAAGGGAATCGCCTCTTAGACGACCGAGGGCGACCATTGCTTTCCCGAGCTAGCAACCTGAGGTGAAAGTCGGAGGTCAAACTCCAGCGCCTGAAGGCGAACTCAAAACAAAGCACTTACGCCACCGCTGAAGCGGTGGCCTGATACGAATCTTACTTACTTATGCCACGAGCTACTAGGCGTCTTTGGCTTCGGCGGCCGTTGTGTCTGGACTGACATTGTGGCGAACATCGTCGCCGCGCACCCAGAAGATGACGTCTTCGGCGATGTTGGTGGCGTGGTCGGCGACGCGCTCAAGATTGCGCGCGATGAGTAAAGCATCCAGGGCTTGGCGCGTGGATTCGGGACTGGTGTTCATCTTCTTGACCAGCACGATGAAGGCTTCATCCCTCATGCGGTCGACGACGTTATCCATTTCAAGAACGGCTTGCGCCAGTTCGGCCTTGCCTTCGACAAACGATTCCAATGCCCGGCGAACCATGGCGGAAACGGCTGTGGCCATGCGCGGCATGTCGACGGGAAGCTCCACCACCGGCAATTCCACCATGTCCATGACCCGCTCGGCGATGTTGACGGCCTGATCGCCCACGCGCTCCAGGTCGGCGTTGATTTTCACCACGGCGAGCAGAAAGCGCAGGTCCACGGCCATGGGCTGTTGCATGGCCATCAAGTCGAAGGCGGCTTCGTCAATTTCGCGTTCCGCCGCGTTGATCAGTGTTTCGTTTTCTAGTACCTGGTGGCAGCGGTTGAGATCGCGGTCTTTGTAAGCTTGGCAGGCGCGTTCCACTGCCTGCTCCGCCAGGCCACCCATGCGGAGAAGCCTCTCCCTTAGATCTTCAAGACCCTGCTGGAAACGCGTTCTCATTATCCGAACCTGCCTGTGATGTAGTCTTCCGTCCGTTTATCGGAGGGGTTAGTGAAAATCTTAGTCGTCTTATCGAATTCGATCAATTTCCCGAGCAGGAAAAAACCAGTGTACTCCGCCACGCGGGCGGCCTGCTGCATATTGTGAGTGACGATGACAATGGTGTAATGCTCTTTGAGCTGGAAAATCAAGTCTTCGATTTTGCTGGTGGAGATGGGATCGAGAGCGGAGCAAGGCTCATCCATCAGCAAAACTTCAGGCTCCACCGCCAGGGCGCGGGCGATGCAGAGCCTCTGCTGCTGGCCGCCGGAAAGGCTGGCGCCTGATTTCTTCTTCAGGTCGTCTTTCACTTCATCCCATAGCGCCGAATTTTTCAGCGAACGCTCGACAATCTCGTCGAGCTGCTTGTGGCCGCGAAAACCGTTCAGCTTAAGTCCGGAAGCAACGTTGTCATAGACCGACATGGTGGGAAATGGATTCGGTTTTTGAAACACCATGCCGACGCGGCGGCGCAGCTGAGTTGAAGACGTGCCCTCGTAGGCATCCACTTCGCCGATCATGACCTTGCCTGTGGCGCGGGCATCCGGAATGGTTTCATGCATACGGTTGATGCACCGCACGAATGTGGATTTGCCGCAGCCGGATGGCCCAATCACCGCGGTGCAGTGATTGGCCATGGCGTTCATGTTGATGTCGAACAGGGCCTGCTTCTTGCCGAACCAGGCGTTCAAATCCTTAACTTGGATGCCAACACCCATAACTTAACGCGCTCCACTGAGGTTGCCGCGGCGAACCGCGATGCGCACGGCCGAAACCGCGAGCACGATCATGACGATCAATACGAGGGCACCCGCCCATGCCTGGCGATGCCACTCGTCAAAAGGGGAATTCGCATACGTGAAAATCTGCAACGGCAAAGCCGCCGTGGGCTCATTCAGACTTGTGCTCCAGTACTGGTTCCCAAGTGTGGTGAACAACAGAGGCGCCGTTTCCCCGGCCACGCGCGCGAAGGCCAGCATCACTCCGGTAATGACTCCGGAAAGCGCCGTACGCAAGGTGATGGAGAGCGTCGTGCGCCACTGCGAAATTCCGAGACCAAAGGCGGCTTCGCGGATTTGCGCGGGCACCAGCAGCAGCATCTCCTCCGTGGTGCGCGTGATCGTCGGAATCATCATGATGGCCAGCGCCACACCACCCGCAAGCGCGGAAAAATGCTTTTGCCGAATCACCACAATCGCGTAGGCGACGATGCCAATGACGATTGAAGGCACGCCGTTCAGCACGTCCGAAGTGAACCGCACGACCGACCCAAACCGGCCGCCACGCCCGTATTCCGCTAAATAGATGCCTGCCCCAATCCCGGCGGGCACGCCCAACAGGCTAGCGATCCCTAGAATAAGCGCGGATCCCACGATTGCGTTGGCCATGCCTCCGCCCGCTTCTCCCACGGGCTTGGGCATCTGGGTCAGCAAATTCCAGTCGAGCGAGCCAACACCTTTGTAAACGAGATAGCCGAAGATCGCGAACAGGGGGGCGATCACCAAAACCACAGCCAACACAGAAAGCAATGTCATCACTTGATCGGTGATCCGCCGACCCAGGCTCACGGTAGGCATGGCAGCTGCCTTACTGGGAGAACCCATTGCCACATTAGGGTCTAGATCAGACATTTCCCCTCGCAGACTGCCCCTTCGTCACCGACCAAACCAAGAACTGGGCCAACGCGTTCACAGCGATGGTCACCAGAAACAAAGCGAGACCAATTTCGATCAGGGCGCTGGTGTAGAGGTCCCCTGTTGCTTCGCTAAACTCGTTGGCGATTACGGAGGCCATGGTATAGCCAGGAGCGAATAGGGACTTCGCAATCTCCGGCCGGTTCCCAATCACCATCGTCACGGCCATCGTCTCGCCCAGCGCGCGCCCCAAACCCAAAATGATGGCACCCACAATGCCCGTGCGAGCGTTGCGTAACACTCCCAAACGAATCATTTCCCAGCGCGTGGAACCCAGCGCTAGAACCCCCTCGCGTTGATGCGACGGGACGACCGACATAACCTCCCGGGTAAGGGACGAAATCACCGGAATGATCATAATCGCCAGAACCACGCCGGCGGCGAGCATACCAATGCCGAACGGAGGCCCTTCAAACAAACCAGTCCAACCCAATGTCTTGGCCAGAGCCGGCTGTACATACACACGAAGGATGGGCACGAGTACGAAAATAGCCCACAAACCATAGATAACACTGGGGATAGTCGCCAGCAGTTCCGTGAAAAACGAGAGCGGCCCTCGCAGCCAGACCGGGCACATTTCGGTCAAAAAGACCGCTGTGCCGACCGACAAGGGTACGGCGATAACCAGGGCTAACAGGGACGAGACCAGGGTGCCGTAGATGAATGGCAATGCGCCGTAGTGGTCCTGAACCGGATCCCAGTCCTGGCCGCTGAAGAATGTGAACCCGAAAGCATGCCAGGATAGGCGCGAATTGAGCAAGAGCTCATAGACAATCAGCGCCAGGATCACCAGTACCGAGGCGGCGCAAACCCACATGGCATAACGGAACAACCGATCAGGCCAAGTCGCGTCTGAAACTTCAGCCAGAGGCGATGGCCGACGCTGGATGGGGGCAGCGAGTTGGGGTCCGGACGACGAGAGTTCAGGAAAGGGTCCGGACATAGGAAAGGCAGGATCTGCCATCGCGGAATGCTAGCACGTGCGTGTTACAGGGATGTTAAAAACTCTCTGGGAAGCCTTTTGTCTGGGGAGTCCGACCAAAAATGCAAAGCGCTTTTGCCTGTCTGCCATTACAATTCGGGGGAACTTAAAAATCACGCTCCCATGCCTGTTTTCGCAGCCGTAGACATCGGTTCCAACTCCGTGCGGCTCAAGATTTCCCGCCTTCAGGGTCGCAAGTTCTTGGAAATCCACGAGGATCGTGCGGTGACGCGGCTGGGCGAACTGGCCTTCCGCACGGGTTATCTGGCACCGGATGCCATGGCCGAAACAGTCAAGATTCTGCGGCGCTTCCATAAATCCGCCCAAAAAGCTGGGGCTGACCGGGTCCGCGTGGTGGGAACTAGCGCATTGCGGGATGCGCGCAACTCTCAGGCTTTTCTGGAGTGGGTCCGATCAGCGACCGGGTGGGAAGTGGAGATTATTTCTGGTCAGGAAGAGGGCCGACTCATCCATTTGGGACTGGTTTCCAATCTGCGGCTTCCGGCCACGCCCGTGCTGATGATGGACTTGGGTGGCGGCAGCTGCGAGCTGACGATCTCAAAACAGGGTCATATCAAGGAAACCACTAGTCTTCCTCTGGGAGCAGTGCGGCTCACTAACGAGTTTTTGCGGCACGATCCCCCTCGCGCGGGAGAATTGGAACGGCTGAGGGGCTTTATCACGCGTTACGTGGGACGCGTGGCCGAGCACATCGTTCAATCAGGAGTGAAGGCGGCAATCGCCACTTCCGGCACAGCGGCTGCGCTGGCGGCACTGAGCGAAAGCGCGATCAAATCTTCAAGGAAGTCTTCCACAACCGCCAAAAAAGGGGTTGTCACCCAACATGGAGCGCGAACCATTGCCAGGTTGCTGGCGAAGCAACCAGTGGACGAGCGCAAGAAGCTTGCGGGAATTGGCCCGCGCCGGGCTGAGATTATCATTGCCGGCGTCGCAGTCTACGCGGAGATTCTGGAACGCTGCAAAATCCCTGGATTTCGCTACTCACCACTGGGCCTGCGCGACGGATTACTGGCACAAATGGCGGCGGAATATGACAGCCATACCCGCTCTGGCAAGCAAATTGAATCGGAACGTTGGGATTCGGTCCTGGCCGCCGTCGAGCATTACCGGGTGGAGAAGGACCACGCGCTGCGGGTCCGCGAATTCGCGTTGCAGATTTTCGACGTTCTGAAATCGGCTCACTTGCTACCGCAAGACTATCGCGAGCTACTAAGCGCTGCCGCTATGCTTTACGAGGTTGGTGACTACATCAACCGCAACGGGCGTCATCGCCATACCTACTACATTCTGGCCAACTCGGAGATGGCCGGTTATGCGCCGGAACAGAGGCTGGTGATCGCCGCCATTGCGCGTTACATGGGCAAGACGCAGCCGCTGCCGGTGGATTCCCCCATGAAAGCGCTTTTACCCGCCGAGCAGGAGCGCGTGCGCAAAGCTATTTGCCTGCTGCGGCTGGCACGCGCCCTCAATCTGGGTCGTAGCGATTCGGTGCGGTCGGTGAAGATTTATGCTCGAGAAGCCCACGTAAAACTGACGCTGGTCCCCAAACGCGGCATGGGAGCGGATTTGGAACTTTGGGCCATTGAAAAGGAACAGATTTACTTTCGCGAACTCTTTGGCCGTACGCTTTCGGCCGCGGTGGAATAGAGCACTCGCAGCAAACGCGGGGTCACGCACCACAACAGCTCTCCTGCATTCCGCCGCATTTCCACCCGCGCGATCGCGCCTTTCTTCAAATCAATCGCCGCCTCGCATCCAGAAACGCTAATAATTTTCCCCAGAAACTCGCTCAGGTTGGGGTTGTGGCCGACCACCAGCAGAGCCTCCTGTCGGCGGTGCTTGTCGAGTAGGACCCGAAAATCGGTAAACGTCGCGGACGGACGCAGGGCTGGCTCCATCAGGATCTTGCCTTCATAACCCATTTCGTTGCCGACGAGAAACGCCGTTTGCGCGGCGCGCTTCAACGGGCTGGTCAACATGGTATCCACTTGCACGTCGCCCGCCGCCAGAAAGCGTCCGAGCATCCCGCACTGTTCAATTCCCTCTTTATCGAGGCCGCGTTTCTCGTCGCGCTTGGGGTTGTCGAACGCCACTCCGGCGCTGGCGTGACGCAAGAAATAAATGACCATAAATGCCTAAGCTTCCTTCCCAACTCGGTCTCGTGAGCGACGCGTTGGCGGCGTGGGAATGACGTCGGGAGACAGCTTCCCTTCGGCTAATCCCATGAAAAACTCTTGTGCGTTAAAACCGTCCGCTTTCAAGCGCGTTCGGCCCCGGCGAACGCGGCGGGTGTGAAGATACGAGCCATCGGGCTGCAACAAGCGAGCCTTGCGGTTGTCTTGCAGAAACGCGTCCAGAATCTCGCGCCGAATACGTTCGCGAATCAACTCGTCGCGAACAGGAACCATTACCTCCACGCGGTCATGCAGGTTTCTCGGCATCCAATCGGCACTACCGATATAGGTTTCGCCCTGACCGCCGTTGGCAAAGTCAAAAACTCGACTATGTTCCAAATAGCGGCCAACGATGCTCCGGACACGGATGCGACTGCTGATGCCGCGAATGCCCGGACGCAACGAGCAGATGCCGCGAACAATCAGGTCAATCTCGACCCCCGCCTGTGCTGCCCGGTAGAGCGCAACCACCATATTCTTGTCGAGCAAGGCGTTCATTTTCGCGACAATTCGCGCTGGACGGCCCGCCCGAGCATGCGCCGTTTCGCGATCAATCAAGGCCACACACTGCTCCGCCATATGCAGGGGCGCAACTAGCAAAGGATCGTAGTCAACATGTTCGGCATAGGCCGTCAGGAAGCTGAACACATTGTGTACCGCGCTGGTGATTTCCGGGTCGCAAGTAAACAAACTGAAATCTGTGTAGACCTTCGCCGTTGAAGGATTGTAGTTGCCGGTTCCAATATGGCAATAGCGGCGGGTAACGCCGTCGGGGTCGCGCCGCACCAGCAGGCAGAGCTTGCAGTGCGTCTTCAGGCCTACGAGACCATGGAACACCTGCACACCCGCATCTTCCATGTCGCGCGCCCAACGGATGTTCGACGCTTCGTCAAAGCGAGCTTTCAACTCCACCACGGCCGTGACTTCTTTCTTTTCTGCCGCGGCGATCAGGGCTTGCACGATGGGAGAGTTGTCCCCGGTTCGATAGAGCGTCTGCTTGATGGCTAGCACATTGGGGTCGGTGGCCGCCGAGGCTACAAACGACACGATGGCATCGTAGGAGTCATACGGATGGTGGAGCATGATATCGTGTTGCCGCAGTTCTTCGAAAAAGTCCTTTGTCTTGCCAGTCAGCCGTAGTTCGCGCGGAGTAAACGGGCGAAATTTCAACTCCGGTCGATTGGTCTCCTCGCTCAAGGCAAACAGGCGAGAAAGGTTCACCGGCCCATTCACCGGAAATACCTGCCAGGGATCGAGTTCAAAATTCGTCCGCAAACGCTCAATGATTTCCTGATTGGCGTTCGCCTCGATCTCCAGGCGAACGGCATCCCCTTTGCGCCGATTGTGCAGTTCGGCGCGGACGGATTCCAGCAGGTTGCGCGATTCTTCTTCCTGGAGATACAGATTGCTATTGCGTGTAACGCGGAACGCCGCTGCGGAAACAATTTCGTAACCCTGGTACATGCGGGCGGCATGGTGAGCCACCAGGTCCGCGAGAAAAATGTAGTCGGTGGTGGCCGCTGAAGGCAGGCGGATGAGGCGCGGAAGGGATCTTGGCACCGTGATCACGCCGATGTAGGTCATCGACGAACGGCGCCGGCGGCGCAGCAGGAACGCCATGCACAGCGCCTTGTTGATGACGCGAGGAAAAGGATGGGACGGGTCTACGGTAACCGGCGTCAGTAGCGGGTCCAGTTCCTTTTCGCAATACTCTTCGGCGAACGCCAGAGCTTCCGCGTCAAGGTCCTCCACGGAAAGTACGCGGATTCCGTTCTCCATTAGTTCCGGCAGCAGCTCGTTGTTCCAGCAACGGTATTGCTCATCCACGAATTTCCGGGCCGTCTTGGCAATCACCGCGCGTTCTTCGGCCAGCGAGAGGCCGTCCGGACCACCCTGCGTAAACCCATCTTCAATCTGCTGCACCAATCCAGCCACGCGGACCTCGAAAAATTCGTCGAGATTATTCGCGGTAATAGCCAGAAACTTGACGCGCTCCAGAAGCGGGTTGCTTTCGTCCTCCGCCTCCTGCAACACGCGGCGATTGAATTCCAGCCACGAGGCTTCGCGATTGATAAAGTACGACGGATTATCGAGAACTGGAGTCCTGGGCATTAGGAAGCGGGAAGAGGGTCAGGGTTTCTTGGGGGCTTCAGAATCTGGGGCTGAGCGCTTCTTCTTTTGAATATCCCAGCGCATCTCCGTGGGCGAATCCAGACACTGCACAAAGAGTTTGCGATGGTCGACCCGCACTTTTACGGCTTGTCCGGCAAGACAGCCGTCCGGCACAACCTCATCCCGGGTGCGCGGTTCGTATTCCGCCGTATAGACGAAACCTGCCGAATCGATTTCCGCCTCGAAGTACGACTCTTCCACGCCCACCGGAGTGTTTACCACATAGTACTGAGTTCGGGTCCGTGTTTTTTTCTCAACGGCCAGCATGACGCCGGGCTGGCTCGTCTGGATTTTTTCCGCAGCCAGCGCCGACGTAGGCAACGCGATAGCGATGACGAGGAATTTAATCCAGCAACTCATGCGCAATACACCCTCAACTCCAGTATAAATCAGGCCTTGCCGCCACTCCAGAACCCCCGAAACACAAATGGCGTCAGCCGGCGGGCTGACACCATAAGTGCTTTACTTTTATAATGTTAGAAGCTGTAGATGATGTCAAATTGCAAGCGGTTGAGGTACTTGTCGGGCTGCCCGGCCTTGACGATGCCCGGGAAGATCGCATTCTGCAGCGCCGTGTTCAACGTTCGGCCACGCCAGAAGGTGAAACCCGCCGTCGTATTCGGATTGAGACGGTACAAGGCATAGAAACGGTGCTGCAAGATGTTGGTAGGAGCTCGCTGATCGCTTTCCACGAAGGAGGCGATGGCCGAATCTTGCTCTTGCCGCAACCAGGCGTAACCCACCTGGAAGTCGCCCTTCTTCACGGTCTGGCCCACGCTGACATCCAGCAGGTAGGCGTGGGATTGCTTGCCGAGCGCGGTGTAGGAAGTTGTCAGGCCCGTCCCAGGAACTGTTGGGGTTCCGAGGTCGGGATTGCTTTGCGGATGGGCAACGGCGTCGAGGTTGTTTTCATATTCGGCCACTATGTTCAAGGGCAAGCGCTTGAACGGCGTCTTGAATTGGTTGTTCAAGATGAAATCCGCATAGAGAAAGCCGGACGCGAAGTGCGGCGTGAAGTTCCCCTTGGAGTCTGGTCCCGACAAGTTGATAGAGTTGGTCATCCCATTCGGCGAAAAGATACAAGGTGGGGAAATCACGATCGGAATGAGTGTCGGTGTTGCGCCACCTGTGCTACCAGTAAGCGCTCCCTTCGGACTCTGGCAACCTTGTCCTTCACCCGACAAATTGATGGTGACGGTCGTTGGCAAGGGCTGGATCGGGGTAGGGCCACCCGGAGGGGTTGGGATCACGACCTGGATGATCGCGGATGCGGAAGTCGCCTGCACCGCAAATGCGCTCGCCCGCAAGATGGAATCCGGTCTGTTCCATTTCGTAGCCGCGAACGAAGCCGTCGCCGTCCACCAGGGGAAAGGTTGCAACTTGGCGGAAGCGTGCGCGCCCAAGGCGTAGGAATCCTGGCCACCACTCGACTCGTTGTAGACCAGCTGATACACGCCCATCGAGACGTTCTTGACCACGGGATTGTGCAGGTCGAAGGACAGCTTTTCGCTGAAGCCTTCGGGGTTGAGATCAGGATCAAACGTCACGCCTGTGCGAATCCACGGATAGACAAACTTACCGCCGGTCAGTTGCAGGGCCTTGAATTGACTGGGATTATAGGTAACGTAAGCCCGGTCCAGACCAATCGTCTTGCGATCAAAGTTGTTGGTCAGCGTTTCATTGGTGGAAGTTGGATCTCCAAGGGAGCCGCTGGCAATCGAGAGGCCGCCAGTGAAATCACCGAGTTTGCCTTCGAACCCGAAACGGGCGCGGATGCGAGCGCGGTTTCGATCCGGAGTACCCTCCTGATTGAAGGCTTCACCTCGGACGCGAATGTCACCTGTAAACTTGAAACGACCCAGAGCGGTCTCAAAGGCACTGAGGCGTTTCTGGTCGTCGATCGTGGTCAGCGCGCTGCTGGTGAGGGTGGTTTTCACATCCACCATGTCACTGGACAGCTGGTTGTATGCGGCGCGGTCTTGCTCGGCACCTGCCTCAATGGCGGCGGAGCGCTTCTGGGCCTCATCGGCGGAAGCCTGCGCGGCTTGGAGCTTTTGCTGAGCGTCCTGCCAGTTCTGGTCGCGCTTCTGGAGTTCGCCCTTCAGCGTCTCGATGGCTTGTTGCTGCGCCGTCATGGCGTCTTTGAGCGCCTGCACATCTTGCTGTGTGACTGCCGGCTCGAGTGGCTTGACAGCCTTATGGGCCTTCTTCTTCGGAGCAGCCTGCGCGGCCATACTTCCCGCCAGCGCCAGCACCACACC
>JAYWAL010000159.1:0-21350 GCA_043782485.1 Acidobacteriaceae bacterium | reverse complement strand
TTTTCGATTTTATTGAATTGGCCTTCGTCGACGTTTTCGGCAGCTTGTGACATCCCTGCAAACGGCCCGACGGAGGGGAGCATTTTGAGGATGGACTTCATGGAGCCCATCTTTTTGATCTGACGAAGCTGCTCACGGAAGTCGTCGAGGGAGAAGCCGTCGCCGGAGAGGGCCTTCTTGGCGAACTGCTCGGCCTTGCCGCGGTCGAGTTTGTCTGTTGCTCGCTCCAGAAGCGTCGCGATATCTCCCATGCCCATGATGCGGGAGACGATGCGGTCGGGGTGGAAGGGCTCGAAGGCGTCGGGCTTTTCGCCGGTGCCGATGAACTTGATGGGCTGGCCGGTGACGTGGCGGATGGAAAGCGCCGCGCCGCCGCGGGCATCGCCGTCCATCTTGGTTAAAATCACGCCGGTTAGGGACAGCTTTTTGTGGAACTCGTCGGCGGAGCGGACGGCGTCCTGTCCGGTCATGGCGTCGGCCACGAACAGAATTTCCTGCGGGTTGAGCAGTTTTTTCAGGGACTGCATTTCGTCCATGAGCTGCTCGTCGATGTGCAGGCGACCAGCGGTGTCGACGATGAGGACGTCGCAGCCGGTGTTGATGGCTTCGCGGCGGGCTTCTTTCACCAGGCGCTCGACCGTGGCGGTATTGGCTTCGGTGGCTTCGCCTTCGTAAATCCTCGCTTTGATCGCTTGCGCGACCACTTTGAGTTGCTCGCGAGCGGCTGGCCGGTATACGTCGACCGAGACCAGCAGCGGGCGATGACCGCCGTTCTTGAACCAGTTGGCCAGCTTGCCAGAAGTCGTCGTCTTACCGGAACCCTGAAGGCCGGCCATCAGCACGACCGTTGGCGGCTGCGAGGCGAACTTGATGCGCGCCGTATCGCGACCGAGAATTTCGATCAGCTCGTCGTGCATGATCTTGACGACCTGCTCGCCAGGCGAAAGCGACCCCGCCACTTGCTGGCCGAGCGCCTTGACCTGGATCTGGTCGATGAGCTGCTTGACGACTTTGACGTTAACGTCGGCTTCCAGCAGCGCCATGCGGATTTCCCGCAGGGGCTCTTGGATGTTTTCTTCGGTGAGCGCGCCCTGACCGCGAAGGTTCTTGAAAGCGCGCTGGAGTTTGCTGGTTAAGTTCTCAAACATGATGGATGCTCTATTTTAGCAAGGAGAGCTTTCGCAAGGAGCGAGAAGGCCGCTTTTAACCAGCGCTTTTGGGCGGGTCGCGGCTTCAGCCGTGACAACGAGCACTCTCTTAATGTCGGGCTTTAGCCCCAGAGATAAACACATTCTTCGCCGCCAGCACCGTGTTGCAGTGGATTGTGACCGTATCCTCGAGATTGTGCGCGTAGCCTCCCGCATACGTCACCATCACGGGAATTCCCCGCGCGCGCGCCACTTTGAAAACAAGTTCGTCGCGCTTTTGTAGGCCTTCCAGCGTAAGCGCGAGGCCGCCAAGCTGATCGTCTTTGTAAGGGTCCGCCCCGGCAATGTAACAAATCAACTCCGGCTCGAAATTTCGCAGGCCGGAGCTGAGCGCGTTGTCGAGCCAGGCCAGGTAGTCGTCGTCACCAATGCCGTCCGGCAGGTCGACGTCAATGGAAGATGGCGGCTTCCACGCTGGGTAGTTGTTCTGCTGGTGGAGCGAGATAGTGAACACGTCGCCATCGTGGGCGTGGCGGGCTTTACCTTGGAGATCGGCGGCCTGCGGGTCTTCGGAATCGGGGGTGTCGAGTTCGGCATCTTTCTCAATTTCATCCGCCTCGCCCCCCAAAGATTTGTCATTCCGACCAACGGGAGGAATCTGCTCTTGCTCTAGCTCGAACGAGGCCCTTCCCAACACTGGCGCCGACCACGAGGGCAAAGGCCTGGTCGGAATCCGCATCCCCGCAAAAATCGAAGCCGTGCCATTCCCCTGATGCACATCGCAATCCACCGTCATCGCCCGACGAATCCTGCCATCGTGCTGCATGCGGCGGATGGCGACCGCCACATCGTTGATCATGCAGAAGCCCTCACCGTGGTCGGAAAACGCGTGGTGAAAGCCCCCGCCGATATTGATCGCCACACCGTCGTCGAGCGCCCGCTGGCTGGCAAGAATCGAACCTCCGGCTGCCAGCCAGAAAGCCTGCACCAGTTCCGGAGAGTAGGGAACTTCAAGCTGCTGCTCTTCGCGTGCGGAGAGCGTGCCAGTTTTAAGCTTGTGAACGTAGTCGGGTTTGTGGACGAGGAGGATGTCTTCGTCCTTGGCAGGGTGCGGCGTCAGGAAGTCTTCGGGCTCCGCTTGCTTGGTCTCCAACAGGCGTTCGGCAATGCGGCGATATTTTTCGGCAGGGAAGACGTGTGCGCCGATGGGGAGGTAGTAGCCGTCGCTGTAGATGACCTTGAAGGGGAGCATGTTCGTGTATAAATCGACCGCAGAATTGGTGGGGCTAAGTTACCTCTGCGAATGCCGATGGAGTTTGGGAAACTAATAGCTATTTGTAGCGACGTTTTGTGATCGCCTTCGAAGGGACATTAAATCGGACGATAATCCAATTGCGCCTTGGAGGGCGGTTGCTAGGCCGCCCAGCATCCATATCAGATCAAAGCGTTGCCCATTCGGCCAAGGGAGCAGAAGTACTGCAAATCCTGCAAGACCCCAAGCGCACACTGCCAAAGCCAGTGATCGCTGGTAAATTTCCGTGAGGCAGGCGAGCAAAGGGGCGCACACCAATCCCGTACCCACCACCGCCCATAGGTGTTCTCGTTGCCAAGTCGCCACTCCAACGCACAAGACCAGGAAGAACACGGCTGCTTGTTTGTTGCCGGTAGGTGAATCTGATTCCCGAAGGGGCCAAAGCGCCCAGAGCATCCAGAGCGTCCAGAGCGTCGTTGCAAAAGTGGCCGCGTGAATAGTTCCTGACCAAGGCCAAGCAGCATTTGCGAACCTGTCCTGAAGCAAACCTTCACTTCCGATGGCCGTCACACTGAGCCCCCACATTAACAGGTAGGAAGCGCGCAGAAACCACTTGCTCCACCACCGAAACCCTCGTTTTGTCGTCGGGTCATTCATGCCGTGATGACCAAGAAGAGATTGTATGCGGAGTAAAATGAAAGCGGATCATTGCATTTGACGTCTGGTTTTCTAATGACCTCGCACAACAAATTTAGCCGTGCCCAAATTGTCGTACCGGTCGTATACGCGGACAACCACGACATGCTCCGCTAGAGCTTCGTTCGAAAAGCCGGTTCTCTTCGTTGTGCCTGCATGTAACTGCCGATCACCCGGAACCCCAATCCGAAAATCATAATCCTCCGCCATAGCATCCGAAAGTTTCCCCACCGGCTCCACCAACTGCCACTCCCCAGCATCCAGCGAATACTCAGCATGCTTGATCGGCGAAAAGCCATCAACCGCATGGAACGTCACGTGGAGCTCACCATGCGCGTCCGCAGAAGCCGTAAGTCCTTCAATCCGCGGAGCCGTCGTGTCAATCTCCACGCGGGAACTTTCCTTTTCATCTGTAAGCCCTTCGGCAGGGCTATGCGAAGGCGCATCGGAAGCTACCACTTTAAAAATGTAGCCATCGTCCGGCAGCAAGCCGGCCTCAAAGGAATAAAACTTGTCGGTGAGGTTCTCTTTCAGCAGCAACCAGCGTGATTCGCCATCGCCGCGATAGTAGAGCGCATAGGTGAGCTGGTCGTCGTTGTCGTCGTGCGCGGTCCACTTCACGCCGATGGAATCGAGATCGCGGGTAGTAGGCACGGGCTGCTCGAAGTGCGGCTGCGGCTGGCCGTTGCCGCTCGGGATATCGGTGTTGGGCAATTTCGGCTGCGGTTGGTAGTGAACTCCGATTTGCACAGTCACGTCATCCACTTGCGGGGCCACATTTTTGGGCAGGTAGTTTACGAGAACGTTGTCGATGCGCGCGTCGGGTTTGCCGGAATGCTGATCGCCCGAGCGAAGAACCGCCTTCCACTGGAGAAAGCGCGAGGCCGGGGCATCGATCTTGCTATTAGCGCCGATGGGCTTCCACGCGCTCCAGTTGTGGTCGGGATTATCAACGTTGCCGCTGCGCGCGAAGAGTTCCACATGGCCGGTACTGCGAACTTCGGCCCTGCCCCAGGTGGAGAACATGCGCGCGTCAAAAACGTCGCTCTCGTAGGTGCCTTCAGCCGCGGGCTCGGCGCTGACGGAAAACAACTTGCCCAGATTGCTGGTAGCCGCGTAAAGACCGCGCTTGGGCGCCGTTGCGAAGGCTGTAACTTGCGTGGCCGTGGCCTTTAGCCAATCGCTGTACACTCCGCCCGTTGCAGCGTCAATCGCGAAGACGTGTCCGCGATTGCCCGTGCCAGCCAGCAGCCGACCTTGGGCATCAAAGGCCAGCGCATACACAATATCGTCGTGCGACGACCAAATCTTGAGCGGCGATCCATCCGGGCCGATGCGGTAGATTTCCGAGCCGCCCGTTGCGCCGAGCGCCGGAAATGGAACGGGAGGCGCGATGGGCGAAACCGGGCCACCGATGGTGATGGTCGGTTGTCCGCCCATACTAGGCGCGGCGACGGGCGCGGAAACAATCGGGGTACTGGCAAAACTTCCGCCGAATTGTGGGGACGCGCCGCGCTTGTCACCGACGCCCGCGGCATAGAGGTTGCCCTTGTCGTCCACCGCCAGAGCCGTGATCTCCCGCTTGGACGCGCTGTACAGGACGAACGCCTCCCCGGTGGGAGTAATTTTATAAATGAGGCCGCTACCGTCCGACCCGGCGATCAAGTTGCCCTTGCCATCGAACGCCAGTTTGCGAATGTGGGTTTCGTCACTCTTAAAAAAAACAGAATGCTCGCCGCTCGGGGTGACTTTAAAAATCTGTCCGCCATCGCCGGTAGCCACGAACAGGTTGCCGTTGGCGTCGAGCGCCAGATCCCAGGCATAGCGTGTGCCGGGATTGAAAAATTCCGCGGCCGTCCAGTTGGCGTCGATGGTAAGCGTGGCGTCGGCACCAGTCTTCGTGGTGACCGTTGTCGCGGTGGGCTTGCGCTCGATCTTGTAGATTTTGCCGTCCGGGTTGGTGGCGGCGTAGAGCACGCCATTCTTACCCACGACAATGCTTTGCACCTGTAACTCTTTCGCCTGAAAAATGATGGATGCGGTTCCGTCCGGCGCGACACGGTAGATGCGCGCCGGCGCTCCACTGGCAGCGTACACCGCGCCCGCAGCATCCGCGGCGATGGCCCAAATGTAGGTCGAAGGCGTCGCGAACAAGGGTTTCAGCGCTGGAGCCAGTTCCAGCCCGCCGGTACTCCGGATTGCAATCGCGGTGGCCGTGCCCTTGCTCAAGTCGTCAAATTTCGATTGCTCCCAGGTGCGGGTGCCTTCCGCGAAAATGAAACTGGAACTGAGAAGAAGAAAACAAACTAGGCGAGCTGCTTTGCGCAAGTTCATACCCCGTGGAGTTGTCGGTAATCCAGATTCTGGAAATTCAGAGCTGTTTCGCTACTTCACCGTAACGGTAAGAACCTGCGTGCCCGAGACTACGTAATCCAGCTCGGTAAAAGCCTCGCCGACCGAAGACTCGCCCATTACCGACATTTCCTGGGTTCCGCGCATACCGTCCATCACGTTCATCACTGAAGGAGGCAGACTCGGCATCACTTTATCGCCGACGGTGGCTTCGGGTTCAGGTTCCAATAAAGATACATAAAGGCGGTTGCTGGCGTGTTCGTTATTGAGCTGGGCGATGGTCGAGGCAAGATCCAGGCGCTGGCCAAAGACGAACGGACCACGGCGCATGCGGTCGAGCGTGCCGCCGTCGCTGACCACGATCCGCAGCGCACCGGGCGCAACCGACGCTGGCACATGCACGGGAATGCGGCGGATGACGCGGTCTCCGCGATAGGGTCGCAGCACTGCTTCGATAACCAGTTCTTGACCCGGTCGAACTTCGGTCAAGTCAGCGTGCGCCGCTTCCAGCACCGCCGAGCGCCGTTCAGGAACCAGATTGAAGTCCATTTGCACAGCGTGAACATCGGCTGCGCTGAAAGGGTTGTCGAAGATGCGACCAAACCGGTCGCCCACGGCCAGGGCCGCCTGAATCGCGGCTGGTCGGCCATTGTCCACGGGAGTGAATAGGCTTTTCAGGCTTACATCCGGATATCCATTCACGCTGATATGCCCACTCATCTGGTAGCTAACGTCTTCGCCATATTCGTTCAATCCGCGCAGGGCGTTGAACGTCGTGGCCATCATCGCCAGGGGGCTGATGTGCGGGTTGTTCAACACTTCGTAGTGGAAAGTTTTGTCTGCCGTTTTGGAACCCGCGCCGCCGTGCACGGTCAGCGTCACTGGAATCATCTTCGCATCGCGGTCAAATATGCCCATGATCCCAGCGTGCCGGTCCTGCACAAACGCGCCAGCAGGCTCGGTGGTATCCACGATCTTGAATGCGTTCGCGGGCGAGGGAAGCGTGGCCAGGACGTTTGCTTTGCTCATGGGCAAATCAGTGTTGCCAAACTGCATCAGCGGATGCCCGCACGCCAGTAAATGCGTCGCGTCCATGTAAGTGACGGTACAGGTGGCCGCGATATCCATGTCGCCCCGGACCAGCAGCGCGCTGACGGCTGAGCCTGGTACCAGAGGCTCCGGCTGCCGCATTCCGCTTACGGAACCAGCGCCCATCACCGGAAGAATGCCAACAGCGGAAAACTGCGGCGCAAACAGTCGTACAGCTTCTTCCGTGAATCCGCTAAAGACCAAGGGGGTGTCAATCGGCTTGAGCGTATTGGCAAAACCTCCCAGAGCCTCGGAGGAGATTCCCGGCCCGGAGGTCTTGGCCGCCACGTCAGCAGGGCCCTTACCGGCCGCGCCCTCATTCCCTGGCGACCGGTCCAGTTCGTTAATCTCCAGCATCTCGCCAATGGGAGTAACTCCAGCAATCGGCTCTTTTGAGAACTCGCCAATGCGGAATGCCAGCGCCCCCGCCAGTTTGCCGCCAATATAGGCCGGGCTGCCGCTCATGCCCGCCACGACTCCCGTATATTCAACCTTTTGTCCGCTTAGCCGGATCAGAATTACGTTTCCCTTGGGCCCGTTCTGGTTCCGCAGAATGCCGAGGACTTCAAAGTCCATCGGCTCCGGTTGGGTTCCCTGAAATACCGTGTAGGCCACACCATGCATGCCCGTATGAATTTGATCGATAGGAATAGTCTTAGATTCGGCGGAAGAAATTTGCGCCCCTGCGAACGCGCAAAGTAAAACAGCCAGAAGAACACTGGCTGCGCCCAAAAGGCGTCGAGATCCCCTCATGAAGTGTCCCAATCTGCCCCAGGACGCGCGGTTGGGGCGGCGACCCATGGCTACGGCGGGAAATGCTGCGTCGGGAAATGCACCGGCAGCATGCCCAAACAGAGCTAATTTGCATCTATACTAGCACAAGGTTTCCCGAGGTTTCGATGACACAGAAGTGGTCCGCGCGTCGTGGTTTGGCCGGGATTTTCGGCGCAATTGTCCCGGTGGTGATGCTGTTTGGATGTTTCGGATTAGCGGTTTCTCAGGCTCAGAGCACATCCTCTGCGCCCCAAGCCGACCAAAAGCCTGACCAAAAAACTGACCAAAAATCCGACGCAAAATCCGACCAACAACCCGATACCGCGCCCCCCACAGAGTCCGGCGGCCCGGGCGGCGATGTGGGCCCGTACGTTGTCCCGAAGAAGAAAGAAGAAACTCCTCCTCCGCCTGCCAATAAGCCCAAAAAAGTTGAGGGCATGCCCGATTACTCCATTCGCGTGGATGTCCCGCTGGTCAATGTCGACGTGCTGGTCACTACGAAAGACGGCCAATTTGTGCCGGGATTGAAGAAAGAAAATTTCCGCATTCTCGAAGACGGCGTGGAACAGAAAGTTACGAACTTCAATCAGTCCGAAGCGCCCATCACTGCCGTTATGCTCATCGAGTTTGCCTCAACTCACTACGCCTATTTGCGGGATGCGCTGAATGCTTCCTACACATTCGCCAGCCAACTGAAGAAAGATGATTGGGTTGCGGTGGTGGAATACGACATGCGCACGCATATCCTGGTCGACTTTACCCAAGACAAAAGGGAGGTCATGGAGGCGCTCAACACGCTGCGTATACCCGGATTCTCCGAACGCAATTTGTTCGACGCGCTATTTGAGACTCTGGATCGTCTGGACGGAACCGAAGGCGGCCGCAAATATGTGATTTTGGTCTCCACCGGCCAGGACACCTTCAGCAAGATCAACTATGACCAGATTTTAAAAAAAGTGAAGGCCACGCAAAACGTCACCGTCTATCCAGTCAGTATCGGCCGGGCGCTGCGGGAGCGTGCCGACGCGCGCGGGGCGGTTGGGCCCATCGCCAGCCTCGACTACCTCCAGGCCGATAACCAGATGAACACCTTCGCCAAAATGACCGGCGGTAAGGCGTATTTCCCGCGATTCGACGGCGAGCTGCCCGAAATTTTCCACGACATCGGCACTTCCATTCGTAACCAGTACTCACTCGCCTACAAGCCCACCAATGCAAAGTCCGATGGTACCTATCGCAAGCTGAAAGTGGAGTTGATGGCACCAGACGGCGGCCCTCTGAAGATTCGCGACCAGCATGGCAAAGACGTGAAGGTCAACGTTTTAGCCCGTGAGGGCTACACGGCGAAGCACGTCGTGGATTGAGCCAGACGCCCGGTCTGCTATGCTAAGCCGCCTGCGTTGTCAGGCTAGCCCATGAGCCCCATCCTCCTCAGTCTGCTGCTTGGTTTGACCGCGGCGCTCGCCAATATTTTTGGCGGCGCCATCATTGTGCAGCGCAATTGGGAGCGCTCCTATCTCCGCTACTTCGTGGCCCTGGGCGCCGGTTTCATGCTGGCCACCGCCATTGTGGAAATGGTTCCACAGAGTCTGGAGCGTGGCGGACGCTTCTCAGCCGTCCTGGTTTTGCTGGGCTACTTGCTCGTGCATTTCTTTGAACACACCGTCACGCCACACTTCCATTTCGGAGAAGAAACCCACTCCAGCGAATTTATGGAAGCGCACAAGGGCTACTCGGTTCTTGGCGGCCTGATGATCCACACGTTCTTTGACGGCATTGCCATCGCCTCCGGCTTCATCGTTTCCAATTGGCTGGGCTGGCTGATCTTCTTCGCGGTATTTCTCCACAAAATTCCTGAAGGTTTTACCATCGCCTCGGTCATGCTGGCCAGCGGACGCAGCCGTAAAGCCGCATGGTTCGGATCTGTGCTGCTAGGGTTGGCCACGATGGCGGGCGTGCTCACCATGGCCCTGTTCCGGCACCACGTGGATTCCGGGCTACCACTGGCTGCGGGCGTAACCATCTACGTAGCCGCCTCGGATCTAATCCCCGAAGTCAACCGCGAACCCGGCGTGAAGATGGCTCTAGTGGTGTTCGTCGGCGTCGCGATGGTATTCGGGCTCGACCGACTGTTTCACGGACACTAAGCGGTATCCCGAAGAGTTGTTCTAGAAGTAAATTCTGAATAAGCCAATTCAATGGAAATGACTCGTCATTCCGAAGCCCAGCGAGGAATCCCCTCACTCCGGATTCGTCATCCCTCTCGCCAGCTTCCTCCCTGCGCGGCGTACCCATAAGAAAGCTCGACAGTTTCGGGCCACTCTCGGAACCCGAGGGATTCCTCGCTTCGCTTCGGAATGATATTTTTCAGGGGTGTTCGTACCTCCGCAAGGGGTTTTCCCTTAGCCGCTGGGGCCCGGAGTTTTCACCTTCGTATCAGAGTATGCCTTCAGGCATACCGGAAGTGCCAAGCACAAACCGCCTTCAGGCGCTGCGATATCGTTTCAATTTGAGTTTTTGGGCGGCGCAGCACTTCAGTGCTGAGGTACGACGCTTTCCAACCAACCCTAGTGCTTCGCCGCAAAAGCGCTAACCCGCTCGAGCACCCCATTCAAATCCTGACGCGTCAACAATCGCCCATTCAGAATCACCGCCCACACCTTGCGCGTGTTGCGGATGTTTGCCAGAGGGTTAGCGTCCAGCAGCACGAGGTTAGCAGTCTTATTTTTTTCGACTGTTCCCGTCTCACTGAGAAGCCCCAGATACTCCGCTGGATTTCGGGTCGCAGTTTGCAATGCTTCCATCGGGGACAAACCCGCTTCTACGAAATACTCAAGTTCCGTATGCAGGCTGAATCCGGGTAAAACGTCCACTCCGGCCGCGGTATCCGTTCCCGCCAGCAGCGGTACGTGCGCATCTCGCATGGACCGGATCACGTCCAGTTCCTTTTGCACAAAGCGGCGACGGTCCGCTACCGGGTCTGTGTCGAGCTCGGCGATGATGCCTTTTGTGAATTCCGGCCACGTCTTCTGTTGCCAGGTCAAAGGCGCATATTTCAGATCCGGATCACGGCTGATATCCGTGACATCCACCAGCCACTGTCCTCGCTCCCAAACCAGGGTCGGCACTTGCCAGGTGTGGTGGCTGGCAAAGCTTGCGATCAGAGCCGAGCATCGCACCGGATCGTAGGTTTGCAGAAAACGCAGCGGCCCTTTGGGTCCTTTTAGAAACTCGTCTTCGGCGGTGGAGCAGCCTTCAAACACCCCGGTCAGGTGTTCAATGCTCTTCTGCCCAGCCGCCACCGCCTCCGTCGCGCGTATGGCGTCGGGAACATGCCCGGCGAGCACCATCGTTTGCTTCTTCGCCTCATCGGCGACAGCGAAGTAACTGTCTCGTTGAATGAAGGATTGAACTTTAATGAAGTCGACGCCCTTGGCTTTTAGGTCGTCAACCGCTCGCCTACCCTCCTCCGGACTGGTAATCGAAACAGAGCTGGGAAACCGCGACTTCGGTCCGTCCAGCATCGGCCCTGCGATGATCATGCGCGGTCCAAGAAGAGTGCCCGCTGCAATCTGCTTCCGCCACTCCAGCAGCGTTTCCAGGTCACCGCCCATGTCCCTCACGCCCGTGACTCCATTGGCCACGAACAACGGCAGCGAGACATCTTTACCCCCCGGGATCCAGTCGCCGAAGATGGTATGAACGTGCATGTCCCACAGGCCCGGAATCAGAAACTTGCCTCGCGCGTCCAGTATTCGAGCGTGGGCCGGGATGCGCGCCTTTTCCGATTTTTCGATCTTGACGATGCGATCACCCACAACCACCACCGACATATCCGGTTGCACGGGAGAACCGGTGCCATCGATGATGTTCACGTGTGTGATGACCAGCGTTGTCGTCCCGACGGAAGCCTGATTCGTTTGCGCCGCCGCACAAATACACAACGTGGCAGGAACCCACCAGCGCGCCATCACGCGAATGCCCATGTCCAAGTATTCCCTCGCAACCCGAAAAGGCTGCGGAATTCGCGACCCTACCCGCTGTGCCGGATGTGCATCACATCGCCATCCTTGGCCACGTACTCCTTGCCTTCCAACCGCAAAATCCCCTTGGCCCGCGCATTCGCCTCCGACCCCGCTTCCAGCAGCGCATCCCACGCAATCGTCTCCGCGCGAATAAAATGCTTTTCAAGATCGGAATGAATCGCCCCAGCCGCCTGCGGAGCCTTCGTGCCAATCGGAATCGTCCACGCCCGGCACTCATCCTCACCCACCGTAAAGAACGACATCAGCCCCAGCAGCTTGTAGGATGTCCGCACCAACCGGGCCAGCCCGCTCTCCGTCAGTCCATAGCTCGACAGAAAATCCGCCGCATCCGCCTCGCTCATTTCGGAAAGCTCCGCTTCCACTTTCCCGCAAATCGCCGTCGCCCCAGCATTCGGCCGCGACGCCACTTCCTCCAACCCATGCTTCGCCACCGCCGCCTCAAGGTCTTTCCCCAGCTCCGTGCTCTCGCTAATGTTCAGCACGTACAAAATCGGCTTCTCGCTCAAAAACATAAACCCGCGAATCAGCTTCTTTTCGTCCGCCGAAATCGTCATCTCCCGCAAGGGCTTTTCCGTCTCCAGGTGCGCCTTCGCCCGTTGCAGCAAGGCCAGCTCCTGTTCCAAAAGTGGAGTCTTCCCCTTCTTAAGATCCTTTTCCAGTCGCTCAATCCGCTTCTCCGTCTGTCCCAAATCGCTCACGATCAAATCAAATTCCACATTCTTAATATCCCGCAAAGGATTGTTCTCGCCCACATGCGGAATCGACGGATCATCAAATGCCCGCAGCACGTGCGCCAGCGCGTCCACCGTCCGCAAATGCGTGACGTAGGTCGTGTCCTTGAGCGCGTCCTGCCCAATCGCGCCCACATCCACGTATTCAATTGACGCATGCACCAGCTTCTTCGGATTGCACTGCGCCGCCAGCCGGTCCAGCCGGTCGTCGGGAACTTTGGCCACGCCAATATGCGCCTCGCGCGGGTTCGAACTCGCCACCGCGCTGGCCTTGGTCAAAATGCGAAACAGAGAAGTCTTGCCTACCTGAGGGAGTCCAATGATTCCGGTTTTCATAAATACTTCTTCATAAACACGTCAATGATATCAGGCGATGTGGGCCGGACACTCTTGTCCGCCCCTTTTTGGGCCTACAGCGTCCGCTCTCTCGAAATTAAATACACCGCCGCCAATCCCATGACCAGCACGCCACCCTCAATCCGCGTCGACCACTGATGCAGCGCACTAAACCGCGCACGCACCTCCGCGGGTGCCGAATCCATCACCGGCTGCTCCGCCCGAATCGCCGCCAGCCGTGGCGTCAAACCAAACTGCGAAGCGCACGTCAGCGCCAACATCAACGCCACCAAAACATTCGCGCATGCCCAAGGCCGCCAGTCCCCAGTCGAAAATCGCGCATACACCACCGAGCTCACCAGAAACACCGCGCCCGACACAATCCCAATCCAGTGCAGCCGCGTCAGCGTCGGACTCACCACCGACCCAGCCATATGCCGCGACGGCAGCACAGCAAACAAGATTGGCGTCATGGAAATAAAAAACAAAATGCCGCCCACCCACGCAACCAGCGACAAAGACATCATGTAGCGGAGAAAGTTCATGCCTCTATTATGCAACAGGGCCAGCAGAAGGCACGCGTGTGGACAACCGCCCCCGGCCGTCCAGGAGCGCAGCTCCGCAGCTTGAGGGAAGAAGTTCTGAAAAAAGAAGGTTTAAACCGGCACCCGCACACTACCAGCAATCTCACCCAAAATCGCCTCCGCCTGCTCCGATTTCTTATGCGCTGAAGCATAGCTGGCGTTCACCACCACGCGGTGCGCAAATACCGGCACCACCAACTGCTTAAAATCATCCGGCGTGCAAAACGCCCGCCCATTCAAAAACGCCATCGCCTGCGCCGCGTGATACAGCATCAACGATCCCCTCGGAGAAACGCCCAGCGATAGCGCATCCGACTCACGCGTCCGCCGCACTATCTCCAGCGCATAGTCCACCAGCGACTCGTCCACGCGAACCTCATCCACCGTGCGCTGCAATTCCAGAACTTCTTCCGATGTCATCACCGGCTTCAGCGTGTCCAGCCGAGCCGCCCCCGCTTGCCCTCGCAAAATATCGCGCTCGCTCTTGTGCTCCGGATACCCCATCCG
Source organism: Acidobacteriaceae bacterium (assembly GCA_043782485.1). Classification (GTDB taxonomy): domain Bacteria; phylum Acidobacteriota; class Terriglobia; order Terriglobales; family Acidobacteriaceae; genus JANXUC01. Next base: position 7,835 of record JAYWAL010000159.1, on the reverse strand, counting down.
CACCCGCATCAAAAATCGATCCAACTGCGACTCCGGCAGCGGATACACGCCATGATGCTCCACCGGGTTCTGCGTCGCCACCACCAGAAACGGCTGCGGCAGCGGATGCGAAAGCCCATCCACCGTCACTTGCCCTTCGCTCATGGCCTCCAGCAACGCCGACTGCGTCTTCGGCGTGCTGCGATTGATCTCATCCGCCAGCAGCACATTCGCAAAAACCGGCCCCGGCTTGAATTCAAACTTTTCTTCCGCCGCGGAATAAATCGAAACTCCCAAAATGTCGCTGGGCAGCATGTCGCTGGTGAACTGCACCCGCTGGAATCCGCAGTCAATTACGCGCGCCAAAGCGTGCGCCAGCGTCGTTTTTCCCACGCCCGGAACGCCCTCGAGCAATAGGTGCCCGCGCGCAAACATCGATACCAGCGCCAGGCGCACCACATCTTCCCTACCGCGAATCACGGATCGTAAAGCGGCTTCCAATTGGCCGACGCCAGTAGCGCGGCCCGCAGCTGCATTCGGAGACATTTTAATAATTCTAGCGGCAGCCGCCTGCTCAGCCGAGTTACCGAAGTCACGGCACCCCAACCCTATCCCACACGCTGTCATCCTGAGCGCGTAGTCGAAGAGCCTGCCCTGAGCCTGCCGAAGGGACCCCTGCCCAGTAACCACTCCGTCCCAACCAAATGGTGTGAGAGAAAAAATGGACCACCCGATCCCCAGGGGAACCACAGCACCAACGTAGGGACGGCCGTCCCCGGCCGTCCAGCAAGCAAGTAAACACAAAAACACGGAGAACCCCAAAAGGGTCTTCTCCGTGTCTCCGTGTTGAATGGTCTTAGCTCTTACGCGCTTCCCGCTGAATCGCCCGCGCCAGCGTCTGATCCAGCGCCGCCTTCGTGGACTGATACTCTTCCGGAGAAACCGTCCCCTGGTGCCGTTCGATCTCCAGTTGGAACAATTCCTCCTTCATCGCCTGCATCAGCGCGCCGGCGCTGGTCGAAGCCGCCACCGGCGCAACCACGGCCGGAGCCGCAACTACCGCCCGCGAGGAAGTGCTTTGCGGCACAGAAGCCATTGGGGTGGGCGTAGAGTAGGTGTGGACCACAGTCCCGCTGTTACCGCCAGCTGCCACGTTCTTATTCCGCAACGTAACGTAAACCCCACCGCCCACCAGCACCAGCCCAAATGCCCCCAGAATCCACCAGCGGAAATTCTGCAACGGGTCCGGAGCATCGCTCGGCGGCCCCAGTCCACCGCCCGGGCGGCTGGACATGCCCTCCCCGGACGCTCCCCCATTGTTCGGCTGTTCGCCATTCGTGGCCCCAGCCCCCGCGTTCTCCGTCTCCGGAGGCAGCGTTCCGTTGCCAGAAAGCTTGAACGCCAGCGACTGCCCCGGCTTCGTATTCGTGGAAACCTGCACATTCGCCTGGCCCGCTCCGGGGCCGTTGCTGACCGTCTGGTACGACGTCGATTTCGCTTCAAACGTCATCGACTTCGGCACCATCACCACAAAGTGCTGTAGCTCGTACTTCGATTTCGGGTTCAGTTCCGCCGACCCGGAATACGGCAAATGGAATGCCACCTGCATCTTGGTCTCGCCCGGACGTATCGGGAACGAAATCCCGTAGAGGTTTTTCTCGGTCCGTTGCGACGCGGAAACATTCACCGACCGCCCTCCTGGCCCCAGCGCCTGCGAGGAGTCAATTTGCGCGCCATCCGGCAAATAAAACTCGAACGTGGCATCGCTCATCTGCGTCTTCGGCGGCTTCGACTGGTTGTCCATCACAAAGGTTCGCGTCGCGCGGAGCTGGTCTCCCGCCGTTTCCAGCCGCAGAAAATCAACGGTGTAGTGAATGCCCCCCACGATCTTCGAGGCGTCGTACACCATCAGGTCCGCCGTCGAAGTTCCCGGCGGAGCCATCTTGAAGTACTGCGCGCCCTGGAACGTCGCCCGCACCAGATGCGGCCCGCCCGCATCGTCCAGCTTAAAGCTAAATTTGCCCTTCGAGTCGGCCTTCGTGCTGCCCGCCTCCTCCATGCCCTGGGCCAGCTTAATCAGCGTGATCTCGGCTCCCGCCGCGGGCTTGCCTGAGGTTCCGTTGGTGACGGTGCCGGCCAGATTTTCCGCATGTCCCGGAACTGTCAAGGCGAGGGCCACCACCGCCGAAAGAACTACCTTTGCAAACGAATTGCCAAGCGGACGCAAGAGCATCAAGCTCTGCCACCTTTCGATTTTGAAATAGAACCAGAATCTCCCGCCGCGCCCTGGAGCCGCGCCGACTCAGCCAGAATCCCCGCCGCTTCCTGCTCCAGGCTTTCCTTCAGCGACCCATAGTCTTCCGGCGACAGCTTGCCGGCATTGAACTCAAAATTCAAGTCGCGCATGTTTTCGTAAACCACGTCTTTGCGTTCCTGCAAATAATTCAAGCGCGTCTTTTCAGGACTGGAAAATACATTGGCCGACCCGCCAAACACAAACCAAAGCGTTCCCGCGGTAATCAGGCCGCACAGGAAGTAAACCGTTGTCATAATTCCGTCTCCGAGCGCGCCTGCTGCCTGAATTTGTCCAAGTCCGCCCCGGTCACGGGCCGAACTCCGCCCGGCATCGCCGGAATCGGCTGGTCCCGCCAGTTGCGCACCACGTAAATCGCGAGTCCCGTTCCCGCCAGCAACACCAGAAACGGCATCACCCAGGCCACAATATTGAATCCTGTTACGGTGGGCGCGGCAATCACCGTGGGTCCATACTTTTGCACGAACGATTGCATCGTCAGATCGTCGTTGTCGCCGCGGTCCGTGGCTTCCAGCAGCTCTCCCCGCATCTGTTCGGACCTGGTGCAGCCCACGTGGTTGCACTCCAGCAAAATCTGGTTGCAGCTACAAATGCACATCAGCTTATGACCAATTTTCTGGAAGCGCGCATCGTCGCCCGCCCCAAGAAACAGCGTCGTAGCCAACATCAGAAACGCGACCTGGCCCGCTCGGCGAAGATGGAAGAAATTCCGCATTAGTCGCCCGCCCCCACCGGCACAGCTATGCGCGCCGTTGCTGTAGCCGTGGTCGGCAGCGTATTGGGCAACATCGCCATCACCGTGCCCAGAATCATCGTAATCACGCCAATCCACAGCCAATTCACCAGCGGATTTATGTACACCTTAATAATCGGTCGGCCTGAGTCCTGATTCAGCCCTTCGTAGACCACGTACAAATCTTCTTTCAGTCCAGACCGGTTTGCCACCATCGTCGAAGTCTGCTGGCTGGCCTTGTAGAACCGGCGCTCCGGATACAGCGTATCAATCTGCTTCCCGTTCTGGAACACTTCCAGAATCGCCCATTCGCTGCTGTAGTTCGGTTTGTCTTCCTGGGTATAGGACCGGCACACCAGCTCGTATTTCCCCAGTTGCACCTTGTCGCCGTAGCCCATTTCCTTTTCAATATTGCGGTTGAAGGCGGAACCGGCAATGCCAATGAACACAATCACCACGCCCACGTGCACAATGTATCCGCCGTAGCGCCGCGTGTTGCGTCGACCCAGCTGCGTAATTGAAAGAAACAAATTCTGGCCCGTATGCCGACTGATTACGCGCCCGCCGCGCAGAAACTCCGAGGCAATCGTAAACATCACCAGCGCAGCCAAAGTAATGGCCAGGCTCGAGTAAAAATAAGTCGCGTCCTGCCAGGGCCGCACGCCAAACACCACCAACCCCACAAAAACCGTAAACGCGCCCACGGCTGGCCACAAAAAGTTTCGCTTCAGGCTGTCAATCGATGTCATGCGCCACGCCAGCAGCGGTCCCAGCGCCGTCAGCAGCAGCAGCAGCAAAGCAATCGGGAAGGCTTCCTTGTTATAGAACTCCGGCCCCACCGTAACTTTCGTTCCCACAATCCACTCATGCAGCACCGGGAAGAACGTTCCCAAAACAATCGTGAAGCACAGCACCAGCAGCAGCAGATTGTTAAAGAGAAAGCTCGACTCGCGCGAGACCAGTGCTTCCAGGCGGTGTTCGCTCCGCAGGTGGTCTTTATTTTTGATGAAGACGCCAATGCACACGCTCAGCGTCAACCCCAGAAAGATCAGGAACCACGTGCCAATCGAAGACTGCGCGAAGGCGTGCACCGAACTCACAATTCCGCTGCGCGTCAGGAATGTGCCCAGAATGGACAACAAAAACGTGGAGAATACCAGCCACACGTTCCATATCTTCAACATTCCGCGCTTTTCCTGCATCATCACCGAATGCAGAAAAGCGTTGCCCGTCAGCCACGGCATAAACGACGCGTTTTCCACCGGATCCCAGGCCCAGTAACCGCCCCAACCCAGCACGTTGTAAGCCCAGTGCGATCCCAGAAAAATTCCAATCGTCAGGAACGCCCACGTCACCATGGTCCAGCGCCGCGTGATGTGAATCCACTTTTCACCGGGATAGCGCATGATCAGCGCTCCCAAGCCAAAGGCAAACGGCACCGTAAAGCCCACGTAGCCCATGTACAGCATCGGAGGATGAATCACCATCTCCGGATATTGCAACAACGGATTCAATCCGCTGCCATCCGGCGAAATCGCGCCTTCAATCACCGCAAAGGGATGCGCCGCGAAGTTCACCAGCAACAGGAAGAAAATCTGCACCGCAGCAATGATCACGGAAGCATGGGCGAACAGGCGCGTGTCAGTCTTGTGCCGTAAACGCAACACCAGCCCGTAGGCGGAGAGCAGCAGAGTCCAGAACAGCAACGACCCTTCCTGCCCCGACCACAACACCGCAAACTTATAAGGCAGCGGCAAGTCGCGGTTGCTGTGATGGAAAATATAAGCGATGGAAAAGTTATTCTGGAATGCCGCCGTTACCAGCGTGATCGCGGCCAGAATCACCAGCACGAAAATGGCGATGCCCGCCCGCCGCGCCGTCTCGCCAATTCGGTCCGATAAAGCATCGCGTCCGAACAACGCCAGCGTACCCGCCAAAAAGCTGTAGAGCGCCAGCATCAAGGCCAGCAGCAGGAAGTAGCTGCCCATCTGCGCCGCATGGGCCATAAAAAACTCCGACCAAACGCCACCAGCGACTGGGGCGTCCTGGAAGAGCAAAACTGCCGCGGCGATGCCGCCGAGCTGTGTCAAAGGTGTCATTTGGCTACTTCCATTGTTTCAAAGCGCCCTTCCTAAGGCAAACTTATAAGGGCATTTTCTTAGGTAGTTTCATTGGACGGCAAAAAGCGCCCAACGTTACGACTCCAGAGTACATGGTCCGCAGCCCAGTCAGGTACACGCGTTTCGGCCAGGGCAATCCCGCCCCATCTCGCCTTCCTAGGACCATAACTGGCAGTATGCCTTCATGCTGGCAACATGCTTGTATGGGTCACATTCTGGAGTTTTCCTGAAACCCCTCCGGCCAGCAAGCTCTCCGGGGACCAGCGCCCTCGACTCTATCATCCGAAGACCAACGCCCTCGACCCTACCATCCGGGGACCAGCGCCCTCGACTCTACCAAAGGATTCGTAGCAGGCCACCGCTTCAGCGGTGGCGAAAGTGATGTTGAGAGTGCGCCTTCAGGCGCTGAAAAAGGTCTCGTTCAAGGTTACCCTAGGCCTCCGCCTCTCCCCCAAAATGCGCCCTCACCTCGCGCTCCGCCACATCCCAATCCTCATGCGGATCGCCAGGCGTCGCCCCCCGCCGCAAGTAAATCTCATACGCCCGCAGCCGAATGATGTCATCAATGTTGACATGTAAGGACTTAGCCTTGACCCGAGGCTTCGCCACCGTTTGAACAGCCGCCTTCTCAACGGCCGCCGCCGCCGTCACAGTCACCGCCGTATCCACAGACTTCTTCGTAACACCCTTCTTTGCAACAACTTTGCGTGGCTTCTTCTCCAGAGACATAGCTAAACCTCCTGCATGTAGGAAATAAGATTGCGTCCCCACCCAACTCAAGGGGTAATTTTGAAGGAAAGTGGGGAGATGCCCTAACTATAAAGCACCCCCAGCGCCCAAAATGCGGATCGGACCAAGACTAGTTAACGACTAGTTGACCAAAACAAGTCAACCGAATACCCCCTGTATAATCATCCGCTTACCCGCAATCATGACCTTGAAACCCTCCCTCGCCGTTGTCCTAGCCCTGGTTTTGGCCGCATTGCCGAAGCTGGCCACTGGACAGACCACCGAACAGACCGCCGAACAGAAACAAGACACGCCCACCGTCGAGGTCCAATCCGGACCCTTGCCAACGCTTGAGGAAAAGACAGTTATCGTCGTGACCGGTACCTTCGAGCCAGCCCCGCTAGAGGAAATCGACCGCGCCGTGGAAGTTCTTCCCATCCACACCACGGCCCCGTTGCATCATTATTGGACCTCAGTGCTGCAAAGCGACGCCTCGCTCGACCTCCGCCAGCGCGGCGGCAACGGCGTGCAGGGAGACCTCTCCGTCCGCGGCTCGACGTTTGGCCAAACCCTCATCCTCGTCGATGGCTTCCGCGTCAACGACGCCCAGACCGCCCACCACAACCTGGACGTGCCCATCCCGCTCAACGGGCTCGACCGCATTGAGGTACTAAAAGGTTCAGGCTCAACACTTTACGGCGCAGATGCCCTGGGCGGCGCAGTCAACTTCATCACCGCGCAGCCGCCACGGACAGAAGTCCGCTTCGGTTCGCAAGTGGGCAACTTTGGCATGAACGCGCAAAATCTCGATGCATCTTTCGCCAAGGGCACACTAAATGAACAACTGACCCTCTGGCGCGACTTCTCCACCGGCTTCCGCCGCGACCGCGACTACCGCAATTCCGAGGCGTTTTCGCGCACTGGCTTCACCTCCGCCCTCGGCGATACCACGATTTTGCTGGGCATCAGCGACAAACCCTTTGGCGCCGACCAGTTTTACGGCCCCTACAACTCGTTCGAGCGCACCAAGGCCTGGTTCACGGGTCTCCGGCAGGGAATCGGCAAGCACACCGAGTTCGATTTCGGCTACCGCCGCCACACCGACGAATTCATCCTGTTCCGCGACAAGCCCAGCATCTACGAGAACAACCACATCGACGAAAGCTACCAGCTCGCGCTGCGCCGCCACCAGCAGCTTTCCACCAACACCACGCTCTCGTTCGGCGGCGAGGGCTTCCACGACTCCATCGATAGCAACAACCTGGGCCAGCATTCGCGCAACCGCGGAGCTGGATATGTGAACCTGGATGCCCGCGCCCTAGGACGTCTCTCCCTATCGCTGGGAGCACGCGAGGAGTTTTACGGCAGCACCAGCGAATTCACGCCTTCGGTCGCCGCGGGGTTCGCCCTGGGGAGCGGATGGAAGCTAAAGGCATCGGCCAGCCGGGGCTTTCGCGTTCCCACCTACACCGATCTTTACTATTCCGACCCGGCCAACCAGGGTAATCCCAACCTAAAGCCCGAGTCTGGTTGGAGCTACGAAGGAGGCGTGGTCTGGAACCCAGGCGGCCGCTGGAAGGCCGAAGCCACCGTGTTCCAATCCCGCCAGTCGAACGTGATCGACTACGTGCGCTTGAACCCTCCACAGAATCCCAACGACCCCTACGTAGCCGCTAATCTGGAACACCTGAACTACACCGGTTTCGAGGCAACGGTCCATGCCCGACTCCCGCACAATCAGCAGGCGAGCCTGAGCTATACCGGAGTCCACGGCGTCCAGGACGCCCTTCCAGGCCTGCTCTCCCGCTATACGTCGAACTATCCGACGCACCGAGCCGTGGCCAGCTGGCTGGGAGAGCTTCCCGGCAAACTCGAAGCCCGCAGCCAGCTCGGCGTGGTCCAGCGGTATGCCACCAATCCGTACGCGATCTGGGATGTCGCCCTAACGCGCGAGTTTTAC
>JAYWAL010000158.1:0-21369 GCA_043782485.1 Acidobacteriaceae bacterium | reverse complement strand
GTTGGCCCAATCGAGATAGTGGCGATTTCGCCGCAGCGATTCGGCACTGTGCTTCGTCAACTCGTGGTATTCGCGCCAGGTCATGTTGGGTGAATCCTGAGGTGACCGTGTATACAAAACAGAGATTCGAATATTTGATCTGAAATCAATTGTCAGGTAGAAGAGCGTATCAAACGAAAGGCTTCCCGCGCCCAAGCGGGACACCAATCGGCGTTTCCCCTGTTTTCGGTGAACTGCGCTACTTCGCGCCCGAATACCCTACGCAAACGGTGGACGCAGACGATCTTACGGGTCTCCGCCATGCTGCCTTCCATCTACGGTAGGATTGATACACGTCCACCTCTCTAGGAGTCTAGGGGTTGAACTTCAGGAACCAGATCGAGCCACAGGAAAGCTCCGTCCGACAGGGTACCTTCGCGGCGCGTAAGCTTTCTGAACATATCGCGCGACGAACCGCGTTCAGCAGGGCCGGTCTGGAGTGGCTCTGCACCTTCCTCATGATCGGCGTGTTGTTGACTGTTCCTGCCGACGCTCTTGACCCTCAGAAGTCAATCAGCCAGTTTACGCACACATCATGGACCGCGAAGGACGGAATTCCCGGGCCGGTCCTGGCAATCGCCCAAACACCAGATGGGTATTTGTGGCTCGGGACCGGAGCTGGCCTGTACCGGTTTGATGGCTTGCGTTTCGTCGCTTGGGAGCCGAATTTTGGAGAGCACATCCCCGGGTCCCCCGTGTGGTCGCTGTGCACCAGTCGGGATGGAAGCCTTTGGGTCGGCTTCAGCTCCGGTGGAATCGGCCGGCTGCGCGACGGCCATCTGAGGATCTATTCGCAGACAGAGGGTGCGTCAACCAGCGGGATTCTGTCCATTGTCGAGGATGGGGATGGCGCGATTTGGGCGGGAGGTCCCTACGGCCTTAGCAAACTGGAGGGCGGCACATGGCACAACGTTGGCGGAGGATTAGGATACCCCGCCCCCGGAGCACAAGTGCTTTTTGCGGATCGCCGCGGAAACCTCTGGGTGGCGACGGATGGATTTGACTTCGGATTCGGTAAGCACCCAGTTCTGAGGAATACGATACTGGTTCTTACTCCCCGTGCAAAAACCTTTGTTGCAACGGGAGAATCCGTCGGACAGGTCTGGGCCATGGCAGAGGCTCCCGACGGAAACGTGTGGATCACCGACACGAACGGCCACACAACGAGACCGATTACGGGGCTTCGCACCTCAGAGCGCAGCATCAAACTTGGCGCGGAGCCTCAATTTGTGCTCTTCGATAGAGACCGGAGCCTGTGGACCGGAGCTGATCAGAACGGCCTTCGCCGTATGGCTGACTTTAGGCAAGCGGGAATAGGGCTTGTGGGTCAGTTTCGAGCTCGCGAAGGGCTTTCCAGTGATGCTGTCTATACGGCTCTGGAGGACCGCGAGGGCAATCTATGGTTTGGCACGGCGCTCGGCCTGGATCGTTTTCGCGAGAACAAAGTTACACCTTACTCCAACCAAGAAGGGTTGACGGCAGACCAAAAGTTGGCAGTGACTTCAACACCAGATGGAAGTGTTTGGCTCGTTAGCAACGCAGGCGACACCGTCCAGCGCTTGCGGCGGGGGCAAACTAGTATTTCGAAGCTGCCGCGCTATTCGCGATCAGACACGACGCGCATACTCAGTCTGTACGCGGATCCGACCAACCGCGTCTGGGTCGGCGGCAGTTTCGGCCTCGCTGAAGAATCTGACGGGAAGTTCTCGTTTATGAGGGTCAACGACATTGAGAAGGGAGGAATGGTGCACGCCATTGCCCGAGACACCGGCGGCAACCTTTGGATAACAGTGTGGGGAGGCGACAAGGGTGGAGGTATCCTGCGATTGCAAAATGGCAGTTGGACCGATTTTCGCGGAAAAGTGAGGCTACCGCAATACCGATGCCGCATTCTGTTCGGAGACCCCCGGGGGCGTGTTTGGCTCGGATTCGAAAATGGAGAAATCGCTGTTCATGAAAACGGCGACTTCCACGTCTATTCGCGGGCAGACGGTGTCCCTGGCGGTAGGGTACTAGCAATTTCGAGCGACCGCGCAGGGAACATTTGGATCGGGAGCGAAAGCGGGCTGAGCCGCTTTGATCGTGGACGCTTCCTCACACTCTCCAAGAAAAACGGGTTGCCTGGAAACTCGGTGTCTGGAATCGTGGAAGATGATGAAGGGTTTCTTTGGCTCGCCGGGGAACTCGGAGTCCTTCGCGTGAAACCCCAAGAGTTAGAAAAGGCTCTGCTCTCACCCTCGTATCGGATACAAGGCATGTCCTTCGAAGCGAGCGATGGCTTTCGAGGACTTCCGCGCCAACGCGAGCCATTTCCCACGGCGACGCGTGCGTCTGACGGCCGGATCTGGTTTTCGACCAGCGAAGGAGCTGCCGTGATCGATCCACTGCACTTGCCGAAAAACACGATCCCGCCTCCGATCACGATCGAGGCGGTTGTAGCCGACGATCGGGGTCTTACACCTGCTCCAGGGTTGCGTCTCCCGCCGAGAACTCGGAGTTTACAATTTGATTTTGCCGCCCTCAGCTTAACAGCCCCGGAGCGCGTCAAATTTCGCTACAAACTTGAAGGCTATGACGAGGAGTGGCGTGGTCCAATAGCTGGTCGACAGGTTTCCTACACAAATTTGCCCCCTCGGCAATACCGTTTTCGCGTGATCGCCTGTAACAACGACGGGGTCTGGAACGACGCTGGCGCCTCGCTAGCCTTCACTCTTTTGCCGGCCTTTTATCAGACGACATGGTTCCTCCTCGTTTGTGTCGCTGCGACTGGGCTCCTTGCCTGGTCGACCTATCAATGGCGTATCCGTCAGGTTGCCGCTCGGTTGGATTTGAATTTCAGGGAGCGGTTGTCCGAACGCGCGAGGATCGCACGCGAACTGCATGACACGCTGCTGCAGAGTTTTCAGGGACTGCTGCTTCACCTTCAAAGAGGCCGCAATCTTCTTCCTGATCGCACGCCCGAGGCAATGCAAATGCTGGATCGAGCCTTGGATGGGACTGAGCAAGCAATTGTAGAAGGGCGAGACGCGATTCACGATCTGCGCTCTTTCGCGCCTGCTCCGAAGAGCCTGGCCGACGAGATCACATCGCTTGGGGAAGAACTCATTTCAAAGGACGGCAACAGCGATCCCGCACAGTTCCTGGTCGTGATTGAAGGATTGGCGCAAACCTTGCGTCCGCAGTATCACGTTGAAATTTTCCGTATCGCACGTGAGGCATTGCGAAATGCTGTCGGCCACGCCCAGGCACGCTGTATCGAGACTGAAATTGCTTACAGCAAGAAACTTTTTCGATTGCGCATCCGGGATGACGGCAAGGGCATCAATCTGAGGGTGCAGGATCGAGCCGAACATGCGGGGCATTGGGGCTTGACGGGCATGCGCGAGAGGGCGGAGCGAATTGGCGGACAGTTGGACGTTTGGAGTGAACCTGGAGCAGGCACCGAGGTGGAGTTGAGGATTGCTGCGTCAATTGTCTACGAATCATCTCCAGCTCGGTCCAATATCCGGCTGTTTAGGAAGAAGAAGGAAGGCGAGTATGAACGCCCAGCCTAGTCCCATACGCATTCTGCTAGCCGACGACCATCCAGTTCTGCGTCAGGGAATACAGGCGCTTGCTGCGGACGAAAGCGACATACAGTTCGTCGCGGAAGCGGCCACCGGGCGGGAGGCGATTGAGGCGTTCCGAAAACACCGGCCGGATGTTTCGCTGATGGATTTACAGATGCCAGACATAAACGGGATCGAGGCGATGATCGCGATCCGAAGCGAGTTTCCCGACGCGCGCTTTATCGTCCTCACAACATATTCCGGCGACGTTCAGATTTCACGAGCTCTGAAGGCTGGGGCTCGTGCGTATCTGTTAAAAAGCTCTCTGCGCAAAGAGCTTCTTGACACAATCCGCGCCGTCCACGCAGGTCATAAACGCATTCCCGCCGACCTAGCCGCGGAAGTTGCCGACCACATTGCAGACGACCTCTTAACTGCGCGGGAAATAGAAGTTCTTAAATTGATCGCATCAGGAAACGCGAACAAGCTCGTCGCCGATCAACTATCGATCGCCGAAGAGACCGTGAAGGGCCACGTTAAAAACATCCTTTCCAAGCTTGGCGCAAACGATCGCACCCATGCTGTGACGATCGGACTGAAGCGCGGAATTATCGAACTCTGAGCCGCGAAGTATACCCCCTCGAAAGGGTTGTATTACCATCCCAGCTTTTGGGGATTCGAACCGCGTCCGGACCTCATAAGCTCGGGTTGAGGTCTCATCTGCAACGACTATTCTCCATGTTCCCCAACGGCTGGCCCGGATGGGGTCTTTTGCTCCTGCGGCTTGTTGCCGGGATTTTGTTAATCCACGATGGACTTTCCTATCTGCTGGGAGTTCCCCAATGGGAAGGAATCATTTGCCAATCGGTCGCGGTAGGCGCGGGGTTGCTGCTGCTTGTCGGCTTTTGGACGCCCATGGCGGGCGTTCTGGTCGTGATCGTTGAACTATGGACTGCCGTTTCGAGACCTGACAGTCTGCGGAGTTGCGCGATATTAGCCTCCCTCGGAGCGGCCCTGCTAATGCTGGGTCCTGGGGTTCGGTCCATCGATGCCCGACTCTTCGGACGCAAGCGGATTGAAATCCGCGACCGCTAGAGTTGTTCTCGCCCCCCTCAATAGTAGTGCTCTCAAGTCCCAACATCGGGCGGCCACAAAAGAACCCTAAAGAGGTTTGTTCGCGAAGTAGTTCCGGTTCATTATCGGTTTAGTTTTCAGGCAACGAGAGGCGATCGAGCCTTCTCATGGGGATAACACCTTCTGGGTTCACGTTTTGGGGCAATTACTTTTCACAGGAGAAAGTCATGACTGCGGTCCTTACTCCGCGAAAGTTGTTTTCGCCAGTACAAATTGGTCCGATCACTTTGCAGCATCGTGTTGTGATGGCGCCTCTCACACGATCGCGGTCGGTACAGCCCGGCGACATTCCCGGCGATCTGATGGTCGAGTATTACGGTCAGCGTGCATCCGAAGGTGGTCTCATCATTTCAGAGGCAACGACGGTTTCGATTTCCGGTCGGGGATGGTTTGGAGCGCCGGGGCTGTATTCCGACGCGCAGGTTGAAGGATGGAAGAGAGTTACGAGTGCTGTCCATGCAAAGGGCGGCCGTATTTTTTCGCAACTCTGGCATGTGGGCCGTTCGTCACACATCAGTCTTACTGACGGAGCGACTCCGGTGGCGCCATCCATGGTTCCAAATTACTGGCTTGACTCTGCGCCGACGGTTTCAGCGCCGGGCGGCTGGGTCAAACACTCACCGCATCGAGAGCTCGACATCTCAGAAATTCCTGGCGTGGTTGAGCAATATCGGCAGGCTGCAGAGCGCGCGAAAGCTGCCGGTTTTGACGGTGTCGAACTTCATGCCGCCAATGGCTATTTGCCCGATCAGTTTCTGCAGGATGGCAGCAACAGGCGTACCGACGCCTATGGTGGGACGATCGAGAACAGATCCCGGTTTCTCTTGGAAGTAATCGCAGCAATGGTGTCGGTATGGGGCGGCAACCGCGTCGCGGTCCGAATTGGACCTGGCGGAACGTGGAACTCGATGTCGGATACGAACCCGACGGCACTCTTCGATTACGTCGCGGAACAGCTAAACCGGTTGGGACTTGCCTATCTTCACATCATTGAACCGCGGATCGAAGGCAGTGATCTGGTCGCTGAAGGTCAAGCAGCCATTGCGACGACCCGATTGCGAAAGATATTTAAGGGCAAAATCATTGCAGCTGGCGGGTTTGAACCGGAGAGTGCCGAGGCTATCGTCGAAAACGGCGATGCAGACCTCGTTGCATTCGGCCGCCATTACGTTTCGAATCCAGACCTGCCGTTGCGTATCCGAAATGGTCTCCCGCTCAACCCATACGACCGCGTAACTTTCTACACTTTCGATTCCCGCGGCTACACCGACTATCCGTTCTACGCCGAGCAAGCAGCGTGTTGCATTTTGACGACGGGTGACCAAGACGTTGTCAGCAATTTCGCTCAAGGTTCATAACCTCAAACACGTTCGCCTAACTAAAAGGAGAAACAAATGAAGATTTCGCACATGTACCGTAACGCTTCGATCGCAATCACAGGCCTCTTCCTGGCAGTCACGCTTGCCAACGGAGCAGCCGCCCAGACTGTTGTGAAGAACATCGTGCTGGTTCACGGAGCGTGGGCCGATGGCTCAAACTGGTCCAAAGTAGTTCCACTGCTCGAAGCCAAAGGATTCCACGTAGTCGCCGTGCAAAACCCACTTACCTCGCTAGCCGATGACGTTGCGGCCACCAAGCGCGCCATCGCACTGCAGGATGGTCCCGTAATTCTGGTCGGCCATTCCTACGGTGGCGTAGTTATCACCGAAGCCGGAAACGACCCGAAGGTTGTTGGTCTGGTCTATGTGGCGGCTTTCGCGCCGGGGGATGGCGAGTCGATCCTTTCAATCAGCAAGCCCTATCCGCCCACTCCGTTAGGCGGGGAACTCCGGCCCGATGCCCAAGGTTTTCTGTCGTTGACCCCGAAGGGCGTTGCAGAAGATTTCGCCCAGGATCTCACCGATGCGGAAAAGAAACTCGTGATGGCGACGCAGGGCCCCCTGGCAGCGTCAACTTTTGGGGCAACCATCACCACCGCCGCGTGGAAAACCAAGCCGTCCTGGTTCGTGATTGCGAGCAACGATCGCGCAATTCCTCCCGCGCTGGAGAAGGCGGAAGCGGAAACGATGAAAGCTACTTCGATCACGCTGTCGTCGAGTCATGTGGCCATGATCTCTCACCCGAAAGAAGTGGCTGAACTGATTGAGCGAGCCGCGGATAAGGCTGCGACCAAATAGCGATCTGCAATAGCAGCGTGCGCAGGGAACGCCGAATATTGCGTTCCCTGCGTTCCGCTCTCTGTGCCTGATCTCTAGCACTAAGGAAAGGAAGATGCCGTGATTGACGACAACGTAACAAAAAACAAAGCCATCGTCCTGGCAGCATTGACAGGTGCCTTTGCTGAACATGACTTAAGCGTCTTCGACCGCTACTGGGCCAAAGACTACATCCAGCACAACACGTTCATCCCACCCTTTCGTGAAGGCCTACGCAACCTCGCCGCACAGCTTCCGGCTGATTCGAATTATGAGCCCGGAATGATCGTCGGCGAAGGTGACTACGTGGTCATTCACGGCCGGTACTCGGGACATCAGCCGGTTCCGCAAATTATCGTCGATATCTTCCGCCTCAAGGATGGCCTGCTGGTTGAGCACTGGGACGTCATTCAAAACGAGGTGTCGCCCGGCCTGACGACAAGCGGGAATGCGCAGTTCACAAACCCACAGCAAGGCGAATGAACACAGTCGATGTGAACAGGAATTTCTGAGAAGGAGACTCAATATGAAAGCAGCAACAATGGTGTTGGATACAAAAGACGGCCTGCCAGTTGAGCAAACCGCACGCGTAAATCAAGCAACAAAGAGCGACCTATTGAACTTGGCGGTCAAAGCCCACGGCGGTCTTGAGCGCTGGAACAAAGTGAAGGCAATCAAGGTTGCGGCATCAATCACAGGCGCGATCTGGTTTGTCAAAGGTAAGGGCGACGTTTTAAAGAACGTGGTGTTGACCGCAGACACGCGGAATGAGCGCCTCATCGTGGACTTCCCGGGCCAGGACAAGCGTGCAGTTTTTGAACCAAGTCGAATTGTGATGGAAACGGTGGACGGAACCCTGATCGAGGCCCGCGATAACCCGGAGAAGTCGTTTGAAGGGCAGCAGAGAGAAACGCCCTGGGACGACATCCACGTAGCCTATTTTGTCGGCGAGGCTTTGTGGACCTATCTCAATACTCCGTTCCTCTACACCCGTGCTGGCTTCACTACCGAGGAGATTCCATCGATTCAGGTCGATGGCGAAATATGGCGGCGGCTGAAGGTGACTTTCCCCGATAACGTGAAGAGTCATTCCAAGGTACAGATCTCCTGCTTTGGACCCGATGGGCTGCTGCGCCGACACGATTACACGGTCGACATTCTTGGCGGCGCCACCGGACTCAACTACGCCTCGGACTACCGTGACGTGGAAGGCATCGTCGTGCCGACCAAGCGGCGCGTGTACGCGTATGAAGGCGATTACCAGCGGGTGAAGGAACCTTTGCTCGTCGCAATCGACATGGGCGAAATCACGCTTCTCTAGCCACTCCTGTCAGACAACAAGGTGAACCGGTCTTCGGTATTTAGGAGAACAGTCATGCGTCGTTCTAGCAAGCCAGATATTGCAACCTTCCGTGCTGACTATGCCAACCATGCTGACTTTTGCGAGGTGTTTGAAAAAGAGATGAAGCCTTTGTATCTCCTCGCCTTCTTGCTGACGGCAAATCACCAGCAAGCCGAGCAGTGTTTCGCATCGGCCGCCGCGGAAGCTCTTAAGGTACAAACAGTATTTAAGGAGTGGGCACGATCCTGGGTGAAGCGCACTCTAATTGAGAAAGCGATTGAGATCGTGTCTCCCGTTTCAGACAGATCGGAGGAGAGGCGGGATTTGTGGAGCGCTGGGCACGAGACCCCTGGACAAGACCACATCGACGCAGTGACCAAACTTGCCCCGCTTGAACGCTTCGTGTTTGTCATGATGGTTCTGGAGCGCCATTCCCATTCGGACTGCGCTCTATTGCTTGGATGCAGCATGAATAAAGTAGCCCAAGCGCGGACGAACGCGTTGCGCCGACTGCCGGATTCTGTCGGGTTACTCCTTCCGCGAAGGCAGGGACTGCCGCATCGTCTAGAAATCAGCGCGTGAGGGCGACAGGAGTGTTGTGAACTATCTCTTGTTAAATGGAAGAAACTAATGACAGCAGAAGAAGTGCTCCGAGTGCATCGCAACGTATTCTACCGCTCGCTCATCAAACACGACTATGACGGCCTTGCTGACCTATACGCGAGCGAATACATGCTGGTGAGGCAGGACGGTTCCGTCCTCGACAAGGAGGCGGTTTTACACGATCTGAAGCACGGAGGTCTGACGTTTAAATCCATAGAACTTGTCGGCGAGGATGTTCGGATCTTCGGAGAAATTGCGATCGTAACCGGGGAGAGCCGAACCCTAGCCAGCAGGAACGGCGAGGAACTCTCCTCGCGCTTCCGCCTCGTGGCGATTTACACGCGCAAAGCCGAAGAGTTCAAATTGGTGCACTTTCAAACTACCCCACTCCGGGCGGAACGACGTTACGCCCGCAGGAACAACGAACTCGATTGTTCCTTTTGGGAGGCGCACCTAGCAGCAAAGCAACAGAAAGGGACTTGGTGAGAGTCGCTACCTTCAACATTACCAACATCAATAAGCGGCTTGACAATTTTTTGGCTTGGTTAGCCAGAGCTGCACCACACTCCCGTGCTGACGTGTACAAGCTTGCCGGGGACTTCTGAAGATCACCAGGCTCGGTGTCCCCGATCCGCATCTCGAAGGTCCCGTCGAGCTGGGCGGAATTGTAACGAAGCACGAACTGGTTTCGGTCAGAGGGTCTAGCTATAATCACATCCCATGATCGTTATCCTTCGGGGACATTCATCGTCTAGCTGAGAATTCTTGATGAACTCGGGCAAGGCCTGGAGCAATTGGCGCGACTTCGGGCGGGTAGGCGGAACGAGTCGAACGATTTGCTTCCGGTCAGCTCAAGCAAAAAGCTGATCGAGGAGGACAAGGAGTTGGTGGTGGCCAAGTGCACTCGATGCCTCAGAAATCACGTGCAACCACTCGGCTGTGCTGTCGGCCTCAATCGCGTGTTCCTAGCCGCTGCCATGCTTTTCGCTGGTGTGCCGATTTCCGCTGCGCAAATCGGATATGCGGCGAGCCCCGGCACGCTGGGGCAAAGGCAAGGGAGTCCATTCTCCGGCAGCGTTGCATCCGAGGCTGTCCCAGGTGTGGTGCAAATTTCCTTGCAGGACGCGATCGACCGCGGACTGAGGCAGAATCTCGGCGTGCTTCTGTCCAGTGCAGACATTCAATCCGCCCGCGGGCAGCGCTGGGAGCAATTGAGCGCGCTCCTACCGCACGTGACCGCGTCACCCTATGTCGATGTCTCGAAAGCAAATCTTTCTGAGGTTGGCTTTTCTTTCAAGGCTCCGGGACTCACGTTCCCGACATCGGTGGGCCCGTTCTCTTACTTTGATGCGCGTGTGAATGTGACGCAGTCGTTGTTCGATTGGAAGTCGATCAGCAATGCGCGCTCAGCGTCACAGAGCCTGAAGGCGTCGGAATACACATATAAGGATGCGCGTGATCTGGTGGTGCTCGCCGTGGGCTTCACCTATCTGCAGGCGATTGCCGACGAGGCCCGGATCGAAACGGCGGAAGCACAAGTCAAGACGGCGCAGGCAATCAACAGCCAGGCCTCGGACCAGGTGGATGCCGGCACTTCGCCGGCGATCGACGGGCTGCGCGCCAAGGTAGAGCTGCAAACGCGGCAGCAGCAGTTGATCCAAGCAAGAAACGACTTTGCCATTCAGAAGCTGACTGTGGCCCGCGTCATCGGCCTAGCGCCCGGGCAGGAATTCGATTTGACAGATAAGTCACTGTACCAGCCATTGGAGAGCACGAGCGTGGAAGAGTTGCTGCGCCGGGCCTATGCCTCGCGTTCCGACTACCAGGCGGCAATGGCGGAGGTACGCGCGGCAGAATTCTCGCGAAACGCCGCAGTGGCCGGCTATTTCCCGTCGCTTTCTCTCAATGGCGATTATGGAACAGCTGGAGCGCATCCATCGACTGCGACTCAGGTCTTCGACGTGCGTGGAACGCTTTTCATTCCAATCTTTCAGGGCGGCAGCGTTCACGGTGCGGTCTTGCAGGCCGACGCTAAACTTGCACAGAGTCGGGAGCGCTTAGCTAACCTCCGAGGGCAAATTGACTCAGAGGTTCGCACTGCGCTGCTGAACCTGCAGTCATCGGCTGAGCAGGTTGAGGTGGCGCGCAGCAGCATTGCACTGGCGGATGCTGCGCTGATACAGTCGCGCGACCGCTTCAGCGCAGGGGTGGCCGATACCGTGGAAGTGGTGCAATCTCAGCAAACGGTGGCCAGCGCCCACGACCAGTATATTGCAAGTCTTTACAGCTATAATTACGCCAAAATTTCGCTGGCCCGTGCCATAGGAACGGCGGAAGCAGGCGTCAAAGAGTTCTTCAAAGGAAAATGACCATGCCAGAAGAGAACCCAGGGCCGCCATCCTCAAAAGACACCGAGTATGCGCCACCGTCGCGTGGGCACACGCGGTCGAATCGCCGCAGGACCACGCTGATTGTAATTGGCGTCCTGGTGTTGGTGGTGGCCGGGGTGCTTTTGTGGCGCTATCTGGGCAGCTATGAATCCACCGACGATGCCCAAGTGGATGTTCACCTTTATCCGGTCAGCGCGCGCATTTCCGGCTACGTGATCAAGGTCAATGTGGGGGACAACCAATACGTACAGAAAGGGGAGGTATTGGTCGAAATCGATCCGAAAGACTATGAGGTTGCAGTTGCGCAAGCGCAGGCCAGTCTGGCGAGCGCCGAAGCCACGGCCCAATCCCTGAACATCACGGTGCCGATTACCTTGGTGAACACGTCGAGCCAATTGAAATCAAGTACATCGGACGTCGCGAATTCCAATTATGGAATAATCGCCGCGGAAGCGCAGCTCGTCGCTGCTCATGCCCAGTTGGAACAAGCAGAGGCGAATGATGTCAAGACACAAGACGACCTCCACCGCTACAAGGCGCTGGTGGATAAGCGCGAAGTGGCGGAGCAAGTCTATGACCAAGCGGTGGCTGCTGCCAAAGCCAGCACAGCATCCGTAGCCGCAGCCCGCGCCAATGAGAGCGCCGTTCAACAATCCGTGCAGCAGGCTAGGAGCCGGCTGACGCAATCGAAGGCCAACCAACAATCCGCGGAAACCGGGCCGCAGCAGGTGTCTTCAAGCCGGGCGCGCGCCCGCGCCGCCATCGCCGATGTGCAACAAAAACGGGCGGCGCTCGAACAGGCCCAGCTCAACCTCGCCTATACCAAAATTGTGGCCCCGGTCAGCGGGGAAGTGAACAAGAGCGTCGTGGTTGGGCTGAATGTTCAATCGGGCCAGCAACTGCTCACAGTGGTTCCCCTCGGAGAAGTCTGGATCACTGCGAATTTCAAAGAGACGCAGCTCAAGCACATGCAAGTTGGACAAAAAGCGGAAATTCATGTGGATTCCACTGGCCGAACCTTTAAGGGTCATGTGGATAGCGTTGCTGGAGCGACGGGTCCACTGTTCAGTCTGCTTCCGCCGGAAAATGCCACGGGCAACTACGTCAAAATTGTGCAAAGGATCCCGGTAAAGATCGTTCTCGAACCGGAAGAGAACAGAGACCATCAACTTCGGCCGGGCATGAACGTAGTGCCGGATGTGTATGTCCGATGAGTTCCGGCGTTGCACTGCCGCTCGACCAGGACATTTGGCGCCCCAAGTACAATCCCTGGCTGATCGCCGTGGTCGTGGCCCTGGCGGCGTTCATGGAAGTCCTAGACACGAGCATCGCCAATGTGGCGCTGCCGTACATGGCTGGAGATCTGGGATCGAGCAATGACCAAAGTACGTGGGTTTTGACTTCTTATCTGGTCTCGAATGCCATCATCCTGCCGATCAGCGGATGGATCGCGACCACCTTAGGACGAAAGCGCTTTTTCATGGGCTGCCTGGGTGTCTTTATTGTGAGTTCTTTGCTCTGCGGGGTAGCTCCGAGTCTTGGTTTTCTTCTTTTCTTCCGGGTCTTGCAAGGAGCCGGCGGCGGCGGCCTACAGCCAATGGCTCAGGCCATTCTGGCAGACACCTTTCCTCCGCACCAGCGAGGTCTGGCGTTTGCGCTGTATGGCATTACGGCCATCATGGCGCCCACGATCGGCCCAACCCTGGGCGGGTGGATCACCTTCAACTATTCCTGGCGGTGGATTTTTTTTATCAACCTCCCAGTCGGCATTGTCACATGGCTTTTGGTGCGGCGCTTCGTCGAAGACCCGCCCTATCTAGCCAAGCTCAAAGCGGCTGGCGTTAAGTTGGATTACATCGGCATCGCCCTGCTCACTCTGGGGGTCGGAGCCTTGCAGATTTTGCTCGACAAGGGCCAGGAAGATGATTGGTTCGGGTCGCACTTCATCACGACCCTAATTGTCGTCGCGACTGTGTGCCTGATCTCGCTGGTGATCTGGGAGTGGCATCAAAAGGCGCCAATTATTGACGTCCGCATGTTCAAGAGCTTTAACTTCGCCAGCGCAAGCCTGATGATGTTCATGCTGGGAATCATGTTGTTCAGCAGCCTCGTGCTGATGCCGCAGTTCCTCCAGACGCTCCTGGGGTACACCTCTGAACTGGCTGGGCTTGCTCTTTCTGCAGGAGGCCTCGTTTTGCTATTTGAGATGCCCATCATGGGGCAACTGACGACAAAGTTCCAGGCGCGCTACCTGATCGCTTTCGGCTGGCTAGCCTTATCCATGGCTATGTTTTATTCCACCAAGCGGATTGACTTGCAGATCAGCTTTAGCGCAGCCGTGTGGCTGCGCATTGCCCAGGTGATTGGTTTGGGGTTCCTGTTCGTGCCGATTACGCTTGTGGCTTACATCGGAATTGCGCCGGAGAAGAACAACGCGGTCGCGGGAATTGTGAATTTCATGCGCAATATGGGGAGCAGTGTGGGAACGTCCCTGGTCACCACGTTGATAGCGCGGCGCTCGCAATTCCATCAGCAGATCTTGGTTGACCACGCCGGGGCCGGAAATCCGATTTTCCAAAGCACAGTCAAAGGCCTTAGCCAACGCCTGTCTCATGCGGGACTCGGTTCGCATGAAGCGCAGATGGGAGCCTACGCCCGGATCTATCGGTCGATACAAGCCCAAGCGGCCAGCCTGGCGTACATTGATACGTTCATGGTTCTATGTGTGGGAGCGGCGGTCATGTTCGGTCTGGCTTTTGTTTTGAAGAAGAATGATCCCGGGGGCGGCGGGACCCAGGTAATGGAGTAAGCCATCCATCCGATGTAATGTTTGCGGATAACGGAGTTGGACCCAGATGATCAAAATCGTCACTCTTGAACGAGAATATGGATGCGGCGGCGGCGAAATCGCACACCAGCTTGCCAACAAGCTTGGCTGGAAGCTTTGGGATCAGTTGCTGACGGAGGAGATCGCCCGCCTTGCAAATTGCTCCAAGGCGACCGTCGAGGACCGGGAGGAGCGAAGGGATCCGCTCTACTACCGGCTTTTCAAGTCGTTCCTGCGAGGCAGTTATGAAGGCAGCCTGAACGCGCACAAACTCAACGTGGTCGATAGTGAGAGTATTTTGAAGATGACGCGTCGTGTCATCCTACGTGCGGCCGAAACCGGAAATTGCGTCATCGTTGGAAGAGGATCCCAGCAATTTCTTCGAGACCACAAGGATACTCTGCGTGTGTTTCTTTATGCTCCCAGAGAGGACAAGGTGCGACGGTTGCTTGCTCGCGGAAAAACTGAGAACGAGGCGAACGAGCTTGTCGACAATGTTGATCAGGAACGAGCCGATTTCATCGCAAAGTATTTCGGGGTGGAGTGGCCGAACCGGCCGCTCTACCACACCATGATTAACACCTCGATTGGGGATGAGTCTGTAGTTGAAGCCATTGCGAATTTCATGAAAACATGCGATTCAAGATTGACCGAAGTTGGGTGAGGAATGTACTTGGCTGAAGGCAACTGTGGGGCGGGTAGCTTTGTGGCAAGGAGAGCAGTTGCGGGCAGAGTACCTTTATGCTGCCACAAGCCGCGCAACCCATAGGCGAGCGCTCCACGGTGGATTCACCAAAACGCCTGGTCCCGTCAAAGCAGGCCACGAAGTGCGGGAAATAGGCAAAGAACCATCAGAAGTAAAGGCGGGTTGCCCGGGCTTTTGACCTTTCCATCCCCTCCCGGACAGATGGGTGGCCCATCCCTTTCGCGTTCTGTGCGAAAGGGTGGGATGCGGCGCTGCTGATACAACGCCGAAGCTTTCAATCGGCCCATTCCCGGAACGAGGTCTTCGCCTAACCCTCATGGATCTCCCCAGACCCCGGGTTCCCCCGTGACGTCAGCCGAGATGTAGGTTAGCCCGGACCGCCTAACTCAATAATCCCGCCCCCGAATCAGCTCTTGATTCTGCACAATTTCAAAACGGTTCGGGTTGGACTTGACCAGCGAGTCCGCAAACCGGTTTCCCACTGTGGCTGTGCCGTCGTCTTCCAAATCTTTCACGACCGAGCGATCCAGAATGTAATCTTGCGTGATCTTGCTTTGCCAATCGATGTTTCCCATGTGCTGGTCGTTCTCCACGTCGTTCTGCCGGAGCGACTGCATGTGGTTGTCGAAGGTTTGCTTGTTGGCCTCGCGGCTTGCATTGAGTGCCTTAGCCTGCTCCTCGTTCGCCACCCCTTGCTTGCGGATGCGCTCCATCACCCCCGCGTTTTCAGCCGAGATAACGCCCTCATTTCTGCGATAGGACGCGACAACCGCTTTCAGCGTGGCCGCCTCGGAATCCGCGTACTTCTGTGGAATATTCGACATGCTGAAGCCCAAGGCCCAGGTCGCTCCTGCCGATCCCATCAGGTCCAATCGGCCACTGCCATTGCGCAGACCCATGCCATCATGCAAGTCCACCGTGAACTGGACAGCCAGCGGACGAATCTGTCCGGGTCCCGCCTGTGGCGTCGCGCTGTTCAGGTTGTAAGTGGCCGCCGGTTTGCCGTTATTGCGGCGCATCTGGTTTACGACACACACGTAGTCCTCGAACAGGTTTGGACCCAGAGGACACACGACTTTTGGCCCGCGACCTGCCATTCCCCCATACATCAGGCTCTGGGCTTGCGGATTGCGGGGATCGATGATCTGTTGAAAGGCAGACTGCAGGGCCACCATCTCCCCGTGCGTACCCTCGGCTGCGATCGAGCCTCCCGCGACGGATGTGATCCGCCAATTCTGAGGCAAGTCGATGACCGCGCTGCGATCCCCTCCCGTTGCCGGATACAGTCGCTCCTTGCCATTTTCGGGGGCAGCCGCAGCCTGGATTGGCGGACGCGTCGCAGACCCTCCACTCGCAGGCGATCCCACTCCCTGCCATGCGGCAGAGACTGCCTTCAACATAGCTGGTTCCGTGTTCACGAATCGCCGCGAGTCGTCATACAGAACACCCATTTGCGGCACTTCTTTTCCATGCTGGGTGATAATGAGCAGCCCCGTAACCGGCGACCCACCCATATTTTTTGCCACCAAACTAAAAAAGGTGGCCAACGAACTGCCGTCGCGCGACTGAAACAGTTTGCCCACCTGCGGCTTGTCTCCGAACTTTCCATGCAACTGGTGCAGCATGTAGATCAGCGCATCAGCCTTATTCGACTGGCTGGCCATCGCGCCAAACGCGTACTGTCCACCGCCAGGGTTATCGAGAATCTTGATCTCGTTCTTAGTTTTGATGTCGTTCTTAGTGGACGGCGGCGCACTCTGCGGGCGGGACTGGCCCACCGACATGCCCACACCGAAGCTCATCAGCACCAGCGCCACACCCGCTCCACACGCGGCCTGAATGTACTTCATCTCGACGCTCCTTTTTACTGCGAACAGTTAGCTACGAAATACCTGATCGGGAATTGTGGAGAGGCCAAGCTGACCTTGACCTACTCAGGCCTGATGGCCAAATAGCCCCTGGCCAACAGTGGATCTAGCGTGCGTGAGGACCGCCGACTTTGCAATGGCACCGCTTCAGCCGACTCACTTCACCATTTTCTTCAAAATCGCGATCTGTCCCGCATGATACAAATCGTGCTGCACCGCGCCGTGCATGGTCACGTAAAACGAATAATCCCCGCCACGGAGCTGCCGGTCGAGCTTTGCGTCGGGAAACGCCTCCATCGCCGCCTTAAGCGCCAAATGCTGCCTCTCCAGCCCAGCCAGCGCCTTCTTCCAGGCCGCCGCGCTCGTATCCGTCACCACCGGAAAGTTTTCCTCCGGGGGCAGCTGCGTCGTCTTGCCTCCCTGGATGCGCTCGGAAACTACTCGATCCCAGGCACTTACGTGCAACACCAATTCCCAGATGGTGTGCGCATTGGCAATCGGCCGCCGAGCCGCCTGCTCAGCCGTCACCCCGCGCAGCAGCCGCCGCAACGGAGGACCATGCCATGCCTTGCCAGAAAACGCGCGCGACAACTGATCGGCAATCCGAGCCGTTTCTTTCATAAAGCCTCTAAGTTGTTGAATTAAATAGGATTAAGCGTGCGGCGCAGCCGCGTCCTCACCATGATTCACCAGGTCCTTCAGCTCTTTACTAGGCTTGAAGAAGGGAATCTTCTTGGCAGGCACTTCCACTTTGTCGCCAGTCTTTGGATTACGCCCGATGCGCGGCTTGCGCTGGCGCGTCCGAAAGCTGCCGAACCCGCGGATCTCGATCTTGTCGCCCACGCGCAGCGAACGCACGATGCTGTCAAAAATCGTCTCCACGATGACCTCGCCATCCTTCCGGGTCACTTCGGCGAGGCGGGAGACATCTTCGATCAGGTCGGCCTTGGTCATGGTGAAATCGCTCCGTGTTTCCGCTACGGGAATCTCCATAACTCTCTCAAATTTCAGGACTTCGCGCAAGTAGCCCCGGGTGAAAGGGGTCGTACTACTTTGGGAACCCCCCTCATTATTTCCAGAGGTAATAGAACCCAACATGGCTTTCCAGCAGCTTTTCCTTGGTCGGCAGGAAGTCGGCCAGGTCGCCGGCGTCGCCGAACAGCAGGTCGCCCAGGGTCTTGCGGTCGCGGTCGGGGTGGACCAGGCGCGGCTCGCCAGTAATTCCCACGCTTTTAGCCGTATCTTTAATAGCCCCTTCAAAATCAGTGATTTGGTCCACCATCTTCATGTCCATGGCTTGCTGGCCGGTCCAAACCTTGCCGTCGGCGATGGCGCGGACGTCCTCCACCTTCATCTTGCGGCCCTCGGCCACCGCCCCGATGAACTGGCCGTGCATATCATTGATTAAGGCTTGCAGGTACTCCTGCTCGGCCGGAGTCATGTCACGCGAGGGGTTCCCGGTATCTTTGAACAGCCCCGCCTTCATGGTGACGTCTTTCAGCTTGGCCCACTTCATCAGCTCGCCGTAATTAATCGACTGCGAAATCACGCCAATCGATCCGACAATGCTGCCCTGGTCGGCGTAAATCTTGTTGGTCGCCGACGAAACGTAATACGCCCCGCTCGCCCCCACCGATTCAATCGACGCCACAATCCGCTTCTTCTTCTCATCGCGGATGCGCTTGACCTCGCGGTAAATCTCTTCCGAAGCCGCAACGCCGCCGCCGGGAGAGTTCACGTGGATGACGATGGCCTTAACGGAATCGTCCTCGGCAAACTTCTTCAGCTGGTCGACGATGATTTTGGGCGAGAGAATGACGCCATCAAGATCAACCACTGCGATCTTGTCGCCAAAACTGGTGAGCGAGGCCTTGTCATCGCCATTGTGCATGGTGACGTAGACAAGCGCGAAGACGGCGAGCACAAAGAGGAAGAAAGCTCCTCCGCCAATAAGAATCCAAAGCCAAACGCGAGAACGACCTTCCGCCATAATGGGTAAAGTGTAGCACTGGGGCGGGGTTTGGGGTTGGAGGGAGGAGGGATACCAAGGTTCTGAACTTTGGGGATCAGCCCTTGGGGGGAGTATGGGCAGGCAGCTTTTTCGGAATGGATCGCAACTTCAACTCGAGCGTAGATGTAGCTTCAGTAACATAGCTACACATTGAAGGACGCAATGCTGTGGGTTTGGGCGGGCGAAAAAACCGCGCCAACCGGGCTACCCGGTTCGATTTGCACGCCGTCATAAACTGTCATAATATGAAGGTATGCCGATGACATCGCTAAATATCTCTCTGCCTGAAGCGCTGAAGGAATATGTCGAAGGGCAGGTTGCCTCTGGGGATTGGGGCACTCCGAGTGAATACGTTCGTGAACTGATTCGTCAGGACAAGGAACGGCGCTTCGGTCGTTTGCAGGAAGACCTGCTGGCCGCTGCCAGGGGAGCCAAGATTCGGGTGCCGCTTGAGGCAGTCCGCAAGAAGGGTCTGGTACAGGTCTTACGTCAGGAGATGCGGCGGAAATGAAGCTGCTCCGGCTGACGCTGAGCGAGGCGGCGGCGGCAGACATAGTGGAGCAGGCGGACTGGTATGAACAGCAGTCCGGCCCCAGTGCTGGCGAAGCGTTGGGAGAAAGCGGTTACGTCCGCGGTGCTGCGGATTACGGATCGCCCTCGGGCGGGCGTAGTCAGTGACTTTCGCCACGCCGAACTCGATAACGTCCGGCGAGTTCTGATTGTGGGATTTCCCAAGCATCTGATTTTCTACCAGCTCCGACCGGAGGAAATCCTCGTGCTGAGGGTCGTACACGGCGCTCGCGATCTGGAGAGCCTGTTCTGAATCAGGCGGATGAGCCCTATCCTCCGTTTTCTATGCAACCACCTAAAATTACCTCAGTCCGGCCAAAAGAGGTTTTGAATGGGCGTCGCGTCTCTAAGTCGAACGGCAAGCTTTACTGGTACGGCTCCGGAGGGGAGATTCTGGCCGAGACGGATGGGACCGGGGCCACGACTGCGGAGTACGTGTTCTTGGGTGGCCAGCGCATCGCGATGCGTCCGGCGGGCGGGAACCCGATCTTCTACGTGGAGGACATGCTGGGCACGTCGCGGGTGACCACCACCAGCGCTGGCGTAGTCTGCTACGATGCCGATTATTATCCTTACGGAGGTGAGCGGAGTTACACGAACGCGTGTCCGCAGAACTATAAATTTGAAGGCAAAGAACGCGACGCCGAAACGGGCAACGACGATTTTGGGGCGCGCTACTATTCCAACCGCTTCGGACGCTGGCTGAGCGCGGACTGGTCGGCGGTGCCAGTGGCGGTGCCGTATGCGAACCTGCTCAATCCGCAGACGTTGAATTTGTATTCGATGGTGGGGGACGACCCGGAATCGTTTGCGGACTTGGATGGGCATGATTTATGCAAGAGCAACTCCGACGGCAAGCAGATATGCGATGCCAATCGCTCGCATAACGCCAAGCAGAAGGACCCGGTCAAGCCGGAGGAAAATCGGCGAGCGCAGGGCCTGAAGGGAGCTGGTAAAGTCGTTCTAGGTGTCGGGTTGATCCTGACAGTGGCGGGCGGGGATATCCCCGGGGGTGCTGCGGGTGCTCTGCTTATAGCGAGTGCAAGCATCACGGGCGCGACAACCACAGTGAGCGGCGTAGCCGATGTAGCCGGAGCAGCCACAAAGACCGATACTAAGGAGGCTACGGAAGCCTTGGAAGCTACGAGCAATTTGCCCGGTCTTGTCACAGCGGTCGCTTTCGGAGGTAACTTGAAGGCAGGACAAACCGCAGCAACCTTAGGGGATGCAGCCGCTCTTGGCATGAGTCCTCGAGAGGCGACGAGGAACCTTGCCACGGCTGTCGACGCTGGCAAAACTGTTTTTGGGTTGGGTGGCCTGCTCCACTCGGCCTGGAATGGCGCAAGGAGCGGTGTCGAAACCGGCGCTGCTGCGGTTAACAACTACTTGCTGCACCTCGAAAACAGGGCCTTCGGCGGTCAGTAGGAACGAAGCGATATGGTCCGAAATAGAAGATGAAAAACTTTCACGAGCTAGTCAGCAAGAAACAATGGTTCGTTCTGTTTAACTTAGGGACGTTGATCGCACTTGCGCTTGATGGTCGGCTTACCTCGTCTACTGGATCCCTAGCCACAAGCTTGCTCGCTCTGCTTATAATGAACGTCGTAGCTGCAATTTCAGCTCGCAACTTCCCGGATTGGAAATGAAGCTCAAAACAAAGACGATTTACCTCAACGTCGGCATACTAGTTGGACTCCTTTTCGAACTCCACAGGGGACGACCGTTGTACGTAGTTCTCATCGCGGCCACCCTTCTCTTCGCGGTAGCGAACGCAGTATTGTTCGTCATTTCCAGCAAGGTAGGCAAGAAGTAGGGGGCGGGAATCGAGGGGAATCGAGGGGAATCGAGGGGACAGACGGAAGTGACCCCATTCTCATCCCTGCCAGTCGCTAAAGTGGAACAACTTTACCCAAAAGTCCGGCGGGTGGCCCAGGCTTTTGATCTTCCTCTCCCCACCTGGATAAGGGGTGCCCCGTCCTTCGCGCACTTTGCGAAGGGCGGGAGTCGGAATCTCGATCAACTGGAACCAGCGCCATTGCCTCGGCAGCATCGCATCCCGCCCTTGCAACGAACGCAAGGACGGGGCACCCATCGGTCTAAAATGGGGAAAGGAGATCAAAGGCTGGGCCACCCGCC
>JAYWAL010000157.1:0-53882 GCA_043782485.1 Acidobacteriaceae bacterium | reverse complement strand
ATCGAATTCCGTGTTTCCGAATACGAAACTCGCACCCGCGCCGCTGAACCCGCCGATGTAGGAAAAAATATCGAAGTGATTCAACGTCACCTGAAGGGTCTGCATCCCTCCCATCGAGAGGCCGGCCATAGCGCGATGGTGGCGATCCGGCAGTGTGCGGTAAGTGGAGTCAATCATCGGGATCAGGTCTTGCAGAACTACATCTTCAAAAGCAGCCGTCATCGCCATCATCTTCTGCAGCATGGCAGGGGTTCCTGGAGGTCCGCCCGGAGCGTTCAGTGGCTCAAGAAGGGTGCCTGCTCGAACCGCATAACCGTTGTCCATGACAATGAGCATCGGTTTGGACTTGCCAGAGGCAATGAGGTTATCCAGAATGAAGTTGGCGTGCCCTTGGCGAATCCAGCCCGTCTCATCTTCGCCACCACCGTGTTGCAGGTAAAGAACGGGATAATGCGTCTTGGCTGAAGCATCGTAATCTGGGGGCGTATAAACGAAACAGCGCCGCCAGGATCCCGTGATTTTGGAGTGGTACCAGCGCTCCCGCACTTCCCCGTGCGGCACATCCCTGGGAAGGTAGTAGTCCGCGCCCTTCTCGGGGATTTCGATTCCGGTCGAGTCCTTGCCCACACCGTAAAAGGTGCGTCCGGCGGGATCGTCCACCGTAATACCGTCGACCGTCAGGTAATAGTAGTGAAACCCGGGAACGATCGGGGGTGTGATCAGGCTCCAAACGCCCTCGGCATCCTTGGTCATCGCCACTTTCGGGGTGGCTCCGACCTGCACTTCCATTTTTTGAACATCCGGAGCCTTGACGCGGAACTCTACGCGGAGATCGGGGTAGACTCGTGGGTACTCGGCGTTCGGTACGTTGGTGGAGGCGGCTCCAGCCATCGCTTCTTGATGGCGAGTTCCTCTGCCGTCAGAATGCCCTTCTGAAAAAGAATGTTGGCGAACGTTGTAAACCGGCGTTCGTAGTAGATGAGCTTGCCGACAAGTTCGCTGCCCTACGCCTCAACGCCACGGCGCTTCTCCTCGGTGTTAAAGCGGCGCTGAACCTCTTGGCACCGCTATCCACCTGGAAAATAGCCAAGTCAACTAGTTTCGATTCTCAGCATTATGACAACACAGGCAGAATCGTATTCTTGATGTTGAAGGACCATTCCCAACTAGCTCCGCCACTTTCCCGCGTAACTCCTGAGTTAAGGTTTGGACCAGCGCTCGGCTTCTTCGTATGCGAGTTTTAGGTCGAAGCGGTCGGTAACGTGTTCCGCGCCGGGTTCCTTGCGAATCTCGGTCAGCAGGTTATAGGCTGCTTTGTATTGGACTTGGCTCTCTTTGGTGCCGCCGGAGAGGCGGATTACCGTGCCCAAAAGATAGCGGATCTTAGCGCTTTGCAAGCGCAGGCCCAGTTTTTCGCTGCGGGGGAGAACGCGATCCAGCTCACGGCGGGCACCGGTGTAGTCTTTGGCTTTGATCAAACCCTCAGATATCAACGCCGCAGCTTGCACGACCACGGATTTTCTGCCCAAGGTATCGGCTCGTTGGCTTAGGGTGCGCAAATCCGGCATAGCGCTCTGTGGGTGGCCTTCGGCGACAGCAATTTTGCCCAGATTGAGCCTGGTGGTGAGCTGCGCATCGGCATCGGACGAGCGTGAGAGCTGTTTTTGGGCCTGCGTGTAAGCCGCATGAGCAGCGGGCAGGTCGCCACGGTAGAACTTCACCTCGCCATCGGTATTGAGCAAGGCGATGTTGAGAGGCTCGCTCCTGAGGTCGCGGGCCGTCATTTGCGCCTCGTCGAGTAATTTGCCGCTTTCGGAGCCACGTCCGGCGCGGGCCAGGGCACCGGCAAGGTCGTTCTCCGCTTGGGCCAGCTGCAAGCCCCGGTCGCCAGCATCGCGCAAGCCCTTGACGGCATCCTGGAGCGCGCTGATGGCTGGACCGATCCTGCCCTGAGTTTGGAACATCAAGCCCAAGCTTTGCGACTCCAGGGCGGCTCCGTGATTGTCGCCACTCTTACGATAGAGATCCAGGGCACGCATGTAGGCCTTGGTGGCATCGTCATATTGGCCAAGGTTCACGTTGGTCACACCGAGATTTCCCAAGGTCTCGGCGATTTCGCCCGGGGTGTTGAGCTTCTCGCGCAATTGGAGCGCCTGCTGGAAATACGTGAGAGCGTCCTCACTTTCGCCGCGGGCGAGGTAGACGTTGCCAATGTTGTTCAAACACAGCGCTTGATAGGTTTCATCATTGGCATCGCGTTGAATTTGCAGGGACTCCTTAAACTTGGCGAGGGCCGGATCGAACTGGCCGCGATCAAGGTAGAGGGTGCCGATATCGATGAGCGTGTCGCCAACCTCCTTCTTGGCGCCAATCTCACGGCGTAGCGTCAATGCCTGGTCGTAGGACTTGAAGGCTTCATCGGGCTTGCCCAGGGAGACTTGCACTTGGGCAATTTGCACCAAACCCGCAGCCACACCGCGCTTCTTGCCGAGGCGGCGGTTGATCTCCATGGAATCCTGATAGTTGCGCAGGGCCTCCTGGGGCTTGTTCAGATCCTGGTACGCAATGCCGGTGGCCAAGAGGATCAACGCCTGCTGCTCTTCATTGTTGAGATCGATGGCAAGATTGCGTGCCCGGGAGAGCGGATCGAGCGCGGCTTGCGGGTTTCCGGCCTTATCTTCAACGCGCCCCATCGCCAGCAGCGCATCCAGACTCTTAGCGTCGAGCCTGAGTACATTGGCAAAGCGGGCACGAGCTAAATCCAGGTTGCCAGCGTCTTCATAAAGGCTGCCGAGGGCAAATTGCACATCTGGATCGTCGGGAAAACTTTTTTCAAGATTTTGATAGGCGGCGATGGCTTTGCCATTGTCCTTGGCGATACGGGCGTGACTTGCTTGAATCAGGTATTGCGCGGAGAGCGGGAGATCCTGGCTGGCATCGAGCGCGTGTTGGGCAGCTTGTTCCGCTTCCGAATCATAGCCCAGCGCGGCATTGGTTTCGGCTAGCTTGGAAAAGGCCAGAGCAAATTGGGGATCTTGCCTGACTGCGGATTGAAAGCGTTTGAGCGCTTCCAGATTGTTGCCGGAACGGTGCAACTGGACCCCCTCGTTGTAGTCACGCAGGGCGTCAATGGAAGTGGACGTGGGTTTAAAAGACTGGGCACGCAGTTCGTTGATCAAATCCGGAGAAAGCGCGAGGTTCTGGCGAATGGAGTCGGATAGGCGATCCACGGCGGCGGAAATATCCTGTTGGTTGCGGGCCTCGGCCTTCAGCGGCGCTGTGCGATTGTGTTTCAAATCCTGGACGACGGCATCGACGCGAATCTGGTCGCCCAGGCGGACGAACTGCCCGGAGACGACAATATCCGCGTTGGCGAATTCCGCGATGCGCCGCAGGGTGCTGGCGTCGATCGTCGCACCGGGTTCAATGCGCAGATCATGGAGAATCTGCTGCAAGCGGTCTGGCGAGATGGTGCGCAAGTGGGCGGACTGTCCCACGTCCGTGCTCAGCATGTCGCCGAGGCTCGGTCCCAGCCAGTTGAGAGTGTCGTCTCCCGAGGCATTGTGAAAGGGCAAGATGGCCAGGGAGGTCACGGGACCGCGAGCGGCGGGAACTCCAACACCGACGACGGCGGGAGACTCTGAGGTGCGGGTTCCGAACCAGACTCCGCCACCGAGGAGAACCAATGCGCTCAAACCCGCCGCCACCCATTTCCACGGGAACGCTGGCTTGGGCAACAGGCGATCCATGACCATGGAAGCGGCCACCGTCCGGTTACCACGCCAAGCCCGAATATCGGCCAGCATGTCTTCCGCATGCTGGTAGCGCAGGGCGGGATCGCGCTCCAGACAACGGCCAACGATGTCGCTGACAACTTTGGGGATCGATGGCTCCAATTCCACAACTGGAATCGCTCGCTCCTGAGTGCGCTTGAGTAGGCTGGCAATCGCGCTATCGGCCTGGTACGGCATTTTGCCCGTCAGCAGCTCAAACCAGATCAAGCCGACGGTAAACACGTCGGAGCGGGCATCTAG
Organism: Acidobacteriaceae bacterium; assembly: GCA_043782485.1. Lineage (GTDB taxonomy): Bacteria > Acidobacteriota > Terriglobia > Terriglobales > Acidobacteriaceae > JANXUC01. The sequence continues at coordinate 49,848 of JAYWAL010000157.1, read as the reverse complement.
TTCACGCGCCTGGGCCTGCTCTGGAGACATATATTCCATGGTGCCGACCATGAGGCCGCTGCGAGTCATACCATCGCCGCCCATGGAGCGCGCCAGACCGAAATCCATGACCACGACTCGCCCGCTGGACTCGAGCATGATGTTGCCGGGCTTAAGATCGCGATGGATGATGCCTTGCTGATGGGCGACACTGAGGCCGCTCAGCGTTTGCTCAATGATGGAACCACTTTCCTCCACCGATAGCTTGTGGTGCTCGTACAGCAGGGAGCGGAGATCCTGGCCTTCGAGATACTCCATGGTGATGAATTTGACGCCGTCGGCCTCGCCCAGGTCATAGATGCGGATGACGTTGCGATGCGTGACCTTGCTGGCGAGCAGAATCTCCTGCTTGAACCGCTGGAGAATGTCAGGATTGCCGGCCAATTCTGGGCGAATGACTTTGAGGGCAACCGGACGTTCTAATTCCAGATCTTTCGCTTTGTAAACCGCGCCCATGCCCCCTTCCCCCAGGGGCATCTCAATCTCGTACCGACCGCCGAGAACGGTGCCCGCGGGAAGAGTGGGCACGGAAAAACTGGGCGATGCGATTTTAGGGCGGACTAGAGACGGAACAGGGGACTTGAGCTGCGAACCGAGCGCGGGCATGCCCTCGGCAGACGTTTCCGCATCCGTGGAAAGCGGGACGGCATCGAGGCTGGTATCGGCGTCGGAAGAGGGCGGTCGACGAAGCAAGGACGACTCGGTTCCAGAAGGCGGAGTCTGGACAGCGTTGCCGACATCTTTGCCCGTAGGCGGACGGGGGCGCGACTCTGGAACGAGGGTCGGACTCTCCGAGTCGCTAAAAGACTCTCTCGGGCGCGAGTCTTTGGGAAACGGGTCTTTCGGTTTATCCAAGCGTCACCAGCACATCGGCTCCTGCGCAGTAACGGAAGCTAGTCGTTCTTTGTGGCAACGGCGGGCTGCTGGGTGTGCGGAACGTATTCGATCCGACCCCAGCCAGGGGGATAACCTCTAGTATATACGGGTTTTCGAGGCCGACAACCCATGGAAGAAGACCCAGCATTGTCTTAGTGAATGCCGTTGCATCGTACCGACTGCCATTTCAGGCGGCTGGGAGCGGGGCCATCGCCTCGCGGGTGACGGGTTCGCCGGCGCGCGGCAGCAAATAGCGCAGAAGTCCGGGCGTAATCAAGGTGGTCACGAGCACCAGCACAACCGCCTGCGCGTAGACCTCGCGGGTGACCAAGCCAACTGCCAGGCCCAGGCTGGCAGTGATGAGGCCGACCTCGCCGCGCGGCACCATCCCGACGCCCACTGCCAGCGCTTCCCTTCTGGTAAAGCCTGTGCAATAGGCACCCAGACCGGAGCCAACGATTTTGGCAAAAACGGCGACGGCCAGAAGGAGCACGAAAAAGAGAAAGCGCCCGCCCATGTGCCAGACGTTGACTTCCATCCCCACGGAAACAAAGAACAGGGGGCCGAAAAAGGAGTTGAGCATGGGATGGAGGTCGGCTTGGACCTTTGCCCTCCCCGGCGACATGGCGACGAACAGACCAGCCAGATAGGAACCGGTGATCGCGGCCAGTCCGCCAGCCCACTGCGAGAGGAAGGCTAAGAACAAGGCGACGGCCAGAGCGACGGCTACCTCGGTGTGGTTGCCTTGCAGGCGGGCGGCATATTTTAGCGCCCAGCGGGTGAAAAACGGTCCCAGCAGCACAATTCCGATCAAGCAAAGAAACATGCGGCCCAAGGTGGCGGACAGCGCACCCCAGGACGATTGTCCCGTATGGGCCAAGACTGGCCCCAGGGCAATTACCAGTGAGAGTACGACCAGGCCCAGAACGTCGTCGATCACGGCGGCCCCCAAAATGGTGGAACCCACTTTCGACTTGAGCTGGCCCAAGTTGAGCAGCGCTTGGGCTGTGATGGTCACGCTCGTGGCGGTCAGAATCGTACCGATGAAAACGGCCTGTGCTGGGGAAAAACCGAATCTGGTAGAAAGCAGGTACCCTCCAGCCATGGGGAGGACCACGCCGCCCATCCCGGCCAGAAAAGCGGGAAGCACGGTACGGCGCATGCGAGAAAGATCAGTTTCGACTCCGGCAATGAACATCAGGACGACTAGGCCGAGATCGGCCAGAATCTTGAATACTGTCAGGACCGAAGCGGTGCCGGGATGGGCAAGCCAGGGAATGCTCCAAACGTTGAGGAAGGAGGGACCGAGCAGCACTCCCGCGAGCAGTTCTCCTAGGACGAGGGGAAGGCCGATGCTAGCTGCGACGTTTCCCGCCAGCTTAGCCGCCACAATGACGACAGCAATGCAGAGCAGGATTTGCAGGGAGGTATTCAACTTCGCCTCTGGGAAACTGGAATTGCCGACGCGCGAAGGGTCGAAACCTTCCATCCGGCGTTCGTCGTTTCCATCCTAAATTGAGTCCGTTCCCGAAAAAAATAAAACCGGAGGCAGAATTGACTCTGCCTCCGGTTCTGGGAACCACAAGCCGTCTAGCTGGCGCGTGGCGTGACCTTGGCCATGGTGCTCACATCGGTGATGGGCAAAGCTTGCCGCATACCGCTGGGCGCACCGATCGAGGAAATCACATACTCAGGATAGGCAGAGATGCCGTGCTCGTGCAGGTCGAGGCCATAGAGTTCGCCTTCCTCCGAGACACGCAGCAGGCCGGTGGCATTCACCAGGTACATGACCGCCATGGCCACGGCAAATGTCGACAGAGTGATGACGGCGCTACCAATGAATTGCGCCTTCAGCACCTGCAAGCCGCCGCCATAGAAGAGGCCAGTGAGCGGAGCGGAGTTATCCGGGCCGGTGGGTCCGGTGGCTCCATAGCGACCGCAAGCAAATAGGCCGAGAGAGAGGGTTCCCCAGATACCGCAGATGCCGTGCACAGGCACCGCGCCAATGGGATCATCAATTCGGAGATACTCAAGAAGTTCTACTCCTAGAACCACGACCACGCCGGAGACGGCTCCGAGTAGGATCGCTCCGGTAGGAGAAACCCAGTAGCAAGGGCAGGTGATGGCTACCAATCCAGCGAGAAAACCGTTGGTGGTAAAGCCAGCGTCCCACTTCTTGCTGGACATGTAAGCCCAGAACATGGCCGTCAAACCGGCGGCGCAAGCGGCTAGGGTGGTATTGGTGGCGACGCGACCGATGCCCTCAAAATCCATGGCGGAGAGCGTGCTGCCAGGGTTGAAGCCGTACCAGCCGAACCACAGGATCAGACCGCCGCTGACGGCAATGGTTAGATCGTGGGGCAACATGGGTGCGCCACCATCGCGCTTAAAAGTGCGGCCCAGGCGCGGACCAAGAACAATCGCGCCCGCCAGAGCGATAAAGCCGCCGATGGTGTGGACGACCGTGGAACCGGCGAAGTCGTGGAAACCCATGCCAAGCGAAGGGAAGAAATGACCCTCGCTGCCCATGAGAGCCAGCCATCCATCCGGACCCCAGGCCCAGTGGCCGATGATGGGGTAAATGAATCCGGAAACGGCGACGCTGTAGAGCAGATCGCCGACGAAGCCGGTGCGGCCAATCATGGCACCTGAGGTGATGGTGGAGCAGGTATCAGCGAAGGCGAACTGGAAGAGCCAAACGGCGAGGAAGGCTACACCGGTGGTCTCATAGGTGGCGGGCGCTCCCTGGAGGAAGAACCAGTGGTAGCCAATGAAGCCATTGCCATGGGCGAACATGAAGGCGAAACCGAAAGCGTAGAACAGCAAGCCGCATAGGCAGGTGTCAACCACGCATTCCATTAGCACGTTGACCGTTTCGCGGGACCGGCAGAAACCAGCCTCCAGCATGGTGAAGCCGACCTGCATGCCAAAGACGAGGAACGCCGCCAGCAGGACCCAGGCTGTATTGACTGGATTGACGACGTCGGCGGCCTTGAGTTCAGGAGCGGCCCCCTGTGCATAAGCGTGTGTGAAAAATACGGTGGATATGGCAGCCATGATGGCTAGAACCAAGCCGATTCCCAGCATCTTGCCGCCGAATAAGGCTCCTCCGTAGCGGCGCCATTCCGGCTCGCGCAGCCTACCCGTAAGGCGGGCAAACTTCTGGGATAGGGACAATCTGGAACTTTTTCCGGCCAATGCGCGCATGCATAGCTCCTTCAGATGAGGGTTGAATTTTGCGGTGCCACAGACCCGAAGGCCTGTCTGGGGTTGACGTCGCATACCGCTCACGCGACTCGCTCCACCACTGGAACGGTGCACCTCTCCCAGCGAGGCAAGAGTACGCAGGCCTGGCGGCTCAGTCCAACTCATAGTTTTCTTTTGAGTAATCGGATTTTTTCTTAAAACTAAAATCTATGGCCGGGATAAGCGTTGCTTATTCAGAAAATTGGCCGGGAGAGAAGTGTATGGGGTCACTACGGGGTGTGACCGCGCTCACACCGAGTTTTTGACGCGAGACTTAAGATTTGGTTGCAGGTCAGCCTGGGAAACCGGGGCGGGCAGAGACTGTGCAATCCGGGTCATGTCGGAGATAGGGGCATGTGTTCTAATCGGGTCGTTCGATGCAGCACAGAGATGGGCCGCAACGGTGGGTTGTGAAATCACATTTTGAGGAGAGCACATGCGAGCGATTTTGGGCGGTACCGGGGCGATGGTCTTGTTTTGCTGGATTTTGGCCGGAGTGGCGCTGGCGGAGGCGGATTCGGCCAAGGTATTCAAGGCGAACTGCGCTCTGTGTCACTCGGCGAATGGAAGCGGCGACTCGGCAGCGGGTAAAGCGCTGAAGGCAAAAGACTTGCGGTCTCCGGAAGTACAGGCGAAACCCGATGCGGAGCTGACGGAGGTGATTGGCAAAGGCAAAGGGAAAATGCCGGCATTCGGGGCAAAGATCCAGCCGGAAGACCTGAAAGAACTTGTGCAATACGTCCGGCAATTGGCCAAGAAATAGCACGGCTGGCCTTTGAGCCACCGCGAGGAAAACATGGTCGAAGAGAACATCATCAAGTCCGACGTCACAGAGCAAGGCGACAGTTTGGCGAGGACTGGTTTGGCGAGTAAAGACCGGCGCTCGTTTTTGGGGGCGCTGCTGGCCGTGGGTTCGCTCTCCGTGGGGGCGCTGCTGTCGGTTCCGCTGCTGCGGTTTGCCCTGTTTCCTCTGCTGCGAAGAACGACGGAGTTGAAGAGTTCGCCGGTGGGTGAGGTGGGCGAGTTTGCTTCTTTAACCGAGCCAGTGCTGCGGACCATCCAGATTGAGCAGGTGGATGGTTGGCGGAAGGCCGTATCAGAAAAGGCTGTCTACATCACCAAGGACAGCCAAGGGGAGCTGCGCGTGTTGACTTCGGTCTGCCCACACCTTGGCTGCACCGTTCCGTGGAACAAGGAGAAGCGGCAGTTCGTCTGTCCGTGCCACGGCGGGACGTTCACGATGGATGGAACGCGGGTGAGCGGACCATCGCTGCGTGGGATGGATGCGCTGCCGATGTCGGTGGCGGGTGGGCAGGTGCTGGTGCAATTTCAGTATTTCCGGCAACTGGTGGCGGACAAGGAAGTGGTTGGGTAAATGGGGAGCTGGCCTGGAATGAATTCGAAACAGAAGAGCGATGCTGCGTCCGGCTTGTGGGCTTGGCTGAACCACCGGACAGGCCTGGATGATTTACTCCGGACGGCGCTGGACGAGCCGATTCCTGGCGGGGCGCGGTTTGCTTATATCTTTGGGTCGGGGCTGTTGTTCATTTTTCTTTCGCAGATCATTACTGGCGTATTTTTGGCGTTGTACTACGTTCCTTCGGCGGATCATGCCCATACGACGGTGGCCTACATTACCAAGGCGGTGACGGCTGGGGCCTTTTTGCGCAGCCTACATGCCTATGGTGCCAGCGCTATGGTGGTCGTTCTGTTTCTGCATCTTTCTCAGACATACATCTACGGGGCGTACAAGGGACGGCGGGAAATCCTTTGGCTCTCGGGCTGCGCGCTGTTTGGGATGGTGTTGGCGATGGCATTTACAGGGTACTTGCTGCCGTGGGACCAGCGGGCGTACTTTGCCACGGCCGTGGGCACGAATGCGGCCAGCGAAATTCCCTGGATCGGCGAAAGCCTCAAGCGCCTGATGCGCGGCGGAACGGAAATGGGCACGCTCACGATTTCGCGGTTTTTTGTGGCCCACGTTTTTCTGATCCCGGCGGCCATCTTTGCGCTGGTTGCATCCCACATTCTGCTGTTTCGCAAGGCGGGCGCGGCTGGCCCGGTGAACGAAGACCCGTACTATCCCAAGCAGAAGACGGAACTCTTCTATCCCCGGCAAGTACTGATGGATCTTTCGCTGACGGCGCTGCTCATCGCAGGACTCGGGCTGCTCTGCTTCTTGGTGCCCATGCAGATCGGACCCGCCGCGAACCCAGCCGACGCACAATACATCCCGCGCCCGGAATGGTATTACTTGCCAATTTTTCAGTGGCTCAAGTATTGGCATGGAGCAATGTCCGTAGTTGGCGTTCTCATCATTCCGTCGCTGGTGGTGGGAGCGATTCTGGCATTGCCGTTTCTGGACCGCAGTGTGGAACGGCGTCCGTGGAAGCGGCCCGCGGCGATGGGAGCTTACGCTTTTGTCGTATTCGCGCTGGTGGGGCTGGGACTGCGCAGCCAGTATCTGGACCGGCATGACGCTGGGGTTTCTCAGCAACTGGCCAAGCAACAGGCAGAAGAGAACGAGTACGCCAGCAAGCCATTCGAGCCAGAACTGTCTTCGGCATCCTTGGTGGCGGCGAACACGACCCTCTCCGATCCCGTCGCCGCCAAGGGAAAGACCGTCTTTGAAGCGCAATCGTGCAATGCCTGCCACGGCGACGGCGGTACGGGCACGGCGGCGGCACCACCACTGGTCGGCATAGCCAAGAAACTATCGGCTGAGCAGGTGGCCACCCTGTTTCAGCATCCCACGACGAAAATGACCGCTGGCGGTATGCCGCCGATTGACTTGCCGCCCGACGATACCAAGGCGTTGATTGCCTACGTGGAAAGCCTCAAGTAGGACTGCTCATAGGCTCGCGAGCGACAAAGAACAAGCGACTGCTCGCGTACCCAACGGCAAAGGTCACGGCACTGCCGAGCGCCACGTACCAAGTGAAAGGCACCTTGGTAAATTGCCACAAGTAAATGTTAGTCACAAACCCGCAAAGCATGCCAACCATGGCTCCGTTTTCCGTGGCCTTAGCCGTCAGGACGCCGAGTAGGAAAACTCCAAGCAGAGCACCATAAGCCACCGACGCAATCGAGAGGCCCAGTTCCACAACCCTGCCCCCGCTGCGGGAAAGAATGGCCAGCGCAAATAGAACCAATCCCCATACGACCGTGATCTTTCGGGAAAGCGAGAGCAGCCGCGCCTCGGGTAGGTCGGGCCGCATTCGGGCATAGAAGTCCAAAATGGTGGTGGAAGAGAGTGAGTTGAGCGCGGCACTTAGGTTCGACATAGCCGCTGCGAGAATGGCGGCGATCAGTAAACCGCGGATACCGGCGGGCATGGTCGAGACGATGAACGTGGGGAACATACGGTCGGCGCGGGAGAAGGCGATCAGATTCGGATTGAGCCGGTAAAACACGTAGAGTGCGGCGCCTACCAGAAGAAACAATCCAAATTGAAAAAACACCGCCACGCCGCTGATCAGCAACGCCATCTGAGATTGCCGCAGGGTCTTAGCCGCCAATAGTCGCTGCACAATGAGCTGGTCGGTGCCATGACTGGCAGTGGTAAGAAACGCTCCTCCTATCACTCCGGACCAGAACGTGTAAGTCTTGTAAAAATCCCAGGAGAAATCGAACATTCGGAACTTGTCAGCCGACCCGGCCACTGTGCTGACCGTGTGCCATCCGCCCGGAACCAAATGCAGGATGGTGAAGAACCCGATGATAGTTCCAACTACGTAAATCGAGGTCTGGATCACATCGGTCCAGATCACAGCCGCCATACCACCTTCAAACGTGTAAATCAGCGTCAAAACAGTGACGATGCCGATGGCGGCTACGTCCCTGCCCAAGTTGCTAAAACCTTGCAGCCAGCTCGACAGCGCAATCCCCACCACAATGGCGACGGCAAAAATACGCACCCCTTCCGCGGCTGCGCGCGTGACCAGGAACAGGCCTGCCGTGAGTGAGCGCAATTTCTGGCCGAAACGTCGCTCGATCAGTTGATAGGCGGTGAAAAGATCTCCCCGGAAGTATTGGGGAATCAGCACGAAGCTAATGACGACGCGCCCGAGCATGTATCCCAACACCAACTGGAGGAACGTGAAATTCTTTTCGTAAGCCAAACCAGGGACGCTGATTACGGTTAGCGTGCTGGTTTCCGCCGCCACAATGGATAGGGAAATGGCCCACCAGGGAATGTTTTTGTCGGCCAGAAAATAGTCTTTGAGCGAACGTTGCCGCGTCCGGAAGCGCAGACCAAACAGCGTGATCCCGATGAGGTAGATGGCAACAATGCCGAGATCGAGTGGACCGAGTCCCATGTGGCGCGGGTGCTTTCTTGTTCAGGATGGCGAGGAAGCACTAGTTTAGCAAGCGGTCCAAACCTTCGGTTGCCGAGCTCGCAGGATTTTGGCAAAGAAAAAGCCCATCGCCGAAAGACGATGGGCTTGCTGCAATTTTACGATCATCCAAGATCACTATTGACGGCGTTCACCACCCGAAGGCCTACCGCCGCCTGAAGGCGGCCTTGGCGGCTCACTACGTCCACCACCACCCGAAGGTGGCCGTGGCGATTGCATGCGTCCACCGCCGCCACCACCATAAGACGGCCCAGAGGAGCGCGGCGTCATTACCGGCTGCCTCATGTCGAGCGTGGGGCGTCCGCCACTGCGGCTGTAGTCGCCGCTGGGGGCGGATCTTTCGGGGGTCGATCTTTGAGGAGCGGATCTCTCAGGATAAGACCCACGATTGGGCGAGCCGCCTTCGCGCGACGGCTGCGCTCCGTTCCCGCGATCCCATCCCCCGCCACCGTTGCTGGGGCCCTGGTAGCGTCCGCCATTCCCGCTACCCTGGCTCGTTGCTTCCGAGCGTGCTTCCGGACGCGGCCCGCGATTCCAACCACCGTTCCCGGTGTTGCTGGGCTCCTGGCCTCGCCCCTGTCCTCTTGGAACTTCGTTGCGCCCAGTATTCCCTGGATTCCCAACCGATCCGGAGCCGCGATCGTTTGAGGACGGAAATCGCTGCCAACCGCCGCCATCACTCCTTGGCCCTCCGCCTCCGGTGCGAGTTGGAAGGTCGTGGATGGTGCCTCGAGATTCCGGCTGAGAACCGGTACCGCGATTCGCGGCAGGTCCAGAAGCAGGGCTGGGAAAGCGATGCCAGCCCTGGTCATTGTTGCTGCGATCATTGTTGCTGCGATCATTGTTGCTGCGGTCATTGCTACTGCCTCTCCCATCCGAAGACCGATTCGGCTGATTAACCGACACCTTGGGTGCCGTTAACGAGCCGCGTTCCGGAGTTCCATTTCTGGAGCCTGCGTTTTCGCCGCCTCGATTCTGCGTCATCGGATTCTGCGTTACCGGACTTCCGGGAGCGCGGTTCGCCGCTGGATTATTTCCCGCCAGGCCATTCCCCGCAGGCTCGCCACTGCGGATCGGCGTAAAGTGCCCGTCCCGTTGAATGGACTGCTGCACCTGCGCCGCCTGGTGATCGAACGACTGAGGCGAAGGAGCAGGGCGATTGGTGCCGAAGAACCGCGACGGCTGCCCGCCCCGGAACGTATCAGGAGCGGCCAAGCGGTTCGACGCGTTCAGGCTGGCCCGCGTGGGCACAACCGGAAGGTTTCCGGTCATCATGCGTGCTTCTCGGAATGTTCCCGGATCAATACCCCGGGCCGCTACACGCCCGCTACCAAAGTGCTCCGCTGGCACCGAAGAAATCGCTCGGCGAATCCGCACATCCGTTCCCGCCAGGCGAAGATTGGAATACTGCACGCCACGACCCTGGTAGAGCGGTCGCTCGCCACGAAAATGTTCGCCACGGCCTCCGTAGTTGTAGATGTTCGTGACATTTGTGATGTTGGTGACGTTAACCTGGTTGAACCGCGAACCGTAGCCTCCGTACCAAGGACGGAACTCGTCACAAGGGCCGGTCGGCAACCAGCCAAACGATCCGAAACCGATACCGATGCCGCCACCAAAACCAAAGAACGAAACATAGGCAGGCGCCCAGACAGGCCGATAGTATCGGCCACCGTAGCCATAGCCACCCACCGGTCCTGGCCACCATACCCACGAGGAATCCGAATAAAACCAGCGTCCATAGTGGTACGGAGCCCACCCCCAAGCTTCAGAGGAAACCCACGTCCAACCGTAGTAAGGCTCCCAAACCCAGCGGCCCTCACGGTAAGGAACCCAGTCGGCGGAAACCGTGGGAACCCACACGGAACCATATTCGGGAACCGTGCGCCAGTGACCGTAAGCATCAAGATCCTGAGAACCGGTGTAGTAAGGACTGGTGCGGTGAACCCCTTCCGCATTGCTGATTAAATGGTCACGGTCGTCGTTCCACTTGTCCCAGTCATCGCGATTGCGCGCGTCCTCGACTTTGAATTGAGCATCCGTGCCGCTGCCGCGAACGACGATCATTTCGCCCTTGCGGACTTGCTGGCTGCCGGACGAGGTGGAAACCTCAGCCTCGCCTTTGCGGACGGTCACTTCAGTTTCGTCCGCGGAAATGGCTTCGATGCGAAAACTGACATCGCCCTTCGCGGGACGGACTGACAGATTGGCCGTATCGACCTCAGGGCGGATTTCGCTGGTCTTGAACGCCGTGTAGGTGGCGGAACCCTGGCTGACTTGAATTTGAATTTCCTTGTCGGTAAGGCTGGCTACGTTCGCGGTCGAGCGCTCGCTGAGACGCAGGACGTTGGCGAAATCGAGCTGCACTTCAGCGCGCGAGTTGTCGCCGGTGGAAATCCGGTCACCCGTCACGACGGGTGCGTTCAAGGCTGCGGCCGCCGTATCACCGGAGTCGCCGCGCTGCGTGGAAACGTCGCCGTGGATCAGGCTAATGCGGGCGACGCCTTGGCCCGTTTGTACCTGCGCCATCAGGCTGGCCGCAGTCAACAGATTGACCGCTGCCATCGCTACTTTGGTAAAGGTCGTGGATCTCATGAGCCCACCTCGTTGCAGAGCCTCGGTTGTGGCTGGCTCCGCAGGACGAACCTTGCATGTGCAGGACCAAAGCGCCCCCGGTGGAAGCGTCGTAAGTTGCTGATTACACGAGGGAATTATCCGCGATTCGAACGAAGGATGGCGGAAGGAGCGGCAGAGTTGGTTGCATTCCACCAAAGGGTGGTGGTTTTCAACCATGTGCAAAATTTTTCGCGGACGAAGGTACCCGCCTTACACGCCTTCCTATTCCTCGGCTGGTTCGGCGTCGTCGGCAATCCCGATTTTCGAGAGGCGATAGCGGAGAGCGTTGCGCGACAGGCCCAGTAAGCGCGCGGCTTGGCTCTTGTTGCCGTGGCTGCGTTGCAGAGCTTCACGGATCATTTCATCTTCCCATTGCTCGAGTGTGAAACCCTCGGGCAGAAACCCGCCGTTCGATTGGGCGGGCTTGGCGCGCTCGGGATCGAGACGGATGTCTTTCACTTCCAAGACGGGACCCTCGGCCAGGGCACAGGCGCGCTCCATGATGTTTTGCAACTCGCGCACATTGCCAGGCCAGTGGTAATTCACCAGGACTCGCATAGCATCCGGGGAAATGCTCGTTACCAGTTTGGCCGAGTCGCTGGAAAAGCGTTCGATGAAAAGGCGCACTAGCTCGGGAATATCTTCGCGGCGCTCACGCAGCGGAGCAACATCAATCGGGACTACGTTCAGCCGATAGAACAAATCCTCACGAAATGTTCCGGCTTCTAAAGCAGCGCGTAGATCTCGATTCGTGGCGGCGATGAGGCGCACATCCACTTTCAGCGTCTTCGTCCCGCCGAGCCGTTCAAATTCGTGCCCTTGCAATACGCGTAAAAGTTTGACCTGTGTGGCCAGCGGGATATCGCCGATTTCATCGAGAAAAAGCGTGCCCTTGTCGGCCAGTTCAAACTTGCCGGGCTTGCTGCTGGTGGCTCCAGTAAAGGCTCCTTTTTCGTAGCCAAACAGCTCGCTTTCGATGAGTGTTTCCGGAATCGCTGTACTGTTGATCTTGATAAAGGGGAAGGAAGCGCGACGAGACTTTTCATGGATGGCGCGGGCGATTAGGTCCTTGCCCACGCCGGTTTCACCGCCGATGAGCACGGTCGAATTGGTCAGAGCGACGCGCTCAACCAGCGACAGAGCCTCCTGCATCTTTGCACTTTGGGCAACGATATTCGGATGCGCATAACGATGGCCGAGTGCCTCACGAAGTGTCCGGTTTTCCTCGCGCAGCTTGCTGACGTCCAGCTCTTTGTGGATGACCATGAGCATTTCGGAGAGAGCGAACGGTTTGAGCACGTAGTCGCTGGCACCAGCTTTCATCGCCTCAACAGCGGTTTCCACTGTCCCGAAGGCTGTCATGACCACAATCGGCAGAGCGCTGTTCAGCCGCTTGGCTATCTGGAGAAATTCCAGGCCGCCCATGGCCGAAAGCTTCAAATCCGTAACCACCAAATCTACATTGCCTTCCCGCAACAACTTCAGCCCTGTTTCCGCATCGGCCGCCGAAAGGGTGGTGAAGCCGTCTTCTGCGAGACTCAACTCGAGCAGGCGGCGCATCTTGGCTTCGTCCTCGACAATCAGCACGGTAGACATGTCTAGTTAGATGCGGCTCCCTGGAACGGAAAGAACAGGCCGAAGCCAGCGCCCTTCCCGTGCGTGTCCAGCAAGCGAATAGAGCCTTGGTGTTCATCCATGATTTGAGAAACGATCGACAAGCCCAACCCCACGCCCATGGCTTTGGTCGTGACGAATGGATTAAAAATCTGCTCCCGTAGCTCCGGTGAGATTCCTGGCCCGGTGTCTTGTATCCGCACTTCCACGCCCTGTCGATTGTCTGACTCTCGCTGGGCAACTTCTAAGATTAGCGCTCCGCCAGCCTCGCCCATGGCCTCAAACGCATTCTGAGCCAGGTTGAGAAAAACTTGCTCGCACAATGTCGCATCCAGCGGCACCACTGGGAGCGGGTTTTGGTAGGAACGTTGGACCGCTACTTTCCCGCCTTGCCAGTGCTCTTCCACGGACCGCACGACCTTGTCCAGGATTTCGGTGATGTGGAGCGGCTGGGTTTCGGCTTGCAAGGGTCGAGCGAAATCCAGGAAGCGACTCATCAGGGCACTCAGGCGATTGACCTCGCTGGAAATATATCCCGACAGCTCGACAGCCAGCGGATTTGTCGCATCGAGCTTCTGGCTCAACATCTCCGCCGAACCTTTGATGATCCCCAGAGGATTGCGAATTTCATGCGCCAGCCCCGCCGTAAGCTGCCCCAAGGCGGCGAGCCGCTCCGAGCGTCGGGTTTCAGCATGCGCCCGCTCCAACGCTCGGTTCGTTTCCATCAACTGTTCCGCTAGCCGCTGGTAGCTGTTACTCTGCTCCCGATAAGCGACGACCACGCGGTTGACCACCATACCAACGAGAAAGAAAAAGAAAATACGAATCGCGAGAACCGTATAACCCGAAGCATCAATGGAGTAGTCGTTGAGCGCGGGAAAAAGGTACGACAAATACGCCGCCGACGCCAAAAGAGTCCACAACAATGTGACGCTCGGCCCAAAATACAAAGCCGCCGTGATGACAGGCACAAAGTAAATGGGGTAATAACTGCTGTTGATGCTGAGTTCGCCTGTGTGATCAATGAGCAGCGTAGCCAGCACGATCTTCAAGACAACCGCAGATATCGGACCCCGCTTGGGCCACCGCGCTACGACACGAGACTCCGAAAGCTGCACAGCCCCCAGCGCAAACAGAGTCAGTTGTTTGTGCCATTCTAGAAACGGCGGTAGCACCGCAAGCCCGCCGAGAAATACCAGCCACGGCACATCCAGCCACTGACTATGGCGCGAAACCCGGCCCTCGGAAGAAGCTGGCGTGGACATGAAATGGGATGGCGCTGCCTTTCAGACTAGCACTGAGATTCCAACAACTCCACGCCCACGAAGCCACAGCGCCACATCAGTAACGAGGAGCTCACCTCGCCAAGCCGGCGCCTTCGCTTCCCCCCGGGAGAATCGACTGACCAACGCGTTCTCTACCACCGCCCCGCATCGCCAAACTCAGCCGATCCAGATACACATACACCACCGGCGTCGTAAACAACGTCAGCAACTGACTCAGAATCAACCCACCTACAATCGTGATACCCAACGGCCGCCGCAACTCCGCTCCCACGCCCGTGCCCAGCGCCAGCGGCAGCCCACCCAGCAGCGCCGCCATCGTCGTCATCATGATCGGCCGAAACCGCATCACGCACGCATCGTAAATCGCCTCGGTCGAGCTCTTCCCTTCCGTCCGCTCCACGTGCAGCGCAAAATCAATCATCATGATGGCATTCTTCTTCACAATTCCGATCAGCAACAAAATCCCAATCAGCGCAATCACGTTCAAATCCCCGCCTGTAATCAGCAGCGCCAGCAGCGCCCCCACCCCCGCCGAAGGCAGCGTCGACAAAATCGTAATCGGATGAATATAGCTCTCATACAAAACGCCCAGCACAATATACACCGTCAAAAGCGCCGCCAGAATCAGCCAGCCTTGCGTCGAGTTCGAGTCCTGAAACGCCGCCGCCGTCCCCTGAAACCCGCCATGCACGCTCGATGGCACGCCAATCGCGCGCATCGCCGCATCCACCAGCTTCGTGGCATCGCCCAAAGCCACGCCCGGCGCCACGTTGAACGAAAGCGTCACCGACGGCAACTGCCCCTGATGATTCACCGCCAGCGGCGTATTCGCCGAAGCAAAATGCACCATTGACGCCAGCGGCACCATGTTCCCGTTCGACGACCGCACGTACGCCGCTTGCAGCGCATCCGTGCTCCTCTGCTGCTCGGGGGCAACTTCCATCACCACGTGATACTGATTCAGCGACCGATACATCGTCGATACCTGCCGCTGTCCAAACGCGTCATACAACGCATTGTCAATATCGCTCGACGCAACTCCAAGCCGCGACGCCGTAGCCCGGTCAATCTCCACAAACGATTCCAACCCGTGAACCTGCTGGTCCGTATTCACGTCTTTCAATTGCGCAACCGAACGCAGCTTCTGCAACACCAGCGGCGACCAATGATTCAAATCGTCCAGGTTCTCCGCCTGCAACGTATATTGGAACTGCGCATTCCCCATGCGCCCGCCAATCTGTAAATCCTGTTGCGCTTGCAGAAAGATACTCGCCCCCGCCACCGCCGCCAGCTTCCCGCGCATGCGCCCAATCACCTGATCCGCGCTCAGTTTGCGCTGTTCCAAAGACTTCAACGTGATAAACATCCGCCCCGTATTCGACGTTCCCCCGCCCCCGGCAAAGCCCACCACCGTCTGCACCGCCGGGTCTTTCGCAACAATCTCCACATACTGTTGCATCTTCCCGCGCAGCGCCGCAAACGAAATATCCTGCGCCGCCTGCACCGACGCGCCCAGCCGCCCCGTATCCTGCTGCGGAAAAAATCCCTTCGGCACAATCACGTACAGGTACACGCTCAGAACCGCCGTCACCAGCGTTACCCCCAGCGTCAGCGGCTGATGCCGCAACACCCAGCGCAGGCAGCGCTCGTACAAGTGCAGCAGTCCCTGAAACGCCCTCTCCGTCGCTTTGTAAATCCTTCCATGCTTCCGTTCCGTTTCCGGACGCAGAAACTTCGCGCACAGCATCGGCGTCGTCGTCAGCGACACCAACAGCGAAATTCCAATCGCCACACTCAGCACCACCGCAAACTCGCGAAAGAAGCGCCCCACAATCCCAGCCATCAAAAGAATGGGAATGAACACGGCAATCAGCGACGTGCTCATGGAAAGAACCGTAAACCCAATCTCACGCGCCCCACGGTACGCCGCCTGTACCGGGTCCATGCCCTTCTCGATATACCGCGTTACGTTTTCCAAAACCACAATCGCATCATCCACCACAAACCCTGTCGAGATCGCCAGCGCCATCAGCGAAAGGTTGTCCACGCTATAACCCAGCAGCCACATCACCGCAAACGTGGCAATCAAGGAAAGCGGCACCGACACGCTCGGAATCAACGTCGCCCGCAAACTTCGCAGAAACACGAACACCACCAGCACCACCAGCACAATCGAAAGCAACAGCGTTCGTTCCGTATCCGAGACGGACGCCCGAATCGTCGTCGTGCGGTCCATCACCACGCCCACATCAATCGCCGGGGAAATCGATGCCCGCAGTAACGGCAGAGCCGCATGAATCCGGTCTGCTGTTTCAATAATGTTAGCGCCCGGCTGCCGCGAAATGATAATCAGCACCGCTGGCTTGCCATTTGCAATTCCACCATTGCGAATATCTTCCACCGAATCCTGCACGTCGCCGACGTCGCCCAGCCGAACCACGCCCTTGGGGCCGCTTCCCACAATCACTTTGCGGTATTCGTCAGCGGTATAAATCTGGTCGTTCGCTCGAATCGTCCACGCATTCACCGGCCCGGAAATCTGCCCCTTCGGCCGATTCGCATTCGCTGAACCCAGCGCCACGCGGACCGTGTCCAGGCCAAGGCCCAACTGGTTCAGCAGCGTCGGATTCAACTCCACGCGCACCGCGGGCCGGGCTCCGCCCCCCACAAACACCTGGCCCACGCCCTCCATCTGCGCGAGTTTCTGCGCTAGAACAGTATCCGCAACGTCATAAATCTTGGGCAGCGGAATCGTGTCCGAGCTCAGCGCTAGAATAACCACAGGCGCATCGGCGGGATTCGCTTTTCGGTACGAAGGATTGTTCGGCAGGTTCGTCGGCAACTGCCCGCGAGCAGCGTTAATCGCCGCCTGCACGTCGCGCCCGGCCGCATCAATATTCCGGCTCAGGTCAAACTGCAACACCACATTCGTCGAGCCCATCTGGCTCGACGAGGTCATCTGCGTTATCCCCGCTATTCGTCCAAACTGCCGTTCCAAAGGCGTAGCCACCGCCGAAGCCATCGTCTCCGGACTGGCTCCCGGCAACCCCGCCTGCACGGAGATCACGGGAAACTCCACCTGCGGCAGCGGCGCTACCGGTAAATACCGGAACGCCAACCCGCCAGCCAGCAGCAACGCCAGCGTCATCAACGTCGTCCCCACCGGCCGTTTAATAAATGGAGCGGAAATGTTCATCGCTACTCCGCCACTGGCTCGGTAATCACATTGCCCACTCGGTATCGCGCAAACCGCGCGGCCAGGCTATCGAACGCTAAATACACCACCGGCGTGGTAAACAGCGTCAGCAACTGGCTCAGCAGCAGCCCGCCAACAATGGTAATGCCCAAAGGATGCCGCAACTCCGAGCCTGTTCCAGTTCCCAGAGCCAGTGGCAACCCGCCCAGCAGCGCTGCCATCGTAGTCATCAGAATCGGCCGCAACCGCAACAGGCACGCCTGGTAAATCGCCTCCTCCGGCGACTTCCCTTCCGCACGCTCCGCCTCAATCGCGAAGTCAATCATCATGATGGCGTTCTTCTTCACAATGCCAATCAGCAAAATAATGCCGATCAGCCCGACTATGCTCAAGTCGTTCCGGGTCAGGATCAGTGCCAGGATCGCGCCCACACCAGCGGAAGGCAGTGTCGAAAGAATCGTTATCGGATGAATATAGCTTTCGTACAAAACTCCAAGCACGATATATACCGTAATAATCGCCGCCAGAATCAGAAACGGCTCCGAGGTCAGCGAATTCCGGAACGCCGCCGCCGTCCCCTGGAAGCTCGTATGGATGCTGATGGGCAAGTTGATGTCGCGCTCAGCGTCGTCAATCACCTGGGTCGCATCGCCCAGTGAAACTCCCGGCGCAAGATTGAACGAAAGCGTCACCACCGGAAACTGTCCCTGGTGGTTGATGGTCAAGGGCGTGTGATGCGTCTCGAAGTGCGCGAACGACGCCAGCGTCACCTGCTGCCCCGTATTCGACTTCACATAAATATTGTTCAGCGCATCGGGACTCTGCTGGAAGCTAGGCGCAACTTCCAGCACCACATGGTATTGATTGAGCTGCGTGAAAATGGTCGAGACCTGCCGCTGCCCAAATGCGTCGTACAGCGTGTCGTCAATCGCCTGCGGCAGTATTCCCAGCCGCGAAGCCGTGTCCCGGTCCACCTCCAAATCCGCCAGCAATCCGCCATTCTGCTGGTCAGTAGCCACATCGCGCAGTTGCGGCAAAGCTTGTAATTTCGCCACCAGCTTCGGTACCCAGGTGTTCAACTCGTCCGGGCTCGCGTCCTCCAGCGAATACTGGTACTGCGTGCGGCTCACACGGTCTTCCACCGTCAGGTCCTGCACTGGTTGCAGATACAGCGTAATGCCCTCTACCTGGGTCACCTGCGTTTGCAGTCTCCGAATCACGTCGGTTGCAGTATCGGATCGACGGTCGCGAGGTTTCAAGTTGATCTGAATGCGCCCGCTATTCGGCGTAACGTTGGTCCCGTCCACGCCAATAAACGAGGACAGGCTCGCCACTGCGGGATCTTTCAGAATCACCTTGGCCAGTTCCTGCTGCCGTTCCGCCATTGCCGCAAAGGAAGTCGACGCTGGCCCCTCGGAAATCCCCAGAATCGCTCCCGTATCCTGAACCGGGAAAAACCCCTTCGGAATCAAGACGTAAAGACCCAGGGTAAAAACCAGCGTCGCAACAGTAACCACCAAAGTAGTGGTTCGATGCCGCAGCACGACTCGCAGCATCCGCCCATAAAACTCGACGACCCGCTGGTAGTATTCCTCGGACCCCTGCATCACCTTGCCCATTTTCTTGTCTTTTGCCGATTTCAGCAGCAAGGAACACATCATGGGCGTCAGCGTCAGGGAAACCACCGCCGAAACCAAAATCGTCACCGCCAGCGTGACCGCAAACTCGCGGAACAGGCGGCCGACAATGTCCCCCATGAACAATAGCGGGATCAGCACCGCAATCAGCGAAACCGTTAGAGAAACAATGGTGAAGCCAATCTGCTTCGACCCTTTCAGCGCCGCTTCCAGGGGCGAATCTCCCTCTTCCAGGAATCGGTCAATGTTCTCAATCATCACAATAGCGTCATCCACCACAAAGCCGGTGGAAATCGTCAGGGCCATCAACGTGAGGTTGTTCAGGCTGTAGCCCAGCAAGTACATCACTCCAAACGTTCCCACCAGCGAAAGTGGAACGGCTATGCTGGGAATGATGGTCGCTGAGACGCTCCGTAGAAACAGGAACATTACCATTACCACCAGCACCACCGTCAGCATCAACTCAAACTGCACGTCTTTCACGGAGGCGCGAATTGTCTCGGTGCGGTCGCTCAAAATCTGAACGTTGACAGACGCGGGCAGCGAGTGCTGCAACTGCGGCAATAGTTTCTTAATGCTGTCCGCCACGGAAATAATGTTGGCCCCGGGCTGGCGCTGCACATTCATAATCACGGCCGGAACCATTCCTGCCGGAGTGCCCATCCACGCCGCCTGCTTGTTGTTTTCCGTGCCGTCAATCACCGTCGCCACGTCGGAAAGGCGCACCGGCGCTCCCTTGCGGTAAGCCACCACCAGCGGCCGGTAGTCCACGCTTGAATTCAACTGGTCGTTCGCGCCAATGGTGAAGGACTGCCGCGGCCCATCAATCACGCCCTTCGCCTGGTTCACATTCGCCAGCCCTAACGCCGCGCGCACATCTTCCAGGCTTATATCGTAAGAAGCCAGCGCCGTAGGGTTCGCCTGAATGCGAACCGCAGGCTTCTGTCCACCGCTGATCGAAACCAAACCCACGCCGGTGAGTTGCGAAATCTTCTGCGCCAGCGCCGTATCCGCCAGGTCTTCGATTTTGGAAAGCTCCAGCGTGTCAGACGTCAACGCGAGCGTAAGAATCGGCGAATCCGCGGGATTCACCTTGCTGTAAATCGGAGGATTCGGCAGGTCCTTAGGCAGATACGTGCCCGACGCGTTAATCGCCGCCTGCACCTGCTGCTCGGCCACGTCTATATTCTGGTCCAGCGCAAACTGCAACGTGATGATCGAGCTGCCAAACGAACTGGTCGATGTCATCTGGCTCAATCCTGGAACTTGGCCAAACTGCCGTTCCATCGGCGCGGTCACCGAAGACGCCATCACATCCGGCGATGCCCCCGGATACGCCGTCACCACCTGAATCGTTGGGTAATCCACCTCCGGCAGCGCCGAAACCGGCAACTGCTGGTAGGCCAGCAACCCGACCAGCAACAATCCAACCGTAAGCAGAACGGTAGCAACCGGCCGCTCAATAAATATTCGCGACGGATTCATCGGGTCTGCTCGTGTGGCGCGGACACTCCTGTCCGCGAGCTCTTGCCGTCACCAGCCTGCCCGCCGGGAACCGCAGCCCCCGCCGCACCGTCAGTCCGGCGCGGAGCCGCCACCGTAGCCTCCACCGTCATCCCCGCCTTTAACTTGTCCTGCCCGTCTGTGACAACAATCTCACCTTCATTCAAACCCTGCCCAATCGCACTCAAGTTCCCCTGTGCCAGCGACACCGTCACGGGACGAACCTCAGCCGTCTTATCGGCCTTCACCACATACGCAAACGCTCCCTGCGGCCCATGCTGGATCGCCGCCGAAGGCACCACCACCGCGTTCTTCTTCGCTTCCAGCAACAACCGCGCGTTCACAAACTGGTTCGGCCACAAGGAGCTATCTAGATTCTGGAACATCGCCTTCAGCCGACCGGTTCCGGTCGTTTGGTCAATCTGGTTGTCAATCGTCCCCAGCTGCCCGGTCGCCAGCTTCGTCTGGTCGTCCCGGCTGTAGGCCTCCACCGTCAGCGTCCCAGCTTTCATATGCTGCGCCACCGTCTGCAACTGATCTTCCGGAAGCGAAAACAACACCGCAATCGGCTGCAATTGCGTTATGATCAACAGCGGATTCGCATCCGCCGCATGGACAATGTTGCCCACGTCCACCAGCCGCAACCCAATCCGCCCGGAGATCGGCGCCGTAATGTGGCAATAGGTAATTTGCAGCTTCGCGCTGGCGATCGTCGCGTCATCGTTACGCGTCGCACCGTCCAACTGGTCCACCAGCGCCGCCTGCGTATCCACCTGCTGCTGCGAAACCGCCCCAGACTCCTTCAGCAAATCCTTGAACCGTTGCAGGTTCAACTTCGCGTCCCGCAACTGCGCCTGATCCTTAAACAAGGTCGCCTGCGCCTGTTGCAACTGCACCTCAAACGGCCGCGAGTCGATCACTGCCAGCAATTGCCCCTTCTGGACTAGCTGACCTTCCTTGAACGCTACCTGCACCAGTTGCCCGTCCACGCGGCTCTTAATCGACACCGAATTCGAAGGCGTCACCGACCCCAACCCGCTCAGGTAAACCGGCAAGTCCATTCGCCGCGCCACAGCCACCACCACTGGCGCACTCGAAGGCGCAGCCGCCCGCGCGGAAGAATTCGCGCCAGAATTCGAGCTACCGCAGCCAGCCAAAATCACCGCCGCCAGCACAGCACAAATCGTCGCTGTCATCGTCACGGCACGATCAAATTCTGAAGGAATGCTGAATTTGGAATTCATATTGGATTGCGAATTCATATTGGATTGCGAATTCATTTTAAAAGCTGATTCCTTTCCAACCCGCACCAGCGAACAATTCTCCACAGCCCGGCATTCTCCCTAAGTTCCTCTAGACATCATATAGACGCAACAGCTGAGCCTACGGATGCGCCTAACCCTCATTCTTTACAATTAGTTACATTCCAAACCTTTACACTTCTTTAAACTCGATTCAAACAACCCAAGCCCAGCCGGCGCGCATCCTTGTCGAAGTCGAAGTGCTCCGGAGTATCCAGACAGCCGGAAGAAGGAACCCATGCCATTCACGAAATTGATCCTAGCAACCGCTCTGGTATCCCTTGTCGGAATCGGCGCAGCCCAAACCGGCACCCAGCAAGACCCCACCCGCGAGCCCCGCCGCCGACCCGACGTCATGGGCAAAATCACCGCCATCAACGGCCAAACACTGACCATCCAAAACCAGGAAGGCCGCGCTTCAACCATAAACGTAACCGACGCCACCCGCTTCTTGAAAGACCGCCAACCCGCCAAACTCTCCGATTTCAAAGTAGGCGACATCGCCATAGTCCGAGGCCACTCCACTGGCACAGACACATGGCAGGCCGACTTCCTGGGCAGCCGCGGCGGTCCAGGTGGACCCCGCGGCTTCAGCCAGGGCGGTTTCGGGCAGGAACTGGGCAAGAAATTTATTGTGGGCGAGATTAAGTCGATTGATGGCACGCATTTAACCATTACCCGGCTGGACGGGGAAACCCAAACCATCGCTGTGGATGAGAATACTTCGTTCAAAAAGGATGGCGAGAGCATCACGCTGGCTGACTTCAAAGTGGGCGACCCGGTTTTCGGTCCCGGAGAATTGAAGGATGGGATGTTTGTTGCCTCAAAGTTGATGCTCGGTAACTTACACAGAACACATGGCGACCCGGAAGGCGCTCTAGGTCGTCCTGACGCCAAATGAGGACAATTTTGCGCAAAATTGCGTCAACTCGCCGACGCCAACTAGTTCAGACTAGTTGGCGGGCCATTTTCGGGGTTTTGAGTGTGCAATTATTTGCCTTTCCAATTTTGGCTTTATCTCAAGCGCCAACGCCCCCCATATCTGCCGCGGGCGGCGGAGGCGGCACAATCCAAGGGGTCGTCAAGTCCGGAAATACCCCCATTCCCGGCGCTACTATCACTGCTTCCAACGCCCTGACTGGTCAGAAGGTGACGACCTGGACCAATGTCGCCGGACAATACACATTGCAAGTCCCTGCCAATGGGCGATATGTAATCAAGGCGCAGATGCTAGCCTTTGCCAATATCACAGGCGAGGCAGTCATTAATGCGGCGACGCCGATGCAGCGGGTGGATTTGGAGATCATCCTAGCCTCGCGATCCCAGCCCCCCGCGGAGAACGGCCTGGGGGCACCCAGCGGCCCTCAGAGGGCCTCTACAGGCTCTGGACGGGGCTACCAGAGTCTTTCGGTGCAAAGCGGCGAAGGCGCGGGTCTGGCGGCTGGAGGCGGTTCGGAATCGGCTGATACACCGCTGGCTGGGGTCTCGGCCAACATTGCCACCACCTCGGTCACGGTGGCGGGGAATGCTACCGCGTCCGACTTCCAGGGAAGCTTTGGCGGAGGGTTCGACGACCGGCGGGAGTTCAATGCGGGCGGGACGCCCGGAGGACTTGGCGGAGGACCGGGAGGCGGAGGAGGCGGGGGTTTTCGAAGCTTTGGCGGAGGTGGGGGCTTCGGGGGTGGGCCGGGAGGTAATTTTCGGGGGAAGTTTGATGTCAACAAGCCGCACGGGTCGCTTTACTACACGGCTGGGGATTCGGCGCTCAACGCCGCACCCTACTCGCTGACTGGAAAGCCTGCGACCCAACCGGGGTATTTCCAGCAGCGCTTTGGAGCCAACCTGGGCGGGCCGCTGAATATTCCGAAGATTTACCAGGGAGGGAGCAAGACGTTTTTCTTCCTGAATTTCAATGGGTCTCTGAATACGAATCCGTATGATGCGTTCTCGACGGTGCCGACATTGGCCGAGCGCTCGGGCGATTTTTCCAGCACCCAGGTTCGGGATGCCAGCGGGAATCTGGTGAACGTCTCGCTGGTGGACCCGGTTACGCACCAGCCCATTCCCGGCAACGACCTGCGCAACATCGCGGGGAATCCGGCGTTCACGCAGATCAGCCCAGTGGCTGCCAACATCCTCAACTTTCCCAACCTGATTCCTTCCCCCAATGTGCCCGGCGCAACGATCAGGAATTTCCACTACGTCACCTCGACCACGTACAACAGCAACGACTTCAACCTCCGGCTGAACCGCACTCTGGGTCATGGCACGGCCGGCCCACCTATCCCAGGTCGGCGCGGACCGCAAAACAATATCTCATTCGGCCTGCACTATCGCGGTGCGGAAAACGTGTTGACGAATCCCTTCCCCAGTATTGGTGGCAGAACAACGAACCGGAGTTTCGAAATCCCCCTGGGTTACACCCGTTCTTTCGGAAAACTCAATAACATCTTCCGGATTGAGTACAACCGAAACCGCGTTTTGACGACGAATCTTTATCCCTTCCGTCAGCAGACGATCACGCAGCAGCTTGGCATTGATGGGGTTGCGACAACGCCGTTTGACAACGGCCTACCTGGGCTCTCGTTCACGCACTATTCGGGCGTGCAGGATGTGGTTCCGCTGCTTGAGCGGGACCAGACATATTCGCTTTCCGACTTCATGATTTTGAACCGGGGCAAGCACACTTGGCGCTGGGGGGGAGACTTCCGGCGCATACAGGTCAATACCGCGACGGTGAAGAACGGGCGCGGAAGTTTCGTGTTTACCGGTCTCAACACTGCGGGTTCGAGTAATCCGGGTGCGGGCTTCGGCTACGACTTCGCTGATTTTCTCTATGGGCTGCCACAGCAGACGTCGGTGCAATACGGGTGCAGCGCGGCGGGAGTCTGCGGAGGCAAGGGCGACGACAGCTACCACTTCCGCGGCAATTCGTGGGACTGGTTCGCTCAGGATGAATGGAAGTTGCGCGGCAACTTGACGCTGAATCTGGGCGTGCGCTACGAATACGTGTCTCCGTTCGCGGAAACCAGCAACCGCATCGTGAACCTAGATGTTGCGCCCGGGGTTACGGCCGTGCAACCCGTCCAGCCGGGGCAACCCGGAATTGGCGGCAGCCGCTTCCCGACCACGCTGGTGAATCCAGACCGCAACAACTTCTCACCCCGCCTGGGGATTGCGTGGAAGGCCAAGAACAAGACCGTCATCCGCGCCGGCTACGGCATGAACTACAACACGGGAGCCTACCAGGGGATCGGGCAGCAGTTGGCCTTTCAGCCGCCGTTTTCGTTTACGCAGACCAACGTGCAGGCAGCCACCGGAGACTTGACGCTGCAAAACGGATTTCCGGTCGCCCCAGCGGGAACCATTACCAACAGCTACGGCGTGGAGCGCAATTACCGGCTGGGCTATGTGCAGGTTTGGAACGCCGACGTGCAGCAGGAGATAGCGCCCACGCTGTTGTTGAACATCAGCTACAACGGGACCAAGGGAACGCGTCTGGATATTGTGGAGTCGCCGAACCGGACAGCCACTGGGATACTTCTGGCGAACGTCCAGCCGTTTCTTTTCGAGAACTCACTGGCCGATTCGACGGCGCATTCCGGCACGGTGCGACTGCGCAAGCGCCTGCAACGAGGCGTGGCCGTGAGCGGCAGCTACACCTGGGCGAAGGCCATTGACGATGCGTCTTCCATCGGAGGGGGCAGCACCGTCGTCGCGCAGGACGCCTTCAACTTGAGCGCCGAGCGCGGGCTTTCGGGCTTCGATCAGCGGCACCGCTTCACTGGGGATTCCACCTGGGAGCTTCCTCTGGGGCACGACAAGCGCTGGCTGACGCAGAAGAGCGCGATGCG
Organism: Acidobacteriaceae bacterium; assembly: GCA_043782485.1. Taxonomy (GTDB): domain Bacteria; phylum Acidobacteriota; class Terriglobia; order Terriglobales; family Acidobacteriaceae; genus JANXUC01. Next base: position 24,322 of record JAYWAL010000157.1, on the reverse strand, counting down.
AGATGTGTTTGGCGATTGGCAGTGGAATGGCGATTGGACGATCGCGTCGGGCACGCCGTTTTCGCCGCGCATTGTAGGGAACACCACGGATGTCAGCCGCGGCAGTAATGGAACGCTGCGCCCGAATGTGACTGGCGTTCCCGTGGCACTCTCTAATCCTTCGGTGAGCGCTTGGTTCAATACCGCCGCGTTTGCTCCAGCGGTGGATTCTTCGGGGAATACCGTGTTTGGCAATGCGCGGAGAAACAGCATTGTTGGGCCGGGGTCGCTGGTGTTCAACATGGCGATGACCAAGACGTTTCCATTGAAGGAAAATCGTTTTGTGGAAGTGCGGGCGCAGGCTTCGAATGTGTTTAACAAGCCGCAGTTTGTGGGGATTGATACGAATTTCAGTTCGCCTACGTTTGGGCAGGTTACTTCCGTTGGGGCGATGCGGACAATTCAGATTACGGCGAGGTTGAGGTTTTAGGTTTGCCACGGCTTGTTGAGGCCGGCGGGGTGGGTGGAGCAGGGGGTCCTTCGACTTAGCGTTGCCTTCACTTCGTGGAGACAACACTTCGCTCAGGATGACTGGGGTTTTTGAAGATTGGAGTATTTGGATTTGCAACGGCGGCGTTCCAACTCGATTTTGTTTCGGCACCTGCGGGTCGTGCTTCGCCGCGTGCTTGCCGTGTTTCTCTCCAGTGCCATGACGACTCCTGCGGTGGGTCAGACGGCATCGCCCAACGACAATCCTGGGTTCACAATTCGCAAGAGGACTGAGGTGGTTGTCGTGAACGTTACGGTGCGGGACCGCGGCGGGAATCTGGTGAAGGACTTAAAGGCGGACGACTTTTCGGTCTTGGAGGAAAACAAGGCGCAGCTTGTTTCTTCGTTTGATGTTGAGACCACCGACGCGGTGGCGTTGCCGGAAGCGGCGCAGGTACAGTTGCTCAAGACGCCTTCGGCTTCTGCCAACGCGGCGACCCCCGCTGCGCCGGACCTTCGCAATCATCGGCTGATTGTTTTGTTTTTCGATCTGTCGTCGATGGAACCCGATGAAATTGACCGCGCGGCGCAAGCTGGGCTGAAGTATGTAGACAAGCAGATGGCTCCGGCGGATTTGGTTTCCGTTGTTTCTTTGAGCAACTTGTTGCTGGTGAATCAGGATTTTACTTCTGACCACTCGCTGCTGAACCACGCTTTGCAGGCCTTTACCTCTGGGGCCAGCGAAGGATTTGGCGCGGGCAGCACGGGGACAACCGAGGGGACAGCCGACACGGCGCAGGCTTTTACGGCCGACGATACTGAGTTCAACATCTTCAACACCGACCGGCGATTGCAGGCATTACGTTCCGTGGCGGAATCGCTGGCTAAAGTTGACCAGAAGAAGTCTTTGATCTATTTTTCGGGCGGGATTGACCGCACGGGCATTGAGAATCAGTCACAGTTGCGCGCTGCAATCAATGCCGCGGTCAAAGCGAACCTGGCGATTTACGCCGCGGATATTCATGGACTTCAGGCCATCGTTCCGGGGGGAGAGGCGCAGAATGCCAGCCTGCGCGGTTCGTCGGTCTACTCGGGGCGGGCGACGGTTAATGCTTTTGACTCGAACGCCAGCTCGCAGGAAACTCTGGTGAGCCTCTCGGGAGATACGGGTGGGAAGGCGTTCCTGGATTCGAACGACTTTGGCAAGGTCTTCACGCAAGTGCAGCAGGATACGGCAAGCTACTACGTGCTGGGCTACCACAGCGGCAATACCTCGCGCGACGGGCGCTTCCGCAAGATTACGGTGAAGATCAATCGGCCCGGCCTGAAATTGGAATACCGCAAGGGCTACTACGCTCCGGCTGACTTCCAGCACTCCGCGCAGGAGGACCGGGAGCGGCAACTGACGGAAGAACTGGCCTCGGACCTGCCCAATACCGATCTCCCGGTATTTCTGGCCGCGAGCTATTTCCGGTTAAGCGACAACCGCTTCTACGTGCCCGTCTCGCTGCTGGTTCCAGGATCAGAGATTCCATTTACCAGCAGCAGCGACCAGGACAAGGCAACTTTAGATGTGATTGGCGAAGTGGTAGACGAAAACAAGCGTCCATCTGGGCAATTGCGCGATACGGTCAAGCTCGCCCTGAGCACATCGCAGGCAGTACGCAGCAAAAACGTCCAGTACAACAATGGGTTCACGTTGACGCCTGGGAAGTATCACATCAAGTTTGTGCTGCGGGAAAACCAGACGGGGCGGCTGGGGTCGTTTGAGACCGACCTGACGATTCCCGAGTTCAAATCGGTTCCAGTGAAGATGAGTTCGGTGGTGCTGTCAGGCCAGTTGCAACCGAACACGGCCAAGCGCAAAGGCGACAATCCGCTGGTGCGCGATGGAGCGGAATTGATTCCCAGTGTTACGCGAGTGTTTTCCTCAGGGCAGCACTTGTACTTGTACTTTGAGATTTACGACCCGGCTAAACCGAACGCCGCCGATTCCAAGACGCCGGGCAAGGCAACCGCCATCCGGTTGCTGACGAATGTTTCCTTCCTGCAAGGCAACGCGAAGACTTACGAGACGCCGCTGGTGGAGGCCAATGAAATCAACACGCCCGAGCGGCACGCGGCGGCATTCCAACTTGACGTGCCGCTGAGCCAGCTCAAGCCGGGGTTCTATACGTGCCAGGTGAATGTCGTGGATGACGCGAACGGGAAGTTCGTGTTTCCGCGAGTAACTTTGCTGGTGAGGGCGCAGTAGCGCGCTTGGCTGGAAGCGAGGGGCGGGCACCGGTGCCGTACCCCCCGCGAGGCGGCACCAGTGCCCGTGGCTCCACTACTCCGTTTGCCCCTACTTTTTGGTGACCTCGGTCAGGACGGTGTTGGCCGTCTGCTGGATCAGCGGAGTCAAGACGTCTTCGCCATCGGATTTGGCCTTGCCCTGTAACGAGTTCTGAATCCGGGGCGTGGTTTGGCCGGTGGGAATCAGTTGGTATTGCACGGTGACGTCGTCTTTGGATTTGATTTGGCCGTTGAAACTTGCGAGCTGGCTCATCGCCTGCTGCTGCATTTGCTGCTGGGCCACGGAGGCCGCAGCGGAGGCCGCCGTCATAGCCACGGCGCTGCCCATGCCGTGGGCCATCATTCCCATCGGCGTCATGTTGGCAATCGGGCTGGCCATTTTCATGAACTTGCCAAAGCCGCCTCCGGAGCTGTGCTTGACGGCAACGCTGGAAAACAGAACGTAGTCGCAGTGCTTTTGCTGGGCTTCGGCCTGCACTTGCATGGGCGCGTGCGAATCGAGCGCGACTACTTCCACGGCGGGACCGCTCATCATGGCCACAATTGCGCCACGGATGGGTGTGCTGTAATCGGCGCCGGCATTGTTACCCTGGCCCAGTTGGGCTTCGGGGGGGGCGATGCCGACACGAACTTTTGCCGGTTCGGGGGCCGCTGCCGGGGTAGGAGCTACGACGGCAGGTTGCTGAGGTTCGGTGCTTTTTTGAGCATCGGCAGACGGGGTGTCAGGCTTGAGGGAATGGGCTTTTTTAGCAGCGTGATGGGTGGCGGTGGGTGGGGTGGTTGTCTGGGCCATCGTCCATCCGGCGAGGAGGACGAGCAACGGTAAAACCTTGCCAAATCGAAGTGACGACATAGTGAGCTCCTGGGAGATGCTTGAGGGAAGAGCTCCACTTGACTAAGCAGATTCCCTCTTCATAATGGAGAGCGGAAAATGCGGGCGGATTGGCTCACTGGGTTGAAAGAAAATTTGGCGATGTGCCGGACGGGCAATAGGGCTTCTTTGTTTTCAACGACTTAGGAATATATTCAGCTGGCCGGGTCGAGATAGTGCCTAGATGGCAGGTCACGCAGCCACTGGGCAGCGGTTTCGGGAGTGATATCGCGCTGAGGCATGGCGAGCATTTCGTAGCCGACCATAAATTTCTTCACCGTGGCGGAGCGCAGCAGCGGCGGGTAGAAGTGCGCGTGCATGGGGAATTCCGGGTGGGGCTGGCCGTCGGTGGGGCGCTGGTGGAAGCCCATGGTGTAGGGGAAGGAGGTTTGGAACAGGTTGTCGTAGCGGATGGTGGTTTGGCGGAGAATGTCGGCCAGGGCCAGACTCTCGGTATCGGAGAGTTGGTCGAGGGCGGAGACTGGGCGGCGGCAGAGGACGAGGGTTTCGAAAGGCCAGGTGGCCCAGAACGGGACGACTACGACGAAGTGGTCGTTGGCGCAAACTACGCGCTCCTGCTTTTCTAGTTCCAAACTTAGATAGTCCGACAGCAGAGTTGAGCCGTGCGCCTTGTGGTAGTCGGCGAAGGCGGAGAGTTCTTTGGCGAGTTCGTTGGGGATGGTTTCGTTGGCCCAAATCTGGCCGTGCGGATGCGGATTGCTGCAACCCATCATGGCACCGCGATTTTCGAAAATCTGAACGGAGCAGATGTTGTCGTGGCTGCCGAGGTCGATGTATTCCGTGGCCCAGGCATCGACTACGCTGCGGACAGCGGCGACGCTCATGCGGGCGATGGTGAGATCGTGGCGCGGCGAGAAGCAGACCACCCGGCAGCGGCCGGATTCGGCGCGGGCGAGGAGAAGATCCTGTTCGCGGACTTCGCCAGCAGGAGTATCGGGCTTCAGCGCCGCGAAGTCGTTGTCAAAGACGAAGACGCTGGAATAGGCCGGGTTGGTTGCGCCGCCCGCGCGAGCGTTGCCCGGGCAGAGGTAACAAGTGGGATCGAACGCTGGCTGCTTTTGCGGAGCGACGTCCTCGACTTGTCCCTGCCATGGACGCTGGGTGCGATGCGGGGAAACCAGCACCCACTCGCGGGTCATGGGATTGAAGCGGCGATGCGGGTGAGCGGAGAGGTCGAAGGCGGTCATGGCTTGCGATAGCCCTCCGGGTGCGCGCTGTGCCACTTCCAGGCGCTGGCGACGATGCTTTCCAGATCTGGAATCTGAGGTTGCCAGCCGAGTTCGTGGCGGATTTTTTCCGCGCTGGCGATGAGGACGGCTGGATCTCCGGGGCGGCGGGGCGATTCCACTACCGGAATGGGGTGGCCGGTGACTTTGCGCGTGACTTCCACCACTTCTCGCACGCTGAAGCCCTGGCCGTTGCCGAGGTTGTAGATGAGGGGGCTGGATTTGTCGAGGGCGTTGAGCGCGAGAAGATGCGCGGCCGCCAGGTCGGTGACGTGGATGTAGTCGCGAACACAGGTGCCGTCGGGCGTGGGGTAGTCGGTGCCAAAGATGTTGACATGCTCAATGCGGCCGAGAGCGACGTTGAGAATGCGCGGGATGAGATGCGTCTCCGGCTGGTGCGCTTCGCCGCGATCGGGACTGACGGCTCCGGCGGCGTTGAAGTAACGCAGGCTGGCGTAGCGGAAGCCGTGGATTTGATGGAACCAGGTGAGCATGCGCTCCACCAGCAATTTCGATTCACCGTAGGCGTTGGTGGGACGGACGGTGTCGTCTTCCTGAATGGGCGTGCGTTCGGGATTGCCGAAGAGAGCGGCGGTTGAGGAAAAGACGAAACGCTTGGTGCCCGCTGCGAGCATGGCTTCCAGGAGCGTGAGCGTATTCAAAGCGTTGTTGCGGAAGAACTGCTCGGGGGCTTTCATGGATTCGCCGGCTTCGATCAAGGCCGCGAAGTGCATGACGGCGTCAACGTCCTTAGCACCCAGAAGGCGATCCAAAACGGCGCGGTCCGCTAACTCGCCCACGATCAGTTCCGCGCCAGCGGGCACGGCCTCGCGATGCCCGCGGCTGAGGTTGTCGAATACGACTACCTGATGCCCGGCCTGCACAAGTTGCCCGACCACTACGCTTCCGATGTATCCGGCTCCGCCTGTGACTACGACTTTCATAAGACCTTTCCGACTCCATCGGCGGCGGAACACACATAGATCTCCGGCTTACGACCGGTGGCCCGTTCGTAGCCTTCGCTCACATGCTTTTCGAACGCTTCCACCGAGCCACCCTGAATCAGGGTGATGGTGCAGCCACCAAATCCTCCGCCGGTCATTCGCGTGCCATAGACACCGGGCACTTGTTCGCCCAGCTCGACCATTAAGTCCAGCTCAGCGCAACTGACTTCGAAGTCATCGCGCAGGCTGTGATGCGATTGGCGCATTAATTCACCGAAGCACGCAAAATTCCCGGAGTCCAAGGCATCCGCCGCTTGCAATGCCCTGGCGTTTTCGCTGATGACGTGGCGGCAACGGCGGAAAACCTTCTCCGATAGCTCAGGACCATATTTTTCCAGGTCGCCCAGCTCTACATCCCGCAGCGCCTTCGCCTGAGGAATAAATCTCGCCAGAATTCGAACACCCTCTTCGCACTCGGCGCGCCGGTCGTTGTATTCGCCCTGCGACAAGCTGTGCTTGACCATGGTGTTGGAAATGACAAGCGGGACGCCAGCCAAGGGGAGCAATCGATATTCCAGCGAGCGGCAATCCAGCAGCAGCGCCTGATCCCGCTTTCCGTGGGAAGAAACAAACTGGTCCATGATCCCGCACTTCGCGCCTACAAAGTCGTTCTCTGCCCGCTGCGAAAGCAACGCCAGCTTGGTCAGATCAATCGGCTGGCAAGCCAAATCCAGCAGCGCGTAGCCCACCGCGACTTCAATGGAAGCCGATGAACTGAGCCCGGCCCCCTGCGGCACGTTTCCTGAAACCAGCAGGTCTGCGCCCGGCAACACAACCCCCGATTGGGCAATCATTTTCGCCACACCCAGCGCGTAGTCGCTCCAGTGACCCGCACGCGCCGCTGGCAGGTTGGCTAAATCGTATTCAACTCTTTCGGAATAGTTCTCGGAGTGAATCACCAGGGTCCGGTCGGCTCGCGGCGCAATCGCCACCTGGGTATAAAACCCGATGGCGGCTGGCATCACGAAACCATCGTTATAGTCCGTGTGTTCGCCGATTAAGTTGACGCGACCGGGCGCCGCGTAAACGCGCGGAATTCTGCCAAACATCTGCTCAAACTGCTGGCCCAGGGCGTGGGCACCCTCCGCGACGGATCTGCCTTCTGCGTTCATGTTGAAGTTTGTGGGGTGCGACCTGGGTTTTGGTGCCGAGCCTTCTGAGCTTAAACGCTTAACTTCGCTGCCGCAACGCTTTTTCCACAAGCGCCTGCTTGGGTTGTCAAACCACCCCGCGTCCGCTTCGGTCAAAGGCCTTTTGAATCAACGTGTAACGGGCGGCACCCATGATTCCGGCATCATCGTTCATCACAATTTTCACGGGCATATCCTTCAACAAGCCAGCCATCCGACCCTTATCCAGAAAGGCCTCCATAAAGATCGGCTCCTGCATCTTGGGCACATTTTTGGCCGCGATGCTTCCGCCAATGAAAATGCCGCCCGTGGACAAGAACGTCAGAGCGCAATCCCCCGCGTGGGCACCGTAAACGCTGACAAACAAGGACATCGTCTGTTCGCAAATGGCAGCCTTCCGCTCGGAAGCGGTGCGCGAAATCACGGCTGGAGCATCCCCGGCCTCCATCATCTGCGCCTTCAACCAATCAGGCTCCTCCGCCTTACCGCTGTCCCGTAGAAAGTCGTAGATATTCTTAATCCCCGGCCCAGAAGCAATGCGCTCATAGCTCACGCGGCCCTTGTACTTACCCTGGAGATAGCGCAAAAGCTCTCCCTCCAAATCATTCCGCGGCGCAAAATTTGTATGCCCGCCCTCGCACGCAAACGGATGATGCCGCCGCCCGTCCCAATACAATCCGGCAACCCCCAGGCCCGTGCGCGCCGAAACCACCGCCCGGTTCCCTTCCGCGTCCTCGGATCCTTCGTTGAGCGTAATAAAATCTTCATCGCCGAGCGCATCGATTCCGTAGGCATAGGCCTCCAGGTCATTCAGCAGCCCCACGGAATGCAGCTTCAACTGTTTCGCCAGTTCACCCGCATCAATCGTCCACGAAAGATTGGAAATCTTGCAACGCCCGTTCCGCACCGGTCCGGCCACTCCAAAACAGGCGCTATCGACCGGGATGCCGTTGGTCTTTACAAATTCGGCGAGAATCTCCGCCAGGCCGCCGTGCCGCTGGCTCTCGTAAATCGTTTCCACCACGCATTGCAGCCGGTTCCCTTCCGTTTCAAAAGCGGCAATCCGGGCATGCGTCGCGCCAATTTCGCCTGCGAGAATCATTCGATTGTCCTCCATTGCCGACCATCGAGCGCGAGCAGGTCGTCGGCCTCCTTCGGTCCCCAGGTTCCCGCCGCATAGTTGGGAAACTTGCGCGGCGGCAGAGCCTTCCACACGTCCAAAACCGGGTCCACCACGGACCAACCGGCCTCGACCATATCCGCGCGCTGGAACAACGTGGCATCGCCAATCATGCAGTCATAGATCAGGACTTCGTATCCCGTGTAGGAATCCGTCCCAAAGTATTTGGAATATTCAAAGCTCATATCCACCGAGCCGACCTGGAGGATGGCTCCCGGAACCTTGGCGCCAAAGCTGAGCGAAATAGCCTCCACCGGCTGTATCTGAATCACCAGTTGATTCTTTTGCGTTTGATGCATGGCCGCATTCCGGAACAATTCGGTCGGCGTTTGACGGAATTGAATGGTAATCTCCGTGTGCCGTTTCGCCATGCGCTTGCCGGTGCGGATATAAAACGGAACCCCCGCCCAGCGCCAGTTATCAATATTCAGACGCAGGGCCGCGTAGGTCTCCGTTTTGGAAGAAGGCGCGACCCCAGGCTCGGTGCGATAGCCCGGAACCTTTTCTCCGCCCAACAGACCCTCGCCATACTGCCCGCGCACGCTCCGCTCCAGGACGTCGTCCGGATCCAAAGGTTGCACCGCGCGCAATACCTTCGCCTGCTCGTTGCGTACGGCATCGGCGTTTAACGAGGCTGGCGCTTCCATTGCCGTCAGGCTCAGCAACTGCATGATGTGGTTCGGCACCATGTCGCGCAGCGTACCCGCTGTGTCAAAGTAGCCGCCACGCTGCTCCACTCCCACCGTCTCAGCGTTCGTGATCTCGACATGATCAATGTAGCGGCGATTCCAGATTGGTTCGAAAATTGCATTGTCAAAACGGAACACAAGAATATTCTGCACCGTCTCTTTGCCCAAATAATGATCAATGCGGTAAATCTGGTTCTCCGCCAGCACGCCCTTAATCTGCTTGTTCAAAGCCTTGGCGGAATCAAGGTCACTGCCAAATGGCTTTTCAATCACCACCCGCCGCCAACAGCCGTTCTCCTGCTTGGCGAGGCCCGCCGTGCCCAACTGCTGCACCACCTGCGCGAAAAACCGGGGCGCCACCGCCAGATAGAACAAATAGTTGGCTTCTGTCCCGAAAGTCTTATCGATTTCCTCCAGGCGGGTCCCCAGCGTGGCAAAAGCCCCAGCATCAGCAAAGTCACCGCGCTGGTAAAATAACCGCTCCGTAAACCACTTCCAAGCCTCACTGCCGTGGTCCTCCGCTTGCAGAAACTGCGTAACCTGGGCGCGAAATTGCTCCACAGTCAGATCATCATGAGAAACGCCCATCACGGCGAAATTCGCGGGTAGCAGTTTTGCTTTGACCAGGTTGTACAGCGCGGGCACCAGCTTGCGCATGGTCAAATCGCCAGATGCGCCGAACAGGACCATCACACACGGACCCGCCGCCTTGCCCAACGGTGCCGCCTCGCGCGCGACGCTTTCCGCAGCCGTATCCATAGGAGGTTCGCCGACCCGCCCACCAGTTCGGCGCGAGTCGCAAGCATTGTACGACGGCTGGCTTTACACCTGGAGGACATCGCCCTCGCGCGCCACCATCTCATATAAAACAGGGTTTACGAAGAACCCAATCAACAATCGAGAAATCAGCCCAGCCACGATCACGATAGCAAACGGCCTCTGCGTATCGGACCCAATTCCGGTTGACAAAGCCGCTGGCAGCAGGCCCAGGCACGCCACCAGAGCCGTCATCATAATCGGGCGCAGACGCAACAGCGAGGCTTCGCGCGTAGCCGAGCGAATATCCATGCCCTCTTGCCGCAGTTTATTGATGTAGGAAACGAGAATGACGGCGGTTTCCACCGAGACCCCCAGCAGGGCCAAGAGTCCCAGCACCGAAGACACGCTCAGGGAAGTCTTCGTGATCCATAACGCAAACAGAGCACCCACCGGTTGTGTGATGATCACGCCCAGCGCAATCGTCACCGGAAACTTGAAGTTTCCATACAGGGCAAACAAGATCATAAAGATCAGTCCCACGGCCATGGGGCCAATCACAAACATCTGCTGTCGGGCCTCGAGGAACTGGCTATACTCGCCACCCCACTCCATCCAGTAGCCCGGCGGCAGCGTCACAGCTTTCCGCACCGCGGCCTGCCCTTGCTGCACGGAGTGTTGCAAATCCCCGCCCTCCAGGCTGTATTGAACACCGATGTAGCGGGAATTGTTTTCGCGATAGATGAACGACGCGCCATTCCCCTGGCTGATCTTAGCCAGTTGGCTCAAGGGAATTTGCTGGCCATCCGGGGTGCCCACCAGCAAGTTGCCAATTTCATGCGCGTCACTGCGAAATTGCGGCTGCATGCGCACCACCAGATCAAACAGCTTTTCGCCCTGAATCACCTGGGTGACAGCTGCACCTCCCACGGAGGACGAAATCACCGCCTCCACATCCGCTACATTGATGCCAAAGCGCGCGATTTTTTCGCGGTCCACATCCACCAGCAAACTGGGCTGTCCCAGTTCGCGCACCACGGTCAGCTCGCCAAACCCCGGCACCTGCGCCAGCACATTCTTGATCTGGATCGCTTTCTCTTGCAGCACGGTCAAGTCTTCGCCGTAGACCTTAACCGCCAGCGAACTCTTCAGGCCCGTCAAAGCCTCATCCACCGCGTCTTCCGCGGGCTGCGTGTAGTTGAAGACGATACCCGGGAAGGCCGACAGCTTTTTGTTGAGCGATTCAATTAGTTCTTTCTTGTCGTGGATTTCTCCGGCCCACGCCTTGTCTTTGTATGGCTTCAGCCCCACATAGAATTCGCAATTGAAGAATCCCGTGGGGTCGGTTCCATCGTCGGGCCGCCCGTGCTCGGAACCCACCACGGTTACCTGCGGATACGCAAGCAGAATGTCGCGAACCTGCGGCGAAATCTTGCTCGACTCCTCAAACGAAATTGTGTACGGCATCGTCGCTCGAATCCAGAGCGCGCCCTCATCCAAATGCGGCATGAACTCGGCGCTGATGAACGGAATCAGCAGAAGTGACGCGCCGAAAATTGCCGTGGCAATGAAGATCGTCATCTTCGGATGATCCAGCGCCCAATCCAGCGGCTTGGCGTACACACGCTTCATCCAGTCCACCGCTCGGTTCTGCTTTTCCCGCACACCGTTCTTAAACCAGTACGAAGCCAGCACCGGAACCAGCGTCAGCGTTAGAATCAAGGCGCCCACCAGCGCAAAGGACATGGTCTCGGCCATGGGATGGAACAACTTGCCGGCAGGCCCCGTCAGCGCGTAAATCGGCAGGTATCCCGCCAGAATCACTGCGACCGAATAAAAAATCGGACGGTCCACGTCTTTCGCCGCCGCCAGAATCACGTCGGTCAGCTTGTAGGTCTGCCCCTCGCGCAATGCCAACTCGCGGTAAATGTTCTCCATCATCACGACTGTGCCGTCAATGACAATGCCGAAATCAATAGCGCCAATGGACAGCAGATTCGCGGCTACGTCGTGCGCATGCAGCACAATGAAGGCAAATAACAAGGAAAGAGGAATGATGACCGCAACAATAACCGCCGCACGGAAGCTGACTAGGAAGAAAATGAGCACGATCAGCACCAGAATCATGCCGCGCACCAGATTTCCTTCCACGGTGTCGGTGGTCAGTTCCACCAGCGTACTGCGGTCGTAGAACGGGTGAACCTTCACATCTGGCGGCAGAATCCGCTGATTCAGCTCTTCCGTTTTGGCTTCCACGGCCTTGAGCACGTTCTGCGTCTGGCCGCCGCGCAGCATCAGGATGACCCCTTCCACGGCATCGTTATTTTTCTGAAAGCCGAACTGCCCCAGCCGCGGCGCGTGCCCAATCGTGACCTCGCCCACATCCCGCACCCGAATGGGCACACCCTTATTTGCGCCTACGACGATGTTTCCGATATCGTCTGTGTTCCGAACCAGGCCAATGCCGCGCACATAAGAAAACTGCCCGCCCTGCGAGACAAATCCTCCTCCAGCATTGGAGTTGTTCGCCGCCAGCGCCGCATTTACCTGCCCAACGTTCAGGTGGTAGCCATACAACCGCGCCGGATCAAGCAGCACCTGGTATTGCATGGTAGTGCCGCCCAGGCCGGAATCGTCCGCCACGCCGGAGACAGACCGGTAGGCCCGTCCAACCACCCAATCCTCAATCGTCCTCAGCTCCTGCGGGCTGCGGTCCGGGCTTTCCAGAACGTATCGGTACACCAACCCGCTCGGACTGAACAGCGGTGCCAGACTCGGCGTAACCCCAGTCGGCAATGTGGCCTGGGCCAACCGCTCGAACACAACCTGCCGGGCGAAATAGCTGTCGGTGGTGTCTTCGAACGTAAGTTTCACGTCGGACAGGCCGTAGAGCGAAATGGATCGCATCACGACCATATGCGGCGCCCCGTTCATCTCCACTTCCAGAGGAAGCGAAACCAGTCGCTCCACTTCCTCAGCCGCGTGGTCAGGCCACTGCGTGATGATCTCCACCTGCGGCGGTGAAAGATCGGGATAAGCATCCACCGGCATGCGCTGAAACGAGAGGATGCCTCCAACCGTGATGAACCCAGTCAGCATCAGCACCAGAAACCTCTGTCGCAACGCCGCTTGGACGATTCGGTTAATCATGTGCGCATCTGTCTAAAACGTCCGTCATCCTGACCCGAACATTAGTATTGTCATCCTGACCCGAACATTCTCGTTCGCGAAGCGAACGGGAATGTGAAGTCGAAGGATCCCTGCTCCACCAATGACTCCAAGCCGCAAGCACCGCATCGCCGCTCTACCTCTGCAACGAATTCGCAAACTGCAAAAATAAACTCCCGTTCCCAATCACCTGATCTCCAGCCTTCAACCCGTCAGTAATCTGCGTCATCCCATTCACGCTGTCCCCAACCGTCACTGAACGTCGCCCAAACTGATTCGCCGAAGTCAAAGCATAAACAAACGGCTGATTTTCGCTGTCGCGCAACACAGCCGCATCCGGAAGAGCAATCACATTCGCGATCTTCCCCGCATCGACGCTAGCCGTCACGTACATGTCCTTCTTCAGTTTCTCGCCGGCATTGCGCGTCTCAATGCGCGCCTGCAACGTGCGGGTGTTGGCATCCAGCGACGCCGCCACATACGAAATCTTCCCGTGGAACACCTGCGGATATGCATCCGTCTGAATCTCCACTGTGTCGCCCACGCGCACGTAAGGCAAGTCCTTCTGGTAGACATTCACCAGCACCCATACGCTGCTGGTATCGGAAATCATGAAGCACTGTGTCGTGCCCGGCTGCAAAAGCTGTCCGGCGGATACATTCTGCTCCACCACCTCGCCGCCAATCGGCGCACGCACGGGAACCTCGAACGACGGCGGCCCGTTCACCAGCGCGTCCAGATCCGTAATGCCCATCACCTTCAACGCCGCCTGCGCCGACGCTAAATCCCCGCCCGCCTGGACTTCCGCTGACTGCGCTTGTTCCACATTCTGCTCCGCAATGGCGTGATGCTGGAACAAATCCTGCGCTCGGGCATTCGTTTTTTGAGCAAACGCATATGCGTCTCGCGCCTTGATGTAGTTCGTCCGCAGTTGGGAAAAGTCCGGACTCGCCACATACAGCATCGGCGTTCCCTTGGCCACCTTTTGCCCCGGCACAACGGCAATCCGGCTCACCGGCCCACTCACCGGCGTGATCACCGGCGTCGTGCGGAAGCTGTTGTACGCAACCGCGCCGGTTAGCCGCAAAGTGCGCGTCAGCGTTGTGGGCTGAACCGCAAGCACTTGCACGTGCGCCATCTGGTCCTGCGGAATCGTGAACAGTTCAGGCGTGTTGCGATCTTTCGCGCCAGCCGCCGCCTTTGAATCTCCACTGTCGCATCCGGCCACAGCCAGCAGCAACGCCGATGCCACCACAAGAGGAGCCGCAATCCTTCGCATTCTTCCACGCATCATCGCAGGCTCCTCGTCCCCACCGCTTCTTTCAACTGTTCCACCGCCGTCATGTAGGAAGCCAATGCCTGCCTGTAGGCCAGCTGTACCGCCCTGTAACTGCGCTCGGAATCCAGATAATCCAGCAAACTGGCCGCCCCTCGTTTATACGCGTATTCGCTGATGTCCCTGGAATCCTGCGCCTGCTTCAAATAACCCGACGTGTAAAGCCGCACCACTTCGTCGTTGCTCCGGAAGGCTTCATAGGCGTTCGAGACATCGCCCAAAACCGTATCGCTGGCCGCCTGCTGCTGCTCCTGCGCTTGCGTCAGGGCGTACCCGGATCGTGCAATTTCACCCTGATTTCGATTAAAGAACGGCAAGTCAAAGCTCGCGAAAAGCGACGCACTCGTCGATCCCGCCACGTGCGAGAAAGCGTACGTCCCGTTCACGTCCACCTTGGAATTCGCCTTGGCCAGCAGAATCTGGCTTTTCGCCGCCGCAATCCCCAAATCGGCCGCGCGAAAGTCCGGACGCTCCTGCAAAGCCCGAGTTTGCAGGTCCTCCAGCTTCACGTGGGCTGGCTCATACGCCAAATCGCCCACCACGTCGTAGTCCTCGCCAACCGCGTTGTAGCCCAGCGATTGCCGCAAAGCCACCAGCGCCTGCACCCGCGCCAGCCGCGCCGAGGAAAGATCCGTCTGAAATTGCAAAAGCTGGAGCTTGATCTTGAGAAAGTCCCCTTCCCCGATCGCCCCAGCCTTCAGCTGAGCTTCGCCAATATCCACCGTCTGCTGAAAGTCCTTCAAGTTCTGCTGCGCAAAATCCAGCGTCGATTCCGCCAACAACACCGCCACAAACTGCTGTCCAACATTGAACGTGAGCGTCCGCTCCGCATCCCCAACCTGCGCTTTGGTAACGGCCGTCTGGTCGCGCGCAGCCAGCAACCGTCGCTGCCGCTTGTGACCGCGCTCGAACAAATACCCAATTCCCACATCGAACTGCTGCAATTGGTCCAGATTCGTGCCGGAAAAATCCTGTGGGCTGAAGAAGGGCAAGAACTGGCTGTCCAGCGAAAGCGTGGGGTTGGGGCGCAGGTTCGCCGTAATTTCCTGCGCCTGATTCTGAAAAATCAGCGTCCGGGTGGCTTGCAGCGCGTGATTGTGCGCCAACGCCAGCTCAATCGCCTGATCGAGTGTGATTCGCGTCGCGCTTTGCCCCAGAGCCGTTCCCACGAGCCACATCGCCAGTAGCGCAACCGGGCTCATTCTCCGTAAGTGTTTGAAAAACATAGGGATTCGGGTCATCCGGCGCAAACGGCAATGCCAATTACGACAAATTCGTAACCACAGGGGCGGGGGCACAGTCCTCCCCCATCGCCTCTATCTTACTCATTCATAAGAGGCAATTGGGCGAAGAATGGATGTATTGTTTGAGGCGGGTTGCTGCGACCTGGCCCAAAAACCCGGTTACGCCAGTCATCGGGATCACTGGCCATGTTGGACGAGAAAGGCAAAAATCGCGTGGGGACGGTCGCCATCAGCCATAGGGTTCAGGCTATGGGCCTGCCGTTTTCTAGCTTTGTGCGGCTCGCAGCAACCGAGCCAGACTCTCAATATCAGGGGCATTGACGTCCCCAAGGACAAAATAACGCAGGCCGTTTTGGCTCCACGTCTCCACGCGGAACGACAGTCGCCTCGCCGCCACGGAATTTTCCTCGAGATGGCCGGGCAAGGCCTTCTCCTGAAAAATCAATACCGAGACTTCGTGTTTGCGGAGTTGGTAAATCAGGTGCGCGCCCGGAGCTTGTTCCAGATAAGCTACGCGCCCGCCCAGCAGGGTGAACTCGGAATTCTGCAAATCGGGCAGATCGAAAGCGAAAGGAATTCTGCCCTGGAACCACGGCTTCACCGTGTGACGATCTGTGGAAACTACATCCACCCGAGAGGAACTGGCTAAGGTCGCCACATGCAAGTCCGCGACTTCGCCCACAATCTGGTCGCTGCGGGAGCGCATCGTGCCCCAAAAGGAAGCTCCGCCAACCAGAAGCAACGCCAACGCCGCCGTCGCTGCCCTCCATCCCAATCCGAAACTCCATTTCGGGCGCGGCGTCATACTTTTCTGGATCCGCTGCCGAAACTCGGCACTCGGCGCAAATCGCTTTCCGGCCGCTTGCACCCTGCGTTTGGTCTGCACCCGCGACAACCCCTCGACAGCGCACGCAGAGCAGCTTCGAACATGCGCGTCGAAGCTGCGCGTCTCCTCGGTCGACAACTCATTGTCGAGGTACGTATCCAGTTTTGCCCGCCAAGACTCACAAGCCATAACTTATTTCTCCTGCGCCCGCAGGCGTTCTCGCAAGGCCTTGCGCGCCCGTGAAAGGCGTGACATCACCGTCCCCATGGGAATGGTCAGCGTCTCGGCAATTTCCTGATACGACATTTCTTCCACCTCGCACAGCAGCAGAATCTCGCGTAAATGCACCGGGAGGTTCTCTATGGCGCTCTGCAAGCGCTCGTCGCTCAGCCGGTCCATCAAAATGGTTTCCGGCGTTTCCCGCTCAATGGCAAGTTCCGGGCCGTCCTCTTCGCCGTCGAGCGGAACACGAGCCGTAGCCTGCAATCCCGACCGCGAGGTCAAAAACGTATTGCGCAAAATCCGAAATATCCAGGCCCGAAAATTTGTGCCCTGCTGAAACGAGGAGAACCCGCGCAGCGCCTTGGCGTACGTCTCTTGCACCAGGTCCTCAGCTTCGTCGCGATCCCGCGTCAGCCAGTGGGCGAAGTTGTACAACTGCCCGAAGAGCGGCATGGCCAGTTCTTCGAACAGATTCGGCTGCAGCGCGGACATGCCCATAAGGGTAAACCAACCAGGCTCGCTTTTATTCCCGTGTTTTCCAAACTTCCGGGAATAAAACTCGAGTCCGCCTGTTCTTCACTGCAAACCCAGATTCCACGGAGGCGTTATGCCTGAAACAAAAGAAGACGTAATTGATCAACCCCTGCAAGACCTCAACAACGACGGCGTCGACCGGCGCGGCTTTCTCAAGTGCATGGCCTGGGCTGGCACGGGGCTAGTCTGGACTCTGAACGGCGGTATTCCAGTGTCCCAGGCATTTGCCAAAGGTCACGACAAGAGGGCGAAAGGCGCGGACTTCACTTTTGCCCAGATCAGCGACAGCCACATTGGATTCAACAAGCCCGCCAATCCGGACGTGACCGCGACGCTGCAAACGGCCATTAACAAGATCAACGCCCTCCCGGATAAGCCGGACTTCATCCTCCACACTGGCGATCTCAGCCATCTCTCGAAGCCGAGTGAATTCGATACCCTCGACCAAACCCTGAAGAGCGCGTCGGCGAAGCAGATCTTCTACGTCCCTGGAGAGCATGACATGCTCACCGATAACGGCGAGCAGTATCTCCAGCGATACGGAAAGGGAACCAAAGGCAGCGGCTGGTACAGCTTTGACCACAAGGGCGTGCATTTTGCGGGCTTGGTAAACGTGGCGAACCTGAAGGCTGGCGGCCTTGGCTCACTCGGTCACGAGCAGCTGGAATGGCTGGAAGACGACCTTAAGAGCCAGGGCACGAGTACGCCGATTGTGCTCTTCGCGCACATTCCGCTGTGGACCGTCTACCCCGAGTGGGGCTGGGGCACCGACGACAGCGAGCAGGCGCTTTCGTATGTGAAGCGTTTCGGATCCGTAACGGTCCTGAATGGCCACATTCATCAGGTGATGCAGAAGGTGGAGGGAAAGGTTTCGTTCCACACCGCTATGTCGACGGCATTTCCCCAACCCGCGCCTGGCTCGGCACCTTCGGCCGGGCCGATGAAAGTTCCGGCGGAGCAGCTACAGAAGGTTCTGGGCATCCGGGACGTGCGGTATGTGGTCAGCGGGACAAGCCTGGCGATTGTGGATTCCCCGCTGGATTCCTCCGAGAGCGCTGGAGCCGCGGCTACTTCAGCCGCGGCTTCAGCGGCATCTGATTCCGACGTCAAGATTGATAATTTCGCCTTCACTCCCACTCCGCTGACTGTGAAAACGGGTACGCAAGTGACGTGGACGAACCGCGACGACATTCCTCATACGGTCGATAGCACGCAAGGGAAATTCAAGTCATCCGCGCTGGATACCGATCAGAAATTCCAGTTCCGGTTCAGCGAAGCCGGGGAATATCCGTATTTTTGCCGATTGCATCCCAAGATGACCGGAAGCGTGATGGTGAAATCCTAGGCTCTTTAAGGTGCGGCTGGCAGGGTGTAGGAAAAGGTGTAGGAGTGCTTTCCGTCGGCGATCTGAATATCCATGGTTCCGGTCAGGCCCACCAATTCTCCTGTGCCTGAATCTGGAACAACAATAATATTCAGCGCAGGCACGCCGCGGGTCATGGTGGCGTTGTGTTGCAGGGCGAAGGTGCCTTTGCGGCCGTGCAGGCTTCCGCTGACCCGCTCGATGGCCACATATCCGGCCGAGCCTTTCACCTCCCCCATCGTGGACAGCATCTGGCCCTTGCTGGTGGCTTCCAGGTCGCCATGGAAATGCTTGTCCAGGGCCATCCGTCCGATGGTGGGGTCGCCAACTTTATCGTCGGCTGGCTGGGGCAAAACTTTGACATCAAATGGGCCTGCGGCATGTCCGGACATGGCGGAGCCTTTCTGAGCGACATTTGGAACAGACGAACCCGGACTGGGAGACTGCGCGGAGGCGCTGACCAAGAGGCAGACCAGCGCTACGGTGAACAGGCCTAGAACAGTTCTCATGCTGCCATCATTTCACAGGATTCTGAGTGCGTGGGGACGGCTACCCTCAGCCGTCCCCACGTTTTAGAAGCGAATCTTCAGGATCGTTCCGTTCACGCCCACCAGCCAGCCTGCTTTTGGGCTGGCGAACGCTACGGCCCAGTAGCCGGTTACGCCGGGAAGGGCGAACCAGGTTTTGCCTTCGTCCGGAGTCCAGGCAGCTCCGCCCGAGTTGGCGGTTACGACCACCGCGTGGCCGCCGTCTTCGGATTCGTCCTCACCGCGACTGGTGTAACTCAATCCGAAGATTGCTCCGGTTACCGGCGCGGCATTGGTCAGGGTCCAGGTTTTGCCGCCGTCGTCGGAAGTGGCTGTTCCCGCCATGTTGGGGTCGGCTGGGTCCAAATCTCCGCCGCCGACGATGCCGTGCCAGGCATCGCGGAAGTCAACGGAAAACGCTCCAGCGCTGGGCGAGCTAACCAAAGGATTGGCATAGGCATTCCAGGTATCGCCGCCGTCGCGCGTGGCCAGGATTCTGGCCGGAGTTACGCCGCCGGTGGCGATCCAAGCATTGCGTTCGCCTTGCGTGGCCACACAGGTTCCGCTCGATGCAAACGACGCCTCGCCCGCCAAGGCCGGAGGCATGTTGGCGCTGATGTCCTTCCAGGTTTTGCCGTCCGTGGTGCGGAGGTCGGGAAATACGCCGTTGACGGAGTCGCTATGCGCAATGCCGCGCTTCGGGGTCCAGAAGGAAAAGCAGTCATAGAAGGCGGCTGGGTTCTGGTTTTCGAACTGAAGCATCCAGGTTGCGCCGCCGTCGGTAGTTTTGTAGATGCGGAAGTCGGTCGTGTTGTTGCCGATGGACGAGAGATAAGCAACTTTCTCGCTAACACCCTGCACG
Source organism: Acidobacteriaceae bacterium (assembly GCA_043782485.1). Taxonomy (GTDB): domain Bacteria; phylum Acidobacteriota; class Terriglobia; order Terriglobales; family Acidobacteriaceae; genus JANXUC01. Next base: position 4,600 of record JAYWAL010000157.1, on the reverse strand, counting down.
TCGCGAAATTGCAAGGCCTCGGCTCCTGGAACGACGCCAGCGGTCCAGGTTTTGCCGCCGTTGGTGGTCTTCACAAACGTGCCGCCACGGCCGGACGCCCACACGACGCGCTCGTTAACCGGACTCACAGCAATCAGGCCTTGCGTAGTCCCGCTATTCTGCGGCGTTAGTTTGGGTTGATGAACCTTGTCGGCAAAAGCAAGGGAAGCAAAAACAAGGACAGACAGGACAACCAGCGTGCGCTTCGGCGTTGCAGGATTCATGGCCCAATCTCCAGAGCGAGGATTCGCAATACGAGGCCGAAGTATAGGACCGCCTGCAAAATTCTGTCAAACCCGTAAACGCTGGAACGGGCCGAGTAACGGCAGGTTCGCGGCGCGCTGGCCTTCCTCGACAGCATGGGAGACGCGGAAGAATTGCGCTCTGTGACCGCCTGGCAAGCACACACTCTCACTGGCAAACACAAGGGTACTTGGAGTCTGAACGTCACACGCAACTGGCGTCTAACGTTTCACGTTGACGCGAAAAAGCGAGAAATCTGCGATCTATAGTTGGAAGACTACCACTAGAAATCGAGGCCTATATTCATGCCTATCAAGAACCCGCCCCACCCGGGAGATTTCATCCGTACCAAAATCATCAGCCCGTCCGGACTGTCCGTTACGGCGGCAGCCAAAGCCCTGCGCGTATCGCGACCAGCGCTTTCCAGCCTGCTCAACCGTAAAGCCAACCTTTCCGGTGAGATGGCGCTCCGCCTCGAGAAAGCCTTCGGTGTGAAAATGGATACGCTCATGCGCATGCAGTCCGCCTACGACATCGCCCAAACGCGTAAACGGGAGAAGTCAATTCGAGTGCATCGGATTCCCGTGTACAACGGCGCAGCCAGCGATGATTCCATCCCGGATCTGATTGACCGCGTCCGCGAACAGCGTCTGCATGAGTTAATGGGGGACTGAGTGCCGACCAAACGGTAGTTGGAAGACCACAGTCTTATTACGTAATGTGCATCTGCCACAAAAAATAACTCCCCGCTTCGCGCAGCACGGCTGCCGTGCGCTGCACGCGGGTATGCGGCAAAGAGTTCGGACGGGGAGCCGTGTAGACTGTGATGCCCTCCGTCTCCAGCATGCGCTTGATGCGAAACACGTGATAGGCGTCGCTAACGGCGATGCAGTCTTTGAGTCCGCTGGTGTGCAGAATACGAGCCACGCGATGGGCGGACTCGGCAGTATCGGTGCCCTGGGTTTCTGGGATGAGGCTGGCTTCGGGGATGCCGCGATGGGCCAGGTATTCCGCGCCGACGCCGCCTTCGCTGAAGCTAGGGTCGCCGCCAGCGCCACCGGTTGTGATAACCCACGGGGCAAGGTGTTGCGAATATAGATCAAAAGCGTGGTCAAGGCGAGCGCGGTAGACCGGAGAGGGCCGCCCGGAATACTCGGCCGCGCCAAACACCACGATGGCGGAGGCCGGACGCACTTCTTCCAGTGTCGACTGGCGAACAATGCGCCAGCACGTCCAGGCGGCTTCGCCAGCCAGGAGCGCGACCAGCACCACGAGAAGACGCAACCACAATCGGAAACTCATTACCCGTTAAGAACTTGCCGGATTTCTTCGGACGGGATGGCACCTTCGCGGAGAATTCGCCAGCCATCCGGATCACTGAGATCCACAATCGTCGAGGCAATGTCGCGGGGCGAAGGCCCGCCGTCCACGATAATGCCAATGCGTCCATCGAGTTGGACGCGCACTTGTTCGGCCGTGGTGCATTCGGTGGCACCACTCAAGTTGGCCGAGGTGGCGGTAATCGGAATTCCGGCAGCGCGGATGATGGCCAGCGGAATCTTCGCCGAAGGAACGCGCAGGGCCACATTGCCAGTATTGGCCGTGACCTTCAACGGCAAACGCGACGCGGCTTTCACGATCATCGTAAGCGGCCCGGGCCAGAATTTCTTCGCCAGTTCGTGGAAGAAATCGGGCAAAAACGCCATTTCTTCCGCCTGATCGACGCTTTCGATCAGCAACGATAGCGGCTTGTGACGGAACCGGGACTTGATCTCGTAGACACGCTCGACGGCACGCAGATTCAGGGGATCGGCGGCCAGGCCGTAAAACGTATCGGTGGGCATGCCCAGCACTTCGCCGGCGCGGATTTGGTCAGCGGCATACTTTACGAGCTGGTCTTCGGGAGTCTCGCTGTGGATTTTGACAATTTCGGCGCGCACCTAAAGCCTCGAAGGAAGAGTGTGGAGAACCCGGAGTCCAACAAATCGTTGGACTTCCATGAATCTAAGACACTTACGATATCACGGCTCGGGGGCTTTCCAGCAGTACGAAAGCAGCACGAGGGCGTATCATTCTGGGGCACCCTGCTAGGGTACCTGCTAGGGTACCTGCCAAGACCAACTGCCCATGCCCACCGCTTCCCTACGCGACCGCCTTCGCCCCATCACCGGCCGCCATAACCCGCTGCTCAAAGACTTGCGCGCGGTCTACGCCCAAGGCAACCTGACCGACGATGGCTGCTTTGCCATTGAAGGTGTGCGGTCTTTGGAGGAGGCGATTCGGAGCGGCGTGCGTTTCCGGGCAGTATTTTTTACCGACGCCGACGACGCCGCAACCCAGCGCCTCAAACAGCGGCTTCTCGAACAAATCGGCCACAAAATTGAGACTTACCTGGTTCGAGCCAAGCTCTTCCAGGAGGCCGTGACCACCGATTCCCCGCAAGGCGTGGCCGCGCTGGTGCAGCGCCGGGAATCCACGCTCGACGATGCCCTGCGAGCCGCGCCGGCACTCCTGGTAGTAGCCGCCGGGGTGCAAGATCCTGGCAACCTGGGCACGATTCTGCGTTCGGCGGAAGCCTTTGGAGCCGGAGGCGTCGTCGTAACCGAGGGCACCGTCAGCGTCTACAACCCGAAAACCGTTCGCGCGACGGCCGGGTCGATTTTCCGTCTACCCGTCGTGACCGCAAAACTCGCCGAATTGATTCCGCACCTCCGTGAAAAACAAATCAAACTTTTCGCCACTTCGTCGCACAAGGGAACGCCCCTGCACGAAGCCCCTCTCCACGAACCCTGCGCGCTCTTCATCGGCAACGAAGGCGCCGGACTCCCTCGCGACATCATGGCGCATATGGACGCCACGCTCGCCATTCCGCAAGCCCGCCCCGTGGAATCCCTCAACGCCGGAGTCGCCGCCAGCATTATTCTGTATGAAGCCGCGCGGCAAAGAAGCAAGTAACGCGCAAACTGGAGAAGACCATGCCGGTATCAGTGTTTGTCGGAATGAGCGTTGATGGCTTTCTGGCCCGCAAGAATGGGACCTTCGATTTCCTGGACGAGGGCGGCAGCGAGCCGCACGGCTACGACGAATTCATCAAGACTGTCGACGCGCACGTCATTGGACGAAATACTTATGAAGTTGTCCTCGGATTCGACGGCTGGGCCTACGGCAAAAAGCGGGTGGTCGTGCTGAGCAGCAAGCCCCTGGATTTATCCGTCGTGCAAGAAGGCAACGTCGAGCAAATGTCGGGCGAGCCAAAAGACATCGTAGCGCGGCTCGCCGAGACCGGAGCCAAGCATCTCTACGTCGACGGCGGCATCACCGTACAACGCTTCCTGCGGGCGGGCCTCATCGATCGGCTCACTATCTCCCGAGTCCCGATGCTGATTGGGGAAGGAATTCCACTGTTTGGCTCCCTGGCTGCCGACGTTCGGCTCAACCACATTGCCACCACGAGCTATAAGGGCGGCTTAGTGAAATCGGAATACGCAATCGCGTCCACAGAACGTTCGCCCTCATGAACCTCTTCCAGCCTATCCCGGACACCCTGGTCACCCAAAACCCGCTCGCCGACCGTATGCGCCCGCGCACACTGGACGAGTATGTTGGCCAGGAGCATATCGTCGGCCCCGGCAAACCGCTGCGCTTACAAATGGAACGCGACGACGCTGGCTCCATGCTGTTCTGGGGTCCACCTGGGACGGGCAAAACCACGCTGGCCAAAATCATCGCGGCCATGTCGCGCGCCGAATTTATTGAGTTTTCCGCGGTACTTTCCGGGATTAAAGAAATCAAGCAGGTAATGAGCGAGGCCGAGCGAGCGCGGCAATACGGCACCCGCACCATCCTCTTCATTGATGAAATCCATCGCTTCAACCGTGCCCAGCAGGATGCCTTTCTTCCGCATGTGGAAAAAGGCAACATTCGTCTGATCGGTGCGACAACCGAGAATCCTTCGTTCGAGATCAACTCGGCGCTGCTCTCGCGTTGCCGCGTGTATGTTCTAAAAGCGCTCACTCCCGAACAGGTCGCGCAACTCCTGCAACGCGCGCTAAGCGACAAAGAACGTGGCCTGGGCAACCTGAACGTCACCGCCACGGACGATGTTCTGCACCTGATCGCCATCTACAGCAACGGCGATGCCCGCGCCGCCTGCAACGTGCTGGAAGTCGCAGCGGGACTGGTGGGGACTGGCGGCGAAATTACCCATGAAATTGCCAAAGCCGCCCTGCAAAAGCGCACGCTCATCTACGACAAGTCTGGCGAAGAGCATTACAACCTAATCTCCGCGCTGCACAAATCCGTTCGCAATTCCGATCCC
>JAYWAL010000156.1:0-3083 GCA_043782485.1 Acidobacteriaceae bacterium | reverse complement strand
TCGGCGGCGTCTAGGAGAGGCAGGCGGCTGACGGGCGTTTCCGGGTTGGCGATGGCGGCGGAGAGCAGGGTTTGAAAGTAGCCAGCCCAACGCTGGACGGAGTCGCGAGAGAAGCGGGAGGCGTCGTAGTGGAAGCGCAGCTCCAGACCACGCTCGGACTTTTGTGCTTCGAGCTTGAGCTGGAAGCGCTCGGCGCAAACTTCGCGGCGTACCATTTCGAAGGTGGTGTCACCGTAGGTCTGCTTCCCCGGCAGATCTCCGTAGGAGTACTGCGCTGCAAGGTCAGCCGAGGCAGGATCGCAGTATTCCTGCCATTCGTTGGCCTTCTCGACAGACTCTCGGGTTTGGCGGAGCATTTCCTGGAAGTTGGGATTACCCTCCAGCTGGGCCGCAATGGGGACTGACTTCGCGAACAATCCCACGAATCGTTCCAGCTCGTCGTATCCACGGCTATCGAGGGTGACCCCGACCGACAGCGCGGATTCACCGGTCAGACGCGATAGCAGACAGTGCCATGCGGTGAGAAGAATATCGTTGAGCGATGCGCCAGATTTTGACGCGGTGGCGCGCAGGGCATCGAACGCCACGGGTGTCAGGCTCGACAAAAAACTTTCCGGCTGGAAATTCGCCGGAGGGGTCTTTCGCTCGAACGGAAGAAGGGGTTTAGGAGCGGCTTGTGGGGTAGCTCGCAGCCAGAAGGCGCGACCTTCTTTGGCGGCATCTTCGTCGGACTCCAGGAGGTCATTCTGCCATTGCGCGAATTGCACGTAGCGGAGATCTCCCACGGGTGGCAGAGACTGTCCTGCATAGAGTTGGGCGAGTTCTTGAATCAAGATTTCCAGCGACCGGGTGTCGCAGCAAAGGGCGGGTACGCCGAACAGCAGCGCGTGTTTTGCGTCGCCCAGCTCCAGCAGAGTCGCATGAACGACCAGTCCGTGAGCGAGATCCATGAACCGCGCCTGCTCGCGCTGAAACATCTCTTCCAGCTGGTGCTCGCGTTCGGAGGACTCCAGCTCGCCCAAGCTCACAGCATTCCATTCGGCTTCGATGGAATCGAGAACCACTTGAAAGGGAATTTTCATCCCAACTTGACGGCGGAAGACTGTGCGGAGGATCTCGTGCCGAGAAACAAGCTCCCCGAGAGCGTTCTGCAAAGCGCCAGGGCGAATGACGCCATTAATCGCCACGAGGCAAACGGATCGGAACGCGCCTTCGCCGTCGGTTTGCTGGGTGGCGGCAAGTTTTTGTTGCGGCGAAAGCCAAAAGGCTGCTGTAGTCTGCTCCGGCATTTATGATTCCTCGCGGTCAGCGGAAAGGCTCACTGTTTTAGGGTCCGCAGCCATCAACTTTCTCAGTTGGGATTTTTTCCGCTGTTGGGTCTCCGCTCCGCGCGCTTGTTTTTCGAATTCAGAGAAAAGCTCCAGTGTGCTGATGCGGGTGCTGGGATCGGCAACGGCGCCGCGCAGCAAGGTTTCAAAGTGCGCCGCCATACGAGCAATAGTCGAGCGTTCAAACAGATCGATGCTATAGACCCAGTGGCCAGTAAGTCCGGCATCGGTTTCCACCATGAACGTGGCCAGATCGAATTTGGAGCGAGTCAGAGGCATTTCGAAAGCCGAGAGTTCCAGTCCCGCCAGTTCTTTTCGCGGACGCGGCATGTTCTGCATAACGAACAAGACCTGCACGATGGGACTGTGGCTTAGGCTGCGTTCGGGCCGAAGTTCCTCGACGAGCTTGTCGAAGGGCATATCCTGATGTGCATACGCGCCGAGGGCGGTTTCGCGAACTCGGCTCAGGACTTCGCGGAACGTGGGATTCCCTGACAGATCCGTTCGAATCGCCAGCAGGTTGATGAAAAAGCCAATAAGCTTTTCGGTTTCCAGCGTCGGTCGGTTCGCAACATCGGTGCCGACGACGATCTGATCCTGCCCGCAATAGCGCGAAAGCAGGGATTGAAAACCCGCCAGCAAAGCCATGAAGAGCGTAACGCCCTCGCGGCGGGCAAAGTCTTTCAGGTTCGCGGCGAGTTCGGGTGAAAACGGTATCGACTCCATCGCGCCGCGGAACGACTGCTGTTCAGGGCGAGGCCGGTCCGCTGGCAGTTCCAAAACAGGAGGGGCTCCCTGTAACTGCTTCCGCCAATATGCGAGTTGCTTTTGCAGGACCGCCGCTTGGTACCACTGCCGCTGCCAGACCGCGTAGTCCGCGTACTGGATTGCGAGTTCGGGCAGCGGAGATGGTTTGCCCTGGGAAAATGCTTCGTAGAGAGCGTTCAATTCCTGGAAAAATACTGTGGCGGACCAGGCATCGCTGATGATGTGATGCATGGTCAAGAGAAGGACGTAGTTCGAGGGGGCTAGACGCAAGAGCCTGGCACGGACGAGAGGGCCTTTTGTGAGGTCAAAGGGCTGGAGCGCTTCGTCGGACGCGAGACGGCGCGCTTCGTTCTCGCGCTCGGCCTCGGGGACCTGCATTAGTTCGCGAACCGGAATACTTAACTTGAGCTCCGGTGCCACAACCTGCACCGGTTGGCCATTGCGCGTTGTAAAAGTGGTGCGCTGCGCTTCATGGCGGCGGACGATCTCGTTCAGCGCCGATTCTAGAACGGCGATGTTCAGGTCACCCCTCAAGCGCAGCGTGCGCGGAATGTTGTAAACAGGATTATTGGGTTCGAGTTGATCGAGCACCCAGAGTCTTTGCTGCGCAAAGGAGAGTGGTAAATCGCCGTTGCGGGGAGTCCTGGTGATGGGGGGCGCGGCCAATTCTGTGTTGTTCGTTTGCAACTTTTCGATCTGGATTGCGATGCCAGCAACGGTAGGGAATTCGAACAGCGCGCGAAGCGGCAAATCCGTGTTCAGAGTGCGGCGGATTCTGGAAATGACCTGAGTAGCCATGAGGGAGTGGCCGCCGAGGTCGAAGAAGTTGTCGGAGGTGGAGATGCGGTCGCGGCGAAGGACTTCGGCCCAGATGGCGGCAACGGCGTGTTCGGTGGAGGTGGCTGGGGCGACGTAGGTGTGGGTCTGCGCTTGTTCGGGAGCGGGTAGGGCCTGGCGGTCGATTTTGCCGTTGGGGGTGAGCGGGAT
>JAYWAL010000155.1:0-8286 GCA_043782485.1 Acidobacteriaceae bacterium | reverse complement strand
GAGCGGGACCATATCACGCGGGTCCTACACGAGGCGAACGGAGTAATTGGTGGCGAGCGAGGTGCGGCGGCCATCCTCGGGCTGAAACGCACAACCCTGCAATATAAAATGAGAAAGCTCGAGATCCCCCGCCGATAGACGCGCCAACAGTTGGGCACTTTCGACCGACCGCTGCCACCGTGCCCGCGGTCGAGTTGTCGTTTTGCTGTTTTTCCTGCTTTTCTTGATAAGTTCCACATAAGAAACTAATGGCCCTCGCACGCATTGCTCCACTCATTCCATTTTCGCCAGACCGTTGGTCACGTTCTCATTTCGAGACGGTTACGCAGGAAGCTTCACGAGAGTAAGTTGCGGAATACATCGCGTGCCCGTGTACACTGGAGACACTTTCGGCACACGCAAATGTGCTGATGACAATACGGGCCCTCAATAGAAATCCCGCAGGACGAGGATGCTATGGCCACTTCGCACACGGAACCAATCATTCCAGGGGCCCTAATCGACAGCCTGCACCAGCAAGACCGGTCCCGGCTGTTACCCGACCTGAACCAGTTTCTTTTAGCCCATTCGGATCTAAGAACAGCAATCCCAGGGATCTGCCGCAGACTCAACCGGGTCCTGCCCCACACGCACGCCGGGTTGGCCTTGTATGAAACCGGTTCCACCCACCTTCGCCTCTTTGCCCAGCAGGGACCGCCCGGCGCAGCCGAACTCCCCGCCAATTTCACGCTTCCCCTGGACGGCACTCCGGCGGGCGAGGCCTATCGCTTGCAGCGACCGATTCTGGTCGAGGACTTGCGCTCTCCTCAATTTACTTGCGAAGCTACCCGTGAGCTTCTCCGCTGCGGTCTCCGATCCGGCTGTTGGGCACCGCTCCGCACCGCCAATAGCGTATTTGGCGCGATCTGGGTCAGCAGTCCCAGTCCAGGTACCTATCGCACCGAGGATGCCTTCCTCTTGAATGAGGTGGCGGGGCAGATTGCATTGGCCCTGGCGAACCAACTGGCGCTACAGCAGTTAAAAGATATGCGCCAGCGCCATGAAGCAGAGGAACAGGTTCGCGGAGATGCGTTTCTCTTCGAAGCCCTTGCCCAGACCAGCGCCGTGGGCGTGGTGCAATGGGAGGAAGGCGGACTTCTTTCCAATGGCAACGACGCCTACCTGCGAATCGTGGGGCGCACCCGGGAAGACATGCGGCGAGGACTTCGCCTCTCCGACGTCACGGCTCGGGAGTTCCTGCCGCTCCACGACCAGGCCGAAAAGGAGCTCCGCGAACATGGTCTGTGCAAACCCTTTGAGAAGGAGATCGTGCAGCCCGACGGTACCCGGGTACCCGTTCTGGTCAGTGCGGGCTATTTGTGGAAAAAATGCCCTCCCTGGGTCGCTTTCGTCACCGACCTGCGGGAGCGCCGCTCACTCGCCAGTCCGGGCGCGACAACCCAACCATCCGGAACCCTCCGCAACGAAGCCCTCACCTGCAAGAGTCCCGCCATGCACAAGATTCTTCGGGACATGGCGAAAGTGGCCCCCACCACTACCACCATGCTCCTGCTGGGTGAAACCGGCACGGGCAAGGAAGTGTTGGCCCACGCGATTTGCGAGATGAGTCCACGGCGGGACCGGCCGTTCATCAAGGTCAACTGTTCCGCCATTCCCGCTGGTTTGCTCGAGAGTGAACTCTTTGGGTACGAGAAGGGAGCATTCACCGGTGCAAGCGGCAGGAAAATCGGTCGCATCGAACTGGCCCACCGGGGAACCTTATTCCTGGACGAAGTCGGCGACGTGCCCCTGGAGCTGCAACCCAAGTTGCTGCGGGTGTTGCAGGAGAAGGAATTCGAGCGCTTGGGTGGGACCCAGACGGTGAAAGTAGATGTCCGCCTACTGGCCGCCACCAACCGGGACTTGGCCCAGATGACCGCCACGGGACAGTTCCGCCGCGATTTGTTTTATCGGCTGAACGTATTTCCGGTCCGCGTCCCCCCGCTCCGCGAACGTCCGGAGAGTATTCCTGTGCTGGTAAAGATGTTTGTGCAGAAATTCGCCAAACGTCTGAGTCGACCGGACTTACGAGTCCCTCCGGCAACTCTAGAGGCGCTCGAGCACTGGTGCTGGCCCGGCAACATCCGGGAGCTAGAGAACCTGATTGAGCGGGCCGTGATCCTATCCCCCGGGCCGGATTTGCGAGTTAACCTGGACGAGCTTCGAATTGAGCAGCAAAAGTCCACCGAGGCCGCCCAAACGCTGCTGGAAATGGAACGCGAGCACATCCGCCACATCTTGCACGACACGAATGGCGTGGTTGGCGGAAAACACGGCGCGGCGTCCCGCCTGGGACTGAAACGCACGACCCTACAGTACAAGATGAAAAAGCTGGAAATTTCGCGTTACTGAGTGTGCCGGTAGTTGGGCACGTTCGCCCACTGGCCGTCACGGCAAGTTTCTGCCGATGGCGGCCAGCGCCATTTTCCGTACTCGTAACTCAAATCGATTCATCCACTTGCAGGTATTTCCCGCAACGCCAAGCTGAACTGGGCACGCGCTTGCACTATTGATGGTGCATCACCGTTTCGCCCGAGGGGGAACCTTGCTCAGCAAATGCGTCAATCCGTCGTGTTCGACAAGTTTCAAGCACTTGCGGGAGGGCCGCTTGCTACGGGTCGACAAGCCCAAGGCGGAAGAGCCGCCGGCGACCGGCAAGCCTCTCCGCAAGAACCCAAAATCGGCGCGTTCTTCCGAATACTACTGGCTCTGCGGCTCGTGCAGCCAACGCTGGAACCTCGTCTTTGACCACGGAGCGGGGATTGTTCTGATCCCCATGGCGGGGCGAGCTGCTGTGGCGTGAGCCTACGAGCTTTGCGCGTTGATTTGCGAGATGTTGATTTGCATGACGTTGATTTGCAGGACGTTGATTTGCAAGACGTTAAAGAGCGGAGGAACTGCTTGAGTGTGCAACCCGGTAAACGCTGCGCCGTCTGCGGTCACGGTCTTGGCCCACGGACGCCCGCCTATCTGCTAGTTTCGCCTCCGCGCAGTCACGGCATCACCATTCTTCGATGGAATCGAATTTTGGCTGCCAACGAGTCGGCCCGAGGCGCTTGTTCGTCCGAACATGCAATCGAGGTGGTGGCGCACTGGATGTTCAGCGGGCGGCTTGACCTGACTTTCACCCGGCAAGACACCCAGACTGGCTCACCACAAGCCTCCACCCAGTTTTCGGCGCAGAGCCCAGTCTCCCGCCATAAACCGATTGGAGAGATCGTCATCGACCAGGAAAGCGTCCGAAATATGGTAGCCAGCGACCCCGACGCCTTAGCCTCGGTTCTGGATTCGCTGCGAGATCTACTACGACGCGACCGGCCCGGGAAACAGCCCACCGGCCCCTTCTATGCGAGCCAGCAAGCCAGCATCGCTTAACTGCGTGGTCTGAGGCTCGAACAGGGTATAATCGCAATTGAACCCTTATGAGCACACCGACCCGCCGTAGCGAAATCCGCCGCCGCCGTACCCGAACCGCGAAAATCAGCCAGCTCCGCAAGCGTTATGTTGTCGCCAAGACCGACGCCGAGCGCACCAAACTCACCGACAAACTGAAAAAGGTGTCGATGGGATTGACTGTCGAGCATTTCGCTCAGGCTGTCGCGGCCCGCAAAGCCCGCTAGCTGATTGCTGCCAGCATAAGTCGCTGGGCGGAGCTGTGTCTTTTCTCGACTTCGTCGGTCCCGTCGTCTCGCTGGGCGGTCCGCCATTCTTCAGTTCCCTTCCCCCCCGCTTCTTTCGATTCATTGCATCGAAATGCTTGCCATTCGAAACAAAACAATGTAAAAAGATAGCCTTAGGGAAACGAGGCTCCTATGGCCAAAGGCGAGAAGTTGCTGAATGAGGAGCGTAGGCGCGTCATCCTCGATCTGCTGAACCGCGAGTCTCGCGTTCTGGTGACAGACCTTTCCGCCCGCTTCGACACTTCCCAAATCACAATTCGTAAAGATTTGGAAGTGCTGCACGCGCAGGGGCTGCTCCATCGCACACATGGTGGCGCTCTTACGGTGCAAACGGGAGCGCTGGCCGACCCTTCCTTGCAGGAAAAAGAAAAGCTGCACCACGGCGAAAAAATGCGCATCGCTGCCGCGGCCGTGCGGCTCATCGAGGAAGGCCAATCCATCATCCTGGATTCCGGCACGACCACGACGACGATCGCCCGCAGCCTGCGGGGGCACCGCAAACTGACGGTGATCACCAACGCTGTGAACATCGCGGCCGAACTGGCCAATTCCGAGATTGAAGTGTTATTGACTGGCGGTAGCGTGCGCCGCAATTCGTTTTCGCTGGTGGGCCCGCTGGCAGAAGAGAGTTTGCGCCAGCTGAGCGCCGATCTTTGTTTCCTGGGCGTGGATGGCTTCGACGTGAAGCTGGGATTGAGCACGCCCAACCTGCTGGAAGCGAAAGTCAACCGCGTGATGGTGGAACGGGCGCGACGCGTGGTGGCGGTTTGCGACGCCAGCAAGTTTGGCCACCGCAGTCTTTCGCACATCGTACCCACCAAAGCCGTCCACCATGTGATCACCGACAAGCGCATTGCTAAAACTGATTTGCAAGCACTCAAAGACTTGGGCATTACCGTGACCCTTGTTTAGAAAGTATCGGGACCAACACCAACCATGAATTCGACGCTGGATCGCCCAACCACGACGCTGGACGAAATTCTTTCGCAGCCGCAATGCTGGACCGAATGCCTGCGCGCATTGGACCAGATGGAAACCATTCGCAAGATTTGCACCCACTTGCCGCCAGATGGCGAATGGCTGTTTGTGGGGTGCGGCACCAGCTACTACATTGCCCTGTCGGCCGCCGCCTCGTTTACGGCCATCACCGGGATGCCCGCGCGCGCCGTGCCAGCTTCGGAAATCATGTTCTTTCCCGACGTTGTTCTGGGCAAGCGTCGCACCATCATTCCTGTGATGATTTCGCGCTCGGGCAAGACCACGGAAGTTGTGCGGGCCACGCAATATTTAGAACGTGAACGCGGCATTCGAACGATTGCCGTCACCTGCTATGGCGACCAGCCGCTGGCGCAGACTTCGGCGCTGCCCATCATTCTTGAAGCGGCGGCCGAGAAGAGCACTGTAATGACTCGGTCGTTCAGCTCCATGCTGATGGCATTGCAATTTTTGGCAGCTTCGGTGGCCGGCAAGGACGCGCTGCTCGACGAACTTCGCCAGCTACCATTCCGTTCCGCCGCCATGTTTGAACGCGTGCCGGAAATGGTGCGAAGTTTTGTCAGCCGGCACGACCTGGAAAACTATTCCTTTCTGGGCCAGGGGCCATTCTTTGGCATCGCCAACGAGGCCATGCTGAAGGTGATGGAGTCCTCCTGCAGCTACGCGCAAGTCTTTCACAGCCTGGAATTTCGTCATGGGCCGAAGTCGATTGTCAGCCCGCGGTCGCTGCTGGGACTTTTTATTTCCGACAGTGCTTACGCGGCCGAGGTCGACTTGCTCGAAGAAATGAAGGCTTTGGGGGCAACGACGCTGGTGGTGACCAGCCAGCCGAACGCGCGCATTCGCACGGCCGCGGATTTATTGATTGAAGTGCCTTCCGGCAGTGAGTGCTCCCGCTTGGCCGCCTGCTCTCTCGCCGGGCAATTGCTGGGCTTGTACACAGGGTTGAAAAAGGGATTAGATCCGGACTCGCCTCGGAATCTTTCCCAAGTCGTCATTCTGAACGAGACGGCATGAACGGCAATCCGCGTTTCGACATTACCCTGGCCGGGGAAATCAATCTGGACATCCTGCTCTACGGATTTCCTGAAGATCTTCCTTTGGAACGTGAACTACTCGCCACCGGCTGTTGCGTCACGCTGGGAAGTTCTTCGGCGATTACAGCTCACAATCTTTCCGTTCTGGGCAGCAAGGTTGGATTTATCACGCGCGTGGGCCGCGACGACTTCGGGTCGATTGCCATGGGCCGCCTGAACGCCGCGGGCGTGGACTTGAGCCGCGTAACCGAGTCGAAGTCTTTCGCGACGGGCGTGACCATGGTTCTGCCGCACTCGGAAAGCCGCCATATTCTTACTTATCCGGGAAGCATGGCGGAAATGGCGTTGGAGCATTTGGACCTGGACTATCTGACCTCGTCGCGACATTTTCATTTGTCTTCGTTTTTTCTGCACCGCGCGCTGGTGCCGCAGATTCCCGAGTTGTTCCGCCGCTTGAAATCTGCCGGGCTTACCATTTCCTGCGACACCAACGACGACCCGGAAGACCGGTGGGAAGAAACATTCCCAGACGCCCTGCCCTTTGTCGACATTCTGATGCCCAACGAGCGCGAGGCCTGCAAAATGGCGCGCACGGAGGACTTTGAGGAGGCCGTGCGCATTCTCTCGGCGAAGATCCCTCTGCTGGTGGTGAAGATGGGATCTAAAGGAGCGATGGCCGTGCGCGGCGCTGAGCGCGTGCATTGCCTGCCCCTTTCCGTGGATGTCGTGGATCCGCTGGGGGCTGGCGATACGTTCAATGCCGGGTTCCTGCACGAGTACGTGCGCGGCGCGGATCTGAAAGCGAGTTTGGATTCCGGTAACCGCGCGGCTGCATTTTCGACTACGCGCTCCGGAGGCACCGAAGCCTTCCGCAACCCGGCGATGTGGGCTGAGTTCTGCGAGCTGCACGGATCTGCAATTCGGTGAACGGCTGGAGTGACTTTGGTCCCGTATGGGATCAATGGTTTATTCAGAAATCCTCAATCAGATCTGCTTCACTTTTAGAGACCTGTCATTCCGAAGCGAAGCGAGGAATCCCTGACACCCGAATCGCTATAACTTTCGCCAGCTTTCTCCCTGCGCGGCGTCCTGATAAGAACGCTGGAAAGTGTCGGGCCCCTCTCGGCCCCTGGGGATTCCTCGTTACGCTTCGGAATGAAAATTTCCAGAACCGGGACAATGACTCAAAGTTTTCTATGCTGAGTGCTGCCAAATCGCCAGCGAACGCGCGGGGACAACCGTCCCTTCGAACGCCGCTACTCTTTCGAGGTCTCCACCAGCAAGCTACCCGTAAATTCTGCTTCCAGAACTGGGCTGCTTGCGTCCACCTCGCCCAAGTCCTTGTTGTTGGCATAATCGTGCACGCGGTATTTGCCAGGTGCCAGCCCCCGCAGCTCAATCTTCCCTTTCCAAGCCGCTGAAGCCGAGGGCGAATAGAACGCATAATACATTTTGCCGTCCTTCTCAATGGCATAGGCCTCGGGCGAATCGTATCCGTAGATATACAGGTCTTTGAACTCGCCGCGCGAGAGCATCTTTTCGTTATAGAGAGCGGTCCACTTCTTCCAGTGCTCTTCTTTATCCGGCGTGAGCGCGACCCGCTGGAACTTCGGGCTCGACTCTCCCCAGGTGAACTTGGTGCCGGGGACGCCGCCTGTACCGATGGTGGAAGCGAAGTCCCGGCCAATTTCCACAAACTGTCCGGGCTTCGTCTGTTTCATTTCCGATAGTTCAACATGATCACCGTAGACCGCCGAGTTGGGTCCCAACAGCGCCTTGTACCACTTAATGCGGCGGCGCACCTGGACCGCGCCAACAGGGTCTGCTGTGACCGCCTGATCCATAGCCCCCAACCAGGCCAGATTCGGAGTGGTTCCGCACGGGCAAATTTGCGTAACGCTCTCCGGCTTCATGCCTCGCGTGGTTTGGTAGATGATTCTGTAGACATCCGCCATCGCATTCGTCGATTCCTGCGGCGACTTGTGATGATGTTTCGGGTTATAGCAAGCCGGAACCGTATAGATGTTGTCTAGCTTGTGACCGTCGAAACCCCAGTCGCCGATGAACTTAGCCGTTAGGTTTTTGTAGTACTCCTGCACTTCCGGCAAGGACGGACACAATACGGCGAGTCCGCGAAACACGCGGGCAGGCTTGCCATCTTTGCCCAGCACCAGCCAGTCAGGATGTTCTTTTACGACTTTGGAAACGATGTATTTGTGGGATTCCCACTTGCCGTGGCCATCTTCGGCCACCAGCGGATACCACCAAAGTTGAGCGTAAATGCCTTCTTTGTGGAAGTCCGTTGCCATCTTCTTGATGGAATCGCCAGGGAACGTTTCTGGCCTCGGCTCCCAGTCGCCGTAGGTGGTAAACCAGCGGTCGTCCAGGGTGGCCCACTTGATGCCCATTTCTTTCAACTTCGGAACGGTATTGAGCATTTGGGCTGGGGTGACGTTGAACTCATAGCCCCATCCGCACCAAGCGATGCCGTAGTCCTGGTCGTTCGGCTTCGGAAGCGTCCAGCCTTCTTTTTG
>JAYWAL010000154.1:0-22046 GCA_043782485.1 Acidobacteriaceae bacterium | reverse complement strand
CCACCCGGACCAAATCCACATTTCCCAGACAACCTTGACCCACCCTGAATTTCAGGGTACGCTCCCTCGTCAGGAAATTGCTCGAAAAAGCCGGCGCTGCCGCGATCTGGCGCCTGCCTATGTGTTCCATAACATAAAATAGTAAAGAGGGAAAACAATGAAACGTCTCGCCCAGCTGTGCACTCTGGCTCTGGTCTGTCTCGCTCTACCCGCCGCCCTTCTCGCCGCCGACAATCCCGCGCTCGGCACCTGGAAGCTCAATCTGGAAAAATCGAAATTCCCCACTGGCATGGCTCAGAAGAGCCTAACCCGCACCATCACCGCCGACGGCGACAACGTCAAGTACGCTTTCGAAGGCCAAGCCGCCGACGGGTCCGCCATCAATTACTCTTTCACCCTCAAGTATGACGGCAAAGATGTCGAGGTCACCGGCACTGGCGCGCCCTTGGGGGCCGACCACATCGCCATCACGCGCGTGAACTCCCACCAGTTCTCCGCTTCGCTCAAGAAGGGCGACAAAGTAGTCGCCACATCCATCGCCGTCGTTTCCCACGACGGAAAGACCTCCACCCTCTCCACCAAAGGCACCGGCCCCGACGGCAAGCCTTTCAAATCCACTGCGATCTACGACAAGCAATAGTTTCAGATTCGGGAGTCGGGCGGGTGGTCGGGCCTTGAATGCGATTTCATTCTCGGGGGCTGCTCGCCTGTTGATTCCGTAAGTAAAACCTCAGGGTGGCCCCTCAAGCCTTCATTTGGCTTTTCGCAGGTGAGGCTTGAGTGGGCCAGCCGCCCAATCGTCCAGTCAGGGCAATCATTTGGCCCACTCAAAACCCCCTCGCAGCCAGGAATTTCCTCAGATACTTGTCTACCCTCCAACCGGCGGCTAAGGTTAAACGATTACCTAGACGGAATGCGGCCGAAAGACTAGGCCGACCCCATGCAATCCGTCTTCAAGAGGGCCCCATGAAAGTCGTCTTGTCCCTTCCCAACCGCAACAGTTACCAGCAAGAACAAGCCCACGGTGCCGAGGCAACGGCCCGGGAACTCGGCATCACGCTGCAAGTGATCGACGCCGACGACGACGCCATCACACAAAGCCAGCAACTCATGGAAATCGCACAGGCCAGGCAAGGCCGACCCGACGCCATCCTGTTTGAGCCGCTGACATCCACCGGCCTGGTGCGGGTGGCAGAAGTGGCCGTCGCCGCCGGCATCGCCTGGGGCGTATTGAACAGCGATGTTGACTACCTCGGACGCCTCCGTGCTACCAGCAAGGTCCCAATGTTCAGCGTCACCCGCGATCATCTGGAAATCGGCCGCGTGCAGGGACAGCAGTTCGGCGCTTTGCTTCCCAGCGGGGGCACGGTCCTCTATCTGCAAGGACCAGCCACCAGCTCCGCCGCCGTCCAACGCACCACCGGCCTTGAGGCAACCAAGCCCGCCAATATCAAGATCAAAGCTCTCAAAAGCCAGTGGACAGAAGAGGGCTCGCAAAAAGTGGTGAGCCAGTGGCTGCAACTCTCCACTTCCCAGGCGTCGGCGTTTGACCTGGTCGGTTGCCAGTACGATGGCATTGCCATGGGAGCTCGCAAAGCGTTCCAGGAACAGATCAATCCTCAGTCGCGCCAGGCGTGGCTCCAGCTCCCCTTCACCGGCGTGGACGGACTGCCAAAGGAAGGCCAAGCCTGGGTCAACCAGGGGACCCTGGCCGCCACAGTTATCTCACCCACAACCACGCCAACCGCTTTGCGGTTGATGCATCGCGCCTTGGCCAGCGGAGTAGAGCCCAGCGAACGCACGGTGCTGGAAGCGAAATCTTATCCATCCCTGGAAGAGCTGCGAAAAAGGTCCGCTCATCACCTCGTAGAGAGAAAATGATTTCGCGGACAGGCTGGATTTCAGGTGGTGCTCTGTGCGGAGCCGAAAGGACGGGGCACCTGAGGTTCCGTTCCAGGAATGGTGATCCACGCCTGTAAAAGAGTTGGCCACTCACCAAGGGAGCGGGTGCGGCGTTTCGCAACGCCGGACCTGCAAGGCTTCGTGAATCGTTACTTGCCTTCCAACTCTTTCGCCCGCAGGGCATGAAACTTGGCAGATACACGAGCTTCTTCGGCCAACCCCTCCGCTGCCTTGATGTACTTTTCACAATGGAGCCGCATCTTCCTGGTATAGGGATTTTCACCCGACTTCGGGCTCTTGGCTACCGTCTGATTGAACTCCACGAGCATTTTCTTATGCATTTCGATGTCTTCGCGAGTTTGCGTCTCGATCTTCTGGTAGCGTTCTGCCACCTGTTGGTGATCCGCCGAAGTCTGCGGAACCTTCATCTCCTGGGCAAAAGCAGGCACAGTCATTGCCAGTAAGAGGCCCATTGCCGCAGGTATCAATCGGGTGGTTGTTCCGTTGAGTTTCGTAGTGATGGTTGCGAGCACGATTCTTCCTCCATTTTGGTTTATGAGTTAAAGTACGTCGCGAATTCCAGCGGGAAAGCGAATTTGTGTTCCGCAGTAGGATGCAATCCTGCCGCGGTGAAGGGGGACATCGAAATCTTCTCAAGTTTCCCAATCAGAACACGGCAAGCGCTGGAGCCAGCAGGAAGGGGCAATTGTGACCAATTCATATTGTTGATTCCTTGAACATCACGGAAATGTTTCATGGCCGTCGAAATGCCCAACGCTCGGCGATGAGTTCCAACGAACTCCAAGATATCTTGCACTCTAAATCTTGAGTCTCGAGTGATCGCAGATGCACTGTGGAGTGATGTGGATCACAACAGTGGGCCTGCCTGGCGGGCGGGTGGCCCAGCCTTCGCTCTTCATACAGCTCAAAGGCTGTCCCACCCTTGCGTTTTTTGCAAGGCTGCTAGTAGACGAGGCCGATGAAGAAAATTTTCTAAATAAGGAACATTTTGGGAGAGCTCCATCGTCCCAATCTTATTTGACATCCGCTTTATCGATTCCCACCCTTAAAGTGCCAGGGGTGGGGCACCCTTTGTCCAGGTTGTGTCTGTGAGGTCAAATGCTGGCCCACCCGCGGCGAAGGGGATATTTCGCAACCTGGGGACGGGGCTCTCCCTGTCCGGGTGGGGAGAGAGAAGGTCAAAAGCCACGCCACCCGCCCGATTTGGCGCCTCCTGCAAGCTGAAGGCAAAATAAAAGTCTCTTATATGAGCCAATCCACCCTCCCTTTGCCGCATGACTAGATGGAAGCAGATTCTGCACTGACCGTAAAGTGACTGGGATCGGCTCCAAATGGATCTCAATTTTTTATGAAGGAGTAACACTATGAAAACTTTTACACTTCGAACACTCTGGGTCGGAATGGCGCTTGCGGTAGCAGTCGCGCTGGTACCTTCGACCGCTTCGGCTGCTTCCCCGAACTTGTTCGCCTCGGTGGCTGGGGACAGCACGTTGGTGAACGGCAACGGGGTCTCGTCCGTAACCCATATCGGCATCGGGCGCTACGAGGTCACTTTCACCTCGGACGTCAGCACCTGCGCCTATGTGGCGACCACGCAGAATGCCTTTTCCCAAGCCATTCAGAGTTATACCGCGGGAGGCCACCTGAGCGGCAGCGGTGTGTACGTGGAGGTTAAGAATCAGGGCGGCGGTCTGCTGGACGGACCTTTCGACCTGGCCGTCGCCTGCAATCGGACGGGATGGGATTTTGCCGTGGTGGGCTACGCCGCCGACTTGATCCGCTCCACGCCGGGCGCGACACTCACGCACCTGGGCATTGGTCGATATGATGTTACTTTCACCACCCCGGTCGCGCCGTGCGCTTATCTGGCCACCGTCGCGGACCCCGCCAATGCCATCGTCTTGAATCCGTCGGGCGTCAACACGGGGAGCGGACCGACCGCCACCTCCGTCTATATTGAAACCAAGAATCCGGGCGGCGGGCTCACGGATGGTATCCCCTTCCACCTGGCGGTCGTCTGCCCCAATGCCGTCGCCACCAAGATCATGGTTGTGAGGGATACGGGATTGCCCCAGCGCGGCTCCGGCTTGACCAGTTCGTTCAACGCAACGACGGGCAACTACTTTTTCGCCACGGGCCGAACTTTGGCCGGTTGCACGGTGATCGGCACTCGCGGCTCAGTTGACAAGAGTGTTCCGTTTACCCCGGCCACGGTCGAGGTCACGCCAGGGCTTGCTCCCAACACAACGGGAATCCAGGTCAGGCAACTGCTGTTCTTGGGTGGCGCCCTGACCAACCAAGCGTTTCATGCTGCGGGGATCTGCTAACGCTGGCGGGATAGGAAATATGCGCTGGCAGCAGAGCTAAGATCGGTGGGCCCTCTCTCGGAGGGCCCGCTTTTTACTAGCGCTGATCACCGTGTCGGGGAAGATGTTAGGGCGGGTGGCCAACTCTCACCACTCCCGCACACGGAACTTGATCACTGCTCCAGCCGTTGTTCCACGCGGTATCGTTCCCGCCCTTTGCTACGGAAAGAACGGGGCGCCTCGCATTCTAACTTTGGAATGGAGAGCAGCGGCACGAAACAGCTGGGCCGCCCTTCACTCCCGAAATCGGCGGAAACCGGGGCGGGGATGGGAAATGGGGTCACTTCTATCTCCAATTTCCTCCGCACCAAATTGAACCTTTCGCCCTGCCACTGCTGGCGTAGTTTTCTCGCAATCAAAAATACCCGAGGGAAGTATGAAAAAACGAATCACGCACTTTCTTCAGTTCCTCTGCTTCTGTATAGCCGGATTGGTCGCTGTCGCCCAAGCTCAAACCTACTCCGTGGTTTCCAACCTTGGAAGCTCCCCCGGAGACCCTACGTCAATTTCCCAAATGACCCAGGGGAGGGACGGCCTTTTGTATGGCGAAGCAGAGTTCGGTGGTACCTACGGTAACGGCACGGTTTTTCGCATGGCTCCGAATGGCAGTTTCAAAGTTTTGTACAGCTTTCAGTCGTCCGAAGGCTATTATCCCGGGGGAGGGCTGACCCTCGGTGTAGATGGATTTTTTTACGGACTTACGCATAGCGGTGGAGCGTATAACCGGGGAACAATATTCCGGATTACCCCCACCGGCACTCTCGCCACCCTTCATCACTTTACAACGAACGAGGTATATCAAGCTTCTGCTGCGCCGGCTACTTTTGCGCAACTCGTGCAGGGCCTCGATGGAAATTTCTATGGAACAACAGCAGACGGGGGAACCCTGCGTGACGGCATTGTTTACAAAATCTCGCCCAAAGGCCAATTCGCTGTCCTTTACCAATTTGATGGCAATTTAGGGTTGTGGCCAAGTGGATTGGTACTGGGAACGGATGGCGCGTTTTACGGAATATCCGCGTATGGACCCAACAACAACGGTTACGGAGCAATTTTCAAGATCACTCCGTTCGGCCAGTTCACTGTGGTGCATAGTTTCTCTCCCGTTGACGGACCACCAGCGTCCCTGCCGTATCAAGGATTAGATGGGAATTTCTACGGCACATCCGACCCTGATACCTCTCGCGCAACGGCCGTCGTATATCGAATGACCCCTACTGGCAACGTCACCATCCTGCGTGGTATGGACGGGGCCGAAGGTAATTACCCGTCGGCGGGCTTAATTCAGGGCTCAGATGGGATATTCTACGGCGCCAACAGCTACGAAGGGCCCAGCGCTACTTGTGCAGATTTAGGTGGCTGTGGAACTCTTTTTAAGATCACGCCTCAAGGGGTTTTTACGGCTCTCTTCGACCTCGACTATCCCACCGGAGCAACCCCAGAGACAACCATGGTCCAGCACACTAGCGGCGTGTTTTATGGGTCAACAACAAACGGCGGCTCCGGCACGAACGGCCCGTATTGCAGCTTCAATTGTGGAGTGCTCTATTCATTCAACGCAGGACTTCCACCCTTTGTCACCCTTTCGCCAGTCTCCGGCAAACCGGGCTCTGCCGTTGTAATCCTAGGGCAGGGCTTTAGCTCAGCCATGAGCGTAACCTTCAACAATGTCGCAGCGAGCTTCGCGCTTGTATCCAGCACCTGTGTGATCGCAACGGTCCCCGCGCAAGCGTCGACCGGGCGTGTCCAAGTTTCAATATCAAAAACGAACGCACTGTTCGGCAATCGAAAGTTTACTGTGAATTGAGCAAATTGACGGGCGGCCCAGGCTTTTGACCTCTCGATCCATTCCGGACAGATGGGTGCCCCACCCTTGCGATTTCTGCAAGGGTGGGTAGCGACACAGCCTGATTCATCGCGAGCGTTAAGCAGGCTGGCGCCGGTAACACGACCAAGTGATAAAGTGCGGATGATGCGCGCCATAGTAGCGATGTAAGCCGACGGTCATACCTGTGCGGGAAATCAGCAGTGTGGCTACCCACCCTTGCAAAAAGCGCAAGAGCCTGCCTGAGCGCAGCCGAAGGGGTGGGGCACCCATCTGTTCCTTTATGGGAAGAGCGCAAGCTGAGCTTGAAAACCTGGGCCACCCGCCTACAGCTGTTGGCAAAGTCAGCCGCCCAAATTGTGAGAGACGAGGCTTTGAATCAACTCAAGCGCCTCGAGACGGGTTCTTCGCTTTGACCCGGTCGTATCCCTTTTTTGTCGGGTATCGGTAGAAGGTGGGCGGGAAGGGGCCCGACGGAGTCGACCTCGTCTTCCACCAGCTAGCGGGCGCGCCCCAAAGTGAGCCCCAAAGTTTCCAGCCCGGCCAAATCAGCCGTCCTAATCCGCCAAATTCTGCAATCTGCCTTCTGCGATCCGCCATGCCCTTCCAGGTGACTTTGGCGTTCCCCCTGCGTCTATAAATCAACGATTTACGTGCTATACTGCCGTTAAATCGTGGCGTTTTGGGGCGTCTGCGCCCGCCACACCTAACGAGGTTTTTTCGACATGCCTAGCCGTTCCCGGCGCTCGCTCGTCATTGTTCCTGTCGTTCTTGTCCTTTGCGGCCTGATTGGCGTCGTTTTTGCCCAAAAAGAGCCGGCCGCGGCCGCTAATTCGGAAGGCGATGTTAGCAATAGCCTGCTCAGCTTTACTCAGGTGTACCGCGTTATTGAGCAGAACTATGCTGAGCCCGTGAATGCCGATAAGGCGATTTACGACGGGGCGATTCCGGGCATGTTGCATGTGCTGGACCCGCACTCCAGCTTTTTCGATCCCAAGCAGTACTCGCTGATGCGCGAGGAGCAGCACGGGAAATATTACGGCGTCGGCATGACCGTCGGCCCGCGCAATAATAAAGTCATCGTCATCGCCCCGTTCTTCGGAACCCCGGCCTTCCGCGCTGGCATCCACCCCGGCGACATCATCATCGCCGTGGATGGCAAAGCCGCCGATAACCTCAGCACCAGCGAAGTGGCCGACATGCTGAAGGGGCCGAAGGGCACGACCGTGCGCATTACCATGCTGCGCGAAGGCTCTGAAAAACCGCTGGAATTTGCCGTGATTCGCGACGAAATTCCGCGCTACTCCGTGGACCTGCACTTCCTGATCCGTCCCGGCATCGGCTACATGCACGTCACCAATTTCCAGGAAACGACCGAGCATGAAGTAGCCGCCGCGCTGGACGAATTCGGCGACATCAAGGGCTTAATTCTAGACCTTCGCCAAAACCCTGGCGGGCTGTTGAACGAAGGCGTCGGCGTAGCCGACAAGTTCCTGAAGAAGGGCCAGGTGATCGTAAGCCACCACGGTCGGGCGTCGTCGGAAAAGCGCTACTATGCGCAACACGGCAACGGCGGCAAAGACTACCCGCTGGTAGTCCTGGTCAACCGCGGCACAGCCAGCGCGGCGGAAATCGTTTCCGGGGCCATCCAAGACCACGACCGAGGCCTGATCGTAGGCGAAACCACCTTCGGCAAAGGCCTGGTCCAAACCGTCTACAACATCGCCGAAAACACCGGCCTAGCTCTAACCACCGCCCGCTACTACACGCCCAGCGGCCGCCTCATACAACGCGATTACTCGTCAATTTCCCTCTACGATTATTATTACAATCACGAGGGGGAGGATGGTGGGCCTAATAGGGAAGTTAAGCTGACGGATGGTGGGCGGACGGTGTATGGGGGTGGGGGGATTACGCCGGATGTGAAGATTCCGCCGGTGAAGTCTACGCATTTGCAGGAGACGTTGCTGCAGAAGTATGCGTTCTTTAACTTTGCCAAGCACTATACGGTTTCGCATCACCCGGAGAAGGATATGCCGGTGGATGAGGCGTTGCTGCTGGAGTTTCGGAAGTATTTGGATGCGGAGAAGATTGCCTTTACGGAGCCGGATTTCAGTGAAGTTGTGGACTGGGTGAAGGCGAATATTAAGGCGGAGATCATGACGGATCTCTATGGGCAGGAAGAGGGCTTGAAGTCGCGGGCGCAGTGGGATCCGCAGATTAACAAGTGCCTGGAATTGCTGCCGAAAGCGAAGGATTTGGCGGACAATGCCAAGCATGTGGTGGCGGAGCGGCAAGGGGCTGGGAGTTTGGTTAGGTAGGACGCTCAGGGGCTAAGCCCCTCGCATGTGTGACTGGTTCCGGCACGGCTAAAGCCGTGCCCTTTCAAAGCGAGGCGGAGACGGGGCGGCTGAATCCGCGCCATCTCAGACGAGGGCGATGACTGGGAACCACGTTTTTGGAAACCATGTTCTTTGGAGTCTGGCCGCTGTGGTGGCGCTGATCGCCGGGGTAACGGACTGGCGGAGCCGGCGGATTCCGAATTGGCTGACCGTGCCTGCGGCGGCTTTGGGTTTGATTCTTAATACTTATTTTTTTCATTGGTCGGGCGTGAAGTCTTCTTTAGGGGGCTTGGGTCTGGCTATGCTTGTGCTGTTTCCATTTGTGGCGCTGCGGGCGTTTGGATATGGGGATTGGAAGCTGGTGGGGGCTTCGGGGGCGATCCTGGGCGTGGAGTCGCTTTGGCCGGTGTTTTTTGTGGCGGCTTTGGTGAATGCTGCGATTGCCTTGGGAATGGTGATTTGGCGGGGTCGGTTGTTGGAGACTTTGGGGAATATTGGACGGATTTTCGGGGCTTTGGTGCATTTGCGGGTTCCGGATTCGTCGATTTCGTTGGATAATCCGGAGACGGCCAAGGTGCCGTTTGGGGTGGCTTGGGCTTTGGCTGTTGTGGGGTTGTGGATCTTTGGTTAGACATAGGGCTGAAGCCCTGCGCCGCCCAAAATCTGGGGCGTGAGCAAGGGCAGGTGGATCGAGGGATGTCGTTCCCACTCTTTTTTCGCAAAGGCCGCGAAAAATGAGGATGAGGCACCCGGCAGAAAGCTGGGTGGAAGGGTCGTTGGTGTGAATCGATTTTGGAAAACCTGGAACCTGGCCTCTGCGGCTGAAGCCGCCCTGGGGAGTGGGGAAATCGCAGGGCTGAAGCCCTGCGCCGCCCAAAATCTGGGGCGTGAGCAAGGGCAGGTGGATCGAGGGGTGTCGTTCCCACCCTTTTTTCGCAAAGGGCGCGAAAAAAGGATGGGGCACCCGGCCACCTCCGGTCGCGATGACACGGCCATTGGAATGGCCAAGGGCTTTTTGGGGCGGTTGTGGCGGGAGTGTGGGGCTGCGGAGGTGGCTGAGGCGGCCTTTGTGTTGCCGTTGTTGTTTGTGTTTATTCTTGGAATTTTTCAATTTGGACGGGTGTATCTGGTGTACTCAACGCTGCAACATGCGGCGCTGGAAGGGGCGCGTGCGGCTTCTGCTTCGCAATGCGCTACTTGTGGCGGGGTTCCGTTGACGGGAGCACAGGTGGCGACGGGCGTGGTGGCTCCGATCTTCCAGAATGCGCATATTGACTCGACCTTGCTGACGGCACCGGTGGCGCCGGTGAGGAACTCGTGCGTGCCGCCGCTGCCCGGAGTGGCAGTGGTGTGTGAACTTTCGGGAACCTTGGCATCGCCGAAGATTTGTGTGCAGCGGAATGTGATTTTAAACGCTCCGGCAGGAGGGAATCCGACGAGTGGGTCTCCGGTGTGCGGGACGTCGGTGCGGTTGGTGTATCCCTATTCGTTCTCTCTGCCGTCGGTGTCGACGACGGCACCGTATATTTCACAGCAGCCGTATGTGCTGAATTTGAAGGCGCAGGCGCAGGTGAAGGGGGAGGATTGATGGGGGTGTCAGAGGCGCAAGCTGCCTTGGTTGGGGGTTGGAGGGTGGGGCTGAATCCCTGCGTCGCTCACGGACGATTTGGGGTGAGCGATGCCCGCCCCGCGGCGGAAGCCGCAAGGACGGGGCACCCAGTGAAGACGAGGCACACGGGGACGGGGCGCTGGGGCGCTGAGCGTGGGGCGACGCTGGCGGAGTTTGCCTTTACGTTGCCGTTTCTGGCTGTGATTTTGTATGCGATTTTTGATTTTGGCGGGGCGTTGACGCTGAAGCAGAAATTGGAACAAGCGGTGTTTGAGACGACGCGGTTGGCGGCGAGCCAGAGCACGGATGACTTTTCCAGCCCGACGGTGACAACGGACGGCTCGATTGCGGACCTGAGAGACACGGTGGCGCGGAACCTCCAGGCGGCGGGTGTAGATGACTGCGGATTGCTGGGGGCGGCGGCTTCGAGTTCGAACGCGTCGACGGCGGTGTGGGTCTATACGGCCAACGGTGGGGCATGTCCGGCACCACTGATCTTGACGATCCAGAGACAAAACTCGGTTTCCGTGGGCGGGGTGCTGGTGTTTTACAGTAAGGTGGCGGTGCAGTACCCATTCCAGTACCATCTGGCGGCTATTTTGAGTGTGTTTTCGCCGGGAAGTTCGTTTCCGACGTCAACCAATCTGGTGGTGAATGCGAGCATGAAGAACCTGATGTGAGTGCGGACCGCAGAAGTAAAACATCTTTTGTTATTCAAGTGATGTTCAGGAGCTTAGGTAATGGCTAGAATTGCGCAATTTCACACTCGGCGTGGGGAACGCGGAATAACTTTGCTGTTTGTGGTGGTGGCGATTTTTGCCCTGCTGGGAATGGCGGCGCTGGCGATTGACCTGGTGACGTTGTACGTGGCTCGGGCGCAGGCGCAACGGGTGGCGGATGCGGGCGCGCTGGCCGGGGCCAAGACGTTGATGGAGCGCGGGGTGACGGCCGACCCGATTGATACACAAGACAGCTGGGATGGCTCGTGCTACCAGGCAAAACAGCAAGCGCAACAACTGGCGGTGATGGGCAAAATTGGTAGCGCGGCCCCGGCGACGACTACGGTCTGCTTCCCGAGCGGTGGATCGTGCGGAGCCTGCCCTGGTCCAAGCGCGATTGGTAGTGGGTTCGGGGTGAATCCCCAGGTATCGGTGACGGTGGAGAGCGCGCCGCTGCCGCTGTTCTTCTCCAAGATTTGGGGACAATCGACGGCGGAGGTTTCAGCTACGGCACAAGCGGAGGGGTTTAACCCATCGGGGACGCAGGTTCCTGTGGCGGCGAAGTGCGTTACGCCGTGGTTACTGGCAAACATGGACCCTTACAATGCCGGATCTCCGATTTTTGACCCGGCAACGGGCCAGATCGTGAACAACGAGCCGACAACCCCTGGCGACCCGGAAGGCGTTGTTGGGCGGTCGATTCCGCTGAGGACAGGATGCCCCGGTGGCTGCAGCGTGGCGCTGAATGCTCCGGTGGGCACGCCAGCCAAGTTGACTTACTATCCCCTGGATCTTCCCACTCCGGCGGCGAGTGGGCCGAGCTGCGAGGTGGGAGTGAGCTACCAATTGAACATCACGTCTTGCAATCCGACGCCCGTTGCCTGCGGACAGCAGGTGAATCTGGATACGACGGCAGGGCCGGCGGATACGGCGAGCAATCAACTGGCGATTGACTGCCGGATTGGCGCGGCGGCGGCGGGGCTGGGCAACGGGCAGGATGTGCTGGTTACGACCGCATTTCCTTATGAGATTGATGCTGGGACCACGCATAGTGGCGTGGGCGCGGGGACGCAGATTTCGACGAGCCGCTCGGTGGTGACGATTCCGGTGTATGACGTGGGACCGGGACCAGCGCCCTATAACAAGCCGGGCGTGGCGGTGACGGTGATTGGATTTGTGCAGGGATTTGTGGATAGCGCCAGCGCGGGCGAGCCGACGATCCATGTTATGAACGTTTCCGGATGTGGTGCGGGGGCGCGAGCGCCGGGGTTGGTACCGGTGGGGCTGAATGAGGGTAGCGGAGTGCCGGTGCGGTTGATTCATCCGTAAGGCATTGCGGAAGTAAGATTGCGGAAGTGAAGGCTGAGAACGTCCGTCCTGGGCGATGGTCTTCGGTTCTATTGCGGCGTGGCGTTGACAGGGTACGCGGGCTCGGTATACCTTCGCCGATTCTCCCTAACATGCGACATCAGTTGGAATACGCGCTCTTGTGGGTAGTGGTGCGGACGTTGGGTCTGCTGCCGCGGTGGGCGGCGCGTGCGGTGGCGATTGGGTTGGCGCTGGTGGTGTACCGGATGTACGGACGGTTGCGGCGGGTCGGGATGCATAACTTGGAGCTGGCATTTCCCGTTATGGAACATGTCAAAAGGCGGAAGATTCTGCGCGGGGTGTTTGTTTCCCTGGGGCGGCAGTTGGCGGAGTTTTGCCGGTTTCCTTCGTATACGCGGGAGAATGTTGGCCGGGTTGTGATTTATGACGGGTTTGAGAATTTTGAGAAGGCGCATGCGCGGGGGAAGGGTGTTCTATTCTTGACAGGCCACCTGGGCGGGTGGGAGCTGTCGTCGTTTGTGCATTCGCTACAGGGGCATCCGCTGCGGATTGTAATGCGGGGGTTGGATAATCCATATGTAGACCGGTTGGTGCAGGGCTACCGGACGATGCACGGGAACACCGTGGTGGACAAAGATAACTTTGTGCGCGGGCTGCTGGCGGCAATGAAACGCGGCGAGACGGTGGGAATTTTGATGGACACCAATATGACGCCGCCGCAGGGAGTGTTTGTGAATTTTTTTGGCATTCCGGCGTGTACGGCGAGCGGGTTGGCGCGGATTGCCTTGCGGACGGATGCCAGCGTAGTGCCGGGGTTTTGCGTGTGGGATGGGCGCTTGCGGAAGTACCGGTTGCGGTTTGATCCAGCGGTGGAACTGGCGCGGACGGGGGATTTGGAGGCGGATATTGTGGAGAACACGGGGCGATTTACCGCGAAGATTGAGGAGTTTGTGCGGAAGTATCCGGAGCAGTGGTTGTGGGTGCATCGGAGGTGGAAGACGCGGCCGGAGGGGGAGGCGGGGGTGTATTAGGCGGGGGTGTATTAGGAAGTGAGAAGTCAGATTGCAGATTGCAGATTGCAGAAGTTAGATTGCAGAAGTTAGATGCAGAAGTGAAACTCTTCTTATGGCGAAATCGTTACGGCAAATTGCGGAAGTGGTTGGCGGGCGGGTTGTTGGGGATGGTGCTACGGTGGTGGCGCGGGTGGCTAGCGTGGAGTCGGCGCGGGTTGGGGACCTTGTGTTTGTGGAACGCAGTGGCGGATTGGAACGGGCGTTGGCTGGGGCGGCGTCGGCTGTGATTGCGGGGGAGTTTGCGGTTGGGGCAGCGGGGAAGCCGTTGATGATTGTGGCGGAGCCGCGCTTGGCATTTGCGCGGGTTGGGGCGTTGCTGCGGCCACGAGTGGCGCGGATGGCGGGAATCCATGCGGCGGCAGTGGTGGCGGCTTCGGCGCGGATGGGCGAGGGCGTTTGCGTGGACGCCGGGGCGGTGATTGGGGAAGAAGTCGTGGTGGGGGCGGGTTCGTGGATTGGAGCAGGCGTGGTTCTTGCGCCCGGCGTGGTGGTGGGCGGGGATTGCGATGTCTATCCGCGGGTGGTGGTGTATTCCGGGACTTCGCTGGGCGACCGGGTCACCGTGCATGCCGGTGCCGTGCTGGGGAGTGACGGATTTGGATATGTGCGGGAAGGGAAGACGGGGCGGTATGAAAAGTTTCCTCAGATTGGAACGCTGCGCATTGGGGATGATGTGGAGATTGGGGCCAATGCGACGGTGGACCGAGGGGCGCTGGATGCGACGGTAATTGGGCGGGGGACGAAGATCGACAATCTGGTGCATGTGGGTCACAACGTGCAGATTGGCGAAGATGTGGTGATAGCGGCACAGACGGGAATTTCCGGAAGTTCTGTATTGGAAACGGGCGTGGTGGTGGCGGGACAGGTGGGAATTGGGGACCATGTGCGAGTGGAGACAGGGGCGATTCTGGGGGCGCAGTGCGGGGTGCCGTCGAAAAAGGTAATTCGCGGGAAGGGCGTATTTTGGGGAACTCCGGCACGTCCGCTGGCGGGGTATTTGCGGGAGTTGGCGGTGGTGGCGCGGCTGGGGAAGCGGCGGGACTAGCCCTTGCTGTCGCTTTTCTGCTTCAAGGCGCGGAGAGCCATTTTTCGTACCGTCTCCGAAACATCTTTATTGTTGGAGAGGTTTTTGAGGTCAATGGCGATGAGGTGCTTGACGAGGCCGAGAGAAAGATCAATTGGCGTTCTTGGATTGGAAGTTAGATTTCGGATGATGACGTAGTTCTTCATGAAGCGGCGGTGCATGGTGATGCCGCGGAGCAGGGCTTCGAGAACGTTTTTCTGGGCGGCGAATTTTTCGACTTCGCCGTCGGAGATTTTTGGGGATTGCAGGACGGCGAGGGCGACGAGCTTGGTGCCGTCGCGGACGAGAATGGCGCGTTCTTCCTTGGTGCCGCGAACGGCGAGCTGGACGCGACCTTTGACGTCGAGGCGGGCGATTTTCTGGAGGACGCTGACGCGTTCATTGGGATCGTGCTTGGGCTTGACTCGGGCGGGAGCGGCCGCTGCGGCCCCGGTGGAGATGGCTGGGGCTTCCTCGACAGGTTCGGCGGGCTCCACTTCCATGCCGTAGGTGCCGCCGATCGGTTGGAATGGAGCGTCGGGCTGAGCGGCTAGTTCGGCGGCGTGTTCGCGTTCGAAGGCGGTGAGGGCGGCTTGCGCTTCCTCGGAGGTGTCGTCGTCGGTTTGGGAATGTGGAACAGAATCTGTTCCTCCGACGACGCGGAGTTCGGTGCCGCTGAGCCAGGATTGGAGCTGTTGGCCCTCTTCGGTGGTGACGTGAATGTTGAGCGAGAGAGGGTGCAGAATCTTGTGCGAGGAGCGGACGCGAGGGCTGGCCAGAAGGGCGCGAACGACATCGCGGGAGCCTTCGGCGGCGAGTAGGAGCAGGGCGTCATCGGAGATGGCGGGATTCTCGATGAGCCCGGGCAGAAGCTTGGGACGGATGTTTTCCGGATGCAGAAAGTAGTCGAGGACTTCACGCGGGGCGACGGGATCGGCAACCTGGGCCTGGGTGGCTTCGAGATCCCATCCGGCAAGGGTTAGGCGGGCTTGCTTGCCGAAGATGCGGTTGTGGGTGAGGTAGACGAGGACTTGCAGGGTTTCGACGGCGGGCATGGAGAGAGAACCGTGCGCGGCGGCAGCCATGAGATTGGCTGGGACGGCGTTGTTCTTGATCATGTCCAACATGGTCGGCATGGCGGGTTCCTCGGGGCTAGGATCGATGTTCTAGATATGGCTCATCGACCGTGGCCGGGCGGTGAGCAATTGATCCGCCACAGTGACTAGACGAACATCTTCCGGGGAGTGCCGCAAGTTCCTTAAGTAATGGTCTTGCAGTTAGGGAGGGTCTGATTAAGTCCTCTGGCGAAAAAACCTGACACGTCAAGAACGGCCCTCTGGGGCTAAAGCTCCTGATTTATGCGGCTTTGGCGGCACGGCTAAAGCCGTGCCCTTTCAAGGCGTTTGCGTTCAGGGACTGATTCAGAGTTTCCCTAGGACTTTTCGTTGCGGCGGGCTAGGAGGTAGCCGCGGATTAGGGGCTGGAGATCGCCGTCCATGACGCGGTCGACGTCGCCGATTTCTACTTTCGTGCGGTGGTCTTTGACGATGCGATACGGCTGGAGGACATAGGAGCGGATTTGGGAGCCGAAGTCGCTGTCGAGCTTGGAGTCTTCCTGCTTCTTGGAGATTTCTTTCTTCTTTTCCAGTTCCATTTCGTAAAGTTTGGAGCGGAGCATGCTCATGGCGCGGTCCTTATTTTTGTGCTGAGAGCGCTCGTTTTGGCAGGAGGCGACTAGGCCGGTGGCGAGGTGGGTGATGCGGACGGCGGAATCGGTGGTGTTGACGTGCTGTCCGCCTTTGCCGCTGGAGCGGTAGGTGTCGATGCGGAGGTCTTCGGGTTTAATAATGATTTCAATGCTGTCGTCGATTTCGGGGGAGACGAAGACGCTGGCGAAGGATGTGTGGCGGCGCTTGGCTTGGTCGAAGGGGGAAATGCGGACGAGGCGGTGGACGCCGATTTCGCCTTGAAGCAGGCCATAGGCGTAGTCGCCGGTGACGGTGAAGGTGGCGGATTTGATGCCGGCTTCTTCGCCGGGCTGGTGGTCGTTGAGGGTGGTTTGGAAGCTCTGGCGCTCGGCCCAGCGGAGGTACATACGGAGGAGCATCTCGGCCCAGTCTTGCGACTCGGTGCCGCCAGCGCCGGGGTGGATGGTGACGATGGCGTTGCGCGGGTCGTTGTCGCCGGAGAGGAGCGTGCTGGTTTCGACGCGTTCCAAAACTTGGCGTAGGGTGTCGATTTCGCGGCGGAGATCGGCGGAGACGTCTTCGCCTTCGCGGCCGAGGTCAAAGTAGGCTTGGATGTCGCCGGAACGGCGTGCGAGGTCGGCGTCGGTGGCGAGAATGCCTTCGAGGCGCTTTTTCTCGCGCATCACTTGCTGGGATTTGGCTGGGTTGGACCAGAGGTTCGGGTCGGCGGCTTGCTGGTCGGTTTCGACTAGCTGTTGGCGGGTGCGAGCCGGGTCAAAGATACTCCCGGAGATCGCGGACTTTGTCCTTGACGGGGGTGTATTCGCGGTCGAGTTCTTCGATGGTTACGTTGGCCATTAGGATTTTGGAGCGCGAACCAGAACAGTGTCAATGAGAGCTACTAACGAAATTATCGCACAGAGGTAGGCGAACCAGCCGCCGTGGCGGGTGTAGAAAGTGGTGCCGTCAATGAGCGCATACGGAGCTTCGAGGCGCGTGCGGGTTTTACGCGGGATGGAGGCGACTACGCGGCCCAAGGGATCAACGGCGGCGGTGAGGCCGGAGTTGGTATCGCGGAGAAGCCAGCGGTTGTTTTCCACGGCTCGCATGCGGGCCTGTTGCAGGTGTTGCGCCCAAGCGCCGCTATCGCCATACCAGCCATCGTTGGAGAGATTGACGAAGACTTGAGCGCCGTTGTTGGCGAACTGGCGAACTTCGTCGGGGAAGACGGATTCGTAGCAGATGAAGACGCCGAGGCGCGTGGGGCCAGCGTGGAGCGGCTGACGGGAAGTGCCGGATTCGAAGGTGCCGACTTCTTTGGTGAGCGCTTCAGCAAAGGAGAAAAATTGTCGAAATGGAACGTACTCTCCGAAGGGCACGAGGTGGATTTTGTCGTAGCGCGCAACGATTTCGCCAGAGGGGTTGACCAGCGCGGCGGAGTTGAAGACGGCGTCGCGGCGGGCCGCCGGGGACATAGGATCGTCGATGCCAGTGCTGCCTACGACCATCCAGGATTTAGCGGCTTGTGCGATTTCGCTGACGGACTTTGCGAAGACGGGATCGCGGGTCATGAAGGGCGCGGGTGATTCGGGCCAGACGATGAGGTCGGGGAGTGACCCTAAGGGCGGAGGAAATCCGACGGCGGGAGGCGCGCTCAGTTGGCCGTATTCGCGGAGCTTGCGCTGGTAGTCGTCTATGGTCCACTGCGGGCCATCTTCTGGGATGTCGCCTTGCACCAGAATCGCGAGGCGGTTCGTGGGCGAGGGGGGTTGCGGCAGCCATCGGCCCGCTTGCAGCAGGGCGGCGATGCCGACACACATCGCCAGCATTCGTCCCCGACGACCGCGCGGCAGAAGCAGAGCGGTGGCGATGGCGGCGTTGACGAGAACGATTTCAAAGGACAGTCCCCAGACGCCCGTGATGGTGGCGATGCGCGCCAGGGGGATGTTGTCGACCTGGACAGTGCCGAGCAGATTCCATGGGACTGAGACCAGATGCGTGCGCGCCAGCTCGAAGCTTACCCAAAGCGCGGGAGCCAGGACGAGCGCCCATCGTGGGCCAGAACTGCGCGAATTCGCGAGCCAGGCGAAACATGCGCCGAACAAGCCATGCGCCAGGCCGACCGCCATGCTGAAAAGCAAAAGTAAGAACGTAGACATGACAACGTTGACACCACCGTACTGGCGCATGGTGTTGAAAATCCAGTTGCAGGAGAAGGCATAAAAAAATATGCCGGAGAGGTAGCCCAACAGAAATCCTTGCCCGGGGCGCGCGGGGAGGAGTTGGGTGCCGTCGAGTTCGAGTTGCAGTGCTTCCGGTGAGCGGGCGCGAAGCAGGCTCAGTAGCAGCGGGGTTAGAGCAAACCAGCAGAGTGGGGAGAGTCCGGGTAGGGGGAAGATCAGGATCTGGAGCAGGGCGGAGAGCAGGCTGAGGAGCCAGGCTCGATGGTGAATGGAACGCACGGCCCTCAGGATAGCAGATGGATTGAGTGGGAATTGCTTGTGGGTAGGTTGGGCTTTTTGTCTCCCGCCCTCGGTTCGCAAAGAGCCCGAAAAGTAAGGACGGGGCACCCGACGCGCGGTGCTCAGGAGACGGAAGAATGAGCTGGTTCCGCAGCTTCGCAGAAGGAATTGCGATTGGGTCCATCAACGCAACGCGGGTCGGTTTCGTTGTGCGGCGTGTCGGCATCAGGTAACATTAGGGTCGCTGCGGGATGGAACGATTGCGCCTGAGCAGCGATTTACTTTCTTAATGATGGCATCCTCAAGTCCCCCTGTTCCCAATGTTGCCGACCGCGTCCGCATCGTAGTAGCGACGTCGGTGATGCTGACGTTTATCTCGTACTGGCGCGCTGCCGCCATTGTGTTGAACGACCTGGCGTCGTCGGCCTTCTACGCCTGCGGCATTTCTGAGCAGGCAGTCGGCAAATCCGCACCGTGGTTCATTGTGGCGGTGATGCTATTCTCGTTCGCCGTGCGGGCGGTGTACGTCGAAAGCTGCTCGATGTTCGTCCGCGGCGGGGTCTACCGCGTGGTGAAGGAAGCGCTTGGCGGCACGCTAGCCAAACTGAGCGTCTCCGCTCTGATGTTCGACTATATTCTGACGGGGCCGATTTCTGGGGTTTCCGCCGGGCAGTACATCGCTGGATTGATTAACGAAGTACTGGCCACCATGACGGCGCATGGGTGGATGCCGAGCGCGGCTATGGCGATGTTTCATGGCACGCCACACATTTCTGAAAGCTTCCTTTCCGTCGGTTTTGCCTTGGCCGTCACGATTTATTACTGGCATGAAAATACCAAGGGCATCCAGGAATCGAGCGAGAAGGCTTTGCGCGTGATGCAGATCACCACCGTCATGGTGATCGTGCTGCTGGGCTGGTCGCTGATTACGGTGCTCAAGAACGGGTACCAGCCGATCCCGTGGCCTACTCCGGCGAACCTGCACTTCAACGACAGTTCCCTGGGATTCCTGAAGCATACGAATCTGGCGCACTTGATGGGGCTGTTTGGAATCCTGGTGGCTTTCGGCCACTCCGTGCTGGCCATGAGCGGCGAGGAATCACTGGCGCAGGTGAATCGGGAAATTGCACACCCGAAGCTGAAGAATCTCAAGCGTGCGGCCATTGTCATTGCCATTTATAGCTTCCTGTTTACGGGGCTGGCGTCCCTGCTCTCGGTCATGCTGATTCCGGATGCGGTCCGCATTCCGGTTTACAAAGACAACCTGATTGCTGGCCTGGCCATGTACATGGTGGGGCCGCATGTGTTGCGGCTGGCGTTCCGGGCGTTTGTTGTGGTGGTCGGTTTTCTGATTCTTTCTGGCGCGATTAATACGTCGATCATTGGCTCGAATGGCGTGCTGAACCGCGTTTCCGAAGATGGCGTGCTTGCGGACTGGTTCCGCGTGCCGCATCGCCGCTTTGGAACGAGCCACCGCATCATCAACATGGTGGTGATCCTGCAATTGCTGGTCATCCTTTACAGCCGCGGCGACGTCTACCTTTTGGGCGAAGCTTACGCGTTCGGGGTTATCTGGAGCTTTACCTTCAATTGCCTGGCCATGTTGGTGCTGCGCTTCAAGTACAAAGGCGAGCGCGGATGGAAAGTGCCGCCGAACCTGATGATTGGGAAGACGGAAATTCCCATTGGGATTGTGTCGGTGTTTCTGGTGCTGCTGTGCGTGGCCATTACCAACTTGTTTACCAAGTCGGTGGCAACGGTGGCGGGCGTCAGCTTTTCGGCTATCTTTTTTGTGATCTTCAGCATTTCGGAAAAAGTGAACCGGCGGAAGCACGCGCAAGCGGAATTGCAGATGAAGGAGCACTTCCAACTGCTGCAGCGCGATACGGTGGAAAGCGAAGGTTTGGGCACGAGGCCGGGCAGCATTCTGGTGACGGTTCGCGATTACAACACGCTGAACCACTTGAAGTGGACGCTCACCCAGACCGATACGATTGAGCAGGACGTGGTGGTAATGTCAGCGCGCATCGCGCAGACCGGCGCTGGCGCCTATGACCTGGCGGCGGAACAGATTTTCAGCGACTACGAGCAGACGCTATTCACGAAGGCAGTGAGCGTGGCGGAAAGCTTTGGTAAGAAGATTTCGCTGCTGGTCGTTCCGGCGTCGGATGTGTGGTCGGCGATTGCGCACACGGCGAAGAATCTGGAGTGCTCGGCGGTGGTGGCGGGACTTTCCTCGAAGATGTCCGCGGAAGAGCAGGCGTTCTACCTGGGGCGTGCGTGGGAAACGATTCCGGAGCCGAAGCTGCAATTTGTGCTGGAAGTGGTGAAGCCGGACTGCACGGTTTCGACGTTCCGCATTGGGCCGCATACGCCTTCAATGAAGAATGAAGACGTGTTGCTGGTACACAGGCTGTGGCTGAATTTGACGCGCGAGACTGGGTTGGCAGGGTTGCATCATCACGATATTTTGACCGAGGCCGTCGCGCGGTTTGCCCGAGAATGTACAAGCGCCGGTCGCGAAGGCATCCTGGACGACCTGCGTGAGATTGAAACGCGGCGGAGTTCGACGTCGCCGATGGTGGGTTCGGGAGTGGAGCCGGTGGCGTTGTTGCCGGCGGTGACTCCGGCGGTTAAGAGCGGGGAAGAGCAGAAGGATTGCTGAAGCCTGGTGCATCGATAGCCTGGCGGAAGCGTTGGCATACTTACTGCTGCGGCTGAAGCCGCCAAATGATGGGTGCCAAGCGGCACGGCTTAAGCCGTGCCCTGATACGGGCGTTTGTGAAACACGCAATAGGCATACTCGGAAGAAGTCTTTTTCATTTTCAAGATCTGTCATTCCGAAGCGAAGCGAGCAATCCCCACACCCTCGACACCGCACAAATCTCGCAAGCTTTCTCTTTGCGCGGCTTCCCGGCAAGAAACCTGGATAGCGTCGGGCCGCTCTCGGCACCTTGGGGATTCCTCGCTCCGCTTCGGAATGACAATTTTTAAAAAAACTGCTTTTTCCAAGGTTTGGGAAGTCAAGAGTTTTCTTGGGCTGCTTCCGTTCGTCGTTTCTTGATTTCTTCCATCCGCTCGCGTATTCGCTTTTCAATACCCTCGTTCGTCGGCTGGTAGTAGGTCTTCCCACGCAGGCTTTCCGGAAGGCATTCCATGTTGGCCACTTTGCTCGGGACGTCATGTGCGTATTGGTAATCCTTGCCGTAGCCTAAGTTTTTCATCAATCCGGTTGGTGCGTTTCGTAAATGCAACGGAACGGGATCAGCGGCAGTGTTTTCCACGTCTTGCGTTACCCTGCTATAGGCGGTGTACAAGGCGTTGGACTTGGGCGCTATCGAAAGATAGACAACTGCCTGCGCGAGGGCGAGGTTGCCTTCGGGCAGGCCGATGAAGTCCACGGCATCGCGGGCAGCCATGCAGAGGGCGAGGGCTTGCGGGTCGGCCAGGCCGATGTCCTCGACGGCCATGCGAACCACGCGGCGGGCGACGTAGAGCGGATCTTCTCCGGCTTCGAGCATGCGGCCAAGCCAATAGAGAGCGGCGTCGGGATCGGAATTGCGAACGGATTTGTGCAGCGCGGAGATTAGGTTGTAATGCTCTTCGCCAGACTTGTCGTAGATGAGCGTGCGCTTTTGCAGGGCGGC
>JAYWAL010000153.1:0-54347 GCA_043782485.1 Acidobacteriaceae bacterium | reverse complement strand
CCTCGTAGTTATTCGCGCCATAGTATGTTGCTCCCGGATGGGGGATGTCGATGGCGATCATGGGAATCTTGGCGTCGCGATATTTCGCGGCAACCGCGGCAGCGATATTTTCGTCGGTCTGGAATTCGATGGCCAGATCCACGTGTTCTCGAACCAGGACGTCGGCGTTGCGCTGCGCAATTTTACCGCTATAGCGGTTGTCGAGAGAGATCAGCTCAATACCTTCCGCAGCCGCAGCCCGGCGCAGGCTTTCCGAAACCTCCCGCGAAAATTCGTAGTCTTTCCCTTGCGCCGCGTACCCCAGACGAAAGAGCCGCTGACGCCACGGGCGGAGGCAGGATTGGTAGAGGTTCTCGCCAATTTTCTCCACCATGCCGCACTTCTCCAGCGTGTAGAGGAGGCGAAAAGCCATGGTTTTGGGCAGACCACTACGCGCCGCAATCTCACGCAGCGGCAAGGCCTCGCCATTGGAGCGAAACGCGGTCAACAGTCGGGAGGAGTGAACGACGGACTTAACCAGATACCGGTCACGAAGAAGCGGAGCAGTCGACATGGGCTACCCTCAAGAAACTTCGTCACAGTACTCGTTCTGCCATGCAAAAGGCAAGCCCTGCCTTTGTTAAGCGATAACTGGGTTGATGCGAGGGGTTAGATCGCCAATGAATTGCATAAAATTGCTAAGATTCAGGGCTTTCCCACGGTCTATCATTGTTTCGCTATGCCAAACGCCAGGGTGGTGACAAGAAGTTGTGCGCCGCGGGGCGTAAACGTGTACTCTCTTTCGTTACTGGAGGCCGCGTAATGGCAGTGGAGTGGCAGGAGCGTGTGGCAAAAGGGCTCGATTCCTTCCGAATCGAGCTTCCGTCCTGGGGGTTCGCGAACACAGGGACTCGGTTTGGGAAGTTCATTCAGCCAGCCGCCGCTACCAATACCGCGGAGAAGCTGTCCGATGCCAGCCTCGTGCACTCGCTGACCGGGGTGTGCCCCACCGTTGCTCTGCATGTGCTTTGGGACTTCCCGGAAGGGTTGGCGAGCGCGGCCGAAGTGGGTGAGATGGCCAAGCGAAGCGGCATCAAGCCGGGCTCCATCAATCCCAATCTTTTTCAAGATCAAATCTACAAGTATGGGTCGTTCGGAAATCCCGATGCCGAAACGCGCAAAGCAGCGATGCAGCACGCGTTTGATAGCGTACGGATTGCGCAGCAAGTAGGTAGTCGCGATATCTCGTTGTGGTTTGCCGACGGTTCGAACTACCCGGGGACAGCCAACATTCGCCATCGCAAGAGCTGGTTTGAGCAGGGATTGGCAACGCTCCATGCGGAGCTCGGGGCGGATCAGAGGATGCTGGTGGAGTACAAGCCGTTTGAGCCAGCGTTTTATCACACAGATATTGCGGATTGGGGCATGGCACTGCTTCTATCGCGTGCCGCAGGGCCGAAGGCTAAAGTTCTGGTCGATACCGGGCATCATTATGCCTCGCAAAATATCGAGCAGATTGTAGCGTGGCTGCTCTCGGAAAATATGCTGGGCGGATTCCATTTTAACGACCGCCGCTATGCGGATGATGACCTGACCCTCGGTTCCATTGATCCGTACCAGGTATTCCGGATCTTCCACGAAATTCGATATTTTGAATGGGAGACCGGCCAGACTGCCGATATCGCCTACATGGTGGACCAAAGCCACAACCTGAAGGGCAAGATCGAGGCCATGATCCAAACGGTCACCATGGCGCAGGAGTTGTTTGCCAAGGCGGCGCTGGTGGAGCACGCAAAGCTGGCGGAGGCGCAGAAGGCTTGTGAACTTGTGGCGGCTGAGTCGCTGCTGCAAGATGCGTTCGCGACGGATGTGCGTCCGGCGATTCGGGAATGGCGAACCTCGAAAGGGCTTCCGGCAGATCCGATGGCGGCGTTCCGCCAATCCGGCTATTTGGAGCGAATCACGCAGGAGCGGTCTGCGCGCAACGCCAGGAACGTTTCCTCGTATGCCTAACTCCGACGGTCGGCGACGCTACCTGGCACTAGACTTCGGCGCGGAGAGCGGTCGCGCGGTGCTGGCGCATTTGCATTCGGGCGTAATCACCACGGAGGAGATTCATCGGTTTCCCAATGAGCCGGTGGAGTATGCCGGCAGCCGCCACTGGGATGTGATGCGGCTGTGGCTGGAGGTGCGGCGGGCTTTGAGCAAGTTGGAAGAGTTTGAACTCTCTGGGATCGGCGTGGATGCCTGGGGCGTGGACTACGCACTGTTGGGGGAGCGTGGGGAGCTTTTGCAGAATCCTTATCATTATCGGGATTCGCGCACGGACGGCGTGATGGAAGAGGCGTTTGCCAGAGTTCCCCGGGCGGAGATTTATGCCGCGACCGGCATTCAGTTCATGCAAATCAATACGCTTTACCAGCTTTATGCCGCCGTGCGGGATACGCCGAGTATTGTGAATGCCGCACGGCAATTGCTGACGATTCCGGATTTATTTCATTATTGGCTCACAGGGACGGCTGTCTGCGAGTTTACAAACGCGACCACCACGCAGATGGTCAATCCAGTAACCCGTGGCTGGGCGACGGACTTGATGGAGAGGCTTGGTTTGCCGGCGCGGCTTCCAGCAAGAATCGTCGAGCCAGGGACTGTGATCGGCAGCCTGCGTTCCAGCATCGCGG
Source organism: Acidobacteriaceae bacterium (assembly GCA_043782485.1). Lineage (GTDB taxonomy): Bacteria > Acidobacteriota > Terriglobia > Terriglobales > Acidobacteriaceae > JANXUC01. Next base: position 51,687 of record JAYWAL010000153.1, on the reverse strand, counting down.
GGACTTTGCCTCTTTCCCATGCGCCGGTGATCGCTCCGGCGACGCATGACACCGGGTCGGCGGTTGCTGCGATCGCGGCTCGGAATGGCGTCGCATTTCTAAGTTCTGGAACATGGTCTCTGCTGGGTACGGAGTTGGATGCTCCAGTGCTAACGAAAGAAGCCCTGCGGCTGAACTTCACGAACGAGGGTGGAGTCTGTGGCACGACGCGGTTGCTGAAGAACGTGATGGGATTATGGATGCTGCAATGTTGCCGGCAGACCTGGGCCTTGCAAGGACAGACTTTCGACTATCGGGAACTGATGGAGTTGGCCGGGCGCGAGGCTCCGTTCCAACATCTGGTGGATCCTGACAGCCCGGCTTTCTTGAAGCCAACTGATATGCCCGCCGCGATCGATCAGTTTTGCGCGGGCACGGAACAGCCTCGGCCCAAGAGTCCGGGTGCCTATGCGCGCACCATTCTGGAGAGCTTGGCGCTGAAGTACCGGTTGGTTCTGGACTCGCTGGAGTTGTTGAGCGGAGGTCCCATCCACCAAATCCGCGTAATTGGGGGAGGCTCCAAGAATCGACTGCTCAATCAACTTACCGCTGATGCCACTGGACGCCAGGTTGTGGCCGGACCGGCGGAAGCGACGGCGCTTGGCAACGTTGCCATGCAGATGTTGGCGACTGGGGCGGCTAGTTCGCTGGCGGAGGTTCGCGCCATCATCGATCATTCGTTTCCCACAGAAGTATTTGCGCCGACAGATACCGCGCGCTGGATTGAGCAATCTGAACGTTTCCATCAATACAACGTTTCCGTCAATACAATGAGATGACTTATGCCTGAAATGAAAACGACGACCTACTTAAAAGACCTATGGAACGATGCTGTCGCGCGGCCTCTTGAAGGGAACCAATTGGCGCTGTTGCGCTATCGCTCGAATCTTTTGGGCGCGGACCTGCGGATTACCAATTTTGGTGGTGGCAACACGAGCTCGAAAATCGAAATGGCGGATCCTTTCACGGGCGCTCCTGTTCGCGTGTTGGCGGTGAAGGGGAGCGGCGGCGATATTGGTTCGATCAAGGAATCGGGCTTTGCGCTGCTCTACCTGGATCGACTGGAGCAGCTCAAGGGAATTTACAAAGGCGAAGCGCACGAAGACGAGATGGTCGGGTTTTATCCGCTTTCGGCGTTTGGTGAGAATCGTGTTGCGGCGTCGATTGATACGGCTCTCCATGCTTTTCTGCCCTGGGACCACGTGGACCATCTGCATCCGGACTGGGCGATTGCTTTGGCGGCCAGCGCGAATGGGAAACAGAAGCTGGAGGAGTTCAACAAGAGATTCCAGCGCAACATCGTTTGGATCCCGTGGCAGCGGCCCGGGTTTGAACTGGCTCTCATGCTGAACAGTGCGATTCAGGCGAATCCTAGCGCGGACGGGATAATTCTGGGCGGCCATGGCTTGTTCACTTGGGGGAACACGCAGCGCGAGTGCTACGTCAATAGCATTCAGACGATTGATGAGATGGGTGAGTTTATTCAGTCACATCAGGAAAAGAAGGGTACGTTGTTTGGAGGGCTGAATCATGCGCCCAGAGAGGACCGGCAGCAGGTCGCAGCGGCAATTTTGCCCGCGCTGCGCGGGGCCGTGTCTTCCAATCGGCGTGTCGTCGCACACTTCACTGATGATCCTGATGCTTTGAGGTTTGCAGGGTCGGAGTGGTGTGCACAATTGGGCGCTCTGGGGACGAGCTGTCCGGATCACTTTCTTCGCACGCGTGTTTGCCCGATGGTAATCCCGTGGAATCCCGCGAAGGAAGATGCCAAGGTGCTAAAGGGCCGCATTCAGGAGAGCGTGATTGTGTACCGCGCGGAGTACAAAAAATACTATGAAGCGTGGGCCGTGCCGGGTTCCCCCAAGCTTCGAGATGCGAATCCGTCGGCGGTCATCATTCCGGGGCTCGGGCTGTTTGGGTTTGGCAAGAGCAAGACGGAAGCTCGCATCACAACGGAGTTTTTCATCAACGCGATCCACGTGATGGCGGGTGCTAACGCGCTGGAAGATACCGTTGGCGATGCGGCGCATCCACTGCCGCAAGCGCGGAGGCCAGAGCAGTCGAGCCATTTCTCGCAATTCCATAACTATGTAGCGCTGCCGCGCTCGGAGGCGTTCCGGATTGAGTATTGGGCCCTTGAAGAGGCTAAGTTGCAAAGGATGCCCGCGGAAGCCGAATTCAGCCGGAAGATTGCGCTGGTGATTGGAGGTGGCAGCGGGATTGGCAGGGAAGTCGTGTTGCTGCTGGCGAAAGCTGGCGCCAATGTTGTTGTTGCCGATCTTGATGTGGCCACGGCGAAAGCCGCGGCGGATGAGGCTTGCACTTTGGGTTCGCGAGAGGCTTTCGCGCATACAGGCGTGGATCTTGGCTCCAGTGAGAGCTTGGCGAATGCCATCAAGTTTACGGTGCAACACTTTGGGGGCATCGATGCCGTCATCAATACCGCTGCGCTGTATCCGGTCCCAGCGGAGAACGGCGAATTGAGTGATGGCCTCTGGTCTAAGACGTTCTTGATCAATGTGACTGGGAATTACCTGCTGGCGAGGGAAGCGGAATGGGTATTTCGCGACCAGGGTTTGCCGTCGTCGATGGTGCTGACGAGTTCGGCCAACGCGCTCGTGCCGAAGAAGGGAAGCGAGGCTTACGACATCAGCAAAACCGCGCTGAACCATCTGGTGCGCGAGTTGGCGATCAAGCTTGCGCCTCAAGTGCGAGTGAATGGAATTGCGCCAGCGACGGTTGTGGCCGGGTCGACGATGTTTCCGCGCGACCGCGTGATTCAGTCGCTGCAAAAGTACAAGATCGAGTTTGCCGAGTCGGAGTCTACGGAAGACCTGCGGTCCAAGCTGGCCAATTTCTATGCGCAACGAACTTTGACCAAGCGTCCGATTTTGCCGCAGGATTGCGCACAGGCCATCGTGTGGCTGGCCGGCGAGAAGGGTGCCAAGACTACGGGGCACATTATCCCGGTGGACGGCGGATTGACCGAGGCATTTTTAAGATAGAAACCGGGACACGGAGACTCGATGGAGCGAATCTGTTTTGTGTTGCAAGTGAAACCCGACCGGCTGGACGAATACAAGCGGCGTCATCGGGAAGTGTGGCCAGAGATGTTGACTGCGCTGCGCGTGACCGGGTGGAACAACTACTCGCTTTTTCTCCGCGACGATGGCATGTTGGTGGGCTATCTCGAAACGGAAGACTTTGCCGCGGCCCGCGCCGGAATGGCCTCGCGTGAGGTGAACGAGCGTTGGCAGAGGGAAATGGCCGATTTCTTTCAACAGCCGGCTGGCATTTTGCCTGACCGCGCCATGCAGCCGCTCGAAGAAGTGTTCCACTTGTGAACTGTTTCGGCGCCGATCCACAAATCTAGAGTCACGATCGAGGTCTCATGGTTCCCAATCCCGCACTCGGGGTTCTGTTTCACTGGCTGGGCGGACTGGCGTCGGCCAGTTTCTACGTTCCTTATCGCGGGGTGAAGGGCTGGGCCTGGGAAACGTACTGGCTTGTCGGCGGCGTCTTCAGTTGGCTCATCGCGCCCTGGTTTTTGGCCAGCCTCTTGACCAAGGATCTATTTGCCGTGCTGTCGGAGGCACCTGGGAAGGTCGTGTTCTGGGCGTTTTTCTTTGGACTGCTGTGGGGGATTGGCGGACTCACGTTCGGCCTCACCATGCGCTATCTCGGCATGTCGCTGGGGATGGCAGTGGCACTGGGCTTGTGCGCCGCGTTTGGCACGCTCATGCCACCGATTTTTGCGGGAACATTTGCGAGCCAGGTGCTGGCGACCTCCTCCGGGCGGGTGATTTTGGGTGGAATTGTCATCTGTCTATTGGGGATTGCGGTAGCGGGGTTGGCGGGCCTGGCCAAGGAGCGAACGGTCAGTCCCGAGCAACAGCGCGAGTCGATTAAGGAATTCAGCTTGAAGAAGGGCCTTGCTGTTGCGACCCTTTCTGGGGTGATGAGCGCTTGTTTCGCTTATGGATTAGCTGCGGGGTCACCCATCAAAGCTTTGACTCTGCGGCACGGCACAGCGACCCTGTGGCAAGGGCTTCCGGTCCTGATTGTGGTGCTCGTCGGCGGGTTTACCACGAACTTTGTGTGGTGCCTGATCCTCAACGTGCGCAACCGGACTGGAGGGCAGTACTTTGCTCCGGCCAGACCGGATGCCGCAAATGGGCCGACTCCCATGCTTTCCAACTACTTGTTCTGCGCATTGGCCGGCACCACCTGGTATTTCCAATTCTTCTTTTACACCATGGGAGAAACGCAGATGGGTCGCTACGGGTTTTCAAGCTGGACGTTACACATGGCCAGTATCATCATCTTCAGCACGCTGTGGGGAATAGGGTTGCGGGAGTGGAAAGGCTCTGGCGCGCATGCCATGCGGTTGTTGACGCTATCGCTTGTCTTGCTGGTGGGTTCGACGGTGATTGTTGGGTACGGCAATTATCTTGCGATTGCGCCATAGCGTCGGACGCTCCGTCCACGACAGTCCGAAATCCTTGCGGCCTAGATCAAGCGCTTCGTGAACCATACGGTCAGCCCGATCAGGGACGTATTTCTCGCGAGTTGACGCCATCGACAGGGTAAGATGGTCGGGTGCCACTTGGTCTTCGGCCACCCTGGAGAGTCGGTGAAACGAGTGTCGGGTAAGACTTCGCGCCGCAGTTTCATTGAATTGGCTGGCGTAGCTGCGGCCTGGGCTGCTTGGCCAGTTCGCGGAGTCGCTCAATCCGCTCCTCCGCCGTTGCGTCAATTTGCATACGGCGACGTGGATCTGCATAGTCCTCTGCATGAGAAGCAACTGGATGAACACCTCTCCTTGCTGATGAGCTTGAACGAAGACAGCCTGCTGAAGCCCTTTCGCCAGATGATTGGCAAGCCCGCTCCCGGTGCGGAACTTGGCGGCTGGTACAGCTATGACACGAAGAACTACGGCATTGATGGAGCCTACGCTCCGAGCGCCACATTTGGGCAGTGGGTTTCGGCGCTGTCGCGCATGTATGCGATCAAGCGCACGCCGGAGATTCGAGAGAAAGTGCTCCGGCTGAATCGTCTGTACGCGCAGACCATTGATGGCCAGTACTACGACAAAAATCGGTTCCCGGCCTACTGTTACGACAAACTGCTGTGCGGGCTGATGGACGCGCACGAGTTTGCGCACGACCCGGATGCTTTCAAGATTCTGGAGCGGACCACGGACGCAGCTTGGCCGCATATGCCGGGCAGGGCCGTCGATAATGGCAAGAGCTGGCGGCCCGACAAGGACGATTCCTACAACTCGGACGAGTCTTACACCAATTCGGAGAACATGTTCCTGGCCTACCAGCGTGGAGCCGGAGAGCGCTATAAGAAGACGGCCATCGCCTATCTTGCTGAGAGCTACTACGGTCCGCTCAGTGAGGGTCGCAGTGATTTTGCCGGGCGGCACGCTTATAGCTACATCAATTCCCTTAGCTCGGCGATGCAGGCGTACCTGACACTGGGGAGCGACAAGCACCTGCGTGCCGCGAAAACAGGCTTTGCTCTTTTGCGCGACCAAAGTTTTGCCACTGGCGGCTGGGGACCGGACGAAACGCTGCGCGCTCCGGATTCGGATGATATCTATGCGAGTTTGACGAACTCGCATAGCAGTTTTGAAACGCCTTGCGGGTCGTACGCGCATTTCAAGATCACACGCTACTTGCTGCGCGTCACCGGCGATTCGTCGTACGGGGACAGCATGGAGCGCATGATGTACAACACAATTCTGGGCGCGAAGCCCATGCGCGCGGACGGAAGCACGTTTTACTACGCGGATTTCAATAACAAAGCGCGGAAAGTGTATTCCGACCGCCGCTGGCCTTGTTGCTCCGGCACCATGCCGCAGGTGGTGGCGGACTACCGGATCAATTCGTATTTCCAAGATGCCCGCGGAGTTTACGTTAACCTGTATATGCCGTCGACGGTGCGGTGGATGCACGCTGGCGCTCATGTGACGCTCACGCAAAAGAGCGCTTACCCGTTCAACAGTGCGATTGAGTTTGAGTTGCAGACATCGAAGGCGGCCGAGTTTGCCTTGCATCTTCGGATTCCTGCTTGGGCCGAGGGTGCTTCCGTGAAGGTCAATGGGCGTCACGCCGAGGTCGCCGTCAATCCTGGGCACTTTGCATCCATCCGGCGCACGTGGAAGTCGGGTGACCGTGTGCAATTGGAGCTGCCTTTGAAAACGCGACTAGAAGCGATCAACGCGCGTCATCCGGAGACGGTTGCGCTACTTTCTGGTCCGCTGGTATTGTTCGCCATCACGGATGGGCAGCCCGACGTAACGAAGGCGCAACTGCTCGCGGCCAGGGAAACGGCTTCGCAGAAGTGGGAGGCGGAAACCGCTGGCGGACCGCTTACGCTGCTACCTTTCACTTCCATTGGTGAAGAGACGTACTCGACGTATCTGAAGGCTCTGTAGTCGCTAGTGAGTTCGCAACAGCAGAGATCGTCCAAGGAGAGCTCTTAATATGAAACGAAATGGCTTTTCGCGTCGCGAATTTTTGCAAACTAGTGCTGGGGTTGCCGGTGCCACTCTGGCAGCCAAGGCGATCTTTCTTGATCCAGCGCCGCTGTATGCCTCCCCTCGCCCGGTGGGAGCCAACGACCGAGTGCGGTTCGGCATCGTCGGCGTAGGGATGGAAGGCAGCAGCCTGCTCAATGCCGCCGTACCGTTGCCCGGTGTTGAGTGCGTGGCCGCAGCGGACCTCTACGATGGTCGTCACGAGTTGGCCCGCGAGATTGTGGGGAAGCCCATCACGGTTACGCGCCGCTACAAAGAGCTGCTAGATGATAAGTCCATCGACGCCATCATCATCGCCGTGCCAGATCATTGGCATAAGCAGGTGGTAGTGGATGCGCTCGCTGCGGGGAAAGACGTTTACTGCGAAAAGCCGTTCTCCCATACTCCGGCGGATGGTTTGGCGATGGTCGCAGCCGCTGCGAAGACGGATCGAATCGTGCAGGTCGGAGCCCAGCGCACCAGTTCGGTGATCTGCGCTAAGGCCAACGAACTCTACAAGCAGGGTGCCATTGGGGAGTTGAACTTGATTGAGGCGACTCTGGGGCGCAATGACCCCACCGGCGCCTGGGAGTATCCGCCCCCGGCTGATCTGTCTCCGGAAACGCTGGATTGGGATACTTGGCAGGGTACGGCGCCGAAGAAGGCGTTTGATCCGCTGGCCTTCGCGCGCTGGCGCTGCTGGAAGGAATACGGTACAGGCGTGGCTGGCGACTTGCTAGTTCATTTGATCAGCGGAATGCAGCGCGTTCTTGGCATTAACGAAGTTCCGAAGCGTGTGAGCGCCTTTGGCGGAATCTACCGCTGGAAGGATGGCCGAAACATGCCGGACGTTCACGCGGTTCTGTTCGAGTATGCGAACGTGCCGGTTTACATGCGGCTGAGCCTAGGTTCTGAAACGGCTGAAGTCACGCGTTTCATGGGGTCGAAGGGCATCATTGAGCTCGGCGAGTTCGGCCTGAGCTATACGCCGCAGCCTGGCGTGGATACCAGCCCCAGCTACTACTCAGGCTCGTTTCCCGCCCGCTTGCGGACTCCTTATTTGGAACAGTGGCATAAAGACAATGACGCGAAGCCCGGGCAGGAGCCGATTCCGGAAAGCGTTAGCTTCAAGGGCAATGACTACGACGACCTGCGCCCGCATCTTTGGAATTTCTTTGAAGCAGTGCGCTCGCGCAAGCCTGTGCTCCAGGATGCTTTGTTTGGACACAACGCAGCGCTGGGATGCCATATGGCCAACGAGTCTTACTTCCGTACGCAGCCTGTGCATTGGGATGCCGCCTCCAAAACGATCCAGTCCTAAGCCATGACCCAAGGGAGACCGAGAATGAAGTTGGTTCGCAACACATTTACAGCACTCGCGCTGTTGGCGTCTCTCGCTACGCATTCCGCCGCGGCCAAGGGGCATTCGGCTAAGCCTTACCTGGGTCGTTGGGACGTTACGCTTACATCAGCCGACAAGCAGTATCCGACTTGGCTGGAAATTACGGAAGTCGATGGCCAGGTCAAAGTTCGCATGGTGGCCCGCTGGGGCCACGCGCGCTTGTTGCCGAAGGCGGAGCTGACGGACAGCGGCATCACCTTCACGTCGCCAAAGGAAGAAGAGGGTGGCAAAGAGACTGATATGGTGTTTGAGGGGAAGCTCGCGGGCAGGACTTTGTCTGGAAAGGCGACCGGCCCAGACGGCGCGAAGTGGACCTGGAGCGGCACGCCCGCTCCGTCGCTCAAGCGAAAAGGTAGTCCGCATTGGGGAAAACCGGTGGTGCTGTTTGATGGCAAGGACATGAGCGTTTGGAGATCGGGCGATCCCGCCGCTACGGCACAGTGGAAGATTGAAAATGGAGTGCTCGTCAGTGCAGGGCGCGGACCAGACCTCCTCACCAAGGCTAAGTTTGAAGACTTCAAGCTGCACGTTGAATTCAACTGCTCGCCCAAGTCGAACAGCGGAGTTTACTTGCGCGGGCGCTACGAAGTGCAGATTGAAGATGATCCAGAACCGGAGGGGCCGACTATGCGCACTGGAGGCGTTTACGGCTTTCTGGCGCCGTCCCCAGAAGTGCCGAATCAGCCGGGCGAGTGGCAGGCGTATGACATCACGCTCGTGGGGCGCATGGTTACGGTTGCGCTGAACGGGAAGACGATCATCGACAACCAGGAAATTCCGGGTATTACTGGTGGCGCTCTCGACAGTCATGAGGGCGTGCCTGCGCCGATTTACCTACAAGGCAGCGAGGATGGCCACGTATCGTTTCGGAATATTGTGATCACGCCCGCGGTTGGCGCGCGCTAACTAAGGCTTGGTCAACAAGTCCAGCTTGATTGGATAGGTCTGATTTGACCACCACTGCGGCACATACAGCGCCCCGGTGGAATCCACGTAAACATCGTGGGGATGGTTGAACGTGTAGTTATAAACCTGCAACGGCTGGAGCTTGCCGTCGGCGTAGACGGCAGGTTCGCCGCCCACGACGGAGACCACTTGGTCCTTGCCATCGAGAATCAAAATCATGCCGTTTAAGCTGGCGACGGCGATGTGATCCTTGAACTTCGAATTGGCTGCGCCGGGAAATTGCGCGACGTTGCTGGGGCGCGCGCCGGGCACGGGCACCATGCGCTGGAATTCTCCGGATAGCGAAAACCACTTCAGCGTTTCATTTCCACGATCACAAACCAGTACCGACGGTTTGCCGGAGCGGTTGTCGATCCAAGCCGAGTGTGGTTCGCTGAGGTTGGCAGGCGTATTGCCCGCGCCGCCGAAACTGGAGATGTATTTCCCGGCGGGATCGAAGTGGTGAATGAAGCTGGAGCCATAGCCATCGCTGATGAAGAAATCTCCATCGGGCGCGAAGGTTGAGTTCGTCGGGTGGTAATTCTTGATGTTCGGATATTTTGCCGCTACGGCATCGGGTCCAATGCGGAGGATTTCGTGCCCGTCGGCCGTGTTGATGGAAAGGCATTGCACATCGTGGTCGGTGATCCAGTAGCAGTCCACGCCCTGGTGATCTTCAATTTCAAGACCATGTGCGGTGGGGAAGCGCGTCTCCCAGGCGGACAGGAATTTTCCGCCCTTTTCATAGGCGATCAGGTTGTTGTGCGTGTCGTTGGTCAGCATCACGATGCGGCCGTGGCGGTCTTCGGTAATGCCGTGGCAGTCCTTGACCGGGTAGTGAGCGCGGTCGAGCAAGCCCCAGTGGCGTTGGGCGCGGTAGCGGAAATCAACTTGCCCGAGAATTTCGCCGTCGTTGGCGGTGTTCGTGGACGGAAGTTTCTCTTTTGCCAGCAATGCAGCCGGAGCGCTGAGAGCCAAGGCCGCCGCGGCAATGGAACCGGCACCGCTCTGCAAGAGTGAACGACGCGACACCAAAGCTCGCGAAAACAAGGATGATTTCATGGAAGCCTCCCGGGAGAATCAGAACACAATCTTGCTTTTGATTTCCGGCGGCAACGTTGCATCCGGAGAAATTCTTGTACCCGCCACATAGACATGACGCAACTTCGGCAGCCGCGCGACTACGGGCAGGTTCGCCGATGTGACCGGCGTATCGAAAAGGCTCAGCGACTCGAGTTGATCCAGCCCCCCAAGGGCCTGAACCGTAGCATCCGAGATCTTGGTGTGCATCAGGCGCAGCTCGCGCAGGTGCTTCATGGTGGACAGCGCTCCGGCGGAGCGGTCTGTGATGGCGGTATTCGAAAGATCCGCGCCGACGATGCGTTCACTCAGGGGGGCAAGCGCGGCCAGCTCGTTGTCGCCGAACTTTAGCCCCAGCAGCGAAGCGTTGATAACCAGGTCAGCTGACGAACGGGATTGGTAGTCCAGCAGGCGAGGGAAACGTTGCTGGAGTTGTGTGACCACGGCGGCCAAGCTTTCCCTCTGCTTCGCCACGGCTTCCAAATCAACTTCATCGAACGTCACTTCCGCCACCTGGCTGGTCGAACTGGCGGGAAGGTCTTTGATCGCATCCACTGCCTGCGTCCCCGAAGCCCCCGAGGTGATCCACAGCTCAATCAGCTTCACGTCACTGGCGCTGAGCGGGCGCTTGCCGTCAGTGGGCATGAACTCGTCATCCGTTGGGGGCAACGTAATGCGGCGAAAGAGTTCGCTGGCCTTGGTTTCGTTAGCCTTCACCACCGCGCCGTGCTTTCCGCCGCGCATGAGCGCGTCGAAGCTATCCAACCGTAGCTTGCCCTTGTGTTTGTTCCGTCCGTGGCAACTGGTGCAGTGGTTGGCAAAAAGCGGCTGAATTCGTGCGCCGAAGAACGTTTCAGGGCCGCCAGCACCGGAATGGACCACCGGTTCGGAGGCGGAGACTCCCAACACCGATTGCAAAGGCTCGGGCATGAATTCCGTTAAGTGGTTTTCGCCTTGAGAGAGCTGCCCTCCGCGATATCCGGTGAACGAAACGATTCCCACTGTGGTGAGCAGCGTTAGGACATAAAGCCGCTGTCGCCCGCCAGCTACGGCTTGTGCTCGCAGGAACCAGCAGAGCCAGGCCGCCGCCGCCACCGCGACTCCTCCCCACATGTGTTGCGTGACGAGTGGCCCGGAATAGCCCCCGTTTCTGCCTAGAGACCACCCCAGCATGGCCGCTCCGATCGCGCCAAGGGTAGCCGTACCCAGCAAGAAGTCGATGGAAGCCAGCAAATAAGCAAAATAGCGAGTTCGTCCGGCCAATTCCAGTAACGGAATCAGCATCAGTAACGCGATGGGTAGGTGAACTGAAATTGGGTGAAAACGGCCCACGAACTGTAAGAATTGGGTCCGCTCACCGCCATCTGGAGGCGCAAGCAGTAAGAGAACCGCCAGCAACAGAATCGGTGCCAGTGCGACCAGCCCGAACAGCCCACGAGCGGAAGCAATCCGAGTTTTGACCCAGCTCAAGCCAGAATCTCCGACACCACGCGAGCTGGCTTCACGCCCGTCAGCTTCTGATCAAGGCCCTGGAACGGGAAGTTGAGTTTGTGGTGGTCGAAGCCCAATAGATAGAGCAGGGAGGCATGGAGGTCGCGGATTTCGACGGGGTCTTTCACAATCTCGTAGCCCATTTCGTCGGTTTGGCCGTGTGTCATTCCCGGCTTCACCCCGCCTCCCGCGAGCCAAATCGTAAAGGCTCCAGGGTTGTGATCGCGGCCTGTAAACTCCATCACTTGACCGCTGCGGTTTTCGCGCATCGAAGTCCTGCCAAATTCTCCGCCCCATACGACGAGCGTGTCTTCCAACATGCCGCGATCCTTCAGGTCGGATAACAGCGCGGCAATCGGTTGGTCGGTTTCCAGGCAGCGCTTCTTAAACCCAACGTTCAAAGCCTCATTCGCGCTGGAGCCGTGGCTATCCCAGCCCCAGTGATAGAGCTGAATAAAGCGCACTCCACGCTCGGCCAGCCGCCGCGCCACCAGACAATTATTGGCGAAACTCGACTCCCCCACCTTCGACCCGTAACGGGTGCGAACCGCCTCCGGCTCCTTGTGGATGTCCATTGCGTCGGTGGCATCCATTTGCATGCGGAACGACATTTCGTATTGGGCAATTCGCGTAAGTGCTTCCGGGTTGCCGAACTCGGCATAGTTGCGCTGGTTTAACTCGTCGATGGCATCCAGCATGTTGCGGCGTTTGGGTGTGCTAACGTCTTTCGGGCTATTCAGGTAAAGCACGGGTTCGCCATGCGAACGGCACTGGACGCCCTGGTAAACACTGGGAAGAAAGCCGGTGCCCCACAGCTGTTTGCCCCCATCGGGCGTGTTGCCGCCGGAGATGAGGACGATAAAGCCAGGCAAGTTCTGGTTCTCACTGCCGAGCCCATAGACGACCCACGAGCCAAGCGACGGGTAGCCCAGCCGCGGATTTCCCGTGTGCACCAGCAATTGCGCCGGCGCGTGGTTGAACTGGTCGGTACGCATGGACTTGATGAAGCAGAGATCATCAATATGCTTTTCCAGATGCGGAAGTCGGTCGGAAATCCATTGTCCGCTCTGGCCAATTTGATGGAACGGATATTGCGCCCCCATCAGCTTCGGAACGCCCGTGATGAAGGCGAACCGCTTGCCCGCCAAAAACGATGCCGGGCAATCCTGCCCATCGAGCTTGGTAAGTTCCGGCTTGTGCTCGAAGAGCTCAAGTTGGCTGGGTGCGCCGGCCATGTGCAGATAGATCACGCGCTTGGCGCGGGCGGCGAACTGGGGCGGCAAAGTCGACAGGGGACTGCGAGGATCTCTCTTGAAATCAAGGCGTTGCGAGCCGTCGTTGGCCAGTTCCACGGTGTTGGCGGAGGCCAGGCTCGGCGCTAACGAGCCGAGGAACATGGCACCCACGCCGCCCGTGAGTGAGCGCAAAAAGTGACGCCGAGTCTGTGCTTGCAGGTCGGCGAACACTCTCTCCGGATGGATCTCGCTGGCAAGGCTCAGGTCGCTAGGCTTCGAATTGTGGAATATGCGGTCTTTCATAGAGGTTTTACCTGTTCAGAGCGGCGTCCAGGTTTAGCAGGACGCTGGCCACGGTCTTCAGCCCATCGAATTCCTTCTTCGGATCAACGGTCTTGCGCTTGACCGGCGCGTTCACCTGGAAGCTCGCCAGCTTCAGAGTTGGCGTGCGCGGTGTCGAAACCGTCTTGTCAAACAGGGCTCGCAGTACAGCCAATTCCTCAGGTGCCGGATCACGGGAAAGCACCAGACGGACCTCCCGCGTAAGGCGAGCATCCAGCGTTTCCTCGCCATTCCCTTCTTTCACCACCCGGGTCGCCAGGGCTGCCGCCGCTTCGGAATACACGGGGTCATTCAGGGTAACCAGCGCTTGTAACGGGGTGTTGGTGGCGATGCGCCGCGGCAGACTTGTCGCGCGGTCGGAAGCATCAAAAATCAGCGAACTGGGATAGCCGCTGGTGCGTTTCACAAACGTATAGATGGCGCGACGGTAGCGGTTGGGGCCTTTGGCGTTGATCCACTTGTCACTGTTGTAGACCGAGTTCCAAACACCCGCCGGCTGCGGCGGCATCACCGGTGGCCCACCCATCTCGCGGCTGAGCAGGCCACTCGCCAGAAGCGCTTGATCGCGAACCATTTCCGCGCTGAGCCGCTGTTGGGGGCCACGAGCGAGAAGGCGATTGCGGGGGTCTTTCTTGGCGAGTTCCGGCGTGGTGGCCGCGTTTTGACGATAGGCGGCACTGGTCACCAGCTCGCGGAGCAACGCCTTCATGTCCCAATGCAAATCGTTCTGAAAATGGAGCGCCAGCCAGTCGAGAAGTTCCGGATGACTCGGCCCCTCGCCTACGCTGCCGAAGTTCTCCAAAGTCTCGACGATGCCTGTGCCGAAAAGCTCCTGCCAATACCGGTTGACGGCAACGCGCGCCGTCAGCGGCTGCCCAGGCGTGAAGAACCACTGGGCCAGCGTCAGCCGGTTGCGGGGCGCGCCGTCCGGAAGTTTCGGAAAAATCTTAGGTACGTCCGGTGTCAGGTCCGGGCCAACTTTATTCAAAAAATTGCCACGCTCAAATTCCAGCGTCGCGCGGCGTTCGTAAGGCTCCTGGTCAGACATGACCGGAAGCTTGACCGTGGGGAGCTTGGCGAGCCGTGTTTCCAGTTGCCGGAGTTGGTCGATTGCCTGCACACGCGCTGGGTCCTGGCCGCGCGTAGTCCAGCGGGGATCGTCGCTCACCGTCAGTCGAATGCGATGCAGAATCGCGGGCCGCGTATCAATTTCCCGGCCCTGCTGGAGCGCCACTTCAATGTGAGTCTTTTCCGAAACCTGGAGCGGCTTGGCAGGAACTCCCACGACCCAGCGGGTCTTGAACAGCTTGGGATTGGCAGCGAAGCCATCGGCCACTTCTTTCCTCTTGGCGTTCTCGATCTTCTTCTGCTCCTCCGTCATGTCGTCGTACGGAGCCGCTACTGATACGGCCAGGTTTTCCTCCGAGTCCTGCACCATGCAGCGGAAGGTAATCCGTTCCTTCTGTCCATCCGGACGCACGAGAAAGGCAACCACGCGGTCCGCAAAAAAGCCGTCTTCTGGCGTGTGTCGGGCCTTCTCCGCATCCAGGGGCGGCGCTTCCACGCGGATCGCAGTCACCACCGGCACGCTGCTGGCAGCCGTCACCTCAAAATAGGACTGCGGCGGCGTGTGAGGGTCGGTCCAAGCTTCACCGTCGCGAATATGGAATGTCTTAACCGGCCCGCGAGCCTTGGCAGCCGCCAGCCGCCTTTTGATCAGCTCGATAAATTTAAGCTGCCCGCGGATGCTTTCAGCCTTCACCTTGGCTGGTACTTTCTCTTGTTCGAGAAACGACACATAGGCTTCATCTTCTGGCAGTCTCTGTTCTAATGCCATTGCTTCATTGGCTTGGGCGGATGTAATGGGGGCTGGCTTCCATTCCGTCTTGTCCGCCAGATCGCGGTCCGCACTCACCACCGAATGCAGCAAAGGCGCAATCTCTCCCTGGATCTGCGCGACCTCAGCGTGGTGCCCCTTATCTTTCGCAACCCGCAGAGTCGGGAAGTCATCGTCCCGATCCGCGTCTCGCGAAATATTGAAAAACGCCATCGACTTGTAATAATCCGCGTGTCGGATGGGATCATAGGGATGGGAATGGCACTGCACGCAATTCATGGTCACGCCGTTCAGCACGGACCACGTCGTCGCCACACGGTCCATCGTCGCCACGGTGCGGAATTCCTCGTCGTCGGTTCCGCCCTCCTGATTGTTGGGCGTCTGCCGATGGAACGAGGTGGCGATCCGATCTTCGAACGTGGCATTGGGCAGCAGGTCGCCCGCGAGCTGCTTGGTCACAAACTCGTCGTAGGGCAGGTTGTGATTGAAGGCGTCGATCACCCAATCCCGGTATGGCCAAACGCCCGGGCGCAAATTGTCGGCCTCATAGCCCATCGAGTCAGCGTAGCGCGCCAAATCCAGCCACATCGCGGCCCAGCGCTCACCGTAGGCGGACGATGCCAACAGCCGGTCCACTTGCTTCTCATACGCGTCCGGCGAGTGGTCCGCCAAAAACGCGGCTTGCTCTTGCTCGGTTGGAGGGAGGCCCGTCAGATCCAAAGAGACTCGGCGCAAAAGCGCGGCAGCATCGGCTTCAGCCGAAGGTTGCAGCGACTCTCGTTCCAACCGCGCCAGGATAAATCGATCCAGTGGCTGCCGTACCCAATTTCCGCGTTTCACTTCCGGTAAAGCCTGCGCTTTCGGAGGCACAAAAGCCCAGTAGTCCGACCACTTCGCGCCCTCCTTGATCCAGCGGCGCAACAACGAAACCTGCTCTGGCGGAAGGGCTGCCCCGTGATACGGCATGCGCGCTTCCGGGTCGTTCGAGGTAATGCGTGCCATGAACTCCGACCCATCCGGATCCCCGGGAATGATCGTCCGTCGTCCGGATTTGCCCGTGCCCAGCGCTTCCTCGCGGAAGATAAACGACACGCCATTTTTCTGGCGCACGCCGCCGTGGCAGGAAGTGCAATTCTGATTCAGGATTGGTTGAACATCCCGGCTGAAATCCACCGGCTTCTGCGACCATTGCGCCAACAGAGGACGCGCATGTGGCCAGGACAGCCAAGCGAGCCCGCCAATGGCAACCATCAGAGCCCCAATTCGCAGGGCTCCCCAGGGTTTTCGCGAAACGCCGGATTTTTCCTTAGGTAGGCCGTAGGTCATGGCAAGGGTTCCGTGTTCGTCCGGGGAAGCTCCCCCATTACGCCTAGTCTACCTCACCAAGCGACGGTCGTGGGACCGTTCCCATTCGGCATAATTAGCCCCGTTTCCAAACCACTGCGGCCGCCCCAATCAGGCCCGCATCAAAGCCTAACTGGGCTTTCAGAATAGGCATATCCTTCGACACCTCAGACCAGATATGGCGACGCGTGGAGGCCACAAAGCTTTCCCAATACAGCCCCGAAGCCAGCCCTAGGCCGCCGCCCACCAGGATCGCCTCGGGGTCGAGCACATTCACCAGAAACCCGACACTGTTGCCCAAGGCCTGGCCTGCGGACCGCACCACGTGCTCGGCAACCGCATCACCCGCCGCCGCCGCTGCCGCTACCTGCTGTCCGGTCGTCATCGCGGCCCCGGCGCTCCGGTTGTAGCGCGCCACCAGCGACGGCCCGGCCGCATATTCCTCGAGCACCTGTTCTTGCACCGCGCCACACTGTTCGCATTCGCAGGTTAGAACACCGCTCCCCGCGATGATGGCGTGCCCATTCGCTCCGGCGTAGGGCTGCCCATCCAGCACAAGACAGTGGCTGATGCCCGTCCCCACCGTCACGTAGACAAAGTTCTTGAATTGCCTGCCAGCCCCGAAAAGCGCCTCCGCCAAAGCCGGAGCACGCGCATCCGATTCGATGTACGCGGGTGCTATCTTCGACAGTTTTTCCCGAGCAGGCAAGGGTTTCCACCCGATCAGGTACTCGCTGGTGACTTCTCCCTGAAGGTTCACCAGTTCAGCAATGCCCACGCCGATCCCTAGCACGCGGACGCCAAGACCGGTGGCCTGATCTTTGAGCCTTCTAGCCAATGCCACAGTGTCCGCCAGGACGGCTTCGCCGCCACGCGCTGGCAGGGTGGGAATAACCTCCTTCGCCAGAATCCGTGCCGAGGGAAACGACACCAATCCCGCGGCAATCTTCGTTCCGCCAAGATCAATGCCAATGGCGCAGGTCTCGCCCGCGAAGCTGGAGTCGGATGGCATAAGACTTTTCGATGCTACTCGCGCGTCCGGTCGTGAATCCGGTGCGCAGCTTCCGCGTCCGCCGCCGTTTCTTTCCGCGCGTTCAAGCGGAACGTGCTCTTGATTTCCTGCGCCCGCCCGGTTCGTCCGGAAACCTGCGCCGCCAGCATAATTTCCAGCACGTGGTAGGCATGTTCCGCTGGTAGGTCGGGCCGCCTCCCGCGTTGGATGCAATCCACCAGATGATCCAGCCCCGCCGTCCACTGCCAGTGCGGTTCGGTCTCGTCATAAGTTTGCCAGGCTCCAACGCTGTTTTGCCACAGTTCGTAGCCCTGCGGTCCCCAGTCGTCGCCCAGCATTTGTATCGTGCCCGCCGTGCCGTAGAACTCCAGCGCCGGGGAGCGGTACTTCTGCATGGTAAAGCCGGAGGTGACCACGGCGAACACCGCGCCGCCAAAGTCGATCAGGATTTGCGCGTTGTCTTCCACTTGTACTTTCACAAGCTTCCCGTTCACCATGCGGGTCGGCTGCGCCGTGCCGGTCATGGCGGTCACACGTTTTGCAGGCCCCAGGATTCCCGTCAGGCTGGTGATGCTGTACACCGCCAGATCAAAAATCGGCCCGCTGCCTGGACGATAGAACCAATCCGCCCAATCCGGGCCGGACCAGCCATAGCGCGCGCGAGCCAAACAGACTTTGCCGACATCGCCAGCCGCCACGCGATCCCGAATGACCTGAAACGTTTGGCTCAGCGTCACAAACGGTGCGCATACCAGGTATCCCGGCGACTTTCGCGCCAAGTCCACCAATCCCTTGGCTTCCTTGAGCGACACCGCCATGGGCTTTTCGACCAGTACGTGTTTGCCCGCCCGCAAGGCTTCGCCAGCGATGGCCCCGTGTTCCTTCATCGACGTAAGGATGATGACCAGATCCACTTCCGGCGCATGACACAGTTCCCGGTAGCTGGCGTAGCAGGTAGGAATCGCCCATTTGTCGAGAATGGCCTGACAGCGCGCCTGGCTCGTGTGCGAGACACCCACAACCTCTGCCAAGCCCTTGTGGATGAGCTTCTGGATCAGCGGCATATAGGCGCCGTCCATTACGTTGCCACAGCCCACGATGCCGATACGGACGGGGCGCTTGGATCGCTCCATCGCTACAATTCGTGGCGCCACTCTTGCGCTTGCAGAAGGCTTTTTTGTCTTTGCTTTCATCAGCGTCTTCCACTCTCTTCCGTTCGAATTGATGGCGGCACACTCATCGGGCCAGCAGAAAAATCGCGCCCAAGCCACATGCGATACCCGCCCCTTGCATGTGGGTAATGTGCTCGTGCAAGACAAAAGGCGCAACCAGACACACCACCATCGGGTACACTGCGGTCAAGGGCACCACCACCGAGGCCTTCCCCCCATTCTTCATGGCCGCCAGAATGGCCCAGCTGCCCAGCGCGTTAAGGGATCCCGAGAGAAAAACGAAAGCGATGCCGCGCCCGGAATACTGGAGCATGGACGGGCCCGAGTAAACAAAGGGCTCCAGCAGGACGAAGCCTGCTATCAGCCAGACTAGCGCTGATTCCGCCGAGACCAGATCCGTCGAGAGCTTTTGCAGAAGTCCTACGACTCCGAAAGCGCCCAACGCGAGAACCGTAAAGATGAGCCAGGGCGCGATATGCATAATTTTCTATAAAGAGAACAAAATAATCGATACCGTCGCCAGAATCAACCCCAGCATTTGCGATGGTGTCAGTTTTTCGCGCAGCAGCACGAAGGCCAGTGCGAACGTGACCAAGGGATACAGCGCCGTCGTCACCGAAACCACCGACGTATTGCCCCCGCTGCGGTACGCGAACAGCAAACAGAGAATTCCGGCACCGGAAATCACGCCGTTCAGCAGGGAATATGCAATTCCTTTTTTGTTTTGCGGTCCACGGTGCGACCCGGCCAGCAGCAGAATCAGTGCCAGCGGAACCATGCCCGCCGTTTGGAGAAACAGCGACGGCTCACTGGGAATTTCCACCGATCCAATCTTCAGCAGAATTGCCCAGCCCGCCCAACCAATCACCGTGAGAATCGAGTACCAGAACCACCGTGTGTTCAACGTCCCGGAGAGAATGCCCACCGTTTGCCTCGTGTTGGAATGCCGCCGTCAGGCCAATCAGCGGGGAAGATAGTTTGGCGCAACGCCGAAGACTACCACGGTTGGACGTTTCTCTAGGCGCGTTTGTGAACGCCTTTCTTGAAGTTGGTCAGCATATTGTCGCAGGTGCGCATGGCAAACGCGATAATCGGCATGGTGGTGGTCTTGTCGGTAGGGCTGGGAAAGATGCTTGCGTCACAAATGTACAAATTTGGAACGTCATGCGTTTGCGCCCACTTATTCGTGACCGAAGTTTTGGGATCGTTGCCAAACCGGCAAACACCAGTTTCATGCAGGCTGGTGCCCGGGCGATTAGGCTCCGTGTCCGCACCCCACAGCTCCCCGCCAGCAGCCTTGAAGAAGTCGATCATCACCTGCTTGGAGTGTTCCCACATCATCAGCTCATTCGCGCCCCACTGGAAGTGAAAGCGGAGTTGCGGAATACCGAACAGGTCTTTCTTGCTGGGATCAATATCCACATAGTTGGTGGGACTGGGCAGGGAAGGGGCCTGAATCAGCGAGCCCACGGGGGAAGGCGAGTACCGCTTAATGTCGCGTTTGAAATCCTTGCCAAAGCCTTCAAGCTGGCGGTAGTGACCGGGAAACTCGCCGCAACCTCCGCCAGGGTACATGGAATACCCGCGGATGAATTTTTCTTCGTGGGGGTTCTTCAGGTTCTGCCACCGGGGCATCCAGGCAATCGTCGAGTTGGCGATGCTGTCCGGTGTCGGCGGTTGTCCCACCAGGCGCGGCAGATATCCATAGCCCGGACTGCCGTAGAGGTGGTCGCAAAGATTGCGTCCGAGCTGTCCGCTGGAGTTGGCAATGCCCGTCGGCCAGTTGTGCGAGCGCGAATTCAGCATGATGTGCGCGGTCTCAACGCAGGAAGCGGCCAGTACCACAACCTTGGCGTAGACCTCTACTTCCCGCTTGTTTGTGCGGTCTACGTAAGCGACGCCTTTGGCATGGCCGTTTTCATCGACGATCACCTGGCGCACAAGCGCGTCGGTCAACAGAGTTAGCTTTTTCGTGGCTTCGGCGTCTGGAATGGTGAACCACGTGGGAGAGAAAAATGCACCGACATCGCAGCCCTGCGTGCAGCCCCCGCAGTAGTGGCAGGCGGGATGGTCATTGTGCGGTACGGTAAGCTGGGCACAACGATCTGGCAAGTAGGGGACGCCAATTTTCTCGGCGGCTTTCTGAATGATGTAGTCGATGCAGCGCCAGGTCATGGGGGGTAGGTACTCGCCGTCAGGATTGCTGGGGCGATTCTGGATGGTGCTGGCCACGCCCATATAGCGTTCCGCTTTCGAAAACCACGGAGCGATTTCCGCGTAGTCAACAGGCCAGTCCTCGCCGAAGCCATCTAGGCTAGCGGCTTTGAAATCAATATCGCCGTATCGGCAGGATGAACGGCCCCAGAAATTGGCTTTGCCGCCTGTGCCTTTGCAGCGCTTCCAATACCAGTCGCTTCCGGGAGCGTTGGAATAGGTGACGTCGTGCTCCCAAAGGTATGGCCCCTCGTTGTACTCAGTTTCCTCGACGGAGTAGTGCTGCTGGTGAGCGCAGCCAGCGCGAGCAAGGGGATCGCCGAAGCCGCGATATTTTAGATCGTAAACCTGGCGGTGCTTGCGGTAATCCTGATCGGGATCGGTGCGCGGGCCTGAATTGAGGGCGAGAACGCTCAGGCCCGCTTCGCACAGCAGCTTCATGGCGGTGCTGCCGCCGGCACCGGTGCCCACCACGATTGCGTCGAACGTCCTGGTTGTCGGCTTGGTTGTCGGCAAGAAAACCCTTTCTATTTCACAATATGGAATGAAGCCAGGCTCCCGGAACCTTGTTCCTGAAGATGCGCGTGCTCCGGATCCTCCGGGTGGGTGCAACCGGGAGCTTCTTTCCAAAAGGTTTTCAGCCCAGCATAGCCCAGGCTTTCCAAACCAATTTTTGTTGTGTAGTAACCGACCACGGTGTAATCGCGGATGAATTGAAAAAAAACACGACCTGTCTCGGTGGTGGGCTTGAATTTCGCTTTGTAAGCAAGTTCGGATAGAAGGGAGTTTTGCTGGTCCGAAGTGCAGTCCAGGAAGTCATGCCCGCACTCAGCTTGACTGTGCGCGTCCAGCCACCCCAGGCCGGCCAGGAAATGCTGCTGCGCTTCAGTACCCAGTTTGAGTCCAGCTTCGACTGTCATTTCGTCGCCGCCATTGATGGGGGCGCGATTGGCCACCATGAAGTCGATAAACTCAGCGACTCCAGCTTGCCGCGCGCCGGGAGTATCGTCAGCGGGAATGATCATTTCAGCCAAATGCTCCACCAGCTGAAACTGCCGGGGAGAGAAAAACAGAGGCTTATAGCCTGCCTTGGTAGCAGGCGCAGTGGAGGACTGTTCTTCACCGTGCGCGCAGGCAAAAGCCCACTGCTGGAAGCCCGGAAAGGTGCTGGCTACCGAAGCCAAACCGATGTAACGGAGGATGGTGCGCCGTTCAATCCCCTGTCCGCCCATGCCGCAAGACTCCATTTCGGGCCGCTTTTTGGGAGCGGTCCCACAACGTGCGATTTTTACCACTCCGCAGTACTACTGTCAAGCCGAGCTGCCCCAGCCCGGTGGCGGTGCCGCAGCGGATTGAAGCGGGAACGATGACGCTGAGCTGCCGCCAACGTCATTCTGCCGGAATAGCGGCCCAATTTGGTGAATGCGGGTGGGTAATTTACAGTAGAGGGCGGCAAAAAAGCGTACGCAACAGCTGACGTTCCGCGTGATGTCATTCGTGCGCATGGTGACCGAATTTTGATTGTAGCAATGCATCCAGCCCGCCGGTAGCGGGAAAAGAGGTTTCGGAGTGGCATACAGAATTCGCGATGTAGCGGAGCACGCCGGGGTCTCAAAGTCGACGGTGTCCCGCGTCTTGAATGAGTCGAGCCTGGTGGATCCGGAGACCCGCGAGAAGGTGCTCGATGTGGCGCGGCGGCTGAAATATTATCGGAACGCCAGTGCGCAGCGGCTGGCGAGCGGAGGGCGCAGCAATTTTTTTGGGTTGCTGATCTCCGATATTGAGAACCCCGTTTTTCCGGAAATGATCAAGAGCTTTGAGACGGCGGCGGCAGCCAAAGGATGCGATTTGTTTCTCTGCGCCACGAATTACGATGCCAGTCGAACGGCGTCGGCAGTGCGGAAGATGATCGAGAACGGTGTTCGCGGCGTCGCGATTATGACGTCTTCGGCCTCTGAGGAAGTCGCGCAGGAACTGGCGTCGCGGCAGATTGCCGTCCTTGTTGTGGATTTGGAAGTTACCCGGCGGCATATCAGCAGCATCGTGATTAACTACGCGGAAGGGATTCGCGAAGCGGCCGAACATCTGATCCATCTGGGGCACACGCGAGTCGCCTTCCTGGCGGGTACCGGGGAGCGGCGGTCCGCCACGCGATACCGGGAGACGGTCCTAAAGACGCTCCAGCGGCGCAAGTTGCAGATTCAGCACATTATTGAATGCGACCAGACTTTGGAGGGTGGGCGCGACGCCGTCAAGAAGCTGGCGGGTGAAGCTTCGCGTCCGACCGCGCTGATTTGCATTAACGACCTCACCGCGATCGGAGCCATGAGCGCCCTGCGAGAGATGGGCATTAGTGTTCCAGAACAAGTGTCCGTGCTGGGTTGCGAAGATATTTATATGGCGCGATTTGTCTTTCCTCCGTTGACCACGGTCAAGCTGGATCGCAAAACTCTTGGGGAAATGGCCTTCGCGGTTCTCGAAAAAATGTCCTCCTCCCGGCAAAGGAAAGGCATACAAACGGAGCTAGGCACGCATTTGGTTGTGCGAGGTTCCACCGCGCGGTGCTGTGCCAAGGCCGTGGTCTGGCAGCGCTGATCGCTTATTTCAGGTGACCGTTCGTGGCTGCCAATCCGCTGGCCGCGGAGCGAATATACGCCGCATTGCAGCCACAGCATCCACCCAGAAACTGAATGCCTTCGGCTTCGGCAATCGCGGCAAAACCCTCGAACGAGCTTCGCGGCAATTGAATTCCTTCCATGCCATCCGGAAACTCCGCCAGCCGGGTGAAGCAGGGCATGCCATCGGGGGTGCGAAACGCCGCCGGTTGTGCGGCAATTGGAACATCCACGGCACCACGCATTTCCCGAAGAATGCCCAGCATTCGTTCCGGCTCTTGTTCGCAATTTGCCCCAACCGAGTGGGCGCCCGCATCGACCATGGCCTTCGCGCAGGCTGCCGGAGTATGCCCGTCTGTACACTCGCTGAGTTTGGGCCGGAAAGTCATGGTTGCGATGATCGGCAATCCGGTGCTTCGCGCGCACTCAATGCCGATGAGCATTTCCTCCAAATGGAAAAACGTTTCCATAATCAGGAAGTCAACGCCTGCATTCTTCAGGAGCAACACCTGTTCGTTCAAGAGATCGCGGACATGCCCCGCCGCGGAACGGCCCTCGCGCTCGAACAGCTGAGTTCGAGAAACGGATCCAGCCACATATGCGCTGTCCCCAGCAACTTCTTGCGCCACGCGCACGGCTGCCGCGTTGATGGCTTCCGTCTGCTGACCGTAACCCGCGCGGTTGAGCTTTTCGCGTGTCCCAAAAAATGTAAGCGCTTGCAAAACTTCCGACCCAGCGTTCAAAAATTCGCGGTGCAGTTCCCGCAACGCATCCGGCCGCTCAATCGCCACTTCTGGTGTAAATTGCCCGCTGCCTTTACCCGTGCCAACTTTTTCGCGACCGGACCCGCTATCTACCCACCCGCGGCGCTCCAGTTCCAGAAGGTACCCTCCATCTCCCAGGACAGGTCGCTTCTGCTTCAGTCTTTCCAGTATGGTTTCGGCCTTGCTCATGAATACAACGCCCCTCTTATCTCGATAGTTGACGAAAAAGTCCCTATGGGACCGGTACCACGACGGCGCAAGCTATTGTGACAGAGTTTGGCAATTGTGGCAAAAACGCCCAGCGCAACGCAGCGATTCTCTCCCAAGAGGGAATTCCGGGGGAAAGTTAGCGATTCTTCAGCAGCCCGTGTTCATCTTCCACGATGAAAGAACACACGCGAAACGAATCACAGTCCACGCCGGAGAGTCGAGCGAGATGCTCCGCCAACATTTGCGCGGGAAGAATGTCCACCAAAAACTGCCAGTGATTCGGGAGTTCCGGTAGCTGAAATACCAGATGGTACGAGTTTTCTGGAAGCCTCTGGCCAATCAGCGCAACCGACGCTCCCAGCTTGTGCAGGTCGTCGGCCACCGCTAAATCTTGCTCGCGCATCTTGCCCCCATCCAGGAAAATACCAAACCGCATTCCCGGAAAAACGGCCTCTTGCGGACCGTGCCGAAACCCACTCGTATTCAGGGCGGTGGCAGGGGATTTCGCGCCTTCTTCCCAAAGCAATCGTGCCTGGCCACTGCTGGCTTCGCTGGTTCCACGCCCTAGAAAATAATAGGATGCACCGGGCTTAAGCCAAGTGCCCCCGACTACTTGCTCACGCCAGCTATCCAATCGGTTCTCAACCTGGATTAGCGCCGCCGACAGCGCCGGACCGCATTCGATGCCACCGAGGAGATCCGCCAATGCTCCCGCGGCCAACGCCAAAGTCGAATAGGTATTCACCGAAATCGCAAAATCAAGAGGAGTCGGAATTACGATGGCCACGTCCGCACCCTTGGCCAGCGGACTATCCGCGCAATTGGTGATGCCAATTAACCGTGCGCCGCGTTCGCGAATCTTGTACAGCAGTTGCACAATCTCAATGCTTCGACCGGTTCGCGAAATAGCAATGACCACGGCATCGCGCGGAATCGACGTGAAATGCAGCAACTGGCCAGCTGCTTCCATATAAACCGGCTGACCATGCACGCCAAAGAGCGCACCCGCCGCCACGGCAGCGTTCCAACTCGCGCCAATGCCTGTCAGGAACACATGGCGCGCGCCACGCACCATCGAAGCCGCTTCTTGAAGGGAAGCTTGCCCCGCGCCGGCCAAATGCTCAATAGCACGCTGAAGTTCAGCTGGCTGCCGCAAGATGTCTTTCAGAAAATGTGTCGAGGACGGTGTTGATCTCAAGTTCACCCCGTCATCGTACACGAACGCAACTGCGCGCAATCCTCAGCACGTTCAGGTTTTCTAGAAACACCTGCAGCAGTAACTGAGAGAAAAAGAAATTCCACGACGTCATCGCTCGCAGTGTTTCTGATGTTGCACATATCTTGCCGAAGGCCGTAAAACCGCGCGTGTAAAAATGGTTGTTCGTAATCTTGTCAGCGGACGTCTGGCGGGGCTCGATGTTTCTTATCCGCTCGTCCGGCCAAACCGAGCAAACACGCATTTAGGGGCATTCCTTAGCTGAACTGCGACTCGTGGGTATACTCAGACCGGTCCTTTGCGTCACTAAGTCGGAGGCGAATTATGGTTTGGGAGAATCCAGCGAGTCGCATGGTGTTGCTGGCACTCACTTGTCTTACAGTCAGCGTTCACGCGGCGGAGCGGTTCGAAGTTACAACAGAACAGGGCGTCATCGCCAAAATGCGCGACGGCGTCGTCCTCCGGGCGGATATCTACCGGCCCAAGTCCGACGGGCAGTTTCCTGTCTTGTTGCAGCGCACTCCCTACGATAAGCGCAATGCCGTGGGCTTCGGCGTGAAGGCCGCTGCCGGCGGGTTTGTCGTGATCGTGCAGGATGTTCGCGGGCGCTATTCGTCCGAGGGCGACTTCTATACGTTCCAGAATGAGTTCAATGACGGCTACGACACAGTCGAATGGGCGGCGACGCTGCCCTATGCTAATGGCAAAGTCGGCATGTGGGGCGGGTCGTACGTCGGGGCCACGCAGATGTTGGCGGCGATTGCGCACCCCCCTCATCTCGCCGGCATTTGTCCCGTCGTCACAGCCAGTAATTATCACGATGGCTGGACGTACCAGGGTGGTGCGTTCGAGCAATGGTTTAACGAATCTTGGACGTCCGGCCTGGCGCAGGATACGTTAAGCCGGGTTGTTGCGAAGAATAGTAATGCCAGGTTGGGTGCGGAAAAGCTTCCGCTGACGCAGTACCCGCTTTTCAATTTCCCCAATCCAGCTGCCGCCCCGCTTTCCACGGCAACGCTGGCCCCGTACTTCCTTGACTGGCTGGCTCATCCCGACTACGACGATTATTGGAAGCGCCTTTCGATTGAGGAACACTTCGGGGACATCACCGTTCCGGCGCTGCACGTCGCGGCATGGTATGACATTTTCCAGGGCGGCTCGCTTCGTAACTACGTTGGGATCAAGGGGCACGGTGGCAGTGAAGCGGCCCGCGGCGGCCAACACCTTCTGGTCATCATCGGAGGCCATGCGGGTGGCCCACGCAAGGTTGGGGGTGTCGATTTTGGCCCCGCAGCCGAGGAATGGGATGAGGGCGAAGTTACGCTGCGCTGGTATCAATATCTGTTCCAGGGGGCGCAGAACGAGTTCGCGGGCAAGCCGGTGAAGCTTTTCGTGATGGGAAGCAACGTCTGGCGCGGCGAAGACGAGTGGCCGCTGGCGCGCGCTAAAAATACAAAATATTTTCTGCATTCGGCGGGGAAGGCCAACGGGTCGGCGGGAGACGGCAGCCTGTCGCCAGTTTCTCCAAAAACGGAACCACCGGACCGCTTCACCTACGACCCAGCTCATCCCGTGCCCACCGTTGGCGGGCCGCTCTGTTGTGACAGCGGTCATCTGGCACCCGGTGCCTTCGACCAGCGCGAGGTGGAAGCCCGCGACGATGTTCTGATTTACTCGACCCCACCCCTTGCGGACGATGTGGAAGTCACCGGACCCGTCAGCCTGGAGTTTTACGCCAAGTCGTCCGCCGTCGATACCGACTTCACCGCCAAGCTGGTCGATGTTGGGCCGGATGGTTTCGCGCAAAACCTGACCGAGGGAATTGTTCGCGCGCGCTATCGCGAGTCGCAGGAAAAGGCGACGCTACTGCATCCGGACCGCATGGAGCGCTTTACGATAGATTTGTGGTCAACCAGCAACGTATTCCGCTCCGGGCATCGTGTGCGCCTGGAAGTTTCCAGCAGCAACTTCCCGCGTTTTGACCGCAACTTAAATACGGGAGAGAAACTGGGAGTCACTGAAAAATTTGTCTCCGCCAACAACGTGATTTTCCATGATGCCGATCATCCCTCGGCGTTGAGTTTACCGATCGTACCCGCTCGTTGAAAACAGCAAGCCCTGAAATGGAGAATTTTATGATCAAGCATCTGATTTTCGGCGCAGTCTTTCTATTGTGTTTTCCAATGGTGGCAGTGGCACAGACCAACTCGCCCGTTTTGGCTGTGACGCCCCTAGCCATGACGCCGCCGATGGGCTGGAATAGTTGGGATGGCTACGGAACCACCGTTAAGGAGGCCGAGGTTAAGGCGAACGCCCAATGGGTTGCCGAGCACCTGAAGCCCTATGGATGGCAATATGTTGTTGTCGATATGGAATGGTATGTGGCCAATCCCACGGCGGAGGGCAACTCCAAGACTTCCACCTACGCCATGGATGGCTACGGTCGGTTCCTCCCGGCGGAGAACCGCTTTCCGTCCGCGGCCAAAGATGGCGGCTTTAAGCTACTGGCTGATTTTGTGCATTCGCTTGGTTTGAAGTTCGGTATTCACATTCTGCGCGGTATTCCCAAGCAAGCGGTTGCGCAGAACCTTCCGATTGAAGGTTCCGCATTTCACGCCGCCGATGCCGCCGATACCTCCGACACCTGCCCCTGGAACTATGACAATTTCGGCATGGACCCCAGCAAACCGGCTGCGCCGGCCTATTACGACTCGATTCTGCGGCTCTATGCGAATTGGGGTGTGGACGTGATCAAGGTCGACTGCATTGCCAGTCATCCCTACAAAGGCGAGGAAATTCGCATGATCGCGACAGCATTGCAGAAGTCCGGTCGTCCGATTGCCTTGAGTCTTTCGCCGGGCGCGGCACCGCTGGAAAAAACCGCTGAGATGCGGAAATACGCGCAAATGTGGCGAATTTCCGACGATATTTGGGACATCTGGCATAGTGATGTCCCTTATCCGCAAGGGCTTGGCGACCAATTCGCCAATGTGGCCAAGTGGGCGGGCAAGGCAGAGCCTGGGCATTGGCCCGATGCCGACATGCTGCCGCTCGGTCATCTGGGGCCAGCGCCGGGCTGGGGAACTGCTCGAGATACGCGTTTGACCCATGCGGAGCAGCGAACCCTGATGACGCTGTGGGTCATGTTTCCTTCGCCGCTGATGATTGGCGGCGACCTGACGAAGGCGGATGCATGGACTGCCTCCTTGTTGACGAATCCGGAAGTTCTGGCCGTGGACCAGTCCTCGACGGAGAATCATCCGGTGCTCACGAGCGATAAGGCCATTGTTTGGCTGGCAAAATCAGCCAAGGGCGGCAACTACGTGGCCGTGTTTAACTTGCTCGATTCTGAGCAGACCTTGGAATATTCCTGGAAAGCCGTGGGGTTGGATGGCGCGCGGTACACGCGGCGCGATCTTTGGGACGCAAAGGACTTGGGGGCGGCGCAGTCGTTGCGGGCGACGCTGCCGCCGCACGGATCTGCCTTGTATGGCGTGGCCGAGGCTCGACCCTAGTCCCGAAGGAATGGGGCCGGGCGGTGAGCTGACGAGCATGCGTCCCGGTCGTGCTGTATAGTTTGGTTTCCATATGGCGATTACGATGAAGGATATTGCCCGAGACTTGGG
The DNA here is from genome assembly GCA_043782485.1 of Acidobacteriaceae bacterium. Lineage (GTDB taxonomy): Bacteria > Acidobacteriota > Terriglobia > Terriglobales > Acidobacteriaceae > JANXUC01. Next base: position 22,617 of record JAYWAL010000153.1, on the reverse strand, counting down.
CGTATCCGTGGTCACCGTTTCCAAAGTCCTGCGGAACCACTCGGATATCAGCGCTGAAACCCGGAAGCGGGTTTGGCTGCGGATCAAAGAGTTGAACTACCAGCCGAATCCGGCTGCGCGCACCCTGGTTTCCGGGCGCACCAACCTCATCGGCCTGATTGTTCCTGATCTGGTGCATCCTTTCTTCGCGCAGGTGGCTAAGGGAATTTCGTCCAAGCTACGGTCGGAAGAGTACAGCCTGATTATTTCCTCCTCGGAAGATGATGGTGCTTTGGAAGGCCGCGAGATCAACCAGATGTTGGCGCGCCGCGTGGATGCTCTCATTTTGGCTTCCACACAATCCGCTGCTGAGAATTTTCGCAGGATGGAAGAGTCCGGAATTCCCTGCGTCCTGCTGGACCGGAAAATCGAGGGACTGAAGGCGAGTTTTGTCGGCATTGACGACGTGATGGCCGGGACCATGGCGACGACCCACCTGCTAGATATTGGCTGCAAAGTAGTGGCGCACATCGGCGGTTCGGACGTAAGCACATCGTGGGATCGTCAGGAGGGATATTCCAAAACACTCGCTGACCAAGGTGTTCATCTTGCTCCCGAGTATATTGTGCGCCGTGGGCACGGCGATGATTCTGGTGATGAAGCGGGCTTTGCGGCCATGAAGCAGTTGCTGGCCCTCAAACCCAGGCCGGATGGCGTTTTTTGCTGCAATGACCCGATTGCGATGGGAGCGATGCGGGCCATTCTAGAAGCAGGCCTGCGTATCCCGAAAGATGTTGCAGTGGTCGGTTGCGGCAATGTGAATTATGCGGACTTCCTTCGCGTCCCGCTGACCAGCATCGACCAGGACAGCAATAGCCTGGGAACTAGTGCGGCTAAGCTGGCCCTGAGCTTGATCAAGCGCAAGGCCGAGGGGAAGACTGATGGCGCTGCTAAAAACGTACTGCTAACCGCGAAATTGGTGGTACGCACTTCCAGCCAAAGGTAAGGTTTGTCCGTACTTTCGCTGACGGTCTGGGACCTCGCGCTGCGGTTTTTCGAGGTCCGCTTTTTCATGAGGAGCCATGACGGAACTGAAACAGTTTGAACGACAAGCCTTGAGGATTGCCCCGGAAGACAACGTAGCCGTTGCTCTGGTGAACCTCCGGGAGGGAGATTCGGTCGTGCTCGACGGGCAGAAACGTGCCCTGGCGACGAGCGTTCCGAGTAAGCACAAGTTTGCTCTTCAGGATTTTCGCGTTGGCGACCCGGTTCGTATGTACGGCGTTCTGGTGGGCGAGGCGACGGTTCCGATTCGATTGGGCGAGGTCTTGACCACCGCGAACACACGCCACCAGGCTGCGGCTTTTCATGAAAAAACTGCCACTGCCACGTGGAACCAGCCAGATATTTCTCGCTGGAAAAACCGCACTTTTCAGGGGTATCGCCGGGCTGACGGGCAGGTCGGCACGCGAAATTATTGGCTGGTAATACCGTTGGTTTTTTGCGAAAACAGGAACATTCTGGCATTGCGCGAGGCCTTCCAGAAGGAACTGGGGATGGAGCCACCGCAGCCTTATCGGCGGTATGTGGCTGATTTGGCGCAGTTCTATCGGCAGGGGAGACTTGCCGAGTTGGGCGCTTATGAGTTTGCCGAAGGCCCGCGGGTTGCATCCGTCGGGGCGCTGTTTCCAAATCTGGACGGGGTACGCTTCCTTACGCACGATATGGGGTGTGGAGGGACGCGCGCGGATGCGAGAACGCTTTGCGGCTTGCTCGCGGGGTATATTCACAATCCCAATGTGGCAGGCGCGACCGTGCTGAGTTTGGGTTGCCAGAATGCCGAAATTTCATTGTTGAGAGAAGAGCTACAGAAGCGAGACCCTGAGTTGCGCAAGCCTCTCCTGGTTTTTGATCAGCAGCAAAGCCATGTCGAATCCGCGATGTTATCCAGGGCCATTCGCGAGACGTTTCTGGGATTGGTGGAAGCGAATCGGCTGACTCGATCTCCCGTCCCCCTTTCGGCGTTGACCGTCGGCCTGAAGTGTGGCGGGTCAGATGGCTTTTCTGGAATCACGGCCAATCCGGCGATTGGGCATGTGTCAGATGTGCTCGCGGCCTTGGGAGGGAAGAGCATCCTGTCAGAGTTTCCCGAATTGTGTGGGGTCGAGCAAAACCTGGTGGACCGATGCGTGACCCAGAGTGCCGCCGAACGATTCGCTACCTTGATGCGAACCTACGCCGCCCGCGCCGAGTCCGCAGGTTCCAGTTTCGCAATGAACCCGTCGCCCGGGAATATTAAAGACGGATTGATTACAGATGCGATGAAGTCGGCTGGGGCGGCGCGGAAGGGCGGGACCTCTCCTGTAGCGGATGTATTGGATTATCCGGGGTATGCGACGGCGGCGGGATTGACTCTGCTATGCACGCCGGGGAACGACGTGGAGGCGGTGACGGCGCAGGTGGGCGCGGGAGCGAATGTGGTGCTGTTTACGACCGGGCTCGGAACACCGACGGGGAATCCGATTGCGCCCGTGGTGAAAGTAGCAACTAATTCCGAGCTGGCGCGGCGAATGCACGACATTATTGACATCGATACAGGGCGCATTGTCGCGGGCGAAACTTCCATCGAATCGATGGGCGATGCGATTCTGGAGGAAATCGTTAAGATTGCCGGCGGCGAAGCGCAGACCAAGGCCGAAATCAAGATGCAGGAAGATTTTATCCCGTGGAAGCGGGGCGTTTCGCTCTGAAGATTAGCTACTTGTACTTAGGCCTTGGCGAAGTCGAAAGCGTACTTTTCTCCTTTTTTCACCTTCAAGATGATGACTTGAGAGTCGCTTTCGAAGCGCGGAGCTTCGCTCAGCGATTTACCCGGTGCTTTGACAACGTGGGCGATGCGCTGGCCGGCGGGCGCCCGGAACCGGTGTTCGCCGGAGCTAAGCGCGCGAATCTCCGCGCTGGTTGCCTTCCCGTTGGACCAAACGACATCGACTTCAACCCCGCCGCGTGCTCGCAATCCCCGAATGGACCCAGTGTTCCAGTCCTTGGGTAGGGCTGGGAGTAGGGCGATCTCGCCGTCGTGGCTTTGCAGCAGCAGTTCTGCGATGGCGGCGGTGGTTCCAAAATTGCCATCAATCTGGAAGATGCTGCCCCCGGGAACTGGGTGCGTGTCGAAGAGATTGATGCCAGTGCTGTGCAGGATGAGCATCTTCAGCGAGTCCCAGGCCAACTCGCCATCGCCGAGGCGCGCCCACAGGCCTATGGCCCAGGCGCGGCTCCAGCCAGTGTAAGCACCACCGTGGGCAATGCGGCGTTCCAGAGATTTGCGCGCTGCCGCAAAAATTTTCGGCATCGTGCGCTGTGTGATTTGGCTGCCCGGATACAGGCCATAGAGGTGTGACATGTGGCGCTGCTCGGGTTCGATCTCCTCAAAGTCCAGCGACCACTCTTGCATTTGACCGTAGCGGCCAACCTGGTAGGGAGGCAGTCGTTTCCGGACGCCTGCCAGATGTTGGGAGAATTCCTGATCAACGCCCAGGATGGCGCTAGCTTGTTCGCAATTGTGGAACAGTTCCCAGACAAGAGCGAGGTCAAGGCTACACCCGGCGGAGATAAACGCACGCTTCTTGTCCGGAGCGTAGAAGCTATTTTCGGTTGAGAACGATGGGCAGGTGGTGATGCCGCCGTGACCGTCGTCGATGACCCAGGCCTGGAGAAACTCGGCCGAGCTCTTCATGATGGGATAGGCGGTTTGCCGCAGGAAGTCCTTGTTATCGGTGAAGCGGTAGTGCTCCCACAAGTGTTGGCAAAGCCACGGGCCGCTCATGCAGAAATTGGCCCAGGTCGGGCTGGCGAACTCCGTGCCCATGCCGACAGGTGCCGATTGCCGCCAGAGATCCACGTTGTGGTGGGACACCCAGCCGGGTGCGCCATAGTTAACTTCAGCGGTTTTTCGGCCATTTTCGCTGAGGCCCTTGAGCATGTCGAACAACGGTTCATGAAACTCGGAGAGGTTACAGGTTTCGGCGGGCCAGTAGTTCATTTGCACGTTAATGTTGGCCGTCCAGTTGGAACTCCACGGTGGGCGCAGGTCGCCGCTCCAGATGCCTTGGAGATTCGCGGGTTGGGTGCCCGTTCTCGAGCTGCCAATCAGCAGGTAACGCCCGTAGTTGAAGTAGAGCGCCAGCAGACTTGGGTCGGGGCTTTCGGCAAAGCCTTTGACGCGCTGGCTGGTGGGCAGGCCAGCCGTTTTCGCGGCGGGCAGTTCGATGGCCACACGCCGAAAGAACTTCTGATGGTCTTCAACATGGCGCTGAAGAAGCCTTGTATAGGGAAGGCTGGACGCGGCCGCGGCGACTTTTGCGGCGCGGGCCATCACCTCCGCCAGAGGCGTATCCGGGAGCTGGTTGTACTCGCGAAAGCCCGTGGCGGCGCTGATCACAAGAACCACAGAAGTCGCACCCTTGACCCGCAGGCCGCCAGCCGCGATCGCCGAGACCGCACCGCCCGTGGTATGCGCCCGGAGGACCGATGCAAAGTGCATGCCTTTGCCGACGGTGTCCTCGTACTGAATCGGATTCGGAACATCACCGAGGTAGTTGGGGATGGACTCGCTCGGCGCTTTGCCGCTCAGTTCGATTTCTCCGTGGGTCGCGTCCGCCTTTGCTTTGGCTTGCGACCGCAACTGGCTGGTCAGGCGGACCTCACAGTTGACCGCGCCCGGCCGACTGCTGGACAAACGAACCACGATCACTTGATCGGGAGCGGAAGAGAAAACCTCCCGCAAATAGTGGACCCCACCCGCTTGATAGCTCACGCTAGCGATGGCGGAGTCCAGGTCCAACTCTCGGCGATACCCTGTGACAGAGTCATGCTGGAAGCTCAACGCGAGGTCCGCCAGAGGCTCAAACGCCTGGTTGAAAGGGCCTTGCATCTTGCGGCATTCCGCGTCGGCCGCGTGGTAGTCTTGCTGCTCAAGAACCAGCTTGCGGATCACAGGAAGGTGTTCTTTGGCGTTGGGATTGTTCCAATCACGAGGAAAGCCGGACCACAGCGTGTCCTCATTTAGTGCGATGCGTTCCATTTTGACGCCGCCGAACACCATCGCTCCCAAGCGGCCATTGCCAACGGGCAAAGCATCCGCCCACTGCCGGGCTGGCTCTTCGAACCAAAGGGCAAGATTGTGGTCCGGCTGCGCAGCACGGAAGCCAGCGGCAAGACTCTTGGCGAACGCCCAATTTTTCAGCAGGCCAATCCCAGCCAGTCCAGTTGTGAGCGCGGTCAGAAACTTTCTTCGTGTCACAGCAAAAGGCATTGGGGGGTCGAATATAGCCATGGGTGCACATCCTATCTGATTCAGCTGAACCCAAGGATTTTACAATAGTTACCGGTTACTGTATGGTGTATTTTCAATTTTCGCGCACCGAGAGAATGGATTATGTGGGTATCTTTTTTGGGAGGATCTTTGGGGATGTCGTCCCTGTTTGATTTGCGGGGGAAGACCGCGGTGGTAGTTGGCGGAACCTCCGGCATTGGCCGCGCTCTGGCGCTGGGCTTAGCGGACGCGGGTGCGGACGTGGTCGCTTCCGCGCGACGCGCCGAGCAGGTCGACCTGGTCGCCAAAGAGATTGAGGCAAAGGGCCGACGAACCCTGCGTCTACTTTCCGACGTGAATCGGCGCGACTCGCTCGAAGCGCTGCGCGACGCCACCATTGCCGCGTTGGGCGGAGTCGATATCCTGGTCAATTGCGCTGGCATAACAAAACGAGCGCCTACCTTGGATTTTCCGGAAGAGACCTGGCAAGACATTCTGAACGTGAATTTGAACGGCACCCTCCGCGGGTGCCAGATCTTTGGCCAGCACATGCTGGAGCGCGGGTCGGGGCGAATCATCAACATTGCTTCACTCTCCACCTACCTGGGCCTATTCGAGGTGGCTGCTTATGGCGCGAGCAAAGCCGCTGTGGGTTCGTTGACGAAAACGCTGGCGGTGGAATGGTCGCGACGCGGCGTGCTGGTGAATGCGATTCTTCCCGGCTTGTTTCGCACGGAGATGAACTCGGCGCTGCTGGATGGCACCGACCGAGGACGAGAATTTCTGGCGCGGAGTCCGATTGGACGCTTCGGTCGAGTGGAAGAACTGGTGGGCGCGGCGGTGTTTCTGGCTTCGGAGGCGGGTTCTTTCGTTAGCGGGCATATTCTTGCCGTGGACGGCGGATTTCTCGCCAGCGGAGTGAACCAGTGAGTTTGGAACTGCGTCCGAAGCAAGAGTGCCAGTGGGATTTGGTGAGCTTGGGCGAAGTTATGCTTCGGCTGGACCCCGGCGAGGGTCGAATTGCCACCACACGAACGTTCCAGGTTTGGGAAGGCGGCGGAGAATACAATGTGGCGCGCGGTTTGCGCCGGTGTTTTGGGCTGCGGACCTCCGTGGTTACCGCGTTGGTCGACAATCCGGTTGGGCGGCTCGTGGAGGACTTGATGCTCCAGGGCGGCGTGGATTCGTCGCATCTGCGGTGGGTTGGCGATGATGGGGTTGGCCGAGTCGCGCGCAACGGATTGAACTTTACCGAGCGGGGGTTCGGCGCGCGCGCGGCGCTGGGTTGTTCTGACCGGGGGCACACCGCTGTTTCACAATTGCTACCGGGACAGGTGGATTGGGACGCGATCTTCGGAAAGGAAGGGTCACGTTGGTTCCACACGGGCGGCATCTTTTGCGCTTTGTCCGAAAGCACTCCCCTGGTGGCGCGTCAGGCTATGGAAGCAGCTCATCGCCACGGTGTCATCGTCTCCTATGACCTTAACTACCGGGCATCCCTCTGGAAGTCCATTGGTGGTAAGCAGCGGGCCGTGGAAGTGAACTGCGAGTTGGCCCCGCTGGTGGATGTGATGCTGGGAAATGAAGAAGACTTCACGGCGGCTTTGGGTTTTCCGGTCGAGGGCGCGGATGAGCACCTAGCCAAGCTTGAAACAGCCAGCTTCCGGCGCATGATTGAGAAGGTTACCGCGAAGTATACGAATCTGAAAATTGTGGGAACCACCCTGCGCCATGCCAAAACCGCCACCCGGAACGACTGGGGCGCGGTGTGCTATAGCGACGGCTTGTTCTACGAGGCCGCGCCTATGCCGGATTTGGAAATCCTGGATCGCGTGGGCGGCGGTGACTCCTTTGCCTCCGGCCTGATTTATGGGTTCCTTGCGGGCAAGGGTGCGCAGTGGGCCGTGAATTGCGGTTGCGCCCACGGAGCACTGGCCATGACCACCCCGGGCGATGCCACCATGGCAACGCTTGCGGAAGTGGAACGAGTGATGCAAGGAGGCACGGCGCGCGTACAGCGCTAGCCGTCTTCCATGGACAAACAACGAGTGCTACAAAAGATTCGCGAGGTTGGTTTGGTTCCGGTGTTGCGGGCAAAGTCAGCGGCGGAAGCGATTCAGCTGGCGGATGCCATCGCCGCCGGTGGTGTAACCGTGCTGGAAGTGACGATGACCGTGCCGGGTGCCGTTGAGGTGATTCGGCAAATTGTCGCGCACTCCGGAGATAGAATCCTCGTTGGAGCTGGCACGGTGCTGGATCCGGAGACGGCGCAAGCCTGCATGTTAGCGGGCGCGCGGTTCATCGTAAGTCCGTGCCTGAATTTGAAGACCATTGAATTCTGCCAGCGCGAGGGCCTAGTGGTGATACCCGGGGCCTTAACGCCAACCGAAATTGTGACCGCATGGCAGGCGGGCGCGGACGTGGTCAAGGTATTTCCGTGCAGCGCCGTGGGAGGAACCAAGTATCTGCAAGCGCTGAAGGCACCGTTTCCGCAGATCGAACTGATTCCCACGGGAGGCGTCTCTTTGGCCACGGCAGCTGAATTTCTGTCGGCCGGGGCATTCGCCCTCGGCGTTGGTGGAGACCTGGTGGACAGTGCAGCGCTGGCGCGTGGCGAACCAGAAGTCATCACCAGGAACGCGGAAAAATATCTCGAGATCGTGCGAGCCAGTCGGATGCGACGGGCGTGAGAGCATGACGACACTCACCTCCAACGACGTTCAGGAACCCAAGCGCACAGAGAAGCGCGTGGATAAAATTGACGCGCATCATCACCTGTGGCGCTACACGCCCAGGGAGTATGGATGGATCGACGATTCCATGCGTGCGTTGCGCAGGGATTTTCTTCCCGCTGATCTGGAAAAAGAACTCAAAGCGATGGGAATTGCTGGCGCGGTGACGGTGCAGGCGCGCCAAACGTTGGAAGAGACGGACTGGCTACTCTCGCTTGCGGAGGCATCTTCGTTTTTGCGGGCAGTGGTCGGCTGGGCACCGATTGCCAGCTCGTCATTCCCGGCTGAATTGGAACGCTTGCGTGGGAATAAGAAGTTGAAGGGTTTGCGGCACGTCATTCAGGATGAAGCGGATGCAAACTTTATCAATCGTCCGGATTTCAATCGAGGAATCGCCGCCCTGAAGGGCACGGGCCTAGTGTACGACATTCTAATTTTTGAGCGGCAGCTTCCCGCGGCGCTCGAGTTCGTGGATCGGCATCCCAATCAGGTGTTTGTGCTCGACCATATGGCCAAGCCGCGAATTCGCGAAGGCGTGACTGAACCTTGGCGCAACAACCTTTCCGAGCTGGCGCGGCGCGAAAATGTCTACTGCAAGCTTTCCGGGTTGGTGACCGAGGCGGATTGGGCTACGTGGACGGAAAATAGCCTGCGAGTTTATGTGGAAGTAGCGCTCGCCGCTTTTGGACCACGTCGAATGATGGCTGGCTCCGACTGGCCGGTCTGCCTGGTGGCAACGGCCTACGGAAAATGGTTTACGACCGTGGAACACTTTGTAGCTAAGCTCTCGGCGGTCGAGCGGGAGCGTATTTTTGGGGGCACAGCGATTGAGGCTTATGGATTGCATGACTAGGCATTGCCGAGTTGCGGGGCGAGACGGGAAATGATCAAAGCGGTGATGCTGAAGCAGCCCGGAGAAGCGGTTCTGGCGTCGGTGGTGGAACCGCGCCCGCAGGCAGGGCATCTGTTGCTGCAAGTACGGATGGTGGGGCTTTGCGGAAGTGATTTGAATTCGTTCCGTGGCAAGAACCCGATGGTGACGTTTCCGCGTATCCCCGGCCACGAAGTAGCGGCGACCATTGTGCAGGGCAGCAAGGACGACCCGGCGTTGGCCGCTGGAATCAACGTGACCATGTCGCCGTATACCAGTTGTGGAAAATGCTCGTCGTGCCGACGGAATCGCTCGAATGCCTGCCAGTTCAACGAAACGCTGGGCGTGCAGCGGGACGGTGCTCTGACGGAATATATCGTGATGCCGCCGGAAAAACTTTATCCCGCCAAGCTCTCCATCCAGGAACTCTGCCTGGTGGAGCCGTTGACGGTGGGATTTCATGCCGTCAGTCGCGGAAGAGTAATGCCCGAAGACGTCGTCGCGATCTTTGGCTGTGGCGGAGTTGGCTTGGGTGCGATTGCCGCTTCTCATTTCGCTGGGGCCAAGACGATTGCTATTGATGTCGACGAACAGAAGCTGCACCTGGCCAGCAAGGCAGGTGCTGGATACACCATCAACACTTGCACGGAGTCCCTGCACGAGCGCTTGGCAGAGCTTACGGATGCCCGCGGTCCCGATGTAGTGATCGAAGCGATTGGCTTGCCGCAAACGTTTCGCGCCGCCGTGGAAGAGGTCGCCTTTACGGGTCGCGTGGTTTACATTGGCTACGCCAAAGAACCGGTGGCCTATGAAACGCGGCTTTTTGTGCAGAAGGAATTGGATATTGTTGGTTCTAGAAACGCAACGCCGGAAGACTTTCATAAAGTGATTCGCATGTTGGAGGGCGGCCTGTTTCCGGTGGAAGAGGCCGTCAGCGCGGTTGTGCCCATGGAGGATGCGCCCAAAGCGCTTCAGGCGTGGAGCGAGAATCCGGCCAGTTACAGCAAGATTATGATTCGCGTGAGCTGAAGCAAAATCTGTTCGAGAAGGAAACCCAGAATGGCAGGTTCACCGTCGGTTCCGCAGAAAGGCTCCAGTCACGGTCTGTTTCCCACCGGGCAGCTCGTTCCTTTTGTTCTGGTCACCGCGCTGTTTTTCCTGTGGGGAATTCCCAACAATCTGAATGATGTGTTGATTCGTCAGTTCATGAAGTCGTTTGCCATTACGCGATTCCAGGCGGGGCTCGTGCAGTCGGCTTTTTACATGGGCTATTTTCTTCTGGCCATGCCCGCGGCGCTCCTCATGCGGAAGGTGGGCTACAAAGCTGGATTCGTCACTGGATTGTTCTTGTTCGGCATTGGTACGTTTCTGTTTTGGCCCGCCGCCATTGTGGGTCGGTATGAATTCTTTCTCTTCGCTTTGTTCGTGATCGCCAGCGGTCTGTCGTTTCTGGAAACGGCATCGAATCCGTTTATCGCTCAACTGGGCGATCCGGAGAGTTCGGAGCGGAGGCTGAACTTTTCGCAAGCCTTTAACCCGCTGGGTGCCATTACCGGAGCGCTGGTGGGTACGATATTTATTTTTTCCGGAGTGGAGCTGTCCGCGGAACAAGTTGCTGACCTCAAGTTGCATCATGCGTATGAGGCGTATTTGCAATCGGAAACACTGCGCGTCGTCAAGCCGTACCTGGTCATTGGCGCGATTGCCATCCTATGGGCGCTCGTCATTTTGCGTACCAAGTTTCCCGCCATCCAAAGCGAGCATGAAGACAGCCAGGGCGATCATGGCCATTTCCGGGACCTCCTTCGCTATCCCCATTTCTTGCTGGCCGTGGTGGCGCAGTTTTTCTATGTTGGTGCTCAGGTGGGAACGTGGAGCTACTTTATTCAATACGTTCAGGATTCGGTCCACCAGCCGGAAAAAGTTGCGGGCTACTTCCTAACGGGGACGCTGGCGGCGTTCGGAATCGGCAGATTTGCCTCCGCCTACCTCATGCGTTTTGTTGCCCCGAATAAGCTGATGGGAGCTTATAGCGTCGCCAACATTGTGCTGGTGGCGATTGGTGTTCTGGCCCCAGGCTGGATCGGCCTGTGGGCGGTTTTCCTCACCAGCTTCTTCATGTCGGTGATGTTTCCCACGATTTTCGCCTTGGGACTCAAAGGCTTGGGTCCAAACACAAAAATCGGCGGTTCGCTGATCGTGATGGCGATTGTCGGCGGAGCGGTCATGACGCCGCTCATGGGTCTGATCTCGGTGCGCACCGGCAGCATTGCTCTGGCATACTTGATCCCGCTTGGGGCGTACGTCGTAGTGGCTTTCTACTCGTTTGTTGGGTCCAAACAGCGCGCGCTGGTAGCCTAGCGGAGGATCTTCATGCTTGAACGCGGCATTCTCAATCCCGCCATCAATTCGCTAGTCAGCCGCGTGCGGCACACCAATACGCTGGTGATTGCCGACCGCGGCTTTCCGTTTTGGCCAGTGATCGAAACGATCGATATTTCTCTGGTCGACGGAATCCCCCGGGTTTTAGAGGTATTGGCGGCCCTTCGCGGCCACGCCCGGTTTGGGGCGGCTTTTATGGCTGAGGAGTTTCAGTCGGTCAACGACGCCAGCACGCGACGCGACTTTTCGGCGGGATTGGATGGCATTCCCATCACCTGGGAGCCCCACGTGATCTTCAAAAAGCGAGTGCCGAACGCCATCGGCCTCATCCGGACCGGGGATACCACCCAATACGCCAATTTAATCCTGGAGTCGGCCTGACTCACCGGGCATCGTTGCTTCGCGCTATAGCGCAGCCACCTTGCGCTGCACCACCAAGAAGTATAAAGCCACTATAATCAACAACGTACCGTTGATCCCCAGCACAATCGGGACGGTCAGCACTGGCACCAGCCACCCCGAAAGTAGGTTTCCCATAGGCATGCCGCCACGAAAGGCGACGTTGTAGACGCTCATGACGCGTCCGCGCATGTCGTCGGTGGTGATTAGCTGCACTAGGGAGCTAACCATGGCAAAAGCAGCCATCATGGAGGCCCCAGACAGCACCAGCATGGCCCCGCTGAAGTGCAGCGAGCGCGACAACCCAAACCCCAAAATCGCTACCCCCAGGCAAACCAGCGCACCCAGCGCGACCCTTCCCCGCTTGCCAATGTGGCCCACGCCAGCCACCGTGAGGGAGCCGCAGATCGAGCCTAAACCCATGAGTGCCAACAAGTTACCGTAAGTCTCCGGACCGCGATTGAAAATATCCTTTACGAACACGGGGAGATAAGTCCGCATCGGCACACTTAGGCTGGTCATGCAGAACGCCAGAACGATCAGCGCTTCCATGGACGGCTGCTTCCGCACGAACTGGATGCCCTGCTTCAAGCTGCCAAAGATGGAATCGGTCGTTTTTTGGGGCAGGAAGCGGGTGGTGATAATGGATAGCGAAATGATGGGTGCCAGGAATGAAAGCGCGTTTAGGCCGAAGCACCACTTTTCGCCCAAGCGAGCTAAAGCCTGTCCTGCCAACGCCGGACCGACCATCACAGCCAGGTTGAATTGTATGGAGTTCAGCGCGATGGCGTTGGGCATGTCTTCCTTCTTGACCAACGTGGGGATGAGCGCCTGATAGGCCGGCCCACCAAACGCTTGTGCCAGGCCAGAGACGAACGATAGGCAGAGGATAGGCCAGACATGCGTGCCCAGCAGGCTGGTGGCGACCAGAATGGTGAGCGTAGCCGCGCTGGCCATTTGAACATACTGTGAAATCAACAGGATACGGCGGCGCTCCACCCGGTCAGCAACCACGCCCCCGATCAGGGAGAAAAGGAAGATAGGGATTCCGCCAAGAAATTGGTCGAGTCCGAGCAGGAACGCTGAGTGGCTGATGCGGTAAATGAGCCAGCCTTGCGCGACGATTTGCATCCAGGTGCCAATGCTGGAAGCGCATGCGCCAATCCACATCAGCCGGAAATCACGGTAACTAAAGGCTTTGAAGACCCGGCCGAACACGCAAACCCCTCCGATCAAGACCCGAATTAGCAGCCTAACACGGGGCTGCGTGTGCTTTGGTTGGACGCGCCAAAGCCGCTAACGACTCGATTGATGGACCGTCAATTGGGGTGTCGAATGTTCTGGCATCCAAAGTTTGGCATCCCAGGCAACGTTGCGTTTGGCAGTTGCAACTAATGAATTAGTTGTTTATGATGCAGCCGTGAGTTTCTGTAAAAGGAGCCTGTCGATTGCCGCCCAGTAAATCCACCACTTTGACGGAAGCGGAACTCCGGCTGATGGACGTGTTCTGGCGGAGGAAATCCGCGACCGTGCAGCAGATTCTGGATGCCCTGTCGAGCAAGCCTGCGCTGGCCTACAACTCCGTGCTGACGACCATTCGCATTTTGGAAACCAAAGGTTATTTGCAGCACGAAAAAGATGGCCGCGCCCATGTGTATTCTCCCCTGGTGGGACGGAAAGAGGCGTCGCGGCAAGAAGTTCGCCGACTGGTCAGCCGGTTTTTTGGAGACTCGCACGAGCAACTGGTGCTGAACGTGATTGAAGATGACGGCCTGGACGCGGCGGAACTCAAGCGTCTGCGGCAGTTACTGGACGAGGGAGCTTAGGCATGTTTGGGCAGCCCATTGATCTAGACAATCTGGCGCAAATGGTGACCGGGCACATGCTGAATGGCATTCTTCAGAGTCTTGCGTTGGCGGCGCTCGCCTGGATATTTCTGCTCGCGATGGGGCGGAAGAGTTCCAGCACGAGGTTCGCGGTTTGGATGGTGGTGTTGCTGGGCACGGTTGCCTTGCCCTGGATGGGCGTTTTCCCGGGAATGCGATTGTTTTCTGGCAGCGAAACGCAGCAGACGGTTTTTCAGATCCCCAGCGCTTCAGCGGTTTACCTGTTCTATTTGTGGAGCACGGTCGCGATTGCGTTTCTGGCGCGAGTGGCGCTGGGCTTGTGGCAGATTCGCCGCCTGCGCCGCAGCTGCACCGAGGTTGACCTGGGCTGCCTTGAGCACACCCTGCGCGCTGCGGTAGTTGAGTCCGGACGAAAGCGAGTGCGCCTTTACCGCTCGCAAATTTTGCGGGTGCCGATGGCCACCGGTTTTTTCCGGCCCATGATTGTGATTCCCGAGTGGACTTTGCGAGAGCTTTCGAGCGAGGAATTACGCGTCGTGTTGCTGCACGAGGCAGCCCACTTGCGTCGCTGGGACGATTGGACGAACCTGGCGCAGAAAATTTTGCGCGCGGTGTTTTTCTTTCATCCAGTCGTGTGGTGGCTGGAAGGGCGGTTGGCGCTGGAGCGCGAGATGGCTTGCGACGATTTGGTGTTGGCGGCAACGTCCAGCCCGCGCGCGTACGCCGAATGCCTGGTTGCGCTGGCGGAGAAGACCTTCGGGCGCAGGAGTTTGGAATTGGCGCAGGCAGCGGTCAACGGGATGCGACACACTTCGTTGCGCATCCAGCAGATTCTGGACGGAAATCGGACAGGCGCGACGCGAGTATGGAAGCCAGCGGTTGCTTTGGCCTTGGCTTCGGCGATGGCGTGTTTCGTTTCTGCAAGCCAAGCTCCCGAGCTGATCGGATTCGTCTCTTCAGAAGCCCAGGATCGGGCGAGCAACACGACAGTTCCGGCCAGAATCTTTCATCCCGCCTCAGCACCAGAATCGTTGGTCAAGACAGTAGCCTTCTCGCCAGATCGTGCACAGCCCGCCTCGCGCAGACCGCGTGTCCGGCAGATTTCGCCGGCGGCACGACCGCAATTGGCTCCGCAAACCAATGCAAGTCTGATGCCAGCGGAATATCTGGCTCAGCCTTCGCTCCGCTTAGTCACGGATGCGGATGGCAGTTTCTACCAGGCGGTTAACTTTTCCGCGGCCCAAGCTTTGTTTGTCGTCCTGCAAGACCAGCGCATCAATGCCGCCGGTGACACTCTAGTGCGATACAACGTATATCGGCTGACGGTTTTCTACCCACAGTTCTCCCCCAGCAATTCGCAAAAGCAACTCAGTAAATCCATTTAAGGAACAGAGAAAAACCAGTCAACACAGCTGTGAGCGCAACAACTAAATAATTAGTTGCAGAAAAAAGGAGAACGAACATCATGACGATCTGGCAGAAAATCCGGAACGGTAGCCCAAAACGCAGTCGCCTGCTGGCACCAGCCATCGCATTTGCGCTGGCCACAACGATTGCAACTTACGAGTGCGTCAAGCCCGCCACAGCGCGTGCCGCAACCGCCACCTCAACCACCGCGCCGCTCGACGACAACAGTGTTGGCGCGCTACTCAGCCTTGACCGCGCCATGGAAACGCTGGCCGCGCGCGTCACCCCGGCCATTGTTCACGTGGCCGTGACCTCGCGCAGCAAGAACGAGCAGTCCGCAGGACAGGCTCCCGAGGACATGCAGAAATTCTTCGGCCAGTTCTTTGGCCCAGGAATGGGACAAGGGATGCCACCAGGCATGGGTCACGGCGGAAGGGGCAACATGCAAATGCCGCAACAGCGCGAGTTCGAACACGGCGTAGGCAGCGGCGTCATTATTTCTCCTGATGGATACATCGTCACCAACAACCACGTTGTCGATGGTGCAACCGAAATCCGCGTAACCATGAGTGACCGACGAATTCTTCCAGCCAAGCTGATTGGCGTGGACCCGCTGACGGATCTCGCGGTCATCAAAGTGAGCGCCACGGACCTTCCGAACATTGCTTGGGGAGACTCGATGCAGCTTCATCCGGG
This sequence comes from Acidobacteriaceae bacterium, assembly GCA_043782485.1. Taxonomy (GTDB): domain Bacteria; phylum Acidobacteriota; class Terriglobia; order Terriglobales; family Acidobacteriaceae; genus JANXUC01. Next base: position 6,990 of record JAYWAL010000153.1, on the reverse strand, counting down.
GCAAACGGTGCTGGCCTTTGGCAACCCCTTCGGCCTGCGTTTCACCGTGACGCGCGGAATCGTCAGCGCGTTGAATCGCCCGAATCCGGACCTCAGCGATCGTCACAAGCCCGGGGAATTCATTCAGACGGATGCGGCCATCAATCCGGGAAATTCGGGCGGGCCGCTGGTGGATGCGCGCGGTCAGTTGATTGGCATCAATACGTTTCTAATTTCATCCTCGGGTGTTTTCTCGGGTGCGGGCTTTGCCATTCCCACACAAATCGTCAAGCCGACAGTGGATGCGCTGATCCGCGATGGGAAAATTTCCCACGGCTACATGGGCGTGGGCATCACCGACGTGACGCCGGAGAATGCTCAGTTCTTTGATGTTACTGACAGCCTGGGAGCGCTGGTTTCGCAAGTCGATCCCGATACACCGGGAGCGAAAGCGGGTCTACGGGTCGGCGACGTGGTGAAACAACTCAACGGCAAGAAGGTGAATGACGCGGGCGAGTTGCAAGTGGAAGTTGGCCAGAAAGGTCCGGGGACGACCATTCAATTGCAGGTGCTGCGCGACGGGAAAAGCGTGAACGTGCCCGTGACTCTGGGGGACATGAACGGCCGCAGGGAAGAAGTGAGCGAAAATACCGGAGGCCACGGAAAGGCCCGCTGGGGGCTGGGTTTGGCCGATATCACGCCGGAAACCCGCGAGCAGATCCAAGTTCCCGGTGAGGTGAGGGGCGCGGTGATCGAGCAAGTGCAGCCGGGCAGTTCGGCGGAAGATGCCGGGTTGCAACCGGGCGATGTAATTCTGGAAGTGAATCGCCACAGGGTGCAGAGCGCAGCAGAAGTGCAGGAGAATCTGGGCAAGGTTCCGCAGGGGCAGAATGCTTTGTTGCTGATCTGGTCCAATGGCGGAAACACGTTCCGGGTACTGCACCCGACACAGGGCTAAGCCGTAGGGTGCCCCGTTCTTGTCGCGTTCCTCAGCGACAGGGCGGGGCTTTCGATTCAATTTCCAGGTAGCCTATTTCGAAACGCGCAGCAAAACCACGCCGTGCCCCGCAACTTCCTTCCCGTACCCACTCTTGATCGCGCCCAGGTCTTTATGGTCCAGCAGGTCGCGTACTTTCGCCGACGCGGGAACGCCAATCAACTTCGCATCCAGCTCAATGGTCAAAGGCGTATCCATGCGATTGAAGAGTCCAACGGCCTGACTGCCATCCGCCAACGGCTTGGCCCAAATTTCCAGAGGCCCTTCCTGCCAAATGCGGCGGCCCTGCACGCCCTTGACATCCTGGTCCACGGCGATGACCTCGGCATTCGTGAGCAAGTCCTTGGTTTCCGCGGTCATGGTGCGGAGGTCGTTTCCAGCCAGCAATGGCGCGGCTAAAATGGCCCATAGCGCCATGTGGGTGCGGTATTCGTCGCGCTTCATGCCGCCGTTGCCCACTTCCAGCATATCCGGATCGTTCCAGTGCCCCGGTCCGGCAAACTTTTCCAATCCATTTTGAGAAAATCCGATTTCCGTCATGCTGGCGTAGTTGTCGCTAATGTCGCCCGTGGTGCGCCAAAGGTTGCCGAGCTTCGGCGCCCAGCGCCACGGGGCTTTCACGCCCCAGTTGCAGATGCTGAACACAATTGGACGCCCAGAATTCGCCAGGGCGTCGCGCAACCTGGCATACTGCACTTCGGGATCGAGGCCGTCGGAATAGCACCAGTCGATCTTGACGTAATCGACTCCCCAGGAAGCGTAGTCTTTCGCATCCTGCACCTCATGCTGGTAGCTGCCGGGGCGCTTTTGGCAGGTCATACGGCCCGCGTCCGTGTAAACGCCGAGCTTGAGTCCCTTGCTGTGAACGTAATCGGCGACGGGCTTGATGCCGTTCGGGAAGTGCGGATCAACCACGATGGACCCGTCGGCGGCACGGCTGATTTGCCAGCAATCGTCAATGTTCACGTATTGGTACCCTGCGGCCTTCAGGCCAGTGCTGACCACCGCGTCCGCCATCTCGCGAATGAGTTTGTCGCTAACGTCGCAGCCGAACTTGTTCCAGCTGTTCCATCCCATGATCGGGGTGGGTGCGAGCGAGGCGGGGTAGCTTGGCTCGGCGGCACGAAGCAGTGATACAGAAGCGAGTACGAAAACCAGCAGTTTCCAGCGCGACATCGTCATGGGGACTCCGTTTCTAAGTGCTCATTTCTTCCACAGGCTTCGCTTTACCGGACTCGGGTCCGCTCAAACTTCACTGCCGTACATCGGGATCACGGCGCCGTTGGTTTCCGAACCGGTGTCCCCGGCCAGCCACGTGATCAGCGCGGCAACGTTTGCGGGCTGCACCCACTTGCTGACATCCGCTGTGGGCATGGCATTGCGATTCGCTGGTGTATCCATGGTTCCCGGCAAAATGATGTTGGCGGTCAGTTCAACGTCTTTGTTTTCTAACGCCACCGTGCGGATGAGAGAAACCAGCGCCGCCTTCGACGCGCTATAAGCGCCCACTCCTGCGCCCGGGTCCACCGCCGCGCGACTGCCAATGGCGACGATGCGTCCACCGTGATTTTTCCGTAGCAAAGGGATGGCGGCGCGTAGCAGGTAGAACGCGCTGTTCAGGTTCATGTCCATCATGAGCTGGAACGTCGCGTCGTCGGTGCTCGCCAGGGAAGAGCCGCCCGCAAAGCCGCCCACGGTGTGTGCTAAAACGTCCAGCCGACCGAACTTGGAGGTGACAAAGTCCACCACTGCCCGTGCTCCGGAGGGCGACGATAGCTCGCCAGAGAGGGCGGTAAAAGCGGCACTCGGAAACTCAGAGGCTTCGATTCTGCGGGATGTACCCACCACGGTCGCGCCCGCGTGGAGAAACGCCTGGGTCACGTTGCGTCCCAGACCGCCGTTGGCACCGGTTACAAGTACGATTTTTCCCTGCATCGCTTCGACTCCCAAAGCGGTCTCCCCGGTCACGAATGTTTTCCTTGTTTATTTTTCGGAAGCAGCCCGTACCGCCATCTCCCGCGCCGCCCGGAGTTGCGCCACCGGATCGCCCGTGGGCAGGAACTCCATGGCGACCGTGCCGTGATACTTCAGCTCGCCCAGCTTGCGGAAAATGCTGCCGTAATTGATTTCGCCTGTTCCTGGTTCGTGACGGCCGGGAACGTCGGCAATGTGGACTAGAGCTACCAAGGCAATGTTGTGTTCCAGTTTGGCAATCAGGTTGCCCTCGGCGATTTGCTCATGGAAGAAGTCGTAGAGAAACAGCACCTGCGGGTGATTCACGGCCTTCACGATCTCGAAAGCTTCGTTGGCGGAAGTCAGGAAGTACTTGGGGTTCTCCAGCGGATCGATCGTTTCCAGCAGGAGCCGGACGGGTTCTCCGGCAATTTTCTTTCCTTCAACCATCTTCGCCGCCGCTTGGAGGCCGTCGATGATGCTTTGATGCTGCGCTTCGCGGCTCATGCCGGGCACCACATCGCCGGAGAGAAAGATGATGCTGGGGCAGTCGAGCTTCTCCATGGAAACCAGCGCCTCGCGCAAGTCGGCGAGCAAGGCGTCGCGGTCGGCCGGGTTCGTAAGGCTGTGTTTAATGCCTGCCGTCGTATCAAAGGAGATGCCCAGTTCTTTGCGCTTCGCGTTGGCACGCGCGTAGTCGGCGTCGGACCATTTCTGATATTCGCCGACGAGTTCCACGTTCCTATAACCCGCCGCGGCGACTTTTTCCAGGCGCTGCTCGAATGGAAGATCGTTGAAGACGGTCCAGAGCATGACGGAAAGCTTGAACGGAGCATCGGCTTCCGCGGCCAGAGCGGTATTGGGGGTGGCGAGAAATGTGGCGAGCGTAGCGACTGCGCAAATGCGTGCGAAGTTTTTTCGATTCATAGTTTGTCCTTGCACCGTTTGTCCCGGCACCGTTTGTCCGTTTACCCTGTGCCGCCCGATTGTATTCCATCGGCAAGGTACGTGTAGTGCGGGCACCCTCGCCCGCGAGGTCTTCCGGCGCTACCTCGAAGGACCTCACATCAGTATTGCAAATAAGTTAATAATGAAATCGATAGCGTAACTCAATCGATAACTCCCTCGGGTTATTCCAGTGGAATCCGCCGAAGGTCTGGCTGTTGTCCAGCTCCACCCGCCGGTTGGCCACATTCAAGGCATTCACCGAGGCCGAAAAGCGCTCGCCGAAGTCCTTCCCCAGCGAAACGTCGAACGTGGTGTGCCCTGGCAAGTGCCGCTCCGGGTAAGGAAAGCCGACGAAAGCGTTACTGAATCCGGAACCGTAGTAGACGTTGGTCGATGCGAAAGCCCGCCAGGGCAGGGACACGTCTCCGCCGACGTTGAGCGTGTTCGTCTGGTCATGGTCGAGCGCGCACAAGCCAGGGTCGGGGTCGCAAAGGTTGGTCGTGCCATCCGTGAACCCGCCATTGATGGCTCCGCCGGCCTTGGCTACCTGGTTCGAGTAGGCGAGATGAATCTGTCCGCGATGCGCAATGCGCGGAGAGCGCAGCGTGACTTCCCAGCCCGCCACGTGCGCCCGCTCAATCGTGAGCGGAAGGCAAAGCCCGGATCCAATACAGCCGTGGTCGAAGAAATTGCGGGCGCTGGTTGTGAAGTTGTCGGCGTCAAGAACCCAGCCTCGGTAAGGAATGGTCACACCGAATTGATGCTCTTCGTCGCGTTCGCCCTTGAGTGGGAGGAACCCACAAACGTTGCCGTTCGTATTGCAGAACTTCTCCAAGGAGCCGCTAACCGTAAGGAGCGGCGGTGCCTGATAGAAGTGCCCATAAAACGCCCGGAACGTCCAATTCAGGCGTGGAACGTTCAAAGCAGCGCCAAAGCGCGGGCTGATGGAGTTCTCGGAAATGCCGCCGCTGAAGTGGGTGGGGCGCATTCCCGCGCTCAGCGTCAGCCAGGAAAATGGCTTGAATTTGTCGTCGAGGAAGAAAGCCTCCAATCCCCCGGAGGCCGGATTGCGTCCACTAAAAGATTGGGTGGCGTCGCTCTTGAAGAGTGCCTGGAAGAACTGATCGTCCCTCTGGTAAAAGCCATAAAAGCCCGCTTGCAGATCATTTCTGGCCATGTTCGCGCTGAAACTAACCTGCCCGCCAGTGTAGCCGGAGAGGTGGTGGTCGGTTGTGGCGATGGGATCGTCCCCGGGTGAGCTGTCGTAATTCGCGCTGTTGCGATGGTAGAACGGAGATACGGTCAGCAGAGTCTTGGAATTGAACGTATGCACCCAGGAAAAGTTGGCCAAGACGTCGCCTTCGTGGTTCCCATCGCGCAGACCGATGCTGGGAGATTGTGCTGCGAAATTATTGGCCGCGATGTCGGCGTTCTCAATGTCGTTCGGAAACGGATCATACGGAATCTGGTAGTAGTCTTTCCGCGCCGATGCCACGAGTCGCAATTGGTTGGAGGGATCGAGGTTGAAAATCAAAGACCCAAAACCGCCATAGCCATTCGCCGCATCGTGCACCACTTTTGAAACCGGCGTTTGCAAGCCAAGATCCGTCCGATTCCCGTTCACGCTCCCGTAGTAGGCGAAGCGCTCGGTGTGGCTGCCAAAGCTCAATTGGGCGTCCGCTTGGTGGAAGTTGCCAGCGCCCAGCACCAGCTCGGCTTGGTTGTTGCGTTCAAACCCTGACCGGGGAACGATATTGAACACGCCATACGTCCGGTCGCCGAACTCCGCGCCGTAGCTTCCGCGGTTCACTTCCATGTAATCAATATCTTTGGGGTCGAATTGCGGACCCACGTTAGAGGCGATGTTGGTGTTCGGCACAGGTACGCCGTCCACCAGCCAGCTGGTTTGGTGGCCGCCGCGGATGTGAAGTTGGTCGTGCGTGACATACGCTCCGGGGACGAAATCCGTGATCATGGCCATGCTGTTCGTGCGCGAGGCCCCGGGCGTCCGTTCAATGTTCAGCCGACTGACCAGGGTCGTCGGCGTGGAAGAATCGGTCGCCACCGCCTCCGGTGTCGCGACTACGTTGACGGTCTCTTTGGTCGTTTCAACGCGAAGCTGAAAATGCACCACCGGTTCTGACCCGGAAGTCACCACGACCGTCTGCTCAATCTGGGCAAAACCGGGGCTGGCAACACCGACCGAGTAGTCGCCAATCGGGACGGCATTGAGGGAAAACTGGCCCTCCGCATCCGTCTCGGCGGATTTTGACCAGTCGGAGGTCTTAGCACGGAGCATGATCATGGCTCCGTGGACCGGACGGTGCTGCGGATCGTGGACAACGCCTCTCACAGAGCCAAAGATGGACGCCAGAGCGGCGGAAGACAGCAAGATCGAAATGGCGGACAACACGGCTAAAGTCTTGAAAATAAAGCGGTTCACGGGGCTTCTCCTGGCGCGCGGACAGGGGCGGCATTTGCCGCGCAGTGGTCAACGCGCGCACGCTAACGACTCGTGGTTTTTGGGGATCTGTAGGAGTAAGGGCTACGAGTTAGAGCGAGGCGGGAGGGCCGCGTCCGGAGTGCTGGTGAACCGGCTCGGACACGAACTCGAGATGGTTGGGCAGCCAGGCGAGGCTGGCATCCGGAACCTGAGGCGTTGAAAACAAGGGGGTTACGGCCTGTCCATTAGCGACAGGTGTGGCGCTCGGAGAGCGCTGCGGGCAGCCTGGAGCGGTGATCTGGTGGCCACTGGGGGAGGCATCGACCATCCCTGGCATGCCAGCCATATCCGCCATTCCGGACTGGCAGTGGTGCTTACCGTCTCGGCGGCAGCAGGCGGGCGTCTCGGCGTAGGCCGAGGCGAGCGCCAGCGGCGCGACCGTGGAGCAGCCGACCACGAACAGCACGAAAATGGCTAAAAATCGACGCATTCCTATTCGCAACGTAGCACATCGCCGGGGCTGCCGCAAACTAGAAGCGCAAACTTGGGCACGGGGCACTCCTGATCGAGGGACGTGGGGCGCTGCTGCGGGCCCGACCCTTCGTGTGGCCGCATAGGGCAGGGCGAGAGTCAAGAGATGGGTGCCCCTTGCCGAAGACAAGGAAGAGCG
>JAYWAL010000152.1:0-8390 GCA_043782485.1 Acidobacteriaceae bacterium | reverse complement strand
CCCGTGACAACGCCCGTGAGATCTGACGATTGAGTTTCCACTTGGGCCACGCTGCTGCCTTCCACGATAACCTCGGCTGTCGCAGCTCCTACCTCCATGGTCACGTCCACGCGCGCCTTCTGCGCCACATCCAGCACCACCCCTTTGGCTTCGTACTTCTTGAAGCCCTCGGCGGTCACGCTGATGTTGTAGGAACCCTGCCCCAGCCCGGCCGCCAAATATTCCCCCTGGCCGTTCGTGGTCAACGTGCGCTCAATTCCCTTGGTGGGATCGCTCACCGTCACTTTCGCGTTGGGCACTACCGCCCCCGTGCCGTCCAGCACTGTTCCAGTAATGGAGCCAGAGGTCTGTCCCCAAACCACTGAGCCAACACAGAGCAACACCAAGCAAACTCGGGCTAATCCAGAAGCGAAACGCATGCATGCCACCTCACCGGGAGAATATCAGGAACACGCCCTCGTCGAGCGCGAGCCGGAAAAACTTAGGTATCATACCGCGAGATGCCTTCTATTGAAAGCATTTAATAAAACATTTCCTATGAATTTTCATACTCGCCTCGATATGAAATTCCGTACCGACGGGGCGAACTACAAAACGGGGCGAACTACAAGAAGACTGAAGACTGGCGAGACAGGCGTCAGGACAATCAACCCCTACCGTATCGCCCGCGTCGAATCCCGCACAATCAGCTCCGGCATCATCTTCTGGTGCACCGCCGTCACGCTGCGATTGTCCTGCGCCACCGTAATCGCCTCCAGCAGCACGCTCACTGCCGCCGCGCCCATGCCCTGCATCGGCTGGCGAATCGTTGTCAGCGCCGGGTTGTAGAGCGCCGCTTGGTCCACATCGTCAAACCCAACCACCGAGCAATCCGCCGGAACACGCAGGCCGTGCTTCTCAAACGCTCGAATCGCGCCAAACGCCGTCAAATCGTCAAACGCCACCAGCGCCGTAAACGCCTTGCGCTGCCGCAGCAACTCTTCCGTAAAGTGCAAGCCCGCTTCAAAACCCGACAAAGGATTGCGCGAGTCCGGCAAATCCACCATCAACTTCTCATCCAAAACAATGCCCGCCGCCTGCGCCACGCGCTTCATGCCACGCCACCGCGGCGAACTGTCCCCTAAAGTCTTCGGTCCTCGGAAAACCGCAATCTTCTTGTGCCCCAGCGATGCCAGGTGCTCCATGGCCATGCGCCCGCCCGCTTCGTTATCCACAATCACCGAGCTGATCGAATCCGACTTCAACTCCCGGCTGATCATCACCGTGGGCACGCCGTTTCGTTCCAAATCTGCAAGAAGGTTGATATCCACAAACAACCAGTTCGCCAGAATGATCAGCCCGTCGGCCCGCCGGTCCAGCAGCATTTCCAAATAGCGAAGAAACCGGCTGCGCTCATTTTGCGCATCCGTCAGAATCGGCAGGTAAGAGCCTTCATACAGCGCGTTCTGAATGCCGCGTAAAATGGGCGTGCAGTAGGGGTCGGTGATGTCAAACACCATCACGCCCACCTCGCGGTTGCGTTTGCCGCGCAGCGACCGCGCGAACAAATTCGGCCGATAACCCAGCTTCTTCGCCGCCTGCTGGATGCGAGTCTTCGTAACCGGCGGAATGTAGCGCGCCAGCGGAGCGTCATTCAGCACAATGGAAACCGTGCTGGAAGAGAACCCGCTCGCCTTGGCAACGTCGCGAATCGTGACCATAAGAAGGTGCGTTCAACGCGCCAAACAGCGGCAGCGCCCTCAGATCATAGCGCGAAATCGGCGATTTTGTGGAATTCCAACTTGCAATTCCTCGCCCCACTCGCGGAAACTAGACTCCCGTGATGCGCCCCTACCCAGCTCGCTTTCTGTTATTGACGACTCTGTTCTGGCTTTTGCCTGCCTTGCCGGGCCATGCACAGAACCCCGGAACCATCGCCGAGAAGCCCGCCCCCACGCACGCGGCCCGCTTCTCTGCGGCCCGCTCCTCCGCGTCAAAGACCTTCCACGACGGCACTGAGGCTCTCCACGCCGGCAATCTGGACCTCGCGGAAAAATGTTTCCGCCAGGTCCTGGCCGCCGAACCGACCTCCGCCCCGGCGCTCAGCAACCTCGGCGTCGTTGCCATTCGCCGCCAGCACTGGAAGGATGCCGTCCGCCTGCTCAGCAAAGCCGCCAAGCTCGCGCCAAAAGTTTCCGGCATCCGGCTGAATATCGGACTCGCCTACTATCGGCAGAACCGCTTTGATCTGGCGATTCCACCGCTGGAATCGGTCTTAAAAGATGCCGATGCCAAAGCCAGTCCGGCCCAAGCTCGCTACCTTCTCGGGCTTTGCTACTTCTTCGACGGGCGCTACACCGACGCCGCCCATACTCTAGAATTTCTCTGGCCGGAACAAGCCGGCAATCTCTCCTATCTCTACGTTCTGGGCCTGGCCGCGCAACACGCCAAGCTGCCCGACCTGGAAAAGCGTGCCCTGGATCACCTGATCACCATCGGCCAGGACTCCGCCCAGTTTCACCTCTTCATGGGCAAGGCGCATTTGAACCGTGATGAGGTCACCGAGGCGGTAGGCGAACTCTCCCACGCCGCAGAGCTCGACCCCAAGCTACCCTTTGTGCATTTCCACCTCGGCGTGGCTCATCTCAAGCAGCAAGACTACGAACGCGCCAAAACCGAGTTCCTAAAAGATATCGCCCTGGAACCGGATCTCCCCTTCAGCTACGACCAGCTGGGCACGCTCTACTTTCAAGCAGGCAGCGATTCGGATTCAGAACGCAGCTTCCAGAGCGCCCTCCAGCACGACCCAAATTTCCTCAGCGCCCACCTGGGCCTCGCCCGCGTCGAGCAGCGCCAGGGCAAGTACGTGCAAGCGCTCCACTCCGCCGATGCCGCCGAAAAGCTGGCCCCGGAGAGCGCCCAAGTGCAATCCCTGAAGGGCCAAATTCTGGAAAAGCTAGGCCGCCACGCGCAAGCCCAAACCGCATTCTTGCGCTATCGTAAGCTCCTGGAACAACAACGCTCCCACCGCGAACAACAAATGGAAGGCCCACCCGACCCGGAACTCCTCGGGCTGGGAGATGGGCCCTAAGCTCGCTAACCCATTGCACCATGGAGACACGGAGACACAGAGAAAACCGACCCAGCAAAAAATCCGCATCCCACCAATCGGGGCCTTTTCCTCTTTTCCTCTTTTCCTCTTTTCCTCTTTTCCTCTTTTCCTCTTTTCCTCTTTTCCTCTTTTCCTCTTTTCCTCTTCTCCTGTTACTCTGCTTTTCTCGCCTTTCGCTTTCTCCGTGTCTCCGTGTCTCCGTGGTGAATCGATTTAAAAAGCCATCCCTCGAAGTATCTCCCTGGTGAATAGACCCAAAAAAGAAAGACCCCAGCTTTCGCCAGGGCCTCTCCGCTAGATACGACGTTGGAGTTTAGTGACCAGCACCCGCAGCCATGGCGCGTTGCGGTTCAGCAGCTTCCATCCGGTTCGCATACATCGTGTACGAACGGTACACGCCGTAAGCCACCGCCGCTGCCGGCAACATCGGAATCCAAACCGCGGTCTGTACCGATGCTGCAATCGCCGCTACTCCGGCGCCAACCACGTAGCAAGGGAAGGTCCACAAGAAAACATCAGACCAAACTTTCGCCGCGTTCTGGTTCTCCGCGAGGGCAATCACCGCCGCCACCGGAACCGTGTTGGCCACGAAGTACATCACTGCCGCTACCGCCGTCCAGATCACAACGTTGCTGCTGCCGTAGCCCGCGTGGTGAAACACCACATACGAGGCCGCGACCGCGTTAATCACGTTGCAAACGCTGAACAGCACTTTCACCGGTTCCGGACGGCTATTGCCGCCCAGGCACTGGGCTAGGCCGGCTGCGATGGCTACCAGCGAGGCTTCGAGCAAATTCAGCTTCGCTACGGCCAACAACAGGAACGGCAGGTTCACTGACATGGTGCTGGTAAGTCCTGGCAACTTCACTTTCATCTTCGAAGTCAGGACGGTTACCGCGAGCAGACTCAGCATGGGTAGCAAGTTATGCGCTTGCCACCGTAGGCCTCCGGAGATCACCGGGACCAGGCTGACTGCCGCCACCGCACCGACGAACATCTTCGCCGAATTGGGTAATGAGCGTGTCATATGGTTTCTCTTAATAGTCTCCCGGTTCTCTTAGTTCTCGCCGTCTTCACTGCTGCTGAAGGCGTTATTGGTGGAGTTACCCCAAACCACACTCGTACCCCATACCACGCTGTTGCCGCTGAGTAGGCTGTTGCCCCAAACCACGCTGTTGCCCCACACTACGCTGTTGGGTAACAGAGCCGAGTTGCCCCAAACCACCGAGCTACCCCACACTACCGAGCTGCCCCAGACCACGGAGTTCGTGTTGAGCAGCCCCAGCGAGGTATTCGACAGGTAGACGCTCCCGCTTAGCAGGTTGCGTGACGCCGTTGGCGAAACCGCAACACCCGAGGCAACGTCCGTGTTGTTCAAAGCGGCCGCTACGTCCAGGCATCCTGCTCCGTAGCTGAACAGGTCGTACTGTGTGCTATGCGATTTTCCGAACACGTCCCACGAAGAAGCGTAAGTGTTAAATCCCTTCCACGCTGTCTTCATCAGCCGCGCTTTCACCTGGTCAGGTGTCAGCGTCGAGTTTTTCTGCAACATCAGCGCGATCGCTCCGCTCACCACCGGAGTCGCCATGCTGGTGCCGCTCAAGCGGAAGTACATCGGTGTGCCGCCCGCCACCGGAGCTTCCCGGTACTGCGGATAGTTCGTATCCATCGTGCTGCCAGCCACGCGCAACGAACCAATGCGGTTCCCAGGCGCTACCAGATCCGGCTTCACGATGTGGTCGCCCAGCGACGGCCCTTTCGAGCTGAAGCTGGCTACCGAATGTCCCACCCGGGTCAGCGATCCATGGGTAATACTTGCGCCCACGGTCAACACGTACGGGTCGTTGCCCGGCGCGCCAATCGTGGCATAACCATCAGTACCCATCGAGTTGTCGCGGCCGCTGTTCCCAGCCGCCACCACCACCACGATGCCCGCCTTCCAAGCCGCTTCCACAGCCTGGCACAGCGGATCCAACGTGTAGCTCTCCCAGATTCCGCGGCCCAACGACAGGTTGATCACGCGAATGTTGTAAGTCGACTTCAAGGCAATCGCGCGCTGAATCGCCGCAATCGTCTGGCTGTCCGTGCCCGCGCCATTTGCATCCAGAACACGCAGGTTGATGATGTTCGCGCCAGCGGCTAAGCCGTAGTGCGCCATCGCGTAACCGGCCGAAGAAGCACCGTTGCCAGCAACAATTCCGGCCACGTGCGTTCCGTGTCCGTATTTATCGCCAGTCGTTGCGTCGCCCGCCACAAAGCTTTCGTTGTACACAACGCGTGAAGTTCCATTCGCATTGTGCAGGTCCGGGTGGTCAGACACGCCGCTATCGATCACGGCCACGCCAATACCCGTTCCATCCACGCTAAACTGCGAAGCCGCCACATCGCGCGTCGTCGCCGAAATCGGATCCTCGTCACCACCAGACATCTGCACCGCGCGGTCCGGTGTGACATACGCCACACTCGGATTCTTCGCAATCTGCGGAATCATCCATGCCGGAACCGTCATCACCACGGCCCGAATCGAGCTGAACCGCGAATGCATCTGCGCGCCCTGGCTCTTCATCTCACGCTCGCCAGGTACTTCCTGGTTGCGCTGAACCGGCTGCTTGTACTGGATGATCACCTTCACCATCTGCTTCGAACTCTGGTCGAAACGGCTCGACTGGAATTCCGAAGACAAACGGGATTTGGCCGCCGTCGGCTCGTCCATATTGGACCGTGGAGCCGCCGCCAGCGCCGTCGTTGAAACGCATAGGCTACTCAGGAGTAAAAGCCACCCAGACGCCGAGCGTGAACCACGTCGTTCGTGGCTTCCAGCAGGCCCCCTAGGTTGCACAGTACTGATGGGTTTCATAGTCTCTCTCTCTCGACCCAGAGCTCGGGCCGTGCCTTCTAGAAAGCACGCCAGTCCCCAGATCGAGAGAGAGCTATCTAACTGATTCCAATCGACTTACAAAATCAGCCCATGCCAGCGTCCGGACAACTTGTCCATCCCCGCCCCGGCCCAGCCACCCAGTAATCCCGCTAACACCTTAGAACGAAACTACTTACCTCCCTTCAGGCCGCCCTTGGACAACTTGTCCACGGTTTTCGCCTTGGGGCGCCCCTTCCGCCTGCACGGATTCACACTTTGGGAAGACCCCTGACTGGCCACCTGCCCCAGCATCTGCCGCAACCGGCCCACCAAGCGGTCCCCAGCTCCGCCAGACCCCTTTTCGCCCCGCAACAGCCAAAACGCCTCCTTGCAATCCACGTACTTCCCCCGCAAACTCCCCGCCGTAAAATGAATCGAGCACCGCTGCTTTCCGTTCTTCGATACCATCCGCCCATAGGGAACCACAAACCAGATATCCAGCGGGATCAACAAGATCGCCACAAAATCAATGTCCTCCGGTTTGTAAGGTTTCCTCTTCGGACCCATCACATTCAGCGAATACGAGTTCCCCCGCCGCACGTACACGGACGACTTCACCTGAACCCGCAAAAACCTCCCCTCGTAGTCGATGCCCACGTCATACCGCCGCTCTCCCCAGGGACGCAACGGCACCAACCCCTCCTCGGTGGCCCGCAGCATGAAATAGAGTTCCGCCCATTCCCCCTGCTCTTTGGGAGTCATCCACCGCATCCGCTCATGCTTGCCCCAGTCCCCTTCCTCCCGCACTTTCCCCGGATTCATCCCCACCCGCTTTCCAGCCAACGACTTTTTCACATCCTCCTCACAATCCAGCGTGATAGCTGATAGCCGACAGCTAGCAACCCACCGACGCAAAAAGGGCCAAGATGCGGAGTCCGCAACTTGGCCCTTGAAATCTGGTGTCTAATTTCTATTCTTAAGTTCAGGATATCATGTCAAGAGGGGTAGATTATACTTTTTCTTGCAACTCTTTCTCGTTTGGAATGAAGAACATGCAGACACTTTCGCTGTTTCTTCGTCTTGACAGAGATTTTCCAGAACCAGGAACAAGGTGCAAACTTTTGCACACCCGCCAGCCTAACACCGCCAGTTGCATCACACCCCTCCGTACCAGGCGTCACATCCTCCCAGCCCCCGCCAGCCTACCCTTACCTCAGTAGCATGATGCCGACGCGCGAAACTCTCCCGTCTCTCCGACGAGTCCGCCAGCGGGCCGCACCAATCTTAAAAGCAACCAAGGAGACTATTATGTTTGCCAGAATCATTGAATTCACTCCGAAAACCGAAAAGAAAGACGACTTCATCAAGGCCATCCGCAACGAAGTCCTTCCCCTGCTCAAGAAACAGGCGGGATTCCAGGAAATCCTTCCTCTGTTCCCGGAAAATAACACCGACCGCGTCGTCACCGTCAGCCTCTGGACCGACAAGAAAATGGCCGAGCGCTACGAGCACGACGTCTATCCCAAGGTGGAAGGGATTCTGAAACCCTATCTATCGAGCCCAGTCACCTTCAAGCACTACAACCTGGAGACCACACTCTGCACGCATTTCGTCCAGAGCCTGGCCGTTTAAGCACCAGCACTGCGAGCCGGAGCAAGGACGTTGCTCCGGCTTTTCTGCGCCAGATCAAAACGATTCCAGCATCGGCCCCGCCCTGGTCCATTAGAAAGCTTCGTATCAGGACACGCCTTCAGGCGTGCCAAAAAGCCACCCATGAACACGCCTTCAGGCGCTGCGAGCGCGACAAATCCCCTCAAGCTTTTGGGTGGAGCAGGCCTCCAGGCCTGCGATAAGTGCCGAAAACAGAACGGAGCTTGAACCCTCAAAACAGCCTACACTCAACCCATTGGGGACAGAGGGGTGCCCCACCCTTGCTTTTTTTGCAAGGGTGGGATGCGACGCTGCCGATACAACCAGAAGTTTCAAAAACGTCTCGCCGAGGCAGGAGACCAGCAGTATCGCCACCCACCCTTGCAAAAAGCGCAAGGGTGGGGCACCCATCGTTCCTTTATGAGAATATAGAAAATCTACCTGAAAGGCCGGGCCACCCGCCAGGAGACCAGCAGTAATCGCAGCCAATTTGAATAAATCGTTCGGACCGCAGAACGTTACGGAAGTCATTTTCTACCTGCCGCGATAGTTCCCATACCTGCGTACCGTTGCCCTCTTCCCGTTCCAGTGCCAGATTACTGTCTGAAGCAACGCTCCGGGAGGGCATTACCATGAAACGACCGATAATGCTGGCCTTGGTTTTCCTGTTAGCCACAATTCCCGCGTTCGGACGGTCCCACCATACGCACTCTTCCGCGAGGACCACTTCCTGCTGCGCAAGAAGCAGCAGCGACGAGCACGTTCCCGGATACACGCGGAAGAACGGGACGA
>JAYWAL010000151.1:0-54713 GCA_043782485.1 Acidobacteriaceae bacterium | reverse complement strand
ACCTGGTCCACGAGAGTGGCAAGCCAGCCGAGACGCTGATGAACGTGGTGGCGTTGATTGCCGGGCACTTCCATACCGATGTTTGCTCCGCCTATTTGCTGGAGCCAGACCGGGCGAATCTGGTGTTGGCGGCGACGCTGGGGCTGCGACCGCAGTGCATTGGCACGCTGCGGATGGGTTTGCATGAAGGGCTAGCGGGCCTTGTGGCGGAGCTGGTGCGTCCGGTGGCGGTGGAGCAGGTCAAGACGCATCCCCGTTTCAAGTACTTCCACGAAGCGGGCGAAGACGCTTATCAGTCGTTTCTGGGAGTGCCGCTGATCGACCGCGGCGTTATGCAGGGCGTGCTGGTGGTGCAAACGCTGGAGCCGCGCACATTTGACGCGGCGGAAATCCAGATGCTCACCGAAGCTGCGGCGCAGGTGGCGCCGGTGGTGAGCGAGGCGCGGACCTTGGACCGCTTCATTGCTCCAGCCCAGGAACGCTTGTGGGCGCTGGCGCGGAATTTGTGGTGGAGCTGGGATCCGGATTCCTCGGCGCTGTTTCTGGATTTGGATCCGGTACGCTGGCGGCGACTGAACCAGAATCCGGTGTCGCTGTTGGCTGAGTTTCCCCTGGCCAAGCTGGAATTGCGGGCCGCGGAATTGATGTTGCATAGCCGCATCAACTACGCGTATCGCCGCATGAAGGAGTATCTGGAGGCGGGGCGCACGTGGGGTGCGCGCTACGCGGGCGTGCTGCGGCCTCGTCCGGTGGCGTATTTCTCGGCGGAGTTCGGGCTGCACGAGTCGTTGCCGGTTTACTCGGGCGGACTCGGCGTGCTGGCCGGCGACCACATCAAGAGCGCTTCCGATTTGGATATTCCGCTGGTGGGCATCGGATTGTTTTACGGACAGGGATACTTCCGTCAGCGACTTGATGGCACCGGCTGGCAGCAGGAAGAGTACATTGCCAATGACGTGAACCAGTTGCCGATTGATCCCGCCATCGGAGCCGACGGTAAGCCCGTGGTGGTGCGGATTGAAACCCGCAGCGGTTCCATTTACGCAAAAGTGTGGCGCGTAAAAGTTGGGCGCTGCGACTTGCTGCTTTTGGATTCCGACGTGGAAGGCAATGCCCCTGAAGACCGCGAGCTGACTTCGCGCTTGTACGGCGGCGACGGGCGTACGCGCATCCGCCAGGAATTGTTGCTGGGCGTTGGCGGGTACCGGGCGCTGGTCGCCATGGGCATCACTCCTGGCGTGCTGCACTTGAACGAGGGCCACAGCGGATTCGCCGTGTTGGAAGCGATTCGCTCGCGCATGAAAGAAGAAGGCATTAACTTTGAGCAAGCCGTGCCGCGCGTTTCCCGCGAGGTGGTCTTCACTACGCATACGCCGGTGCCTGCGGGTCATGACCGCTTCAGCCCGGAGTTGATGGAAGAGCATCTGGGGCCTCTGCGCGAGCAACTCGGCATTTCCGTGGGCACGCTGATGGGCTTGGGCCGAGAAGATACGGGCAACGGCGGCGAAACATTTTGCATGACCGTTCTCGGAATGAAACTTTCGCGACGGGCCAATGCCGTTTCCGCCCTGCACGGCGAGGTCTCCCGCGCCATGTGGACGGGCCTGCATCCCGGCAAAGCCGAGGACGACATCCCTATCGGCCACATTACGAACGGCGTGCATGTGCCGTCTTGGCTGGCTCCGCAGATGTTCCGCCTATATGACCGCCACCTTGGCAAGGGTTGGCATGAGCACAGCAGCGAGGCCGCGATTTGGGAAGGCATCGACAATGTGGACGACGGCGAGCTGTGGGAGACGCACCTGAACCTGAAGTCGCGGCTGCTCCAGTTTGTGCGGCGGCGTTTGGTGGAACAGGCGGAGCGTCGCGGTGAGCCCAAGGCTGACCTGCGCAGGTTGGAGGGAATTCTCAGCCCCGATGCGCTGACCATTGGTTTTGCACGCCGATTCGCCACCTACAAGCGAGCCGGGCTGATTCTTGCCGATATCGAGAACCTGGCGGCGATGGTGAACAACCCCAAGCGCCCGGTGCAATTTGTCTTTGCCGGAAAGGCGCATCCGCACGATGAGCCGGGCAAGCGCATGTTGCAGCAGATTGCCGAGCTGATGCGTAATTCGCGCTTCGCTGACAAATTTGTCTTCGTCGAAGACTACGACATCAACGTCGGCCGGCATCTGGTGCAGGGTGTGGACGTGTGGCTGAACAACCCGCGCCGCCCGCTGGAGGCTTCCGGTACCAGCGGGCAGAAGGTCGTCCTCAATGGTGGTCTAAACCTTTCCGTTCTCGACGGATGGTGGGCGGAGGCCTACGATGGTCTGAACGGTTTCTCGATTGGAACGGGGCGTACGCACTCCAACATGGCTGTCCACGATGCGCAGGACGCCGACGCTTTGCAGAGCACGCTGCGGGATGAAGTGATTCCGCTCTACTACCAGCGCGATCACGACGGCTTGCCGCGCGGTTGGATCAAGCGCATGAAGCGCACCATTCGTACGCTGGGTTGGCGCTTCAACGCCGACCGCATGGTGATGGATTACACGCTGAAATGCTATGTGCCGGCCGCGGGCGGTACGTCCAGCGATATGCGGAGAGGCTGAGACCAGCACGGGCGGGGACGCCCGGGCCTCCATTGTTACTTCGCGCGCTTCTTGCGCAGCGCGGCTTTCTTCTTCTTGGCCGCTGCCTGCTTTTTCAGTAGCTTCTTCCGCCGCTCCATCTCTTCCTCCGAGTACATGGTTCCACGACAGTTCTTGGTCTTGCAGTGGCAAATGGATTCGTCGTCGAGTTCGCCGTCGTACAGGCTGTAGTCGTAGGTGAGTTCCTCGCCAGCCTTAATATTCCGTAAAGAGAAAATCCATACGCGCCCGCCAATTTCATCCGGCTCGCAGTTTGGGTCGCAGGAGTGGTTCATGAACGCCGCCGTGCCTTCGCCGTCGATGATCGTCTTTCCGTCATCCAGGCCAAACAGATACGTTCGCTCTGCATTCTTGTATTTCTTGTTGGCCTGGGCCACGGTCAGGCGCGGACCCCTGTATTCAATGATCTGCGTGCCTTTTTTAATCGGTGTGTTGGTGTAACAACCGGCGTTGTCAATTTGCGAGCGGCGAATGACGAGACTCATAAGTTAGACGATGGACCTTCCAGAATTTATCGCGAATTGACTGAAGACTTACCCACGTTCGAAGGCGTGCTTTTGGTCGAGCGCGGCCAGCGCGGATTCCTGCGCAGCTTCAAACGCATCCGCATGTTCCAGCATGCCGTCCAGCGCTGTCGCGGAGTTTCCCTCCACCTTCATCACGCCGCGCGCACCCATCTGCTGCGCCAGATCCAGCAGCTTTTCCGGCGTGGTTCCCAGGTACTGAGCGTCCACAGAATCGGCCATCAGCGCCGTGGTGCCGCTGACTTTGCCCTGCCAGTAGACTTTCCGAAGCAGGAACTCGCAAATCTGCTCATCGCTGGCCGGGTGAAACGACCAGCGGTCGCGCTTGAAATCATAGTGGCGACTGGAAAAGGGAAGCGGAATCAACTTCGCTGACTTCAAAAACTCAATCTGGTAGCGGTCAATTTCCTTGCGCAAAGCGTTCAAGGTCGGCGATTCCGCATCTTTCGGCTCCAGCGATGGCATCACTCCGCGCACCGTCTGCGAAACATTCACCGCCACCTTGGCATGCAGCTCTTTCCCCACCGGACGAATCTCCGAATGCAAAGTCCAAAAATCCGCCCCCGAGGTCGATGGACGATAAGGCCACTCCAGCTGAATCAACAACGCCAATCCAGAGACCGTTACGTAAACCTTCTGCCCGCTACCATTAGCACTCATTCGCCAATCATTCCTTCGTGAAATCGCTTTTTAATTCTGCAATCTGCAATCTAACTTCTGCAATCTTCTATTCAACTACACAACGCCAACTCTCGCCTCAAAAAACGCTTCCACGCTGCCTAGAATTTCCGGCCCGTTGCGCGCTTCGTAAATCGCCTTCCGCAGCCCAGCCCCGCCCGGCACTCCATGCGTAAACCACGAGGCAAACTGCTTCATCTTGCCTTCCATGCCGGGCAATTCTTCCTCAATCAGCATCTGGAAGTAAGTCCGGATCATGGCATAGCGGTCCGCCTCCCCTGGCTCGGCGTAAGTCCCTGTCGCGGTAAACTGCTCAATCTGCCGGAAGATCCAGGGGTTCGCCGGAGCCATCCGCCCGATCATCACGGCATCGCACCCAGTTTGCGCCACCATGGCCGCTGCATCTTCTGGAGAGCGGATGTCACCGTTGCCAATCACTTTAATCTTCACCGCATCTTTGATCTCAGCAATCCACTCCCAGCGCGCATTTCCGCTATAGCCCTGTTCCCGTGTCCGCGCATGGAGCGCCACGGCGCAAAGCCCGCACTGCTCAGCCAGTTTGGCCAGTTCCACGCAGACAATCTCGTCATCGCTCCACCCGGCGCGAAACTTCACGGTAAACGGAATCTTCACCGCCGCCCGCACCGTCTCAAAAATCTTGGCAATCAAGGGCAAGTCGCGCAACAGGCCCGATCCGCCATTGCACTTCACAACCTTCTTCGCCGGACACCCAAGATTCAAATCGATAAGATCAAATCCAAGGTCTTCCACAAGCTTCGCGGCCTCGCCCAACACCGCCGGGTTACTCCCAAACAACTGCGCCGAAATCGGATGCTCGTCTTCATAAAAATGCAGATACCGCCCCCGCGCCTTCAAGTCCCGCAGCACGCCATCCGCGGAAGTGAACTCCGTCATAATCAACCCGCATCCACCCAGGTTGCGAATGAACCGCCGAAACACCGTATCCGTAACCCCAGCCATCGGAGCCAACACGGTAGCCGGACGAATCACGACCCCCCCCAAATCCACCAATGGAGCCACGGGCGTCCCCGCCCGGGGGAAAGCACCGGACTCCGACGCCCCCTCCGGATTGTCCCAATATTTCCGCACGAATACATTCTAAATGTTTGCGCGTGACCGCACTAATCGTCTTTTATCCGCGGTCCCTCAAGTGTATATTTGCCGCTATGGATGATCCAAGAATTTCAGACCAGGAACACGGAGAACCAAGACACGTGCCCCTACTTGATCTTGATGGGCGGGATGTCAATTTGCCAGCAATTAAGCGGAAAGCTCGCCAGCAGCAGATTCTGGGCTCACTGCCTACCTGGCTGACTACAACTTTTACGGTGCTTGTGGGTATCGCGACGGCCTACCAAGCTTGTTATACAAAGCGCTATACAGAATATGCGGGGCGGCAATTGACGGAAATGAAAAATAGCGCAGCAGATACGAAACGGCTCTCTGATTCGTATCAGAGGCTTGCGGATGCCACGGATCGCATCTCAGGGTCAGCTAAGGATCAGGCAGATTCAGAAAGGACGAACGCCGAATCTATGGGTGTGGTCGCGCGAGCGTCCCGCAAGACTGCGGAGTTAGCAAGTCAGTCGTTGATTATCTCTCACATACCCTTTGTGACGGTGCAGGATGTTCAGTTGCTTCGCCCACTGAAGGTCGACGAAAATATCGCAGTCTCCTACTCCGTCAGCAACACGGGACCGGGACAGGCAAACAAATTAAAGGCTGTCTTCGTGCTTGATTTTCCGCCAGAGCGAACTACTGCCGCAATGCCTTTCGATTTACGTGCGTCTGAAACCAGCAGTGAGTTAACTTTAGAGGCGGGAAGCCATTCCACGAATACAGCGAAATCGCCGGTCCCGCTGTTGCGCGGAGATATCGCCGCAATTCAGTCGGGAAGGCTTTTTGTTAGGCTAATGGGCATCGCTATGTACGACGACGTCTTCGGTGCGCATTACCGAAAAGAAATGTGCAACGAATACGACTACGACCCGTCAGGCAAATACCTGGGACTTGCCTATTGCGCCTCCCACAACGGCCCGCCCGAACGCATCACGAAAAGGTCCTGGTAAAAAGACTGGCCACAATTCAAGTACCCCAGAAATCTCAGGGCGCTTTGAAAGAGCGCTCGGAACACGAAAGCGCCGGAGCGCTACTTCTTGACCGCTTCGCCCGCTTTGCCGTACTCGTATCGGGTGCGCAGCCTCAATCCTGTGCTGCCTCCCAATCGCTTTCATCCGACACGGGAGAAACAATGTCGCCCAGAATCATGCCTGTCCCTTTCATCGAACCGATCCAAGAGCTGTCATTTTTTCGCACGGCTGGTGGCACAACATCAGCGATGGGCTTGCCGTAGCGCGTGATGCGGAGTGGCTTCTTGGTTTTCTGCACAGCCTCGAGCAGAGCCAGACACTTGGCCTTGAATTCGGAAATGGTGACTTCCTTCACGTATTTCACCTTTCGACGACGGTCTTTCACCAAAAAACAAAGCCCCCGATTTCGGGGGCTTTTCTCCAGCGAACCAGTTACTTCTTGACCGCTTCGCCCGCCTTGCCGTACTTGCGGCGGAAGCGTTCCACGCGTCCAGCTGTATCCATCAGCTTCTGCTTCCCCGTAAAAAACGGATGGCACGCCGAACAAATTTCCACCGAAATGTCACTCTTTTGCGTCGACCGCGTCACAAACTTGTTGCCGCAGGCGCAATGCACGTTCCTCTCGCTATATACCGGATGAATCGCTGCCTTCATAATGCGTCCCAACCCTTCTCTAGAATCCCTCTATTTTAGCGGATTTCCACAGTCACCGCAAACGGCCGTGTAGCCGCGGGCGCCCTCGCCCGCGTTGTTTTGCTTGAAGCAATTTTGAGTCGAATCCCTAGGTGCCCAAGCGGAGTGCCTAAGCCTTGATATGACCGGAGTGATAAGATGGCGCGGTCGGCACAAAGGATTCAATCGCGTGATCGTCAGTCATCTCACAGTCATTTTCGTCGTGGGCTTCTCAGTGGCTCTCGTTTTTGTTGTGGCCATCGCAATCCGTATAGCTGGTCGGAACACCGAACAACGACGCTTGGTAATCCAGGCTGCTGAAGCTCGTATGGAGAAAGCGGTGGGAAGCGCGGAGGCCAGCGTGGGCGACCTGGCTCGATTTGTCCCCTAGGCCCTGACTCAAACAAAAAAGGGCAGAGCCGAAGCTCTGCCACTCCATATCGAGCCCGGGGCCGCTACTTCTTGTTGATGGCCTTCTTCAAATCCGCTCCCGGCGTGAACCGAGCCACCTTGCGGGCGGCAATCTTAATGGTGGCACCCGTTTGCGGGTTGCGCCCGTTGCGCGCCTTGCGCGACGCCACGGCGAATGTTCCAAATCCAATCAACGCCACGCGGTCGCCCTTTTTCAGCGCGCCCGTGATGCTCTCCACCGTCGTATCAATGGCCGACGCGGCCTGTGTCTTCGTCAACCCGCATCCCGCTGCTAACTTGTCGATCAAATCGCCTTTGTTCATGAGTCTCTCCTCGGAGGAATTCAGTGGCCCAGTGCCATCTCGCGACGGCCCAAAGCCCTTGATAGGAGCCATTCTCGCCCCGATTCCTGGAATGTCAACTGTGAAAATCCGCGCCAAATAGCCCTTTCAGGCCATATGCCTTCACCCAAGCCAATAAAAATGCGCCTTTCAGAGATGCCCCGTACACGATCAGTCATACCTACACGTTCGTGCGTGATGGCTACGCACAAGTGGTGCGGAGCAGACAATTCTTTATCACAGAACATTCCGCGGCGACATACCTAAAACCTTGAATGCACCAGAACTCACGTGGGGACGGCCGCCCCCAGCCGTCTCCACGTGTCCCCGCTTCCCACAGCTTTCCCCACTCCTCCACAGCTTCTGCACAACTTGCCCACGCCCGCCCCTTGCGCTTCCTCTCCGCGCATAGCAAAGTAAAGACAGGCAAAGTAAAGACAGGCAAAGTAAAGACAGCCAAAGTAAAGACAGCCAAAGTAAAGACAGCCAAAGTAAAGACAGCCAAAGTAAAGAGACACGGAAAGCAACCAATGAACCTCACCCTAGCCAACTCGCCGCGCCCCGATTCCTGCCCCCTCTGCGACGGCACCGGATGGAGGCCCATCACGCAAGGCAACATCCGCCGCGTCACCCGCTGCGACTGCCGTCTCCACGCCCGCGCCCAGTCCCTGCTCGACGCCGCCCGCATCCCCAAACGCTACGAGCATTGCGAACTCACCAATTTCGAGTTTGACGGCCCGCATCGCGGGCTGGCTTCGGCTCGCATGGCCGCCTGCAAATTCGCCGAGGAGTACCCCCTCGACGCCACCGGCCTACTGCTCATCGGCTCCATCGGCGTCGGCAAAACGCACCTCGCCGTCGGCATGATCAAGGAGTTGGTCCAAAGCAAAGGCATCCCTTGCCTCTTCACCGACTACCGCGAGCTGCTCAAGCAAATCCAGAATTCCTACAACGCGTCCGTGCAAGCCACGGAACTCGATGTGCTCCGGCCAGTTTTTGAAACAGAAGTTCTGGTTCTGGATGAACTGGGCGCGGTCAAGCCCACCGAATGGGTTTGGGACACCGTGTCTTTAATCCTGAATACGCGCTACAACCAGAACCGCACCACCATCATCACGACGAACTTCCCCAACGAACCCGCCCGTTCCGCCGAGGCCGCCAACACGGAGCTAACCCGCGCCCGCCGCGCCGCCGCCGGAGAAACCCTGGGCGACCGTATTGGCGAGCGTATGCGCTCCCGCCTCCATGAAATGTGCCGCGTAGTCGAACTCCACGGCGCGGATTTCCGCCAAACCATGAAAAGCGCCAGCTTTCGCTAGGCGCTGATGAAAGTGCTGGATGAACGTGCTCACGTAGTTCAGATTGAGGGAACGCCGAAGTCTGAGTTGCTGCCGAGGCTTGCACGTTGCGCAACTAAAATTCGTATCTAAATTCTTGTCTGCGGGTTGATATCTGTTGATATCTAGGGCTTCGTATCCAGGGAAACTCTGATTAAGTCCTTGATAGCACACGCCTTGAAAGGGCACGGCTTCAGCCGTGCCGTTAAAGCCTTATAAAATCAGGGGCTTTAGCCCCCGAGGGTCGTTCTTGTCGTGCCCTGTTGTTTCGCCAAAGACTTAATCAGACCCTCCCTAGGGAATCGTACGAGGTAATCGCACACAAGATTCGAACCCAAGATTCGCACCAAGGATTCGTATCAGGGATTCGTATCAGGCCACCGCTTCAGCGGTGGCGTAAGTGCTTGACTTGGAACGCGCCTTCAGGCGCTGCTGAAAAACTCGCTCGAACATCAGCTTTGGGGCGGCGCACCACTTCAGTGCCGCGACATCTGTTTTGAAGTGAAGGGGCTTCAGCGAGTGCGCGGGAACTCTACGCAAATTGCCACTCACGGTAGCACCGGGCTTCAGCCCGGTGACACAGATAAAAATTGAGGGGCTTTAGCCCCTGAGTATGGGGTTGATCTTGGAAAGAGGATTTTTTCAGCGTCGCCTTCAGCAAAAGGCGTTCTAGCACTAGCTTTTGGGCGGCGCAGCACTTCAGTGCTGCGATAAGTCCTTTGAAATGAATGGGCTTTGGCCCTGCGGTAAGGGGTTGATCTGGAAAAGATGACGTTTTCAGGCGCTGGAATTAAATTTCCGCGCGTCCAGGGCAGCTGCTAGCGGTGCGACCCAAGCCCAGCCTAGCGAACCAGCGCAGCCGTAGCCCGAACCACCCCAGCCCAAAATCCCACGCTCAAGCAAAGAGTGGCGCCAATTCCCAAAATCGCCACCCAATTGACCCGGACATTGCCCAAGTCCTTCATTCCATTGATAAAGTGACCCACAGTTCCCTCCACAGGTGCCCTGGTAGTCTCAACTGAATTATTTTCTTTCGTGTGCACGAGGCGTGCCAGTGTTTCAGCTTAGTGAATATCCTGTCAAGTCAACAGCTTGGGATGTCCCGCATCCAGCAGACCCAGGTCAAAGTAGGTAAGAATTCCCATGCATACAGGAAATTTCGGACCAAAATGGGTCAAAACCCCTAACAGCCCTTGCGCAAGTAGGATTCGTGTCGGGTCACCGCTCCGGCGGATGGCGTAAGTGCTTTCTTTCCAGGTCGCCTTCAGGCGCTGGACTTTGTCTGACTTTCACCACGGGGGGCTAGACTCGGCTGAATCGAGATTTCAGTCAAAAGCAGCCTAGCATCCTTCAAAAGGTAGCTTTTACGCCGGAACCAGTCTTCCATGGCTTCCCGCAGCTGCTCAAGCGGCACCGCCGTCCCAACCTCCATCCGCCCATCCGCAACCGGCAGCGTGTCATCAAAAACCGACGCATTCGTGAAGCTGCGCATGGAAAAGTTATCCAGCCACTTAATCGGGCAGGGCAGCCGCTGGCCATCAGCCTCGTACTCGATCTGGAGCTTGCGGGCAAACATGGGCTGACTTAAGACTACATGGGAAGTTGAAAGATGTAAGTTAACCGGTCGAGCCGGACGCTCGATGTATGCGAAAAGGGAATCCGGGCGCGCCTCAACTAGTTCTTACGCCTGCGCCGCCAGCATCTCTTCCAACGCGCCATCCAGGTGCCGCATCGACTCCGCCACCGTCAGCGAATACATTTCCTGCCCGCTGTGCTCGCCTGTTTCAATCGCGGTCTTCAGGTAGTGACCGGCAATCTGTATCGCCAGCGGGTCTGTAATCACCTTCCCGGTACGCGTCTGATATTCCTCCCAGGCGCGATGCGGCAGCGCAATGCAAACCGGCTTGCCGCTAGCCAGGAACTTCACGTCAACCGCGTCCGCATGGCGCGTCGCGATGGCAACCACCAGCCCCTGGTAGAGGCAATGAACATCCGTTTTCGACCAGCGATCCTGAGCGTGAAAGTCATCAAACATGGCAGCTAAAGTATAGCGTTGTCGGATGGCACCCGCAAACGCCCCTGGCAGCGATCGAATTTCCACTCACAGCCCGCCCCAGCTAAGATACCAACGTGTCCGCACAAGCAAACCCCAAGCCGAGATCGACTGGAAACACTAATACCCCCCAAATCCTAACCATCGCCCCCTGGGCCAAGTTCCCGTGGCTCCTTCACGGCTTCAGCACGCGTCCCGGAGGCGCAACCAAAGCCTACGGCCCGCCCAGCCTGAACCTAGGTTTCACTAAAGAAGATCGCCCCGAAACCGTCCGCCGCAATCGCGCCCGCTTCCTGCAAAGCCTCGGCACCACCCACCCGCTCGTCACGCTCCGCCAAATTCACTCCGACCGCATCCACGCCGTCGACGCCGTCCCGCCAGAACCACCAGCCGGCGATGGCCTCCTCACCCAAACTCCCGGCCTTGTTCTAGCCGTGCAAACCGCCGATTGCTTTCCCGTCATCCTCATCGACCCCAAACAAAAAGGCGTCGCCGTCTTCCACGCCGGATGGCGCGGTACCCTCCGCCGCATCGTCGAAAAAGGCGTCGGCGAAATGCGCCGCAACTTCGCCAGCGATCCCGAACATCTCCAGGCAGCCATCGGCCCCGGCATCCGCAAATGCTGTTTCGAAGTCGGGCCAGAAGTGCGCCCCCAGTTCGAAGCCCAGTTTGCCTATGCCGACCAACTTTTCCGCGAAATCAAAGAACTCGACCCCGTCCGCGAAAAATATCCCATGCTCTTCCTCACCGCCCGCGCCCCAGGCCACAGCGAGCTGCCCGTCCAGATATTCCTCGACCTAGCCGAAGCCAACCGCCGCCAACTTCTCGACGCCGGCCTACGCGCGAAAAACATCCACATCTCCCCGCTCTGCACCGCCTGCCGCACCGACCTATTGTTCTCGTACCGGAAAGAAAAAGCCATCACCGGCAGAATGCTAGCCGCCGTCACCATCCGCCCATAACCAGCTTTTGGGCGGCGCAGCACTTTAGTGCTGCGATCAGCGTTTTGAAGCGAATCGTTTTAGAGAGTGCATTGGAACTCGACGCGAATTGCCACTCTCTAAGGGTCCCGAGGATTTGGGGCTTCACAGAGTGCGCGAGAACTCCTTGCAAATGCCAGACACGGTAGCACCGGGCTTCAGCCCGGCGACATAGCCCTAGAAATTGAGGGGCTTTAGCCCCAGCGGTATGGGGTTGATTTTGGAAAGATGACCCTTCAGCCGTACTTGAGGTGCCCGACTCTCCCCCACCTATAACATGCGCAGAAAATTCTCCACCAATACCCTCTTTGCGCTAGCACATTCCATTCCCCCAGCCTTCCTGCCATAATCAACAAGTCAGCCTAACCTTCCCCCAGCAACCGCGTCGAATAGGACTGAGTCAGGAAACCGCGTGTTCACCCAACCCAAGCCCGCGCGCAACAACCGCTCCGCCGCGATCTCCTTCGCCGCCCACGCCCTATTCCTGTTCGCGCTCGTCTATCGCCCACTCACCGCCGCCATCATCCAGCCCTCCGATCTCATGCACGGAGATCGCGCCCCCGTCACCGAACTCGTCTACGCATCCCCCTTGGAATTGCACCCCAGCGAAACCCCAGGCCCGCGTCTCAAAAAGCCGATACGCATCGCCCAAGCCCGCCCCGCCAACCCTGTTCCAGAACCGCTCCGCGCCGGCACGCCCGAAGGCACCCTTCCCGATGGTCCCACCACCGGCTTCGTCCGCCAACCCGCTCTACCGGTCGTTGGCCCCGACGTCCCGCGCTCCTCACTCCCACCCGGCATCCAGGGCGATGTCATCGTCGAAATCACCATCGATACCCAAGGCAACGTCGCCGCCACCCGCATCCTCCAATCCCTGGGCCCCGAAGTCGACGAAAAAGTTCTAGCCACCCTCCACACCTGGCACTTCCGCCCAGCCACCACCGACGGCGTAGCCAACGTCTCCAAACAGGATGTCCATTTCCATTTTCCAAGTTAGAAACGAGACCCGGTAACGAATAGCTCGAGGCACCGCAAGCGCAGCCGCAGGCGCCCCGCCTGCGGTCCAAGAAGTCCCTAGCAGCCCGCGGCGAAAGTAGGATTCGTATCAGGCCACCGCTTCAGCGGTGGCGTAAGTGCTTTGTTTTGAGTTCGCCTTCAGGCGCTGGATTTTGAACTTTGACTTTCACCCGGGCTGCTAGGGAAGCCCTGACTAAGTTGAATTGTCATCCCGACCGGAGCAGAATCGCCCGTTTCAGGCGATTCCGCGAAGTGGAGGACCTGCCCTGAGCCTGCCGAAGCGGAACTGCTTTTGCCCGGAGGAAACCTGAATCAGAGTCTCCCTTATGGGCAATTCTCGAGCAGACTTCTAAAACGACAACTTCAGAGCCAGCTGTAGAATACGCGGATCGCGCGTGTTGGTAACGGTTCCAAACGTGGTTGACGTCGCGCTTGGAAGAGGCATCGTTGTTCCAATCGAAGAGAAATTCGTGTGATTAAACAAATTGAACGCCTCCGCACGGAACTGAAGATGTACTTGCTCCGAGAGATTCGTATTCTTGATAAAAGCCATATCGTAGCGCCAGAGTCCAGGGCCGGTAACGGCGCCGCGCCGTTCATTGCCGGTCGCCCCGCCAATTGCAACCGCTACAAATGCTGACGTGTTAAAAAACTTGTCCCACGTTTTGGGCGCGCCCGAGTTAGGATCGCCAACTTGATTGGGCCGCGGCGTGGCGACACGCCCGTTGTTGGGCGAACCGCTAGTATTCACTCCGATCGCCGCCGGATCCCCATTGCGGCGGGGTGCGAACACCGTGAACGGCAGCCCGCTGTTGCCGACCAGGATGCCGGTGATCTCATAGTCCCCGAGTATGCGCCCAACGATGCCCTGTTGGGTACGGTGCCAGGGCAGATCGTAGACGTAGTTGGCGCTAAGAACGTGCCGCCGGTCTAACGTTGCACGCCCATAGTCACACCGAATGCAGGAAGAACTCTGTATGCCGCTGGAGCGATCACTCTGGTTCGTCGTAAGGGCATGTGCCCATGTATACGCAACGTTCACCCTAACCAATTTTCCGAATATTGGAAAACGGATTTTCCGACGACGAGCGCCTTGCAAATTTTGGAGAAAGGTCCGCAAATTTCGCCGTCTCTGTAACCCACAAGAAATATCTTTTCCTGATTTGCGCTGCCCGGAAAATCCACAAGCTCGCTCCTCGCCACATCCTCGCACGAGATTAAGATAAGTGCGATCACCAAAGTTGAGAAAAAAGCCAAAGGAAATACGATGACCTTCACCCGATGCTTTAGAAAACTTCTTCCTCTTCTCTGCGTTATAGGGCTGGTTGACGCCGCCGCACGCGGTGAATCCGCGCCGCCTCTAGACAATTTCGTCGTGGTCATACCAGTCGCTAACATGTACCGGACGCCCAACCGCACATCCGACGTCGTGTCTCAGGCTATTTACTCCACCAATGTCGTGCTGCTGAAGCGCAAACGGAAATGGATGCAAGTCCGCACCGCCGACCGATACACCGGCTGGCTGGAGTCCGCCTCCTTAATAAAGCGCAAGGAAAGAAAGGGCAAAGAAAGAACCCGCCAAGCCAAACCCTATGCCGAGGACGGCCCCGTTGTTCGAGTTGCCGCCTTGAACGCCAATATCTATCGCGACCCCGACGTCACCGCCCACGCCCCAATCCTGAACCTGCCTTGGGAGACTCGCCTGGAAGTCGCTTCCGCCGCCCCTTCTGATGTTGCACAATCAGAACATCGCTGGCTCAAAATTCTCCTCGCGGATGGCCAAGACGCCTATGTGCAGTCCGGCGATGTGAGCAAAGACTTCGCGCCGCTCACGATTGAGCAGACGCTAACCCTGGCAAGCAGATTTCTCGGCGTGACTTATACCTGGGGCGGAACATCGGCCTACGGATACGATTGTTCCGGATTCACGCAAATGCTAATCCGCCAACGCGGAATCACCATGCCGCGGGATGCGGATCTCCAGGCCGCCTGGAGCGGTGTCCAACCAGTAGACCGCAAGGATCTTCAACCGGGCGACCTGTTGTTCTTTGGCTCCTCCCCCAATGACATCACGCATACAGGCATGTACCTCGGCAACGGAGAATTGATCCACGACACAACCAACGAACACCCCGGCGTGCAAGTCAGCAACCTAAACGACGAACCATGGACCAAACTTCTGGTAGCTGCGAGACGGGTTAAGTAGTCAGGGAGAACCTGGGGCGGATGGGACGTTACCCAGTTTTTCCACACACCCATTGATGACCATACTTTAGCAATCGTTCTGAACACAGGCCACGGGAGTACCTCCTACTGTGTTTGATTGTAAGAATGGACACACCTAATCGGAAGCATCCTAAATCCAGCGTCCCATACACTATGCTTAGCCTATGCAGCCTCGAATTGGTCGTTCCTTAGCGGTAGATTGCCTCGCGCTTTTCCTGTTGCTGGTAGCCTGTGGTTGCGGCGGCAGTTCCGGGACTAGTACACCACCGCCACCGACTCGCGCGTACCGCCTATCGGCGGCAGCGGTGCAGGCTGTGCCGGGCAGCCCAACGTTCTTTCAGCAAACCCCTCCGGGCTTTACCTTCGGCAACCTTGCTGGCGATGCGGATGCGATCACCGTGGTTTTGGAGAACTACGGTATTCCATGGGACGAGTTCGCAGCCTCCGCTACACCGCCTCCTGGTCATCCGTGGACCGTGGCCATGTCGGGTTTCGCAGCCGCAGCTCGCGCCACGGGGAAACCCATCGTGGTGCAGGCGGTATTGTCGCGGGATCGGCTGGTCGGTCGGGCGGTGGTGACCAACGGACTGCTGGATGTCCAAGCAAATTGGCAGCCAACTTGTTATGACTTTGGTACAGACGCGAATGGTCCCGCCTACGCTTTGGCTTTCCAGCGTTTTGCGGTGTGGATTGCCCAGCAATTCCAGCCACAGCATTTTGTCCTGGGAGTGGAGATCAATGCTTTCTATGCGGCGTGCGGAAATGGAGCTGCCTGGCAGGCGCTCATCAGCGTCGCCAATCAGTCGAATGCGGCGGTGAAGGCGACACTTCCGTCCGCTCACGTTTACCCTTCGTTCATTTTGAGCGATCTTTATGCTTCTTCGCTCGCGGGTTTCGACACGGCGGCGGTGAACGCGGTGAGCACGCTACAGCGGGATCGACTCGGGCTATCGAGTTACCCGCAGGGACTCCATAACAATGCGGGTCAGCCGATTGTCCCAGCCGATCTTCCACCGGACTATTTCAGTCGCCTGCGTGACCGGAATCCGGCGGAACCCGCCATCGTCATTACGGAAACCGGGTGGAACAGCAATGATCTCTCCGGGGGCATACCTGGAGCGTGTTCCGTATTGGCAGCTTCTACGGAACAGCGTGCCACCGACTATCTGGATCTAGTGTTGCGTAAGGCTGGCGAAGATCACATGGAATTGGTGACCTGGTGGTCGGATCGCGATCTGCTTCCGGCGCAAGTGATGGGAACTTGTTATCCGATGGCATCGCCACCGACTTACAGTGCCTGTGGAACCGACCCGTGGTGCCCGCCTGTGAATATCTTTCGCGCCGTCAACCCGGCAGATCCCCTGACTGGCGAAGTCTTCTTCAAGATCTTCGGCACAATGGGATTGCGCAGCTATGACGGGACGACGAAGTCGTTGCTGATGCACCGGTGGCAGAGCGCGTTGGCAATGCAAATTGGGCAGTGAGACACACGCCGCGCCCACAAAGCAACGGGCAATCACCGCGATTAGGCAAAAAATGGTAGGCACGTGGGGACTCGAACCCCAGACCTCTACCGTGTCAAGGTAGCGCTCTAACCAACTGAGCTACGCGCCTACGCCGCTGTTTTTTCCAGACTCCCCGATTCTACCATGTGGTTTGGGCAGGAAGGCGTTGCTGGGCGTGTGCAACGTTTTGCTGGCTCCGCGCACTATGCCGGTATCGCGTTCGCTCGGTCGAACAGCCCCCGCTGGTGCAGCCTGCGGAAATTCCAGTAGCGCCCCACCCCCCTTCGCTCTGCGCTGTGCCGCGTGAACGCTCCTCTGGCGGGAGCAACAAGCAGCGAAATAAGTCGGCAGCGGCTATAAAGCGAACAAAAAACGAAATCAAGGAGAATTTACGTCATGGCTAAGATCAACAATCCGAATCTGGTTCTTCCGAAGGGGCACGCCGAGCGGCTCCAATTTCCAAAACTCATTGCCAAGAATCCCAACTACTTCGGCAACTTTCCCGAGGTCAAGCTTGCACCCGTCTTTCAGCTTTCCAACGATACGGTTTTCGAAGAGCTAACCTGCGTTGGTTACAACCCGGAACGCGGCCTTCTGGAAGCTGTGATTCAGGTGAAGCAGGCCAGCGGATACCAGGGCAGCGATTGCACGCCGGGCTCGTTCGAATACATTCGTTTTTTTGTGGATACGGGTGGCGGGTTTGTGGACGCTGGCCTGACCGCGATTAACGTCCACGACCTGCCAGAGGCTCACGACTGCGCGGAACAATCCGAAAAGCCGTTGAGCTATTCGGCGTCGGTGGCGTATGCGCCAGCGAACCCTGAGGATTGCGACGATCCCGTTTTGCCTGTGGTGCGCGCGATTCTTTCGTGGCAATCCATTCCTCCGGCCAACAATCCGAACTACAACCCGGTGTGGGGCAATCGGCTCGACTGCCACATCCAACTGGCACCGGGGCCATTCACGTTCCACGACTTGATCGAAGACTGGTTCGAGCAAGGGATCAAGTTACCGCCGATTGACCCGAAGTTTGAGGCCGTCGCGAAACTGCCTATTCCTATTCCGGACCCAGAACCTTTGGGACTGCACGCTCTGGCCAAGCTCTACAGCGATGGCCCGGCGGCCAAGATTGTGCCCACGCATCGGCTGGGGTTCTCGCAAGTGCACCAGGTGATGAACGCGCCAGCGGTGAGCAGCCAACTGGTGAAGGAAAAAATTGCGGAGTTTGCCGCGTTGAAAATTGACTGGACGCAACTGGTTGGCGTGATCGAAAAGACAACCGCGGATGTTGCGTTCGAGCAGCTGGATTGCCTTGGGCTCGAAGGGGGCGTCGGTTTCGAACGGCTGGTGGCCACCTTCCGCGTGAAGCAGCGGTTCGGGTATTCCGGAGGCCTATGCACCGCCGGAAGCTTCGAGTACGTCGCATTCTGGGCGGACTGGGAAGACAAGTGTGAATATGTCTATCTTGGAACGGTTCCGGTGCGCGTGCACGATATCCAGCGCAACCAGCCCGAGGATCTTTACTATACCGCGGTCTTGCCGGTCGATCTTAATCCATTCCGGGCGAGCTGTGAGCTGCCTAAGATCGGACGAGTGCGCGCCGTTCTTTCGTGGGCGGTGCCGCCTTCAACTACGGATCCCAACCAGCTCAACACGTTTGGGAACCTGGTGGATGCCCACGTGCAGATTCGGCCCGGCATTCCGACGAATCCGTTCTTCCCCAAAATCAGCATTTTGGGCGGAATTCCCACCAGTCAAATCGATGCCACGACGGGACTCACCACGTCGTTGGCGCGATTTGCCCTCAACAACCTGCCTGCGGATGATCTGGGCCGGGCGTGCCCATTCGGCGGCCGAGCCGCAATGCAAGGCCCGGAGTTCCCTGGCTTCTGGTACAGAATCCAGGTTCGGAACGTAACTCTTGGGGGTGGATGGCAATCTGTGATCCAGCCCTTAATGCTCACCCGCTGGGATGGATCGATCTATCCCAGCAATCCAACCGGGGATTTCTTCCCCTACCAGCAGTACGTCAACAACATTGATAACCTGCTGGGGAACTGGGACAGTTCCGGCGACGACCTGTGGGAAGCGAAGATCGAAGTATTCGCCGATTCCATGGGAACCACCGTCGCTGGCGCCGTGCCTGATTTCCACGTGATCCAACTGGATAACACAGCTCCCGTGGCGTTTGTGGACATCACGACACCGGGCGGAGACTGCGGAAAGTTTCCGGTCGGCACCTTGCTGGGTGGGGATTTCATCGCTCGCGATGTCAACTTCGGTTCCTTCAGCCTTGGGACGTCGCCGTTCCCAGGTCCGATCGCGCCGTCGTCGGGATCGGTACAGACTCCCACGGCGGGCAGTTCGTGGAGCCTGGATACGACGGGGATGAAGTCCTGCGGGTACGTGGTTTCGCTGGGAGTGTGGGATCGCAGTATTGTGAACAGCGTCAGCGGCTCGCACAACTTCGCGCTGGCATCCACTGGGTACTGTCTGATCTAGGGCAGGCGCGCCCCGCAAGGCCGAACGGGCTTTGCGGGGCGCGAACACTTTGGTTCATTCCTTATGGGTTCCAAATACGAATTCTTTCTGGGCGCTCTCGCGGTTTGGCGGGTTACACACCTGCTCAATGCCGAGGATGGCCCCGGTAACATTTTGGTAAATTTTAGAAAATGGGTCGGCTCCGGATTTTGGGCTGATTTGCTGGACTGCTTTTATTGTCTGAGCCTTTGGGTTGCGGTGCCTTTCGCCTTCCTGGTGGGCGGAACTCGCAAGGAATTGTTGCTGGTCTGGCTGGCGTTGTCGGGGGCCGCCATTTTGCTAGAGCGCCTGAAGCCAGGCATGCCGGATCATGGCGAGGTCAGCTACCACAAGGAAGCCGAAATTAATGCAAGCGATACAGGAGGAGAACCATGAGCTGTTGCGGAAATGCCAGAGCCCAGCTAGCGGCTCGGGTGGGCCAAGCGAGTTCCACTCGGATAAGTACGGTGCAGTTTGAGTACATCGGTCGCACGTGGCTGAGCGTTCTTGGGCCGGTTACGCGGACGACTTATCGATTTGGCCGTCCAGGCGCCCGCCTACTGGTGGATGGGCGCGATCAGCTGGCTCTGGCCAGCGTGCCGGTTTTGCGCCGGGTGGGCGCCTTGGCTTGACGCTTCTCCTGACCGGCCCTGCGTATAGAGCTGCAAGGACGCCCAGTAGTACGGATTATGGAACTGCTTCCCGCGCAGCAGCGTGAGTTTGGCGCTGCGCAGGGCTGCTTCCGGGCTGGCTCCGCGGTCGAGTTCGTCGTAGAACCGCGTCATCAGCGGCTCGGTGGCCACGTCCGTCACCTGCCACAGGGCGGCCACCACGTTGCGCGCTCCGGCCCGCAGGAATGCCCAGGAAAGCCCCACTAGGCCCTCGCCGGAGTAGGAGCGCCCGTCCGCGCTGTAGCAGGCGGAAACCGTCACCAATTCAGCGCGCAAAGGATGGGCCACGATGTCGCGAGCGTACAGCTTGAAGGAATCATTGGCGGTGCCGCTCTTCGACAGGACGATGGCTGAGTCGAGCGGGCTGAGCCGGCTGGCCACACCGTGCGCCACAAAATGGATCATGGAAAACTGTTCTGGATTGCCGTTGAGATAGGCCTGCGGCGCGGCCGCGGCTTGGGTGAAGATTTGACGCCGCTCCGGGGCGAAATGGCGGGCCACGGTTTCCATTTGGGCGGCCGCCCGGGGCAGCGACGGATATTTGTCATTGGGCGGAACGTTGTTGCCAATCAGGAGCAAGTTGTTGCTGGGCTTCGCGTTTTTGGAGGTTGCAACGCCGCTTAACGACGCGCCCAGCATGCGCAGCGAGCTGGCGGTGGCCAGGGTCACGTCTTCAATCCAGCAGTGCAGCTGCGGCTTGGCTACCAGCAGTGTTTCAAAATTCAACTTGTTGAGCGCGCCATCCGGCAGAATGAAGACCTTGGCGTCTTTCGGCAGCAACGCGCGCGCCGGTTCAATCAGCATCTGATAGAGCGCAAGGCCGTCGTTGTTGGCGGATTCAAGAACATCCTCCGGACCGTTGGCGAGGGCTTGATGGTAGCGCTCCACGGTAGTTTCGATTACGGAAGACGCAGGGAGCGGGAATAGGCTGGTCTTCTTCTCCGTGATGACCCAGAGAAACGATTGCTTTTCGCCGAGCCAGTAGAACAGGAGCGTGCCCCCGGCGTGCTGGGCGATTTGCTGCACGTTGAGGCGCGGCGGTGAGTTTCGTGGCCCTTTTGTGGGTTCGCTTTTGAGCGCGCCCAACCCCTCCGCCAGGGTTCGCGCGCGGCTGTAGTCGGCCCATTGCAGGGCGTCGGCGGTGCGGCCCTGGGCGACCAGGAAGTGGATGTAGTCGTCGTAGATACGGGTGGCGTTGGCGGAGAAGGGTAGGCTGGTATCGTCGCGCTTGCGGGAAGGCCTTGCTGCTTCGAAGGTCGCCAGCGCAGCCCGGTATTCTCGGTCGGCTGCGTCCGGGTGATGTTCGTCTTGGTAAAGGCTGGCCAGAGCGTGTTCGGATCGCCATTTTAATGAGGCGTTGCCATTCGGGTCCCGTTCTACCCCTCTAAATATTTGTTCTGCCTGCGCCAGATTGTGCATTTGTGCGGCGACTAAGCCTTTTACCAGGAGCGGGTAGAGTTCGTCCTGGCCCTTGTTGTCGCCAAGAGACCAAACTATGGCATCGTCCGAGTATCTTCGTGCCTCGTCCAGATCTCCGCTTTCTACTGACACAAGCGCCAAAGCGCGCAAGGCGTTGTAGATGTGTTCCTTGCTGTCTGTTTCTTTTGCCAGACCATACGCTTGCAAGTACGAAGTCTTCGCTTGGGAAAAGTCGCCGCGCACTGCGTAGACATATCCGGAATTTGTGATCCAAGCTAGTTGGTCTCGTACAGCACCGATCTGCACAGCGCGTCTTTCGGCTTGGCGGGACAGCTCCAAAGCCTGGTCGAAATCGCCGAGATTGTAGTAAGCCCACCCGAGGTTGCCCACCGCTTTGACAGCAATACTTTCCGCTTTAATTCGAGTTGACAAGTCCAAGGCCGGCTCTAACCAGCCAATCATTTCGTCAAAGTGTTCTTCCTTGAGCGCGGCCGCACCCAAGTTAAGAAGGGCTGTGGCCTCTAAGAATTGATCGCCGCGGGTACGCGCAAGAACGAGGCTCTGACCAAAAAGCCTCGCGGCATTTCGGGGATTCCCGCGCTCCATTTCGAGGATACCGCGTGCACGGGTTACGGTTCCGCAATTCAATACTGCGGCTGCTGTACAAAACCGCCCCGCTTGGTCCAAGTTGCGCTCTGAATCCGAGAATTTGCGGGCTCTCGCATCCGTGATCGCCTCAATCACCAACATTTGGACCATGGATTCTGTCGCTTGAGGAGGTGATGTTTGCGACTTCAGTAGGTCGGAAGCCTCACGGCTCATGCCACGCCACAAAAGAGAGTCGGCTTGCAATATCCGGAACTTCCATGCCCACTCTGGATTCGAACTCTGATATCTCCGGCAGTTCTCTGCTGCTTCTTGTTGGCTCCTGTTCAGATTGCCTTGTTGAAATGTGTGCTGTACGCGATCAAAAGCGGCTTGCGGGCTCTCGCGCCGATGACACGATAGCCCGCATGCGCAAAAAACAAAACAAACTAGATGGGCTAAGGTCTTGTACCGCCGTTGGCCCCAGAGCCGCCAATATGCACGCCGCCACCTTGGGGCGATGCTACACTCACCATCGTTAGATGGAATGACTGATCCACCGACAATTTGGCAAGCGAAACCTTGCCAAATCCAGCCACCTCCACAATGTGCCCCAACGCTTTCCCTGGAGCGGCGTTCGCGACATTGGAGACCAAGGAGCATTCCACCTTGCCTTGCTGCCCGAGTGTGGCAACGTCCCCATGATACTGCCGTGCCGCCCTGTTGAGGAATTCGGCATCCTGGACATAAGGTGTGTCGCCTTTGGGTTTCAGTCCACAAATGCCCAAGTCGAATACGGGTTCCACCTCTTTCCCACCATTCCGCAGGTTCTCAAAGCGTGTACCCAAGAACGTGACGGAAGGCACATACCCTTCCCATGGATGCTCTGTTGACACTTGGGCAAATACAAGGTCGGCAGTACTATCCCGTGAATGTTGAGTCCAGTTATGACCGAGGTCGCCAGCGTCACCCATCCGTAGCCCGCCGTGGAACTGCGTGTTCCGGCTACCTGCATGTAAGCGGACTTGAACGAAATGCCGCCTGACGCATGGCCATCGACAAATTGAGAGCGGAAGCCGCCACCGTCGGGCAACCGGATCGTGCGCTGATTTCCAAGCTGGCGAGTCAGCGCATGGTCAGCCTGCGATTGAAAAATATGAGCGTGAGCGTGAAAGGTGTGAGTGCGAGTAGTGTCGTTGCCAGCGTCAAGCGCGACAGTCGATGCAGATGTGTCTTCGCGGATGCTGGTCTCGACTTGCGCAAGCGCGTCCGAAGGAAGCATTGCGGCTAAACCCGACAACGCCCCAACGTTTACAAGCTGATTGAAAAAAGTTCTTCGATCGGAACCCATGACGAACCTCCTGGAAGTCTCTTAGAGACTCGCGGAAGTTACATTCCGGGGGGGGGGGCTTGACAAGCGAAATTTAGCGCGTGTTTCGAAATGTAATGTTTTAATTCGTATCCATTCGATGATTGGAATAAATCTGAAGCCCTCCCGCGTAAAGCGGGAGGGCCGGCGATGAAAACTTCGCGCTCAGGGTGCCGTATTGCCGTTGCTCTTCGTCGTGCCCGCACTGACAGTTCCATGCCCGATACATCCCAGGTGCATCTGGAGCATCGTCGTCTGGAAGTAGTTGCTCAGCCTGGGTTTGGCTGCTATCGATCCGTTGGCCGGGCGATGGTGCTCCTTGCTGAATTCCAATCCCACTTCCACTTCGGCCAGCGCCACGGCCCCAAAGTCCTGGATCACGATCACGTTCCCGAGGATCTCCACACCGGGAATCTTGGTGTGCTCGAGGCCTTCGATTTCGATGTCCTGGATCAGGGAGCATGTGATGTGGGTGGCCTCATGGCAGCTCTTGCCGACTCTGCCCTTGGAGGAGAGAATCTGCAGGGTGACAAGCCTCCTATCGTATTCCTCGCGGACGTTGTCAGGAAGCGTCTTGCAGCGCAGAACGCGTTCCACTTGCTTTTTCGCGGCGGTCAGGAGCGGCTCGCTGGTCACGTAGGGCAGGTCGGGCTCGTCGCCCGACGGTCTGGCGCCGCAGACTCCCAGGTCGAACTTGGGCGTGATGGTAAGGCCATTCAAGGCAAGATTCTTGAACTGCGTACCGAGGAACGTCACGTCTGGCACGTGGCCGTTCACCTGGGCGTGCCGCGTGGAGACCTGGGAAACCACACGGTCAGCCGTGATGACATCGAACACGTTCAGGCCTTCCAGAATGGAAGTCGAAAGCGTGACCCATCCCGGCTTCTTGACGCCGGCGCTGCCCGAAACGCGCGTTTCGCCGCGTTGGAACGAGATGAAGCCTTCCAGGCTGAAGTCTTCGGTGATGCGGGTGAGGTGGCCGCCGCGGCGATCTTCCAGATGCACGGGAATTTGGCGCTCGATGTTCTGTTGGATGGGGCGGTCCAATTTGCCGCTGAGCACGTGCGCCTCAGCGTGGTAGACGTGGTAGGGAGCGTACGTGGTTTCGTGCTCGGTGGTGGTGCGATCCAGGGTGGTTGTGGACATGGGGGTTCTCCGCTCAATTGAGCTCGTTCTGGAATTTAAGGTGCTTGCGCATGCGACTTGCTGGGCTTGCTGACACAACGTTCCGACTTACAACCGGCTGAACTTGCAGTTCACTGAATCTGCAAGTCACTGAATCTGTAATTCAAAGCTCTCGCGGCCGATTTCCCTGGCTGCGCCGACGGAGGTCTCTCCGCGAACGGCTAAGGTGTAGGTCCCGGCATGGCGCGTAGCCGCCGGAATGTACACGGCGCGCTGGTCGTTCGAGGAGGCCGGAATGGGCAGCGCAGAGTCCAACTTACCCTCGGGGCTATACAAGTCCGCCAAATAGCGGACATAGCCGTCGTCCGTGGGAATGCTGACAAACAGGACAAAGCCTTGCCCTGGGTGCATGTTGACGGTTCGCGTCTCAGAACCCATTGTCCGGAGGTTGACCGAAACCCAAGGCACCTGCTGCGGTTGGTTCGAAGCCTTCAACTGGGGATAGACGAACAAATTCTGGTAGCCCACCACCGCCAGCAGCACGGCCAGTGCCGGAGCGGCCCACATGGGTCGTAGCCAGGCCAGCCAGGCTGGTCCACGGTCGGGCGGGCGAACCGGCACGAAGCCTAGCTTCGGCGCGTCCGCCAGGACACGTTTGCTCTGCTCGACAAAGGCGACTCCCGCTTGGACGTCGAAAGCGCACTCTGGACAGTCAAAATAGTGTTCTTCGAACGCGTTCCTGACGTCGGGATCGAGTTCGTTCAGGAGATATCTCTCCGTTAGCTTCTGTTGAACCGCGGTTTCATGCTCCACTAGCGACATCCCCCTATAACAGGTAGTGCGTTCTGTCGTGGTTTCGTTGCAAAATTACTTAGGCTTCCGCAAACGCTGGGGACTGGTTGCCTAAGTGCTTTAGATACAGCTTCTTGAACTTTTCCTTGGCGCGTAGCAGTAAGACCCGCAGGTATTCGCGGTCCACGCCGAAGTCTC
Source organism: Acidobacteriaceae bacterium (assembly GCA_043782485.1). Taxonomy (GTDB): domain Bacteria; phylum Acidobacteriota; class Terriglobia; order Terriglobales; family Acidobacteriaceae; genus JANXUC01. The sequence continues at coordinate 29,543 of JAYWAL010000151.1, read as the reverse complement.
GGCAGACCTCATCTTTGTCGCGTTCTTCTATAAATACTTCGCGCAAAAGTCGGCGGTCGCGTTCGGGCAGCTTTTCCAGGATTTCCTCGACTTTTGCCTTCATTTCCTTGGATTCCAGGATGGCGAGAACGCTCAGGCCCGTGGCGGGCAGTTCGGTGGGAGGGTCGTCATCGTCCCCATCGAGCGGGGTCTCACGGCCGCCAGCGCGGTAGTGCTCCATTAGCACGTGGTTGCAGGTCGAGTTGACGTAGGATCCCAGGCTTTTCGGCTGCAAAATCTTGCCCTGGTGCAGGGCTAGAAAAAAGCGCACAAACGTCTCCTGGCGCGCGTCCTCAATGGCGTCGCGGGAGGGGAGGCGGGAGCGCAACTTAATCTGGATCAGGGCGCTAAAATAGGCGACGAAATGCTGCTCCGTCCGCGGATCCCGATCCCGCAGACGTCGAAGGTAAGCCTCGTCAAATGAGTGGAATTGCAAGCCCCTACCCTGAGGACCCAGAATTGGCCCACAGTGTAGCACCGGGGGTGCGGTTTGCGGCCGGTTTTCCGTGGGCGTGAGCGGGGCGGAATGCGGCGGGGCGGAGTGGCAGCGACGTCTGCGAATCAAGGGCGGTGTGGACCGGGCCGGAATCACGGGGAGAGTCAAACTCCTGGGAAAATGGGGGTATGTGGCTCGCTACCGTAACAAGACTGCCATGCCTGCCGAAACGGAGGAGACCAGTGCCGGAATCGCTTCCCCCCCGGGTCGCTTCCGGCACCGACATCGGGCGCTTGCCCGGGAGTTTCCCGGGACGAGCACCCACTTCCGTAGCCGGTATCGCTGTTTAGGCGACACCATCCACATGCGGGGATAGTGCAGGAATGGGAAAAATCGTTGCAAAGAATTTTTCCGAGGGCAATTTCTCCCCCGAAAGGCCTGAAAGTGCCGTTCGGCGCGGACTTTGTGGTGCTAAGCTGGGTGACGAAGGTCACGTGGCGATTCCCGTTATGGACCTCTACACTAGTCAGATTGGCTCAAAAGCTAGATTGGCTCAAGAGTTAGTTCGGCTTAAGTTAGTTCGGCTCATCTTGAGATTGCGCCATCCGTCCCGCGGGACGTTAACGAGGGAGCACCCATGTTTTTAGCTGATTCGAGCCACCGCCCGTTCACCCTTCTCGGAGCCGCTATCCTTGCTTTCGTGCTGATTGGAGGCCGTGAGAGTCAGGCTCAGGTCAACCCTGCGGATGGTGCCTCGCCCATGCGCCTGAGCGTCGTGAACGATTGGAGCAACCGCCACATTCTTTTCACCAACGGCGGCACTCCGGAAAACATTGCCGCTGCCCAGCGCGACCCTCGTATGCTGAATAATTGGCTGCATCGCAACGCTGGCCTGCTTGGCCTGGGGCGCTTGCCGGAGCCCAACGCGAGCTCTATGGACGAATTCAGCGCCCCGGCGGGCACCTCCCCGACCCGTCGCACTCCCCGATATCCGATCGTCGGAGCGGGAGCAAAGACGAAGAATCGCAACTCGAAAATTGATTGGGCGGTTTCGTTGGGGCCGATTGGCGGAATGCCCTTGGCGGAAGCCCCGGCTAAGTTTACGTTTGACATTAACAAGCCACCGGATTGTACGAACGATTTTGTGGTTTTCCTGATCGGCGGAGGCACCACCGCGGGCGCGGGCGCGCAGGCCAATGTGGTGGCGTTCAATAACCTGTATTCCGGTCCAGGAACCTCGTTTTGCAACCGGACCACTCCCACGTTCATGTGGTCGTACGCGGTGGGTAGCGCTGGCAGTGATTTGTCGCCCGCCCTTTCCCTGGACGGCAAGAAAGTGGCTTTCATTGAGACTCCGCGCGGCGGCCGTGGTAACTTACACGTGCTGACCTGGGCCACAGGCGCTGGCCAGGGAACCGACGCTACCACCGGAGCTGTTGCCCCGAATGGAGCCTCGTCCGCGACGTCCCTTGACTTTACCAACCTCACCACCGCTGGCTGCACTGCCAATCCAGCCTCAGTTTCCAACGCCTCCCCCTACGTGGACTACAACACCGACGCTGTTTACCTGGCTGCGGACAATGGGGTTCTCTACCATGTGAAAGGTGTTTTTAAGGGAACGCCCACCCTGGACTACTGCGTGACGGTAAAAGCCGGGGCCTTGATGACCTCGCCGGTTTACGATTCAGTTTCCAATAAAGTTTTTGTTTCGGATGGGCAATCCGTGTACGCGTACACGCCGGGGGCGAGTTCGTTTACGGCTGCGGGATCGGTTCAGGTTTCTTCCAGCGCCACCGGCATCATCCTTTCGCCCATGGTGGACTCCACCAATGGCGTGGTGTATGTGTTCTCGAACAGCAATACCGCTAACACGAATTCTATCGCTTCGCAAATGCCGCTGTCGCTGGCGTCGCACACCGACGCCCTGATTGGCCTTCGGACTGGCAGCCTGGTTTTGGTCGGCGATTTTGACGAAAACTATTTCGCGTCTGGTCCAAGCGCGGGTTCGCTTTACGCCTGCGGCACGCAGACTAACTCCGGTACCCGCCCGGCGTTGTACACATTATCTTTTGGCGCAACCGGCACGCTGAACACAACTCCAGCGATGTCCAACGACGTACTGCTCAACAGCGCCGGCAATCCGAGCAGCATCTGCTCACCGCTAACATCGTTCTATGACGGGACCAACGACCGACTCTTCGCCGGGGTGGGAACGTTCGGGCGGACCACTGGTGCCAACCTAATGACCATGTGGAATATCAACAGCCGTATTACTTCGAATCTGACCGCGCCAACCGCTGTGGCGGTCAATGAAATTGGGGGCACTAGCGCAATCTCCATCGACAACACCAGCAGTAGTCCGCAGGCCGCTAGCATCTATTTCGGGACGCTCTCCACCAGCGCCGCGAGCCCTTGTGGCGCCAATTTGTTCTGCGCGGTGAAATTGACGCAGTCGGGCTTGCAGTAGCTAAGGCTCGGATAGGTTTTGGGCGAGGCGTTCCCGCAAGCGTTCACTGAAGCCGGGTGGTAGCTCAAAAAGGTGGTCCAGAGACCGGCCGTCCGCCAGCAGGCGCAGCGTATTCGACGTGCCATCGAGCACCGCCGCGCAATGCTTGCAGCCGCGAATATGCTCCTCCATCCGCGCGCGCAACTCGTCACTCACGTCGCCCTCAAGATAGTTCGAGATCTGCAAGATCACATGCTCACAGTCGATCTCGATGATTTGCGTTTCTTTCAAATCGCGCTTCTCCTCAGGCTAGTCGCCGGGGTTTCCGCTGGTAGGCCCGGACAGCTGTCAGAACGGACGCACTTTCTTATACGTTGGCGAACCCATGCTCCAACTGCCATCCATGCCTGGTGCCAGAGCGTCACGCATCTTCAACCGCGCCCGCAACAAGCGCGTCTTCACCGAGGCTTCGCTAATCTCCAGCGCCTCGGCGGTTTCGGTTATGCTCAGGTGCTCAATATCGCGCAGGATCAGGACCTCCCGGTACATCGGCTTCAGGGCATCCAGCGCTCGCTGGAGCGCTTCTTTCAGTTCTTTCCGCTGTAGCGTTTCCGACGGAATTTCCCGCCAATCGGCATAGTCAATCGGGAAATAGTCTCCCTCCTCATCCTGCCCGCCCTCATCAATGGACGAGTACAGCCCCTTGCGATCCTTGCGAATCCGCAGTCGCGCTTCATTGAGCGCAATTTGCACCAGCCAGGTGCTGAACTTGGCTTCCGAGCGAAACTGACCAATGTGCGTGAGCGCCTTTAGAAACGCCTCCTGAGCGGCATCTTCAGCATCGGTTGGGTTGCCCAGTACAGAGTAGGCGGCCGCGTACACGGTCCGTTGGTAAGGCTGAATGAGTTCGTAAAATAACGAGCGATTGCCCGCCTTGATGCGGGCGATCAGGTCGGCCTCACGCGGATTCGGGGTGGGTGCGGTGGATCTCATGCGGCGATGATTGCAACAACCATTCAATATACCAGCGAGCGAGTTGGAGCTGGGGCGGCTCCTTTCCGCGCCTGAGGTCGCTATAGTTAACGTTGGGAGAAGTTCTTGCTTTTGCATTGCGATGTCATCATTCTGGGAGGCGGAGCCGCAGGGCTCATGTGCGCCGCCGAAGCGGGACGCAGAGGGCGGCGCGTGGTCTTGCTCGAACACGCCGACCGCGTAGGCAAGAAAATCTTGATCTCCGGCGGCGGCCGGTGCAACTTTACGAATCTCCATTGCGGGCCGGAAAATTTTCTTTCCTCAAATCCGCACTTCTGCAAGTCCGCCCTGGCGCGTTACACGCCGCGAAATTTTGTTGCGCTTGTGGAAAAGCACCGCATCCCCTACCACGAAAAGACGCTCGGGCAACTCTTCTGCGACAACTCCGCGCGGGAGATTGTGAACCTGCTTGAGGCGGAGTGCGCCGAGTTCGGCGCACAAATTCTCACCAACCAGCATGTCTCGCAGGTAAAGCATAGCGACGGCTTCACCGTTGTGACCCACGATGCCGAATTTCGCGCAGCAGCGCTGGTGGTAGCTACCGGTGGGCTGTCCATTCCGAAGATGGGCGCCACTTCTTTTGGTTACAATCTCGCCCGGCAATTTGCGCACGCCATCGTGCCCTGTCGTCCGGCTCTGGTGCCGTTCACCTTCACTCCACCGGATCGCGAACGGTACTGCGATCTGGCGGGCGTTTCCACCGAAGTGTCCGTATCCTTGCCGGGAGCCCCGCCGTTTCGCGAGAAGATGCTCGTGACCCATCGCGGCCTGAGCGGCCCCGCGATCTTGCAGATTTCCTCCTATTGGAAAGCGCCTCAGGTCGTTCCCATGGACCTCGCTCCCGGTTGGGACCTGACGGCTCCGCTGCGGGAATCTCAGTCTCGTCGGAACGCAGCCGCCCTCAAAACAGCTTTCCGGCGCGCGATTCCCGGTCGCTTGGCGGATCGCTGGCTCGATCTCAATCCGCCAGAGGACTGGACGAATCGGGGTCTTGCGCAATTGGAACAAAGAGCGCACCGCTGGGAAATTACTCCGGCCGGCACCGAAGGATACGACAAAGCGGAAGTGACGGTCGGCGGCGTCGATACCGACGAGCTATCAGCCAAAACCATGGAAAGCCGCAGTGTGCCGGGCTTATTTTTTATTGGCGAGGTGGTGGATGTGACCGGCCAGCTGGGAGGGTTCAATTTCCAATGGGCTTGGGCCTCCGCGGTTGCAGCCGGGCAAGCAGCCTAGTCATGCTTGGGCCGTTTGGGCAAGCTTGCGGGATGATCCGGTCGCAGAGCGCGATATGCCACCGGCGACGACAGCACAGTGGACGTGGAGGTCATCCCGAACGGGGTCAGGCGGTCAATCAAAGATTCCAAATGAGAAACCGATAACAGTCCAGCTCGCAGGATGAACGAATCCGTTCCGGTAACCCGGTGGCACTCCAGAACCTCCGTCATGCGGGTGACGGCCAAGGTAGCTCGGCTCACCATATTCTCGCCCCCAGAGATGGCCAGACGCATGTAGACGACAATCGGGAAACCGGCCTTGGACGCGTCCACTTTGGCGTGGTAGCCGGTAATGATCCCGGCTTCTTCCATTCGGCGCACCCGCTCGGTAACCGCGGGAGTGGAAAGTCCAACCTGTCGTCCAATTTCCGAAAACGAAAGCCGAGCGGTTTGTTGCAGCAGCGCGAGAATGTCCCAGCCCAGTTCGTCGAGCAGCTTGTGTTGACCCGCGAATGACATGCTGTCCCTTTCCGCCTTTCCTGGTGAGCGATAAAACTTGTGCTTCGTCAAGCTGATTGTCAAAAAACATTACAAAACAATAGTACATGACCGAAAGACCATGAATTAGCGATGTTCAAACCCAACCGCCGGTTCTAGACTGAATTCAGGGAACCTATGGCCAGCACGACCCTAAAACTCGCCGCTCCGTTTCTGATTGAGCAGGACTACGTCCGCTATACCCCGGAAAATCAGTCCGTCTGGACCGAGCTGGTTGGCCGACGCCTGCCGCAATTGGAACAGTGGGCCTGTCGCGAGTACCTGGACGGCTACGAAGTGATTGGATTGAGCGACCATCGGATTCCGAACCTGGCGGAGATTGCTCGTCGTCTGGCCCCACGAACCGGCTGGGAAACCACTCCCGTGAGCGGGTTTATGCCGCCAGACGCGTTCTTTGAAATGCTGGCGGCACGGCGGTTCCCGACCACAACCTGGTTGCGCGACCGCAACTCCATCAACTACACCCCTGAACCCGATATTTTTCACGACGTATTTGGGCATGTGCCCATGCACGCTCATAAGGTTTTTGGAGACTTCCTCCAGCACTACGGCGCGGTCTGCGCGCGAGTGCAGGACAAAGCCGTGCTGGAAAAAATAGGACGCTTGTTTTGGTACACGGTGGAGTTCGGTTTAATCCGGCAACAGGGAAAGATCAAGATCTACGGCAGCGGCGTCGTCAGCTCGCACGGAGAATGCGAAAACGTGGTGAGCGGCAAGTGCGAAGTTCGCGATTTTACTTTGGCCGAGGTGCTGGCTACTCCCGTGAAGGTGGATGAGATCCACAAACGCCTTTTTGCTATTGAGAGCTTTGACCAAATCTATGAAGCGATGCAGGAAGCGGAGAAGCAATTATTGGGTGCTGCGCTGGCGTAGGGTCAGTTAGGGAAACTCTGGAAGAGATGTTATAATTGTAGAACAACTTAAAACGATATCCATCTACCCCTAGACGCCAGAGGCTGCCCCGCGCGCGCTGGCGCGACCCGCCAGATCATTCAATGTTTGCAGCGGAATCGAGTCCACCAACGCGCGCGTGTAAGCGTGCTGAGGATGGCGAAAGACCTCGGCGGTTGCTGCGCATTCCACAATCTGCCCTTCCGACAGCACGGCCACGCGGTGACTAATCGCGGCGACAGACAGAAGGTCATGGGAAATATACAAAATGCTCATATTGAAACGTCGACTGAGGTCAGCGAAGAGCTTCAGGATTTCCGCCTGGGTCACCGGGTCAAGCGCACTGGTAGGCTCGTCGGCTAAAAGCAATGCGGGACGGTGCAGTACGGCCATGCCAATCAGTACCCGCTGGGCTTGGCCAACGCTCATCTGCGAAGGGTAGCGACGCAGGAATTCCTGGTCCGAAGGCAGACTCACGGTTTCCAGCATCCGCTGAATGGCTTGGTGGCGTTCGTCTTTTGAACCGTTGGCATGAGCCCGCCACGCTTCGTCGAGCTGCGTTCCGATGCGCAGTGCAGGGTTCAGAGAAGCTAGGGGGCTTTGCAGCACTAAGCCGATTTCTTTTCCGCGGAGGGAACGCATTTCCCGCTCGCGCAGCTGCATCAGGTCGCGCCCCTGAAAGTGAATGGAGCCGCGCGCCGTGCCGTGCTTCAGATGGAGAAGCCGCAGGATGGACAAGGACAGCGTGCTTTTGCCGCAGCCGCTGGGGCCAACCAAGCCGAGAATTTCTCCGCGGCCGATGGAAAAGGCAACCTCGCGCAGAACGTCGGGCTTGCCGCCGTAGCGCGCTGAGAGTGAGAGCTCGAGCAGGGAATCCATGCGCTACTTGGCCGCCGATTCCGCTGTGCGCGAGATCTGGTCAATGTTCCAATAAACGTACGGCTGGATGACGGCGGGCTGCACGTTGCGCAGTTTGGTGGAAACCGCCGAAAGAGCGTCACGGTTCACCAGATAGATAAACGGTGCTTGTTCCCAGGCAATCTGCTGCACCCGGTCGAAGGCCACCTTGCGCTTCTTTGCATCCAGGTTGGAGGCTTGTGCCTTCATCAAGCGGTCAATTTCTGCTTCCCACGCGGTTTCTGGCTGCTTCTGGCTGGGGTTCCATTGGTGGTTGTCGGCGGAACTGAGCCACACGTTCATCTGCGCGTCCGGGCCGAGCGTCATGTTGGTCAGGCCCAGCAGGCACGCTTCGTAGTCGAAGGTGCGGGTGATTCGTTCGATCAGGGAAGGGAAGTCGAGCGCGACGATGTTGAGCTTGATGCCAATTTTGCTCAGGTCTTCCTGCATCATGGCAGCCATGCGTTCCCGCGCTTTGCTTCCCGCCGCGGTTGCCAGCGAAAACTCCACCAGGTGTCCATCGTGGTCGAAGAGCTGTCCGTTACGCTGCTGGAACCCATCCTTTGCCAGGAGCTTTAAAGCTCCCTGCGGATCGTAAGGCCGCGTTCGCAGAGAGGCGTTGAACCAAAACTTGTCAGCCGGGGATAGCATGCCCACAGCGGCGTGGGCTCGTCCGCGAAAAACCAGGCGAGCCATGTCGTCGCGATTCAACGCTTGCCAAATCGCCACGCGGAAGTTTGTGGAACGGAACCAGGTTCGCTTGTAGTCCGGGATGGGAGACTTTGCGGTCTGGTTGAACCAAAGCTGCTCGGGATCAAGGGAGACGCCCGCGTCATGGGCGCTGCCAGCCTGCTCCGTCTGCGCCCGGTTGAAATATTCAGCATCAACCGTGTCAATCAAATCAATTTCGCCGCGCAAGAAGCGCAGCATCTCTGCGTCTCGATTTTGTTGAATATCGAGTCGGATGGAATCGAGGTAAGGAAGCGATCGCCCCTGCTCGTCCCGCTTCCAGTAGTTGGGGTTCCGGTTCAGTTGCAGGTAGGCCCCAGCTTTGTAGTCTGCCACATAGAAGGGGCCGAGAACTGCCATCTCTTTCTTGGGCGACTTGGCCGAAACAATGGCGACTTGATCAAACTTGCTGTCGAGACTGGCGACCGGTACCGGAAATGTTATCGAGATCTTGCTGGTGCCGATGGTTTGCGTGAGCAACTTGCCGTCGCCGGAGCGAAAGGCATCCCCAGTCGGCGAGTGCATCGCTGGGTCCATTAATCGCTGCATGGTGTAGGCCACATCTGCCGCCGTGAAAGGAGTTCCATCAGAAAAATAGATGCCTTCACGAAGCTGGAACGAGATGGTGCGGCCGTCCTTCGACAGCTTCCATGAGGTCGCCAGCGCAGGCTCCAGATCCTGAGTCAATCGGTTGACGCGGAGCAAAAAGCCGCCGGTCATGTAGCGAATCCGCTCCGAGGCATCGTCATCCACCAGCGCGGGATCGAAGGTTTTCGGGTCGCTGCGCAGGCAGAAGCGCAACTGCCCGCCGCCTTGCGCCACCGCCACCTTCGTCCACAGCAGCAGAGCGAATAGAATCGCGGCGCGGAGCCTCATGCCAGAGTCTCCTGTTCTGTTAAAAGAACCTGAAAAGCCGTCACCGAAACCATGAGCAGCAGAAGCGGCACCAAGACCCACGGCTTACCGGACACCGCCGTCAATCCCTCCATCTCGCGCAACAGGCTTCCCCAGGAAGGCAGAGGTTCGGAAACGCCCAAACCCAGGATGCCAAGATTGGCTTCCGCCAAAATGAATACCGGCACGGAAATCCAGAACTGCGCCAGCAAGAGTGGTCGCAGGTTGGGTGCCATATGCCGCCATAGTAGCCGAACCTGGCTGCATCCCAAGGCCTGCGCCTGTAAAGCGAAGTCGGAGTCGCGCATGGCGCTGGCACCGGCGCAAACCACGCGCGCGCCCGCCGCCCAGCCCAGGCAGCCAAGAATTAGGAAGGTGATCATTACGGATTCCATCGGCGCGACGTTCAGCGGCATCAGCGCTCTCACTGCCAACAGCAGAAATAGCCAGGGCAGCGAAAGCACCAGATCCGCGGTCGCCATCAGGCAGCGTTCCGTCCAGCCTCCCAGATAACCCGCCAGTCCGCCCAGAGCACCAGCTAACAGAGCGGCCAAAAACGCGGCGGCCGGAGCCAAGAGTAAGGAAATCCGCGTTCCGTGCAGCACCCGCGAATAGCGATCCCGCCCCAGGTCGTCGGTGCCCAACCAGTGCTGCCGCGTCGGTGGCGCATCCGGCTCATCCCGAAATTGCTTCGCATAGGGGGCTGGCGCCAGCGTTCCAGCAAAAAGGCTGGCCAGGAACACAGTTCCCAGCATGGCGATAGAAATGTTTCGGAGCCACTTCACGAGGTCCGCCTTTGGGTTGCGCCCAGAGCCTGGCCAAGAATCTCGGAAACGGATTTCGCCGCGACGGTTGCCAGAGTCACAATCCCTGTCAAGCAAACGAGTAGATACAAGTCCCTGCCTAATGCCGCTTTCCACGCCAATTGCCCGATGCCTGGCAAGTCGCAAACCACTTCCAGAGGCACGGCCGCGCTCAACGCCAGTGTGAGCGAAATTGATAGCAACGCCAGCCACTGTCCCGCCGCGGGCGGCAGGTAATGCCATAGCAAGATGCGAAGGCTGCTGAGCCCTTTAGCGCGTGCCGTCAGCACATGTGGCAAAGAAGCGCTCTGCTGTAGCAAAGCTCGTGCGTATCGGAAGATCTTAGGAAACACCAGTAAGCCCAGAGCCAAACCCACCGGTGCCCGCAGCAAAACGAAGAGCAATCCCAGCACCGCCGCCGGCAGGCACAAGAACAACCCCGCCAAAGTGCTGGCCCCGAAGTCGTAGACTCGTCCACGCAAGAACGCCAGAGGTACGGCGCACCCAAGGCCCAACGTCCAACCGGTCAACAGCCCCCAGCCTAGCAATCGAGCTGTGGTCGGGAGTCTTTCCGCCAGCAACTCGCGCACCGGACGGTTCATGGCCTGGGACACTCCCAAATCTCCCTGTGCCGCTCCCCGCAGCCAGCCCCAGTAAAAGTGAAAGACATTCTTCTCCGCCTCGTGCGATTGTCGAATCGCCGCCCGGCTCTCCTCGCTCAGCCGCATGTCAATCTCCCGCTCATCCACCCCAGGGGCGAGGCGCGTCAACGCCAGAGCCAAAAATCCCCCAACCAGGGTTATCACCAGGACGCGCCCAACCTGTTGCGCCAATAGAATCACGATTGATCGCATACGTCAGTCTCTTTTTTCGAAGGCTATGCCGAAGCCGAGCCAGCCGCTTGCGCCAGGCCCGTCTCCCGATGATGTTCTTGTTTCACAACGTACATCCGGCGGTCCGCCTCGGCCAGCAGTTGCTCAGCATCCAATCCATCTCCCGGAAAACTGCTCTGCCCCACACTCAGCGAAAGAATATCGTCGCCCGTTACCTCGCGACTCACGGCCCGCGCCAACTCCATCAGTTGCCCTGTCCGTGCCAGGGCCGCATCCCCGGACAGTCCCGGAAGCACCAAAACAAATTCATCCCCGCTCATCCGCGCAACGTAGTCGTACTCCCGGCAAACGTCCTTCAAGTCCTGCGCAAAAAGCTTCAACACCCGGTTCCCCTCCAAATGCCCGAACCGGTCGTTCACCTGCTTGAATCCATCGAGGTCCGTGACCATCACCGTCACGCTGCTTTCACTGCGCTTACATCGCGCCAATTCCTGATCCAAATGCACAAATAGAGAACGCGCATTCGGCAGGCCAGTCAAATAGTCCGTCGTGGCCGAACTCTCCGCCTGCTGGTACTTCAGAGCATTCTCCAGAGACAGCGCCGTCTTCGAGCTGATCGCCAGCAGAATCCTCAAATTATCCGTGTCGAAAGCATCCGCGTCGGCCCGGTACAGCGTCAATGCGCCAATCACCCCTGTCAATCCTTCCAAGGGCACGCAGAGTGCCGACCGCAACGTGCTGAACTTCGTCGGATCGTCCAAATATCCAGGTTCCACCGATGGATTCCCGTTCACAATCGGTTTCCCGTTCTGCGCCACCCACCCAGAAACGCCTTCTCCCAGCGGGATTCGCAGCGACGAGAACAACCGGAAATTGTCTCCGCTCACATACTGTGGTCGCAAGTACCCGTCCTCACACACATAAACCGCAATCGAGTCATACGGCACCAGCCTTCTCAGTTTCACAGCGAGGACGGACAGCGTTTCGTCCAGACTCAACGAAGCGCCCAGCTCGTGACTCAACTCAAACAGCGTTTGCGCTTCCTGCCGCGCCGCCGCAATCGACGCCAGGAACCCACCTTCTTGCCGCACCGAGACTTCCTTCACCGCCGACAACTCAAATCCAGCCGCCGGCGTCGAACCCCTCTCCACTTTTACATTCACCGAAAGCCCGTGATACTCCGCCGCCGGAGCCTGCGCCAGCACTTTCGCCTCTAACTCCGCGCAGCTCTCGCACAGCACCTTCACAATTCGCGGATCAAACGCCTTTCCCGATTCTTCCCGCATCTGCACCAGCACGTCATCCATCGAAAGCGCCTTGCGATACTGCCGGTCTGATGCCATCGCATCCAGAAAATCGACCGCCGAAAGAATGCGTGCCCCAATGGGAATCTCTTCACCCTTCAATCCCGCCGGATACCCACTGCCGTCCCACTTCTCATGGTGCGCCCTTACAATCGGAACCACCGGATACGGAAAATTCACCCGCTCCAGAATCTCCGCGCCCACCACCGGATGAATCTTAACCTTCTCAAATTCCTCCGGACTCAACTTGCCGGGCTTGGATATAATGTGTTCTGGAACAGCTAGTTTTCCAATGTCATGCAACAAGGCCGCCGCCTGTACCGCCTCAATTTCCTCCTGCGCCAAGTTCAGCTTCTTCGCCACTTCCACCGCATAAATTCGCACCCGTTGCAGATGCGCATGCGTGGTGTGATCCTTCGCCTCAATGGCCAGCGCCAGCGCCTCAATAGTCCGCATGTGCAGACCCGCCACTTCTTCCACATGCCGTTTCTCATCAGAAAGTTTCGCCAGATACAAGCGATACGACCGATACACTACGTAAACCGCCGGCAGCACCAGCAGGGACGTTTCCCAGGGCACTCGCCGATTTAACCATCCCACCAACGTGGCAATGCCCGCATCCACCAGATAGTAGGGGAACGTCCAAAAGTAAAAGTCCGACCACAAAGTCTGAATGCGCTTTTCTTCGGTCAGCGCAATCACGAGCGCCACAGGCAATGTGTTCGCGAAAAAGAACACCGACGCCGCCGCCAGCAAGGGCACGGAAATTCCCGCTTGCGGCATCCCGCCCAACGTCCAATGGTAGGTGCCGTAGGCAATCGCCGTCGCCACAGTCACCGAGCAAACGTTGAAAAATACCTGGAAAATTCTGGGGCGATCCGCAAACAGGCACTGCGCGAGCGTTGCCGCGAACGCAATCGCCAGCGTTTCCCCATAGCCCAGCTCCATCACGCCCAGCAAAATGAACAGAAAGTTCACCGACATCGTTCCCGCAATGCCCGGCAACTTCACCTTCATCCGCGACGCAATCACCGCAATTGCCAAATACGAAACAAACTGAGCGCGATCATGACTGGCCCAGTTCACCAGTCCGTCGCCAAGCACCAGCAGCCCGCCCAAACCCACCCAGGCAATAAACAGCTGGGCACGCCAGGGCAGAGACTTCCAGGCTTGTGCGCGACGCTCCAAAGTCCCTCCCAATCTGGAACACACCAGAGTTCACTCAAGCGTAGCTGACCCTACGACCAAAGGGCAGAGTACGGAAGTAACCCGAATGCCGAGCTGTTTCACCGCCCGCACGAAGGTAACTTTCTTCGTTGGATTCAAGGTGTTATCAATCATCGGGGGAAGGGTATTGCTCATGGCAGGGGAAGCGCTCGGCGTTGGTAAGCAGCGCGACACGCCACACGAGGACCGGGCTGAGCTGGCTTCCGCCGATCTGACTGCCGCCGATCTGGCTACAGTCAATCTGGCTACAAAAGACCGCGTCCAAATCGGCGATCTCGTCGCCATCGTCCGCAGTGACGCCATGCGCAAACTACTGGCCATGGTGGAACGAGTGGCCCGCCACAACGCCGCCGTTCTTGTCATTGGTGAAACTGGCGCTGGCAAGGAAATGATCGCGCGCGCCATCCACCAATATTCGCTCCGCTGTCATCGCCCGTTTGTGGATGTCAACTGCGCCGCTCTGCCTGATAACCTCGCGGAAAGCGAACTCTTCGGCCATGAGAAAGGCGCCTTCAGCAGCGCCGACACTCTCAAGCCCGGCCTGTTTGAAATGGCCAATCATGGCACACTTTTCTTGGATGAAATTGGAGAGCTTGATGCCAAAGTTCAGGTCAAGCTTCTCCGCGTCCTCGATGGCGTGCCTTACTACCGTCTGGGTGGCAGCCGCAAAGTGAATGTCGACGTCCGTATCGTGGCCGCCACGAATCTAAATCTGGAACAAGCGGTCCAGGAAGGCCGGTTTCGCGGCGACCTCTATCACCGCCTCAATCAGTTCCAGCTTCGCGTTCCGCCACTGCGCGAGCGCCCGGATGATGTGGAAGCCCTGGCCCAATACCTCCTCCACCAAAGTCTGCCCGGAGCCAGTTTTACCCCTGAAGCTATCGCCCTTCTTCGCCGTTCCCCGTGGCCCGGCAACGTGCGCGACTTGCGCAACGTCCTGCTCAAAGCCGTAATGCACATGGATTTGCACCGCACTGAGGTCCGTCCTTCCGATCTCGTTGCTTGGCTCGGCCCACAATCCACCAGCTCCATCGCAGCGCAGCCGTTCCAGGGCAATCTTGGGGATATGGAACGGCAGGCCATATTCGAAACGCTGTCCAAATGCAATGGTGATCGCGAGGAAACTTCCAGGCAGCTCGGCATCTCCCGGCGCACGTTGACGCGCAAGCTTCAGCTGTATGAGAGGGCGGATGCCACCGATGCCTCCTCGCTGGGTCGCATCAATTCCGACCAGCAGCGCTATTTCCGCGTAGCCGTCAATATCCCGGCTGATCTCCAATTGGAATCCGGACCCAGTTTGTCCTGCGAAATCAACAACGTCAGCATCGGTGGCGTCGCCCTGGTGGGCAGCGCCTCCCTCAAGAAAGGCACCATAGCCCATTTGCGCTTCGGCCTCAGCGGCACCACTGTGATCGATACCAGCGCACAAGTTGTTTGGGTGGAACGCAAGCGTGCGGGTCTTTGCTTTCTGGGCCTCAGCGCCACGGCCCGCCGCGATCTGGGGCAATGGCTCCTCCACAAAGCCCAGGCCGAGGGCTGGGATCTGGGCATGGCCATTACCGGCACCGCTACGGTTTAGAACCGGCGTCGCAATCGATCTTGAATTGCTTAAGCCTTTACAAGATTCGTATCAGGCCACCGCTTCAGCGGTGGCGTAAGTGCCTGGATTCGACTGCCCCTTCACAGGCTGCTGAAAAACTCGTTCTAGCCTCAGCTTTTGGGCGGCGCAGCACTTCAGTGCTGCGATAAGCCCTTGGCAATGAATGGGCTTTAGCCCCAGAGGTAAGGGGTTGATTTGGAAAAATGACTCTTTCAGCAGCCACTTTAGGCGCTGGATTGTGAACACCGGCTTTAGCCACAGATTGCTGAGAAAGGGTTGTTTCAGCATCAGCTTTTGGGCGGCGCAGCACTTCAGTGCTGCGATAAGCCCTTCGTGATGAATGGGCTTTAGCCCCAGAGGTAAGGGGTTGATCGAGCAAAGACCACTTTTTCAGCGGCCATTTCAGACCCTGGACTATGAGCTCCGACGTTGACCACAGGCTTCGAGAACCGCTTTCACAAAATGAATCGGGGCTTTGAGTGCAGCGATGGGGTCCCTAGCCGCAATGGCTCTCTACTGCTGCCCGGCAAACACCCCTCGTCCCTTGCGCAACACGTCCAGCACTTTCTGCTTCTCCGTCGTATTGTTCCATTCCGTAAAGCCCTCGGCAGCGCTAATCAACCGATCAATCCAAGCGACAAAATACCCAGCATCCTCCGGCGACCTCACCGCTTCCTCCCCAACCCGCACATACACAGGACTCGTCGTAGCGTAGGGATATGCGTCCAGAACGGGATGCTGCGCCTTGTCATTCCAGGCACGCAACAAGCACCACCCGCTATGGCTCAACGGCAGCGTTCCGGTCACATCCGCCTTCGTTCCGCCCCGCGTCTGCAATTCCTTCACTACTACTCCATTGCAAACAATTTCCCAGTGTTCCACCGGCACAAGGGACCGCAGCCAAACGGAAAACTTCACCGCGCCAGCCTTCGGTAGGCTCACCGTTTCTCCCAACCCTCGGCCATCCAGAGTAAGCCCAAGCAACGGCCCATTGGTGGCAAACGTCTGGCCGCGTTTCAACGCATCCAGCCAGGGCTGAATCTTCAACGGACCAGTCTTTACCCGCGCATACACCCGGTTCAACCCCACCGGTCCGCGCAAAGAAGCATAGTTGGCCATCGCGTCGGTTCCGGCTCCGGTCGGTAGGTGAAATCCGCAATTCAGCAGTCGGTACCAAACAGCGCTGGTCGCCTTGTGATCGCTGAATCCCATCGCTTCAATGTAGTCCACCTTTCCCAGAGCCACGTCCACCGGCATCTCGTTTGTCAGTCGGTCGTCGTGTTGTGGATCAGGAACGGAGTCAAATGGATGAACATACCCCACTACTCCATGTTGCGCATGTGCCAGGTCCGCCAGGTCCGCGTTCATCGGCCACAGGCTCGCCGCTGCTGTTTTCGTATACGCCGCATAGTCAGGCAGCAGGTAGTGTTCCGTCAGATTCAACAGGCCCAAGTGGCCCCAATAGCTGGTATGGAATTCTTGTCCGTGTACGATCAAAGTGTTCGCCGTTGACGCATGGTCCACCAGCGCGGGGTCTTTCAACGGGAAGTATGCCATATCTGGAATGCGTTGTTCTTTATTCACAATCAAGTTCTCGACTACGGAAAGGTTCTCCGCCTCCGCTTGCCGCGCCAGGTTCTCGGGAGTATTGCGGTACGTTCCGGCGTAGTTCATGTGTACATGTACATCGCCGCTCACCCAACGCTCTCCTTGGGCCACTGGCAGGGCCATTGGGCGCAGCCGAATCGTCAAGGCGGAATTTTCATTCGCCGCCACCGCAACGCTGCGCTTCTCGAACTCGCTTTCCAATCCTTTCGTAACTTCCACCTCCGCCTTGCCCGCCGGTACCCGCAACTCCGCCACGCCGGTCGTGTGAAAGTAATGCGCCTCCTCACCGCGCGTCGCCCGATCAAAATTGTCGTCCGCATGCATCCACGCGTTGTTCGGAGCGTAGGCTCGGCCATCCTCCCCAATCACGGAAACCCTTGCCGCTACTGGCTTTCCCGTCGCATCTACTACGCGCACCGTCAATCGTCCTGAGGGTCGCAGCAAATGCCGTTCACTGGCAAATACTTCGTGCTGCGCTCCCCCGGGCACGCTATCCACCCAGAGCGAAGTGTTTCCTCCTCGATTCGAAATAAACGCAATCGTTTTCCCATCCCGAGACCACCGCGGCGCGGTATTGTCATATTCCCCATAGGTCAGCGGAAAGGCATCCCCCCCAGCAGCCGGCATTACCCAAAGCTGGTGCCATGCCCTGCCCAAATACGAAGCATAGACCACGCGTGTTCCGTCTGGAGAAAGTTCAGGCCGAGCTTTCCAGTTGGTCTCTTCGTAGTGAATTTCCTCGGCATGGCTCCAGGCTTCTCCACCCGCCTCCGCCTTCATCCGCCAGAATCCACCCGTCCCGTAAATGTGCCCCCGGTTGGAAACGTACAGAATCTCTTTCCCATCCGTCGTCCAGCTCGGGTTGATTTCCGTGTCAAACGCGCTGTAGTAGTAGCGGGGCAGGGAACTGTGCGTTTCCCCGGTCAGGCGTTGCACGTGGGCTAGGTGTCCTTCCTGGAATTCCCCCACAAAAAGGTGGAACCGCTGGTTGTACGCCGTGGATACAAACACCAGCCGTGTCCCATCGGGAGAGAACCGTGCTTCCAGGTTCACTGCCCCTTCGCTGGTCAACGCGTGGGTCTCGCGCGTCTTTAAATCCAAAACCCACAGCTCCAGCGCATCTTTCGCGTATTTCGAATACACCACCCACCGCCCGTCGCGCGAGCAATCCGGTAAATAGTCATAGCCCGGTCCCGCCGTCAGCTCCTCCGCCGCCGCCGAATCCACGTTTTGCCGCCACAGTGACCCCGCCATCGAATACACCACTCCGCGTGAGTCCGGCAGCCACGCCACCGACGACGGTCCCGTCGTCAACTGCGGCAGATACATCTCTCGGTAGTAGTACGGATGCGGTAAATCAATCTGCTTCAGCACCCACTCGCGCTGCCCCAGCGCGGGCACAGCCAGCAACCCCACAACCAGCCACCAGTAGCTCCGCAACCCCATACTCACCTCGCACTCTGCGATAATAAAGGCATATCCCCGGAGGATCAGAATCAATGGCACATGAACTACCCCCTCTCCCCTACGACTACGCGGCCCTGGAGCCCGTAATCGACGCGCAAACCATGAAGATCCATCACGACCTGCACCATGGAGCTTACGTCAAGAACCTCAATGCCGCTCTCGAGAAGCACCCCGAGCTGGCTGGCAAGTCGGCGGAAGACCTCATCCGCAATCTCAACACCATCCCAGACGATATCCGCGGAGCCGTGCGCAATAACGGCGGCGGGCACGTCAACCATTCCATGTTTTGGACCATCATGAAGCCACAAGGCGGCGGCGCGCCCACCGGCACGCTCGCCAACGCCATCAACAGCACGTTTGGCGACCTCAAGGCTTTCCAGGAAAAATTCAACGATGCCGGTGTCAAGCAGTTCGGCAGCGGATGGGCCTGGCTGGCTTCCAACAAGGGCGCGCTCAGCATCCTCGGCACTCCGAACCAGGACAACCCACTCACTCAGGGCCTGTACCCAGTCCTCGGCAACGACGTCTGGGAGCACGCCTACTACCTCAAGTACCAAAACCGCCGCGCCGAATACCTGGGCGCGTGGTGGAATGCCATCAACTGGGAAGAAGTCGGCAAGCGTTACGAACTCAGCCTGAAATAACCCCGCACACGCTCAGCTAGACCATCAGACAAGCGGGTGCCCCGTCCTTGTCCGCGCTCTTTGCGGACAGGGCGGGGCTTTTGACGGAGCAACATCGGGAGTCCACTACATCGTCCCCAACCGCTCACTCACAATCAGTCTCGCCCCAGTTGCCTTCTGCACATCCTCCGCCGTCAACCCAGGCGCAACTTCCTCCAGCACAATCCCCTTGGCCGTCACCCGCATATAGCCCATCTCGGTAACAATCGTGTCCACCACGCCCACCCCCGTCAGCGGTAAGGTGCACTTCTCCAAAATCTTCGGCGCCCCAGACTTCGTGCAGTGCTCCATGGCAATCACCACCCGCCGCGCTCCCGCCACCAAATCCATTGCCCCACCCATTCCCTTTACCATCTTCCCCGGAATCATCCAATTCGCCAGATTCCCCGCCGCATCCACCTCCATCGCCCCCAGCACGCTCAAATCCACATGCCCGCCCCGAATCATCGCAAACGAGTCCGCGCTCGAAAAGTAAGCCGTCCCCGCCAACTCCGTCACCGTCTCTTTCCCCGCATTGATCAAGTCCGCATCCTCGGTCCCCGCCACCGGATACGGTCCAATCCCCAGCATCCCATTTTCACTCTGCAGAATCACGTCCATCCCCGCCGGAACATAATTCGCCACCAGCGTCGGCATGCCAATGCCCAGGTTGACATAGAAGCCATCGCGCAATTCCCTCGCAACCCGCTTCACAATGCGCTCACGCCTCAACTCATCTTCATTCTCAGCTACCATGATTAGGCCTTCCGCACCGTCCGCTTCTCAATCCTCTTCTCAAACACTTCCCCCTGAAAAATCCGCTTCACATAAACGCTGGGCGTATGCACCATATCCGGATCACACTCCCCCACCCCTACCAACTGTTCCACTTCCGCAATCGTCACCCGCGCCGCCGTCGCCATCATCGGACTAAAATTCCGCGCCGTCTTCCGATACACCAAATTCCCCCAGGCATCGCCCTTCCACGCCCGCACAAACGCAAAATCCGCCCTCAGCCCCAGCTCCATCAAACATGCCCGCCCATCAAACTCCCGCACTTCCTTGCCCTCAGCCACCAAAGTCCCCACTCCCGTCGGCGTAAAAAACGCTGGTATCCCCGCCCCGCCCGCCCGAATCCGTTCCGAAAACGTCCCCTGCGGCACCAGATCCAACTGCACCCGCCCGTTCAGCACCATCTCCTCCAGCAACTTGTTCTCGCCCACATACGTCCCAATATGCCGTGAAATCTGCCCATTCGCCAGCAGCAATCCCATTCCAAATCCATCCACGCCAACGTTATTGCTAATCGTCGTCAGATTCCGCACGCCCTTCTTCACCAGCGCCCGTATCAAATTTTCAGGAATCCCGCACAAGCCAAAGCCCCCAAACATAATGGAGGCCCCATCCTGCACATCGTGAATCGCCTCATCGGCGCCAGCCACAATCTTGTTCATAGACCCTTCTTCAACCGATGCGCCACCTCGAACTCCACACCCAGCTCCCGCTCTCCCAAATTCTCCCGAATATGCGCCAGCTTCTGTTCCATTTGCAAAAGTGCTCGCCCCAAATGCTTCTTGTTCGTCAGGGCAATATCCCGCCACATCGAATACGGACTCCCCGAAATCCTCGTCATCTCCCGCAACGCCCGTCCCCCAGCCTCCACCAGCGGCAGGTCCCCCCCAAACTCCTCCACCAGCGCCGCCGCCAACCCCGTCGAAATCATCTGCGGCAAATGCGAAATCCATGCGCACAGTCGATCATGCTTCTCCGCATCCAAAGACGACACCCGCGCCCCAATCCTCTCAATCCACCGCACCCACTCGCCACACCGCCCAACCGAAATGTTCTGATCCTGTAACGGCGTCACAAACCAGGTCGCATCCTCAAACAACCGCGCATCCGCTCCCTCAATCCCCGCCGTTTCTTTCCCCGCCATCGGATGCCCCGCCAAAAACCGCTTCCCCGCATTCTTCCCAAACGCCGCCACTGCCGCCTTCACCACCGCCACCTTCGTGCTCCCCACATCGGTCACCAGCGTGGACAAGCCCAGTCCCGGCTCCAGCGTTCGTACCAAATCCAGAACCGCCCCAACCGGTGTCGCCAGCACCACCACATCGCTGCCCTTCACACCCTGCAACGGGTCCACCACCGCCTCATCCACAACCCGCATCTTCACCGCCCGCTGCAACACGGAAGCCGTATCGCACCCGACAATGCGCCCCGCGTACCCATTCTTCCGCAGGGCCAGCGCCAATGATCCGCCAATCAGCCCTGTTCCGATAATGGCAATTTTTCGAATCACCTACATCACCCGACCCACGATCGGCGCAATCGCCTTCAACTCCTTCATCAAATCTTCAAACTGTTTCGGAAACAGCGACTGCGCCCCATCTGACAACGCATGTTCCGGATCCTGATGCACTTCAATCAGCAACGCATCCGCCCCCGCCGCCACCGACGCCCGCGCCATCGGAGGCACCTTGTCCCGCCGCCCCGTTCCGTGCGACGGATCCCCCGTCATCGGCAAATGTGACAGCTTCTTAATCACCGGTATCGCCGAAATATCCATCGTGTTCCGAGTATAGGTCTCAAACGTCCGAATCCCCCGCTCGCATAGAATCACGTCGTAGTTTCCCCCTGCCATAATGTACTCGGCCGAAAGCAGCAGCTCTTCCAGTGTCGCCGCAATTCCACGTTTCAAAAGTATGGGTTTCCGAATCTTTCCCAACTCGCGCAGCAAATTAAAGTTCTGCATGTTCCGCGCGCCCACCTGCAAAATGTCCACATACGTTATCATCAGCGGAATTTGCGAAATCTCCATCACCTCGCTAATCACCAGCAGCCCAAATTTATCCCCTGCCTCCCGCATGATCTTCAGCCCGTCCTCACCCATTCCCTGAAACGAATACGGCGAGGATCGCGGCTTGAACGCCCCGCCCCGCACGCCTTTCGCGCCGGCGTTCTTCACCAGCTCCGCCACTTTCAAAAACGGCTCGCGCCCTTCCACCGAGCACGGTCCCGCCATCACCACAATTTCCTTACCACCAATTTTCACCCCATGCGGCAAATCAATAATCGTCCCCTCCGGTCGAAATGATCGCCCCGCCAACTTATACGGCGCCGTCACGCGATACACTTCCTGCACTCCAGGCAGCACTTCCAGGTCGCGCATATCAAAATCAGTCCGCGCCCCCACAGCCGCCAGAATCGTCTGCCGCACCCCGGTCGTCCGGTGCACAGCAAATCCCATCTTCACCAGATGCTCCACCACGTGCTGGATCTGGTCGTCGTTGGCTCCATCCTGCATCGCAACAATCATCGCCGTTCCCCCATCCTCAAAATCGCAGTTCTAAATTCATTTCTAAATCCTGGCATCCTGAGCGCAGCAGTGTCTTCACCAAGTGAAGACACTGCGAAGTCGAAGGATCCCTGCCCCATCGACCCCCTCCGCCCCGCTAGAAGCTCTCTCCAGCCGCTTCTAAACGCCCCAGCACCGCGCTACGCCTGCACGAATGCTCTACTCCGCGCTCTCCGGAGCAATCTCTTCCTGCTGAATCTTTCGCATCATATCCATAACGCGTTCAAAGATCGAAACAATATCGTGATCCGATAAAGGCCCCTGGTTCGCCTTCGTCACGTTCGCCAGCACCGTCTTCTCCCGTGAAGGTTCATAAATCGGCAACCCGGCCGCCCGCTTCAGACGTCCAATTTCATGCGCCACCGTTGCCCGCTGGTTGATCAAGTCCACCATCTGCCGGTCCAGTAGGTCCACTGCCTGCCGCCATTCCGCTATGTCCATCGACAAACCTCCGTTATTAATCTGGAACGAATCCTTGCGCTAGCCTCTCGACCGCACCAGGCTCCTCACCAGTTCCCCAACCGCGTCCGCCTCGCTGCCGCGGTTGCGTTCAATCGCCTCCACCACCGCGCTCCCCACCACCACCGCATCGGCAAACTTGCCCACCGAAGCAAACTGTTCCGCTGATGAAATCCCAAATCCCACCGCCACCGGCAGCGCTGTATGGCGCCGGATCCGCGCCACCAGCTCTTTCGCCTCCGGAGGGAATTCCGTCCGCGCCCCGGTAATTCCCGTCCGCGCCACCGCGTACACAAATCCGGAACTCGACGCGGCAATCGCCCGCAGCCGATCTTCCGGACTCGTCGGTGCTGCTAAGAATACAGCAGCCAGCCCGTGGTTTTTCATCTCCCCCAAGTACTCTCCAGCTTCCTCCACCGGCAAATCCGTCACCAGCGCCCCGTCCAGCCCAGCCCTGGCCGCCGCCACGCAAAACGTTTCCAACCCCATCCGCAGAATCGGATTCAAATACGAAAACACAATCAACCCAGCCGCTGGTCGCAACCGCCGCAATTCTCCCGCCAGCGCCAGCACGTCCGCCAGCGTTGTTCCATTCTCTAAAGCTCGCTCGCTGGCCCGCTGTATCACAGGCCCATCCGCCACCGGATCGCTGAACGGCACCCCCAGCTCAATCACGTCAGCCCCAGCATCAATCGCATCCAGCACCACATCCCGCGTCACCGCCACGGACGGATCCCCGCACGTGACGTACACCACCAACCCCGGCCGCCGCTTGAACTCCAGTCGCATTCTGCCCTCTCTCGTATCCACTAACTAGTACTTCTCCCAGCAAATTCGCCAATGCTCATCTGCGCGTGACGAATGCAGAATCAGTTGCTTGCCGGAGAATTCATAAATGCGCGTGAGGTCTTTCCCAATTAGATCCGGCATCAATGCATTCTCCACGTGATGCGTAACGCTGTGTTCTTTCTCGTTCACGGCAAACGTTCCGTAATATCCCTCGTACCCGTCTTTTCCATAACGCACTGGATTGCCGCTCGATCGGTCAGTCTCCATGCGAATCTGCACGGCCATATGTCCGTCATTCGTGTACATAATGATCCCGCTCTCGTTCAGCCGTACCATCTTGCCGCTCGCGTCCATTTCCTCGTCCCATACCAGCCGCCAGGCTCCGATCAACTGGCTGCGCACGTCCTTGGCAGCAGTTTTCGTCGCCTCCTGCCCCTCGCTGGGCAGCATCATGGCCAGCAGCAATAACAATGCGCAATTCGCGGTCGATTTCATCGGCCCCTCTCAGTCCAACTTCAAATTGTCCCGCAAAATCCCTATATCCTTATCCCCTCTTCCCGACACGTTCAGCAAAATCACCTGCGACTTCTTCATCCCAGGCGCCCGCTTCACCACCTCCGCCACAGCATGCGCAGATTCCAAGGCCGGAATAATACCTTCTTTTTCAGCTAAGATTGTCACCCCCGCCAGTGCCTCCGCGTCCGAAGCCGACACATACTCCGCTCTCCCCGTATCCCGCATCCAGGCATGTTCCGGACCAATCGAAGGATAATCCAGCCCCGCAGAAACCGAGTGCGTCATCGCAATCTGCCCGCTCTCGTCTTGCAGCACATAAGAGAATGTCCCTTGCAGCACGCCGGTCGTCCCCTGAAAGAACCGCGCCGCATGGTCTCCCAGTTTCCGTCCGCGCCCCCCAGCCTCCACGCCAATCAGCTTCACTTTCTTGTCCGGAACAAACGCATGGAAAATTCCAATCGCGTTCGATCCGCCACCCACGCACGCCACAATCGCGTCCGGCAGTCGCCCTTCCGCTTTTAGAATCTGCTTCTTGGCTTCCAGTCCCGTCACCCGGTGGAAGTCCCTCACCATCGTCGGATACGGATGCGCCCCCAGCACGCTACCCAGCAGGTAGTGCGTGGTGCGCACATTCGTTACCCAGTCGCGCATGGCCTCATTAATCGCGTCTTTCAGGGTCTTTTGCCCAGATTCCACTCCTCGAACCTCAGCCCCCAGCAGCCGCATGCGGAACACGTTCAACTCCTGCCGCCGCATGTCCTCGGTGCCCATATAGACAACGCACTCCAGTCCAAACAGCGCGCACACCGTAGCCGTTGCCACCCCGTGCTGCCCCGCGCCAGTCTCGGCGATAATTCTCTTCTTGCCCATGCGCCGCGCCAGCAGGGCCTGCCCCAGGCAGTTATTAATCTTGTGCGCCCCCGTGTGCAGCAGGTCTTCGCGCTTTAAATAAATCTTCGCCCCACCCAGCTCGCGCGTTAGCCTCTCCGCCAATGTCAAAGCCGTGGGCCGCCCGGCAAAGTCCCGCAAATACCTGTCCAGCTCGAGCTGGAACTTGCGGTCCTTCTTCACCACCGCATACGCCAGTTCCAATTCCTGCAAAGCCGCCATCAAAGTTTCAGGCACATACCTCCCGCCATAAACCCCGAACCGCCCTGCCTGTGCGCGTAGCTTCCCCGGGTGCCCCGTCCTGGTCGCGCTCTTTGCGACAGGGCGGGGATTTCGGCCCTTTCGTTTCCCCAATACTTTCTTCTTCGACATCATCGCTCCCTGTCTGCCCCTCTTACTGCCGCAACAAATGCCTTCACTTTGCCAGCATCCTTCTTTCCCGGCGCACTCTCTACGCCCGAGGAAACATCCACGCCCCAGGGCTTAAAAATCGAAACCGCCTCCGCGACATTCTCCGGCGTCAAACCGCCGGCAACCACAACAGGAACCCTCTGTGCTAACTCAGCAATTCCCAGATTCGCCGCCGCCCAATCAAACGTCTTTCCCGTTCCGCCCGGATGCTGCGCGTTCCCCGAATCGACAAAAACAGCCTTGAGATTCTCGGTGGAACTCTGAGAGTTAACATCCCTCCTAAGTTCCCCGGCTTGCACAACGAGATAAAGGTGTCGGTTCTTGACTTGGCTCGCAACCCGATCCCAAAGGCCATAACGCAGATCCCCATGCACCTGCATCGCCGTCAATCCCGCCTCTGTGGCGACCTCTTCCATCGTCTCACCCGAATCATTCACGAAAACTCCCACCTTCTCCACCTGCTCGGGCAACCTCTTCACAATCTCTCGAACCATCTCCACTGTCACATATCGCGGACTCTTCTCATAAAACACAAAGCCCACCGCATCCGCCCCTGCGTCCACCGCCACCAGCGCATCTTCTAAAGAGGTAATCCCGCAAATCTTTACCCATGTCATAGCCGCGCATCACCCTCAATGG
Organism: Acidobacteriaceae bacterium; assembly: GCA_043782485.1. Lineage (GTDB taxonomy): Bacteria > Acidobacteriota > Terriglobia > Terriglobales > Acidobacteriaceae > JANXUC01. Next base: position 3,840 of record JAYWAL010000151.1, on the reverse strand, counting down.
ACTTCTCTTCAAAAATAATCTTGTCATCCTCAGCGAAGTCGAAGGACCCCTACCTCTCCGTCGGTTGACCAACGGTTACCCACTCAACTTCTCTTGGCTCGAGCGAAGCTTCACAACCCCCTCTACCAACCCGCGCAACTCAACCCCAGGCCGCTCCGCCCGCATCAACTGCTCCCCAACCAAAAACGCCCCAAACCCAGCCGCAAGCAACTTACCCACATCCCCAGCCGACTCAATCCCACTCTCCGCCACCCGCAATACCCCAGCAGGCATCAACCCACCCAACCGCACCGAAGTTTCCAAATCGATAATAAATGTCTTCAAATTCCGGTTATTCACCCCAACCGTCTCAAACCCAGCATCCAGCGCCCGCTTCAACTCCACCTCGTCATGCACTTCACATAAAACATCCAACCCCATCCCGCGCGCCGCACCCCCCAGCGAACGCAACTCCCCATCCGCCAACCCCGCCACAATCAACAGCACAGCATCCGCCCCAAACGCCCGCGCTTCCAGAATCTGAAACTCGTCCACAATAAAATCTTTCCGTAGACAAGGAATCCCGCACGCCCCAGAAGCCACCCGCAAATTCTCCAGCGACCCCTGAAAATACTCGGCGTCGGTCAGTACCGAAAGCGCCGCCGCTCCAGCTTCTTCCAGCTCCCCAGCCAGCCCCGCCACATCAAACTCCGCCCGAATCAATCCCTTCGAAGGCGAAGCCTTCTTCAACTCCGCAATCACCGCCACGCCTGACTGGCCCACTTCCACCAGCCGCCGCCGAAACCCACGCGGCACATGTTCTCCAGCCGCCCGTTCCAATTCCCGCAAATTCGCGCCAGCCCGCGTCCCTTCAACACGTCGCCGCGTACTCTGTAGAATTTGGTCCAACAAGCTCATAGAGAATTCCCTGAGTTCGTAACGCTAAAAGAATTTGGTAGAGAGAGGAAAGCGGGGAACTACTTTAGAAGCGCCAAAAGCGAGGGTAATACAGATAAAATCGCCCACGCACCGAGGAGGTGCGCGCGAAACTCAACCCGGTTTGGATGCCGGTCCGCATAACGAACCCGTAGTATCCCACACACCCGCGAAATAAGCAAAAATTTCGCCGAAAGCCGGGATGGCGACACCGCCGGGTGCCCCATCCTGATTTTTCGCGCCCTTTGGCGGGTGGCCCAGGCTTTTACCCTCTCTATCCCATACCGGACAGATGGGTGCCCCACCCTTGGCTTTTTCAAGGGTGGGATGCAATCCTGCCGACACAACTCGATCTTTTAAGCCGCCCACTCTCGAAACGAGATCTTCGCCCAGCCTTCATTCACCCCGACACTTCCCGCTTCCCCCAGGGTATAAAACCGGCAACTGCTCCATTGCCAATCTTCCGGCTCCGTCGCCAGTCCCCGCTTCACCGGATTCTGATGCACATAGTTCAACTTCTCCACTCGTTTCTTCGCAGTCCACACGTTGAAGTCATAGAAACGAATCTGCCAGAACGCGTTCCGGAGCGCTTCTGGAAATAACACACGCTGTCTCGGGTCTTGCCGCTTGCGCTTGGGCAGCAAGGCGTGCGCCGTGCGTTGCTTCAGCACCTGCATCACTGTGGAAGGTGTGCCAACTTCCGGTTCGCTCATCAGCAGATGCACGTGTTCAGGCATCACCACATACCCTACAACCACGAATCGGTATTTTTGACGGACTTGTTCTAGAATACCGAGCAGACAATCCCGGTTCCTTGCGGAGCGCAGGAGCGGCTGCCGCCGATAACAGGACCAGGTAATAAAGTGCAGGTGATGCGCACCATAGTAGCGATGCAGGCCAACCGTCATGACGAACTTCACGCTATCAGCACTATCGCCACCCACCCTTGCAAAAAACGCAAGAGTGAGGCACCCATCGTTCCGTTATGGGAAGTGAAAAACCTGGCTCGAAAGGTGGGCCACCCGCCAATGATTTTCTTGCTGCGATTCTCTGGCCTGTCTATCCGAGATGCTGTCTGCCTTGAGCGTTCCGCACTGGGCAGCGATGACAGACTCCTGTTACGGAGAATCAAGACGGGCGTTCCCGTCATGCTACCCCTACAGGCGAACGTTGCAAGTATGCTGCGTTCCCTGCCCTCAGACAATCCCCGCTATTTCTGGTGGAGCGGCAATGGATCGCCAAAGTCAGCCGTAGCGGACATGCAGCGTTCTCTACGTGGAGTGTTCAAACTGGCAGACCTCAAGCATCCTGACGGCACCCCGAAACGCGCACACCCTCACATGTTCCGGCACACGTTCAGCGTTGAAATGCTCAAAGCAGGAGTAGCCCTTGAGGACGTTGCCAAGTTGCTGGGGCATTCCTCAACCAAGACTACGGAGCGGTATTACTCTCAGTGGGTGGAAGCACGGGCGGCACGGCTTGAGGACGTTGTACGGGGGACGTGGGGACGCGCTGAGGCAACCCCTGCAAGGCGCTAGGCAGAACGATCTGGTTTATAATCCGAGTTGAGAACATGGACCCAACAAAAGAGAGTCGCATTCGACAGTTAATTGACGTACTAAAATCACGTGGGATATCTACGGACTCCTGTCAACGCTGCGGACATACGAATTGGATTGTTGACTTTCTGGAAATACCCGCTAGATCACTGGTGCCTGTCCAAGCTCGTGCCGCAATAGCACCACCGCTCGGTTTCGGGCCTCCGCCCGTGTATACGACCCCAATACCAGCGCCCCCCGGTTATGACCCTCCATCCGAGTATGCGCCCGTTATAGCGCCACCCCCGAATTATGAGTATGCCCCCGCAGTGACACTTCCAAAACTTGGTTATCCCGCACCCACTCTGCGACGGCCTCAGACGCTGACAGGAGAATGGGAAAGGAATCGAGACGAGCCAACCGGCTACATCTCGGTGGTTTGCATAGTTTGTACCAACTGTGGAAATACACTTTTCCACAACCTGCAAATTCTGGAAGCACCCGCAAAATGAGTACCGGCGAACAACCCCCGATAGGCGAACACCCGCAGTCTGGTTACAACGCGGGTGATACCGTCATGTATCCACGCGAGACTGAGACAGCATGTGCGATTCGTGAGGATCAATTTATCACTCTGTGCGAAGGCGAAGTCAATGAAGCAAAGGCCAACTACAAGGAATGCAGAGGATATGCTTTCGGCGCGGTCATCGGTATGGCGGGAGTCATAGCAGCAAGCGACGGGCAGTCGATATGGGTGCCGGGGCACTTTTGGCTTCATGTAAGCTGCTTCGTCCTGTTCGCATTAGCTACAGGTTCTGTGGTGGGTTCTTACATACACTGGAGAAACTACAAACGACGGATAACAGACTCAGCTTTCGCTCGCACCAAAGCTGGGATCGTAGCGTATTTCGAGAAGGTAAGGTCAAACCCCGCAGTCCCAACAGGACGCAAGCCAACGCAAGCAGGCAGCCCTATTCTGCCGCCTATGAGCAACCTGGAAGCCCTCGCGCGAATTGCCGGAGTAAACAAACCACGCTGACTCGCAGGGCATACTAAGTTGCCATCCCCCCACTCTCCCCGTTGACCTGCCCCCAGAATCCGCACACGGGATCATACGACAATCTGCTCGTGCTTGACTTCTAAAACTCCCGTAGCCGGAGCTGTGGGAATGTGGGAAACGCCGGAGGCGAACGCCGAGGGGTTTTCCAAGGCGGCTTCATCGCCGTCATTTCCATAGCTCGCTCTTGCCAACCGCGCCGCATACTCGTGTGGGGTCAGATACCCCAGGCTGCTGTGCGGACGCTCCTCGTTGTACTCCCACTTCCACGCCGCGCTCTTGCGCTTCGCATCGAACAAGTTCTGGAACCAGTTCACATTCAAAAACTCA
>JAYWAL010000150.1:0-22889 GCA_043782485.1 Acidobacteriaceae bacterium | reverse complement strand
ACCGGGCACATTCCGGGGCATCGTCGTCCTATAGCGCTTCGTCCAATGAAGGGTTTTCCCAAAGCGCTGACAATTTCGATCAATATATTCGCGGAACGGAACACTTGCAAGATCAGAACGGAGTCGTTTCCGACCAGTCCACCGACTACAACTACCACTGGACGGACGGATTTGGGAGATTCGTGCATACCGACGATGCCAGCCTGGATCCGAATCAGTATCTGAATGGGAATTATCAAAAAATGACGCCTCCGCGATAGGTTGGTGCGGCGGTTTGTTTACGGAACATATTCAAGCGAAAAAAGGAGCTCTACCGATGAAAACCCTTCGTAATTTCGCACTCATTCCGGTTCTTGCGATTCTGGCGCTGTCCAGCCTGGGGATTGCCGCCACACCTGCGCCTCCCAAGTTCACCTACACGCCGCTCACCGTGCCGGGAGCGACTTCCACGCAGCTGTTTGCGATTAACAACTCGGCAGTTATCGTCGGCGATTACGTCGACACGGCTGGGGTGACGCACGGAGTGATGATCTCGGGGACGAAGAGAACGACGATCAACCACCCGAAGGCTGTGGTGGGAACCTATTTGTTTGGCATTAACTCGACAGGAACCATTGCGGGGCTATATCAGGACGGTGTGGGCGGATACTACGGCTTCACCTACAAGGGCGGGAAGTTTACGCCCATCAACCCGGCTGGCTCGACCATCACGACTGTTTACGGAATCAACGACGCGGGTGTGGTGACAGGGTCGTACTTCGACGCCAATCTGAACTTGCGGCGCGGATTTTACGGGTCGCCGACGACGGGATACACGATTCTGGATGTGCCGAAATCGACGTCCACGCTGGGCTGGGGAATCAACAAGGCAGGGAATATCACGCTGGTTTGGATCGACACGGCCGGCCTGCGTCACGGGTCGCTGTATACGGTGGCGACGAAGAAGTTCCTGACTCTGAATGTTCCAGGAAGCACGGAAACGCTGATTCGCGGGATTGACACGGCCGGGGACATTATCAACGTGTATACGGATGCGGCGGGAACGCACTCAGCGCTGCGGACGGGCGGGAAATATTACAAGTTCAGCGATCCGGTGCAGCCGAACAACACTCGCGTTACGGGGATTAACGACAAGCGGATGATGATTGGGAATGTTGTGGACATTAACGGGAATTGGAGCGGGATCAAGGTTGCGTATTGATTCGGGCTGACGGAGGGTTTCATTCGCGATTCGTTTGAGGTTCTGAACGGTACGGCTGAAGCCGTACCCTGATACGAAGCATTTGTGGAACAGGCTTTACCTGGGATGCCTTAGCTGGACTGGTACCGTGACCGGGTGATTCTGTAGTCCCATTTTTTCGGGATAAACCCCCGCGCTGTCGCTGAGGAACGCGACAAGGACGGGGCACCCGGAGTTCTAATAGGGCAGTTTTCACGCGGCCGCGGTATTGGGATTTGAGCGTTCTCTAAACAACGATGCCCTTAAAGGAGGCACTATGAAGAAGGCAATACTCTCCGCTGTAGCTCTGGCATTAGTGCTGATGCCCCTATCCAGCTCTGCTGTCACACCCACCACGCCCATCTGGATCGCTTTTGTGACGGGCACTTTGCCGGATCCGAACGGGCAGGTGCCTGCGTTGAACAAGGTGCCCGGTGCCGGGGTGACGAATCTGGATATCGGCATTCCGGTGATGATTTTCAACCATGGCAGCAGCTACGTGTATGCCACCGCCCTGGAAGACTTGAACTTCACCGGTACCTGTCAGGCAACGATCAAGCTGACACAAGTGCAGGCGGGAAAATCGGTGATTCTAGATTCCGGAACAGATCCGACGTTCAACTGTAAGCCGGGCACGTCGTGGGCCTGGGTCATCTTCGGTAAACCGATTCCAAATTCGCCGGGCTTGGCCACTTTAACGAGCACGGTGAAGTACGGGACGAAGACTGTGTCTATGAACAGCACCGTCCTTTTGCAGTAACGGGGTGGAAGCGATTTCGTCGCGCCGGGGGGTCGTCGACGAAGGCAGGCTTGCGGCTGTAGGTCCGCAAGCCTGTTTTTTGCGACTGGTTCGCGGGCAAGAGTGCCCGCGCCACACTGGCCCCGGCAGAGTAGAATAGCGGCTTGCATCGAATGTGGGGCAAATTCGAGGGCTGGGCATGAGGCAGCGCACGCGGCTGCTGCGCTACCTAATTCCGTATTGGTGGCAGCTGATCCCTGGGTTGCTGCTGATGGCGGGCGTGGGGCTGCTGGATGCGTTTCGCGTGCTGCTGATGCGGCCGGTGTTTGACGGCGTGTTGAATCCGGGCGAAGTCACCCACACCATTCCGCTGTTTAAGATGCCCTGGACAGGGCAGGAAATCCATCTAGAACGATTTGTGCCGTCGCACTTTCAGAACGTGTGGACGGTGGTGGCGTTCTCGCTGGTGGCTTCCACGGTGCTGAAAGCGCTGTGCGACTACGCGGGGACGTATCTGGTGAACTACGCCGGGTTCGGGATGATTACGGACCTGCGCGATGAGCTGTACAACGCCACGCTGCGGCGGTCGGCGGCATTTTTCCAGAAGCACTCGACGGGGACACTGCTTTCGGCGCTGATTAATGACGTGGAGCGCGTGCAATATGCCATGTCGAGCGTGCTATCGGAATTTTTGCAGCAGTTTTTCACGTTTATTTTTTTGGCGATTGTGGTAGTGGTGACGGGCGGGAAGCTGGCTTGGATTTTGTTGTTGTTCATTCCGGTGATTCTTGTTTCTGCACGCAAGATTGGGCGCGAAGTGCGGACAACCACGCGGAGTGGGCAGGATAAGCTGGCCGAGATTCAGAACATTCTGCACGAGACGATTACGGGGAACCGGATTGTTAAAGCGTTTGGCATGGAGAATTGGGAGATCACGCGCTATCGCGAGGCGGCGCGGCGACTGTTTCGCGCGAACCTGCGGTCGGTGGCGGCGGCGGCTCTGAGTTCTCCGCTGATGGACACGTTGGGGGCGATTGCCATTGCGCTGCTGCTCAAGCTGGGGCGCGACCAGATTCTGGCGCAGACGCTGACGACGGGGTTGTTTTTTGCGTTCATTATTGCGGTGTTCAAGATGTATGACCCGGTGCGGAAGTTTGCCCAGCTCAACAATAATTTTCAGCAGGCGGTGGGGGCGTCGGCCTCGATTTTTCAGTTTTTGGATAGCGACGACGAGGTGAAAGAGAAAGCTGGGGCGGCGAAGTTAGGGGAGTTTCGGGAGTCGATCCGATTCGAGAACGTTGGATTTTCCTATCGCGCGGATGGGGATGAAGCGCGGGAAGTGCTGCATGACATTAATTTAGAGGTGCGCCGCGGGGAAGTGGTGGCCGTGGTGGGGTCGAGCGGCGCGGGTAAGAGCACTTTGGTGCATCTGATTCCGCGATTTTTTGATGTGACGAGCGGGAAGTTGACGGTGGATGGCCGGGACGTGCGCGACGTGACTCTGGCCTCGCTGCGGGCGCAGGTGGGGATTGTGACGCAGGAGACGGTGCTGTTCAACGACACGCTGCGCAACAATATTGCCTACGGACAGCCAAATGTCCCTCGGGAGCGGGTCGAAGCAGCTGCGAAGGCGGCGTTGGCGCATGATTTTATTCAGGCGCTGCCCAATGGGTATGAGACGGTGATTGGGGAGCGCGGGGTGCGGCTTTCGGGCGGGGAGCGGCAGAGGTTGGCAATTGCGCGGGCGATTCTGAAGAATGCTCCTGTTTTGATTTTGGATGAGGCCACTTCGGCGTTGGATACGGAGTCGGAGTCGCTGGTGCAGGCGGCTCTGCAGAATTTGATGTCCGGCAGGACGGTGCTGGTGATTGCGCATCGGCTTTCCACCGTACGGCGGGCGGATCGGATTGTGGTGCTGGAGGGTGGGACGATTGCTGATATTGGAACGCATGAGGACTTGATGCGGAAGCTGGGGACTTACCGGCGGTTGTATGAGTTGCAGTTCGAGGAAGTTGGGTCTGGTTAGAGCGGTTCACCACGGAGACACGGAGACACGGAGACACGGAGAAAAGCGAAAAGAGAAAGAGCGAGAATCAAGGGAAGTGCGCAAATCCGATAGCTGAAGGCTGATAGCTGACAGCTGAACGCTGAATTCGATGTTGCTCAGAGTCCTCCGTGTCTCCGTGGTGAAATGGGTGTGAAAAGGTTATGGCGATTCGATCAATGACGGGCTATGCGCGTGTGGCGGGGAAGGTGGAGGGCGGGCGCGCCTTCACGTTGTCGTTGAAATCGGTCAATCACCGCTTTCTGGATTTGCAATTTCGTCTGCCGTCGGAGAGTGACGCGCTGGAGATGAAGTTGCGGCGCGAGCTCAAAGAGAAGATGACGCGTGGCCATGTGGACGTGACCGTGACGTTGGAACGGGCCGGAGAAGGCGTTTCGGCGGTTGAGATGGTGGTGAATAAGGAGATTGTGGGCGGATACGTGCAGGCATTTCGCGCGGCGGCCAAGGAGTTTGGTGTATCTGGCGAGCCGGACATGAATGCCATCCTGCGGGTGCCGGGGGCGCTGGAGTCGGTCGCGCCGAAGGTTGGAGAGGCGCTGGATGACGCCGTGCTCGCTTGCCTACCGGAAGCGCTGGAGCGGTTGAATGCGATGCGAGAAGCCGAAGGAGTAGCGACGGCGCGGGAGTTGCGGGAGCGTATGGAGCGGCTGCGCAAAGCGGTTGCGGACGTGGGAGCGTATCGCGCGGCGGTACAGAAGGCGTATGTTGATCGCTTGCAGGCGCGGATGACGGAGTTGATTGGGGCGCAGGCGGATCCGGCGCGGGTGTTGCAGGAAGTGGCTTTGTTGGCGGATCGTAGCGATATTCAGGAAGAGCTGGTGCGGTTGGGAAATCACGTGGATCATTTTCTGGGGCTGCTCGACGCCGGTGGGGAAGCGGGGAAGCAACTCGACTTTTTGTTGCAGGAAATGAACCGGGAGGCGAATACGATGCTCTCGAAGACTTCGGGCTTGGCGGGTGAGGCGATGAAGATTACAGAAATTGGGTTGGTGGTGAAGTCGGAGATTGAAAAATCTAAAGAGCAGGTGCAGAACCTGGAATGACGATTGTTTACATTATTTCTGCGCCTTCGGGTTCGGGAAAGTCTACGTTGGTGAACGAAGTGCGGCGGCTGGTGCCGGGGCTGGATTTCTCCGTTTCTTACACCACGCGCGCGCCACGAGGCAGCGAGCAGAACGGGCGTGAATACTACTTCGTCAGTCGAGCCGATTTTACCGCGATGTTGCGTAAGGGCGAGTTTCTGGAGCACGCGGATGTGTTTGGGAATTTTTACGGGACTTCGCGGAGGTTTCTGCGCGAAGCAGGACAGAAAGAGCATGATTTAGTGCTGGATATTGACGTTCAGGGAGCGAAACAAATTCGCCAGCAACTGACGGATGCGGTAAGCATATTCATTTTGCCGCCGGACCGCAAGACCCTGGAGTGGCGTTTGCGAAACCGAAGTTTGGATGAGGAGAGTGTAATCCAGCGCCGTTTGGTCACGGCCCGAAGAGAGATTGCGAACTATGGGGAGTACGACTATATACTTGTAAATGACCGGTTGGAGCAGGCGGCCGATGAACTGAAAGCGGTGGTTCAGGCCGAGCGGTTGCTGCGGGCGGGTCGGGAGTTGACGGAAGAACAAAAGCGGCTGGCGGAAATTGCCGAACAGTGCCGTTTAGGAAATGCGCGGAACCGGGTGCGGCGGATAATTGATTCATTTCAAGAACCAGAAGGCTAAGAGGGCCTACAAATCAATGAGATCGATGGGAAAAGACGGAGGCAACATGCAGTTGATGAATGGCTTCGACAGCAACTATCGCTTCATTATTGTGGCGGCGCGGCGAGCGCGGCAATTGCAATCGGGGTCGCCGACGCTGATTGATACCAGCTCGCGGAAGCCTTGCCGAATTGCGCAGGATGAAATCCGGGCCGGCAAAGTGCACTGGGAATTGACGCCGGAAGAGGAGAAACAGACCTTGATGGCGGACCCGGTGGCGCTCGACGTGTCCTTGCCGGAAAACTAAAGTAACATTCCGGCTGGTCCCCCCTGGCCTCCCCCCAATGAAAATTGCGCTCGGCGTTAGCGGCGGAATTGCGGCGTACAAGGCGGCGGAAATCGTGCGCCTGTTGCAGGACCGCGGCGTGCGAGTGCAGGTGATCATGACGCGGGCAGCGCAGGAGTTTGTCAGGCCCCTGACGTTTGCGGCGCTGTCCGGCGAGAAAGTCATTACGGATTTGTTCGGAGCTGGTGCGGAGCAGCCGAATCTAGAATCCGCGGTGGAGCATATCGCGGTGGCGCAGTCGATTGATGCGCTGGTAGTCGCGCCCGCGACTGCCGATGTTTTGGCCAAGTTCGCCGGCGGCTTGGCGACAGATTTTTTGACCACGACCTTCCTCGCGACCAAGGCGCCTGTAGTTGTGGCGCCGGCTATGAACGTGAATATGTGGGAGCACCCGGCGACGCAGGCAAACCTGGCATTGCTGCGCGAGCGCGGTGTTCGGATTGTAGAACCCGACAGCGGCTATCTGGCCTGCGGAATGACGGGGCCGGGACGGCTGGCGGCGAATGAGGCGATTGTTGCGGCAGTGCTGGAAACCCTGGGCGCGACGCAGGATTTGGCTGGACGGACGGTACTGATCACGGCAGGGCCGACGCGGGAAAAAATTGATCCGGTGCGGTATCTGACGAACCGCTCCAGCGGACGCATGGGGTATGCCTTGGCGGAAATGGCGCTGCGGCGCGGGGCGCGCGTGTTGCTGGTCTCGGGGCCGGTGGCGATTGCAACGCCAGCGGGCGCGGAAGTGACGCGGGTGGAGACGGCGGCGGAAATGAGGGAGGCGGCGCTGCGGCTGCTGCCCGAGGCGCAGTTGGTTATCATGACGGCGGCGGTTGGGGACTACCGCGCGAAGGACCCTTCAGAGCAAAAGATCAAACGCAAAGGGCCGATGACGCTGGAGCTGGAGCCGAACGTCGATATTCTGGCGGAGTTGGCGCGGCGCAAAACGAATCAGGTGATTGTCGGATTCGCGGCTGAGACGGAAAACGTGCTGGAGAATGCGCGCAAGAAACTGGCGTCCAAGGCGCTGGATGCGATTGTGGTGAATGACGTTTCGCGCGAGGGGATTGGTTTTGATTCGGAGCGGAATGCTGTCACGATTCTGACGCACACGGATGTGGTGGAAGTTCCGGAGATGTCGAAGCGGGATGTTGCGCGGCATGTATTGGATGCGGTGGCGAAGCTTGGGCGCTTGAGCCAAGCGCATTCCCTCACGGAGAAAGTTTCTTGAAAAACTTGCTTTGCGGAGTTTTGTTAGTCGGGGCTTCACTATTCGTGGCGGCGCAGCAATCCTCGCCCACCGCCTCCAAGCCTGTGCCTGTAGAAGACGAGCCGCATCATCATCTGGTGCTGAAAAACGCTTTCGTTGAGGTGATGAGCGTTACGGTTCCCGCTGGCGAGAGCACGTTGTTTCACACGCATTCACATGACGGTGCCGCCGTTTCCCTGGCCAAGAGCACCACCACGCAACAAAAATTTGGCGAGGCGGAAGGTCCGCCGGGACCATTCGAGTTGGGCGGACTTTCGGTCCGAACGCTGTCCGATGGTCCTTTCACGCACCGTGTTCACAATGTGGGAAGCGGCCCGTTCGAAGTGTTGGATGTGGAGTTTCTTCAACGTCCGAAGCAGCCATCGGAGCCATCCGCGCCAGTGGCGGCAGAGAATGGCAGCGCGCGGCTCTACAACTGGATACTCGCTCCCGGGGCGACAGCGGCGCAGCACAGGCATGAGCGCCCGTATTTAATTGTTGCTGTTACGCCCATGGTGCTGACAATGACGTCATCCGACGGTAAGTCTTTTTCGCATGAAGTGAAGCCGGGTGAATTTCACTGGATCGATGCCAAGGTCACGCATACGCTGGCGAATGGCGGCTCGACTGCGGGGCAGATTGTTGAGATCGAGTTGAAGTAGGCGGATTCTGTGCGGCGCTGCCACTGCTTTTGCTATCCTTATCCGCAATGCCCCGCTCCCTGACCCCTGAAATGCAAAGCGCAGTCCTGGCGCGCCTGCGCTACTACCGTGAGTTGGGCATCTACGATTTTTATCGCCGAGATGTTGCGGGGTTGCAGCTCGGCGACGAAACTCGACCGGAAGAGCCCATTTCTTTTGGGGAGCCTAAGCAGGATCAATTTACAGATACAGAACGAGAGGATATGGCTCGAAAAACAGTAACGCCCCCGGTGGCGTCGGACGTAAATTTGGTAGTAGCCAAGGCGGAGCGTGGTGTTGCAGATCCGGTGGTTGCGCTCCAAATGATTCGCGAAAATATCGGCGACTGCACGCGCTGCAAACTGCACTTGCAGGGGCGCAAGCAGATTGTGTTTGGCGTGGGTGATCCACGGGCGGAACTGATGTTTGTGGGCGAGGCTCCCGGCGCGGATGAGGACGAAAAAGGCGAGCCGTTTGTCGGGCGCAGCGGGCAGTTGATGAACAACATGATCAAGGCGATGGGCATCACGCGCGAGCAGGTCTACATCGCGAATGTGGTGAAGTGCCGACCGCCGTCCAATCGAACGCCAGAACGAGATGAATGCGACACGTGCTCGCCGTTTCTGATGCGGCAGATTGATGTAGTAAAGCCGAAGGTGATTGTAGCGCTGGGCGCGGTGGCGGCGAAGAACTTGCTGGCGGTGCAGTCATCGTTGGGCGATCTGCGCGGTCGGTGGCACGAGTACCGTGGATGCAAACTGGCGGTGACGTACCATCCGGCGTATTTGTTGCGCGATCCGCGGCAAAAGGCCGAGACCTGGAAAGACTTGCAGATGGTAATGAAGGAATTGGGGTTGAAGGCTCCGGCGAAGAGCGAGGAGTAGGGATCCGGCCTTAGGGAAAAGTATTTTTGAAAAACTCGTTTGCGACCTCGCCCTTACCCCAGGGGCTTCCGGTTTGCCCGTTGGGCGCAGTCAGGAACGATAGCCTACAGGTCTCCGAGTTCGAGTGTAACGTCCGCGTCCTTCCATGCTGTCTTAAATTCTCTCCGCACCCAATCCGCGTCCAAGATCTTATTCTGGGCTTCTAGACTCTTCCAAAGGCCAAACAGCGACCTGGGGTTTCGAGGATATTGTTCCAAGTCTGCGCGAAACACAGCTTCCGCCTCCGCGGCTTGGCTGTTCAGCATCAAGGCAGCACCCAGCGATTCCCGCACGGGGTAAAACCATTCGGGCGGCTCACCGTAGTAAAGCCTGTCCTGGATCTGAACCGCATTATTCCAGTACTGGATCGCACTTTTATGGTCGCTGCGTACTTCGGCAATCCGAGCGTCTAGGATGTTCGCCGTCAGGTCCAGAAATGCTTGCGCTTTATTGGTATAAAAACTGAACTCCGTATCTGCAGGCATTTCTCGCCGGACTGTTTCCAGGCTCGCCCGTTCTGCTTCCGCCATGCCGATCTGACTTTCTGCCGCAGCGGCAGATCCGCGAGCGAAATGCCAGAATGCGGTTGTCATTACCAAGCTCGGGTTGGGCGGCGGGAGCTTCAGAACCGCGTCCCAGCGATGAAACCGAACGAGCACGAAGATTGGGGTGGGCACGTAGACCTCAAACATCGGCATGCCCGCAACCATATCGCTCACATGTGCCGCCAATGCATCTGCGGCCCGTTTTGCCTCGGCAAAATTCCCGGCCATGCTATTCGAAGCAGCGAGGAAATGAAGGTTGTGGGCGTAGTACATCAGGTCGTACATGCTGCCTGTAGTGCCACTGTCCCGCAGGTAGACACGGTCTATCTCAGCCGCCCTGGCATTGCTCCGCGCCGATGCCGAGTACTCCCCAACCCGCATATAGGTGTGCGCCGGCATATGAACCAGATGGCCCGCCGCTGGCACAAGAGTTTCCAGACGCTTTGCACTGGCTAAAGCCCACTCGGGATGAGGGGACGCTTCCACGGCATGGATGTAGTAGTGATTGGCGCCTACGTGAGTGGGGTCACGCCGCAATACTGATTCCAGAACGCTAACAATTTCCTCAGTACCCTCGGTCGGATGGCCATCAAGGCCCCAAAGCTTCCAGGGGTGGAGGTCCATCAGGCTCTCCGCATAAAGAGTGGCCGCGTCGAGATCGTCCGGGTAACGCCGGGATAACTCCCTCATCGCGTGAACATAATCCGCGTCGAGCTTTCTTAAATTCACGCTGGGATCAGCCGAGTACCGTGTCGCTAGGGCTTGAATGTAGGCGCGCTCAGTTTCCGTCACGCCCGTCGAAAGCGACGCAGCCTTCTGCACCGCTTCATACGCAGCCTTTTCGTGAGGAAGATCCACATCCAGATTGATGCATGGACCTAACGCCAATGCGATACCCCAATAAGCCATCGCGGACTGCGGATCCAGCTCAGCCGCCCGCCGGAATGATCGAGTGGCCTCTTCGTGGTTGAAACCGAAGACAAGCGTGAGCCCCTGGTCGAAGAAACGTTGCGCGTCAGGACTCTTTGTGGAAATGGTGTGGTGATGCTGGCCGATCCCCGGCAAAAGAGACGGCGGTTGTGACTGCGCCAACAATGAACAGACGCCGGCAAGAAACACAAATACGGATGCAGGAAGTTTCATGCGGATTCTCCAAACGTTCAAGCTAGGCTACCACTGTCGTAAGGTTAGGAAAGCAATCGACGAAGCTAGGATTGCCGGTTGCGAATCCTCCGGAACCGGTTCGTCACCCGATCCACAAACTGGCCTTAATAAGGTGGCCAAGCTATTTCAAGCCCACCGGCTTGAGTTAACGCTTATGGGGCTGAAGCCCCACTTTACCGTGGCGGGTAGTGGAGAGGAAGAGCGAGTCCTGGCTTCTGTCATCGACATTGTGGTTCTCACACAGTCTCTAAAGTCCTGCGCCGCCCAAAAGCAAGATGCTTCGTGATTTATCCTTAGCTTATGCCGTGCCTGATGATTCCATGCCTGAAGACATTCAAGAACAATTGACGCTCGCAACGCCGCTGGACAAAGCGGACGGGGAGAGCCTTGCCTTTTGCGATGTGGCGTTGCCGGTGCCGCTGGATACGATGTTCACCTACCGCGTGCCGGATGGATTATCGCCGGTGGTCGGTGGGCGCGTGCTGGTGCCGTTCCGGCAGCAACGTCTGTCGGGCATTGTGGTGGAGTTGCATGGCCGAGCGCCTTCGGTAAGGGCCAAGAATGTCCTGAGTGTTCTCGATACAACTCCTGTACTCGATGTCGCGCTGCTCAAGCTCGGGCGGTGGATTGCGGATTATTATCTTGCGCCGCCGGGAGAGGTGTTGCGGACGATGCTGCCCCTGGGAGCTGAGTTCCAAAAAACGATTGCATATCGCATCACCGAAACCGGGCAAATGGCGCTGCATTTGGCTGGGATGACGGGTTCCTCCAAGCGGGCGCAGCGGCCTCCGGAAGAGCAGTTGATCGAGTTCCGCATATTGGACTATTTGGCGTCGCGCGACTGGGTGAAGGAGGCTGCTCTGCGTACCGCCACCGGGGCATCCACCAGCCGCATTGCGCGGGATTTACTGGCCGGGATGGCGCGTAAGAAATGGATCGAGCGGCGGGATTTCTCCGACGCCAAGGATGCGGCGCGCGTTGTCCAGATCGCCGTGCTGAAGAACGAAGCGGGCAAGCTCAACGCCAACCAGAAAACGTTGCTGGCCGCACTCACGGAAACCGGCGGACGGCTACCGGTGGAATCGTTGCGCGAGCTGGCCGTGCCGCGTTCCACATTGGCAACTCTCGTCAAGCGCGGGTTGATTGATCTGTTGGAGGAGCCGGCTGAGTTTGCCGCACCCCAGTTCAAGCCCCGCCGGTCGCCGTTTGATTTCCAGCTTACGGCAGCGCAAAAGCACGCAGTGGACACGATTCGTGCGGCGGTGGACGGCGGGGAGTTTTGCGGCGTTCTGTTGCATGGGGTAACTGGCTCGGGCAAAACGGCGGTGTATCTGACGGCGATGCATGCTGTGCTGGAGGCGGGGCGCTCGTCCATCTTGTTGGTGCCGGAGATCGGTTTGACGCCCGCGGTGGCTGCGGATCTGCATCAGATTTTCGGCGAGCAAGTGGCCATCCTGCATTCGGCATTGACCGGAAAAGAGCGTGCGGAGCAGTGGCATCGCATCCGCAGCGGGGCGGCGCGGGTCGTGGTTGGCACGCGGTCCGCTGTGTTTGCTCCTGTGCCCGATCTTGCTCTGATTCTGGTCGATGAAGAGCAGGATTCTTCGTACAAGCAGGAAGAGACGCCTCGTTACCACGCGCGCGATGTGGCCGTGGTGCGCGCCAAATTTTCCGGAGCGACCATCGTGCTAGGTTCGGCCACGCCGTCGCTGGAGTCGTATTTTAACGCTTTACCGAAGAAAGGCGCGCCCAGCAAATACACGCTCGTCGAGCTGCCGGACCGGGTGGAGTCTCGGCCACTTCCGGAAGTGGAAATTTTGGATATGCGCCAGGAATTCCAGGAAACCGGGCAGGAGCAGGTGATTTCCCGGAAGCTAGCAGCGGAAATCGCCGCGTGCCTGGAGCGCAACGAGCAGGTCATGGTCCTGCTCAACCGGCGAGGCTATTCGCCCGTGGTGCTGTGCCGTGCCTGCGGCAAGACGCTGGAGTGCATCAACTGCGCCATTGCCATGACGCACCACAAGCGCTCCCACCGCATGGAGTGCCACTATTGCGGGTACACAGCCAAGGTTCCGCAGGGGTGCGCGCACTGTGGCAGTGAGTATGTTTACTTCCTTGGAACCGGCTCGGAGAAATTGGAGGAGCTGTTGCACGGGCTGTTCCCACGAGCGCGCATCGGGCGGTTGGATCGCGATACCGTGCGCGGGCGCTACGACTTTGAGCGCGTTTTGGGTGCCTTGAACTCGGGCGACTTGGACATTTTGGTGGGCACGCAGATGATTGCCAAGGGCCACGATGTACACGGGGTAACGCTGGTGGGTGTTGTGGGCGCTGACACGGCGCTGGGCTTGCCCGATTTTCGTGCTGCGGAACGCACCTTTCAGCTCCTCACCCAGGTCGCTGGCCGCGCGGGACGAGGCGAGAGTCCGGGCAAGGTCGTGCTGCAAACGTTTTTCCCGGATCACTACGCCGTGCAATATGCCGCACATCACGACTACAGCGGGTTTTACGACAAGGAGCTGCGCTTCCGCAGCTGGATGCACTACCCGCCCTACAGCGCGCTATCTAACGTACTGGTGCGGGCCGCCAAGCTGGACGATGCCCTGCGCTGGTCCGGGACCCTGGGCAAGTGGTTCGAGAAAACGAGGCATGAAGGCGTGCGCGTCCTTGGCCCGGCAGCGGCACCCATCGTGCGCTTAAAACAGGACTTCCGCTACCACTTTGTGCTGAAATCAGAAAGCCGGGAGAAGATGAACCGTTTGCTGCGGGCCATGCTCAACCATGCCGCCCAGGAAAAGATCCCGCGCACCAATTTGGTGGTGGACGTGGATGCGTTGTGGCTGATGTAGGGATTGCGACCTTCCGTGCCAAACGAAAGTCATGGGCGAGACCACGAGTACGTCCCCATCCCCCGATAGAATAAGAAAGACCAACTCGTTGGTGCTTGAAACGGAGAATGGATGAAACCGAAACAGAACACGCCCGTGATTGCGTATTTCTCCATGGAGGTTGCGCTCGATCCCAATATCCCCACCTATAGCGGCGGATTGGGCATGCTGGCCGGCGATACGCTGCGTTCCGTCGCTGATTTAGCGGTGCCGCTGGTGGCGATCTCCCTCGTCTACCGCCGGGGATACTTTCGGCAGCATTTGGATGGAAATGGCCAGCAATCGGAACAGCCCCAGCCCTGGGATCCCGAGAGCATGCTGGAGGCGGTGGAAGCGCGCGCGACGGTGGAGATCGAAGGGCGGCAGGTATCCGTTCGAGCGTGGAAGTACACCGTAGTTGGCGTCACCGGCGCCACCGTGGCCGTGTATTTGCTCGATACGGATTTGCCGGAAAACGCGCCTTCCGACCGCGAGCTGACGAATTCGCTCTACGGGGGCGATTCGCACTACCGGCTTTGCCAGGAGGTGGTGCTGGGGCTGGGTGGTTTGCAAATTCTGCAACAGCTCGGCTACAACGTGCAGCGCTACCACATGAATGAAGGCCACGCGGCGCTACTGGCTCTGGGCTTGCTGGAGCGGCGCTTAAGCCAAAGTTTTGCCGGTCGCGTCAAACAGCTCGACGTTGATAGCGTGCGTAGCCTCTGCATTTTCACCACCCACACGCCAGTGCCCGCCGGCCACGATGAATTCACCCGGGAGCTGGCCGAGCATATTCTGGGAACAGAACGAACCGCCTTGCTGACGGAAGCCAACGTCTGGAAGGGGGATGTGCTGAACATGACGTACCTCGCACTCCAGTTTTCCGGCTACGTCAATGGAGTCGCCATGCGCCACGGAGAGGTTTCGCGGGATATGTTCCCGGCCTATGTCATCAACGCGATCACCAATGGCGTGCACGCGCTTACCTGGGCCGCGCCGTCGTTCAAGGAACTGTTTGACCGCTACATTCCAGCCTGGCGCACTGACAACAACTATTTGCGCTATGCCATCAGCATTCCTTTGGATGACATTCGTGAGGCACACGTGCGGGCGAAGAAGCGGCTCTTCGGGGAGATCAAAGACCGGATGGGTGTGGATTTCGACGCCAATGTGTTTACCATCGGCTTCGCGCGGCGCGCCAGCACGTACAAGCGCGCGGCTTTATTGTTTCAAGATCCGGAACGACTCCGCAGGATTGCCCGAGATATTGGCCCCATACAATTGGTCTACGGCGGCAAGGCGCACCCCCGCGACGAAGGCGGCAAAAAGCTGATTCGGGATGTTTTTGGCGGCGCGTCTTCCGTCAAAGATGTGATTCGCACCGTGTACGTCGAAAACTATGACATGCACTGGGGTGCCCTGATTACGGCCGGAGTCGACGTCTGGCTCAACAATCCCATGCGGCCACAGGAGGCGTCCGGCACCAGCGGCATGAAGTCGGCCCTGAACGGCGTGCCCAGCTTCAGCGTTCGGGATGGTTGGTGGATTGAGGGTCACATCGAAGGCGTAACGGGCTGGTCCGTCGGCAACGCCGAGGAAGAGGAAGATCACGAATCGGAAGTGAATTCGCTCTACACCAAGCTGGCCACCGACATCGTGCCCATGTACTACCGCCAACCGGAACGGTATGACAACGTCATGCGCATGTCGATTGCTCTGAACGCTTCGTTCTTCAACACGCAGCGCATGGTGCAGCAGTACGTTTCCAACGCTTATCGGGTGCGTGGGGAAGCTAGGCCCACGGTGCCGCGCAAGGGCGAGGCGGAGTAGTCCGGTTTGTTCAGTTTCCGCGGCGGGCAAAAATCCCCGGGAATACATCGGCTGCGCGAAATCCGTGAACCGGCACTGGCGTTAAGGTCAGTAGCAAGAGCACCACGGCCACCAGGGCAAGCCCCTTGCGCCTTGCATCCAGCCCAGGCCAGGGTGGCACAGGAGGGTGGTGCCAACCTGTGGCCAGCAGAATCACAGACCACAGCCACCATCCCACCGACAGCAGTCCCAGAGGAATGAGCACGCAGACTGTCAGCACGGTTACAACGCGGTGAGCGCGGGGAAAGACGGCGTAGAGAATATGGCCGCCGTCGAGTTGCCCGCCGGGCAGCAGGTTCAGCGAGGTGACCACCATGCCCACCCACGCTGCAAACGCTATGGGGTGAAGGTAAACACGGTCAAGCGGAAGTGAATGCACCGGAGCGTGGCTGAGCGCGGCTAGAAGGTATTGCGCGGCGCGGAAGAGGACGGGGTGGCCAAATTCAATTTCCGGCGAGATCAGGGACGCGGCAGAGGCGGCCCTGGAAAGGCTCAGCCCAACGAACAGGGCGGCTAGCGCGGGGATGAATCCGGCGATTGGCCCCGCGATTCCAATATCGAAAAGCGCGGCGCGAGAGCGGATAGCCCCGCGGATGCGGATGAACGCACCGACAGTGCCCGCCAGACTGGGGAATGGGATGAAAAACGGCAGCGTCGCCGAAACCCGGTAACGCCGACAATAAAGGTAATGGCCCATTTCGTGGCACAGCAAGATCAGCAGCAGTGTCGCCGAGAAAGGGATGCCCAGCAGCAGACGCGCGGGCTGCTGGAAGACCCAAAGCACAGGGAAGTACGAAGGTGCCGCTCCGGCATCCATGGAGTAGGGAGCGAAGTTGTTCTGAAAGTTAAATTGAAGTCCAGCGCCCACGATCAGCGTGGAAAAAATCGTGCCCAGAAGAAGCAGGGTGTGCAGCCAGTAGCGGTCGCGCGGCGGATGCCCCACCACGACGTGCTCGGGGGGAAGCAGTGGCGTCAAACCAAGAGCAAGATTGGGGGCTATTTCAGGCATTCGATTGCGCACCACACTGCGGCTGGCCGCCTTGGGTTCACTACTTTAAAACCCTGGCACCACTGTACCGGAGTGCGGCAGCAATGTGTTAGCTTGCGGCCGACCAGTGAAGTCTGGGCAAGTAGGTCCTGGAGATTCGCACGAGCAAAGCGCGCAGCCCCGAGAACTGGAGGCCACGCGCATCGGAGGAAGAAACATTCCAAAAGAGAAAGCTATTTCAGACCTACGCCGTAAAGATAGTCATACGTGTTACCAGGCTGCCAGGGCAAACTCGTGCTGAACGACGAAAACAAAACAGAGCGGTCCTGGAAGGTCACAAACACATCACGCTGCGAGTTGGCGGTCGTGAGGCGGAACGTGAACAGGCCAAAACATGGGTCCGTAAGTTCACCAGTCCCAACGAGATAGGCGGCATCGGCCACCGGAGTCAGTTGCGCTTGCAGCAGGGTCGCGCCTAAGGCGTCCTGCACCGCAATTTGCCCGGTGGCGTCGATGACCATCGTTGATTTGCCTAGGCTCGGCGTGCCGGTCTCGACGTTGCCAATACCCGAGTGAGCTCCAGTTTTTTCGTAGAAGATCGCCTTATAGGTTCCCGCAAAGGTGGGGTCAAAGTTTTTGATTGCAGCTTTTTGCAGTCCAAGAATTGCGCCGTTATTTGTGTCCACGGCGAAAACCCCGTTGGCCGTTCCAAATACATAGTCAAAACCGCCGTTGCCGTCCGACAATTTCAGAAATGTTCCGGAAGGGTCATTTTGGAAGAGGCTGGAGTCGAACATGCCGCCTCCGAATGAACTGCCGTTGTAAGCGCCATAGGGCCAAAAGTGTTGTACGCTGGCGGTGCCATTGGCGTCGAGCGCTACCGAGCCAATCTCCACGCCGCCCGCCGCGGTGCGGAACTGCATGTAGTTATAGCTGTGATTGGCCCAAGTGGCGACGGAAATCTGCCCGCTCTGTACCGCTGTGATGAGAGACGGTTGGTCATGATTCGGCCCGGTCTTGGCTGCCTGGATGAGCATGGCGTAATCTGGAACTTCAAATGCCGCGACCAGGTTGCCGTTCGGGTCGGCCAGCGTGTAGGTTCCGTCTGAGTTCACGGTGTAAGGCACCGTTCCGGTGTCTCCGTTAGAGTGGTTGGTGTACGCGATGGTGTGAGCGACCGGATCGAGCGTAATGTTCAGGAAGTCACCAACGGAAGCCGTGCCGTTGTAGACGCGTGGGGCCGTTGCGTTGATGGAGCTGGAAGAATGGGTCGAGCAGCCTGAAGTGATCAGCAAAATTACGGTGGTGGCTAAGATAAGAAGTCTCATGGCAGAACTCCTCCAAGTGTCATGTCTTCTATCGGCTTACGGATGGGTGGTGCGACGCGATTTCTGAACACGAACGTTCATGCACGGTCGGTCGAAAATACCGTGGAAGTGTAGCGCTTTTGGAAAGAGGCTTGCTGTCGGATGCGCTAGGTGGGTATCAAATCTTTGCCAGCTGGAGCCGGTCGCGCACAATTTCCAGAACTTTCGCATGAGTTTCAGCGGGTGTTCCCCGTGCGTCAATCACGACAACGCGATTGGGTTGCCGTGCGGCAATTTCTAGAAACTTGTCGTGGACCCGGCCAAAAAACGCCCGACTTTCCTGTTCAAACCGGTTTTCGTCCACGTGTCCGGCGGCGCTCGTGATCAGGTTGCGATGCCGCGCACGAGTCAGGCTCACGGTAAGGTCGCAGTCGAGCAGAATTGTTAATTCCGGCTGAATGTCCTCGCACAGAACGCGGTGCATGGCCAGGACAACCTCACTCCCCAGCTCCCGGCCACCGCCCTGGTATGCCTCGGTAGAATCCGTGAATCGGTCACAAAGCACGTAGTGGCCCGCCAACAATGCGGGCAAAATCAGCTCTTGCAAATGCTGCGCGCGGGCCGCGAACATGAGCGCCATCTCCGTTTTTGGACCCAAGCCGTGGGTCGCGGAATCGAGCAGCATATGCCGAATCGATTCCCCAATGACCGTGCCGCCGGGTTCGCGCGTCAGCAGCACTTCCAAATGCAGGGATCGCAAGACCCCCGCCAGCTTCTCAATCTGCGTGCTCTTGCCGGAGCCATCCAGTCCTTCGAACGTGATGAAGCGTCCACGCGTATCCACCCAACCATCGTAGCAGGGCGGAACAACAGCTTGCGAGTCGCGCGCCGATCCTAAGGGCTGCTATATTCAAGGGTCTATGAATCTACCTAGCACAAATTTTTGAGGAGATTGCACTATGCCGAGGTCCTGTTGGAGTCTCGTGGTTTGGGCGTTGGCGTTTTCCACGCTAGTTGTTGCGGAAACCAAGGTCGTAGCCGCCAAGCCCGCACCCACCGTCACCATCTCGCTGGACGCCACCGAAGCGCCGCGCAAGATTCTGCACGCCAAGCTCACCATTCCCGCCAAGGAAGGGTCACTGACGCTCTACTATCCCAAGTGGATTCCCGGCGAGCACGAACCCTCCGGCCCCATCCAAAATCTGACCGGCCTGCACTTCCAAGCCAACGGTCAGGAACTTACCTGGCGTCGCGACTTGCTCGATGCCTGGACCTTTCACGTCGAAGTGCCCAAGGGCGCAACCAGCGTCAATGTAGCTCTCGACTACCTCTACCCGGCGACCCTCGAGGGTGGCTACAGCTCCGGCTCGTCCGCCACCGAGAAAATGGCCGTCATTAGCTGGAACCAGGTGTTGCTCTATCCGGCGGGCTTTTCTTCGGACGAGGTGAAGTATGAAGCCTCGCTGCGCCTGCCGAAGAACTGGAAGTTCGCCTCGCCTCTGCCGGTAGCGTCGCAGTCGGGGGCCGAAGTCCGTTTCAATTCCGCCTCGCTAACGACGCTGGTCGATTCCCCCGTTCTGACCGGCCAATATATGCGTATGGAGCCAACCGGCGAGAACCCGCACCACGAGCTGGATCTGGCCGCTGACAGCGAAGCCGCGCTCGATGGCCCACCCGATTTTTTCGAGCATCAACGCAGCCTCGTCACCCAGGCGCAAAAGCTCTTCGGGGCTTTTCATTATCCGAACTATCACTTTCTCTATAGCCTCAGCGATCACGTGGCCCACTTTGGCCTGGAGCACCACGCTTCCGACGACAGCCGCGTGGACGAGCGTGGCATCGTCGATCCCGTCCGGCGCAAGCTCTTCGCCGGACTGCTGCCGCACGAATTCGTGCATTCCTGGAACGGAAAATACCGCCGCCCTGCCGACCTGGCCACTCCGGACTACGAAAAGCCCATGCAAACCGACTTGCTCTGGGTGTACGAAGGGATGACCTCGTACCTCGGAGACCTGCTCAGCGCCCGCAGCGGCATCCGCACGCCCGACGAAGCCCGGGACAACCTGGCCGCCATCGCCGCCGAACTCGAATACCGCCCAGGCCGCAGTTGGCGCAACCTGCAAGACACCGCCGACGCCGTCCCCGCCCTGCAAGACTCTCCCCAGTCCTGGCAATCCTGGCGTCGCGGCGTGGACTACTACGATGAAGATGTGCTCAATTGGCTTTGGGTGGATGTTCTGTTACGGCAACAAACCCAGGGCAAAAAGTCGATGGATGATTTCTGCCACGCCTTTCATGGTGGTACCAGCGGGCAGGCCGAGGTTAAAACCTACACCTTCGACGAGATTGTCAGCACCCTCAATACGCTCGCACCCTACGACTGGCGGAAGTTTTGGGTCGAGCGTCTGACCAATCACGGTCCGGGCGCTCCTCTCAGGGGGCTCGAGGGCAGCGGGTGGAAGCTGGTGTTGAACGACACGCCCTCCGCGCTGACATCGGCGCGGGAAGAACTACGCGACGGCATCGATTCGCGTTTTTCGCTGGGGCTGACGCTGCTGGCGGATGGCAGCATCGTTGATACCGTCGAGGGTCTACCCGCAGCGAAAGCTGGCATTGGCCCGGGGATGAAACTGCTCGCCGTCAACGGTCGCAAGTTTTCCAAAAACGTATTGCGCGACGCGTTGAAGGCCGCCAAGAGCAACTCGGAGCCGATGGAACTCCTGGTGGAAAACGCCGAATACTTCCGCAGCTTCCAGGTCGACTACCACGGCGGTGAAAAATTTCCGCATCTGGAGCGGGCGGAGTCAACCCCGGACGTGCTCAGCGAAATCTACTCGGCAAAGTAGCGCCGAAATTTCGGATGCGTCTCCGCTAAGCTTTCTCGAAATCAATGTACCCCTGGCTCACGTCCGTCCGCACCAACCGCACGCGTACCTTATCGCCCACGTCCAAACCAGCCTCCCCGCGTACCAGCATCCCATCCACATGCGGCGAGACCACCCGCACGAAACTTCCGTGCTCGTTTACGCCCGTGACAATGGCGTCGAACACCTGGCCGATGCGGTTACTCATGGCGATAGCCGACATGCGCTTGGTCATACCGCGTTCCACTTTACGCGCCGCGTTGCCCTTCGCCGTGCAGTTCACGGCGATGGCCGTAAGTTCCGCGTCGCTATACGCGGGAGGCCCGCCCGCCAGCACCGCCTTAAGGATCCGCTGCGTTACCAAATCCGGAAAACGTCGGTTCGGTGCCGTCGAGTGCGTGTAGTCCTGTACCGCTAGACCGAAGTGCCCGGAAACGCTGTCTCCGGGTCGCTCCACAACGTATTCGCCGGGGCCGATCAGCTTGACCATAGCCAGTGAAAGGTCGGCGAAGTGAACCGGGTCCGCAGTTTTGCGTTGCACCAGAAAATCGTTCAGAGCCTTCGAATCCGGCTCTCCCGGCAAATGCCCGCCCATCGTAGCCGCCAATTGCACAATGCGGTCCCAGCGTTCGGGCGTCTTCACAATCCGGCGCAGCGAGGAAACCGTTTCCAGCTTGCGCGCCACCATCTCATTGGCGGCAATCATAAAGTCTTCAATCAAGTCGGTCGCGTGATTGCGCGTCTGCTTCTGCACATCCACCACTTCGTCGTTCAAAATGACCGGCCGCACCTCGTTGCTATCCAGACTCAACGCGCCGTGGCGAAACCGCTGCACGCGCAGGCATTGGGCTACTTCGTCCTGGAGTTTGAGCTGCGCTTGTAGCGCCGGCGAGGCGGCAACTTTCTCCGGCGCTGGCCCGCGACCCTCCAGCCACGCTCCTGTCGCGTTGTAAGCAAGCTGCGCCCGGTTGCGAACCAGCGCCGCGTAAAAGTCGCTGGAAGTGATATGCCCCTCGGCGTTGACCACATATTCCGCAACGCGGCACAGCTTGTCGGCTCCTTCCAGCAGCGAAGTCAAGCCGGTGGAAAGCTCGTCCGGAATCATCGAAAAGTTGTGGACGCCTGTATAGAGCGTGCAGGTTTGCTGGGCCGCATATTGGTCGATGGGCGAACCCTTCGGCACGTAGGCGTCGACATCCGCGATCCCGACCAGCGCCTTGATCGAACCGTCCGCCAAACGCTCGCAATACTCAATCTGGTCGAGATCGCGCGACGTGTCGTTGTCGATGGACGACCACAGCAAGTTGCGCAGGTCGCGCGTCGAGCTATCAGCCGTCGGTTGTGAAGCGTGAGCCTGGATCTGCGCCACTTGGGCCTTCGCAGCGGCGGGGAAGTCCGGTTCAAACCCATTTTGGCGCAGCACCTGTCGAGCCATGGCTTGCAAATCAACGTGAGCGGGATTCGGACTCATAAGCTCCTTGACGACGTGGTCGAGTGGGGTTCCGCGGCAACAATGCGGAACGGAAAGGCTACCACGCTGGCTCCCTCTAGTGTGTGGATTTACGGCTAAAATCGGCGCTCCCGTGATATTCTTGAGGGGATCGCTGCGATCCCTCGCAGTCGGCAATTTTCCCTGGAAGTCTCCTGTAGGCCCATGATTTCTGTCAGCAATGTGTCCATGCGCTACGGCGCTAAAGTTTTGTTTGAAGATGTGTCCACGGCCTTTACGCCGGGGAAACGCTACGGCCTGACCGGACCCAACGGTTCGGGCAAGTCCACGTTTATGAAGCTGCTGACGGGTGAACTCGACCCGCAGAAGGGCACCGTAGTCCGCCCGCGCAAGTTCGGCGTGCTCAGCCAAGATCAGTTCGCCTTTGACGCCCACCGCGTCGTTGATACCGTCATCATGGGCAACAAGCGCTTATGGAAGGCGCTCGAAGAACGCGAAATTATCTATTCCAAGCCGGAAATGTCGGACGAAGACGGCATGCGCGTGGGCGAACTGGAAGGCATCGTCGGCGAGGAAGATGGCTACTCCGCCGAAGCCGATGCCGCCATTCTGCTGCAAGGATTGGACATTTCCGACGAAATCCACGAACGCAAAATGGGCGAGATTCAGGGCGGGCAGAAAGTGCGTGTCTTGCTAGCCCAGGCGCTGTTCGGGCATCCCCAGGCGCTGCTACTCGATGAGCCTACCAACCACTTGGATCTCGACTCGATTCACTGGCTCCAGGCGTTCCTGAACAACTACGAAGGCGTGCTTCTGGTCATTTCCCACGACCGCCACTTCTTGAACAGCGTTTGCACGCACATCGCCGATATTGACTACGAAACCATCATCACCTACACCGGCACCTACGATGACATGGTG
>JAYWAL010000149.1:0-3285 GCA_043782485.1 Acidobacteriaceae bacterium | reverse complement strand
CCTTCAGGTGACGTTGAATCACTTCGATATTTTTTCCTACATCGGCGGGTTCAGCGGCGCGGGTGCGAGTTTCGTATTCGGAAACACGGAATTCGATGTCAAGACCGCCTACAATGGCGCGTTTAGTGACCCTGCGGCTTTTCACAAGAGGATTCACCTTCTGTGGCTGGGCGTCGGCACAGAAGAACCGGAGCGCATGCATGCGGGCATCCTTAACTTTCACAAGGCCATAGAAAAAGCCGGGATCGAGCATGTGTTTTACGAATCCCCGGGTACGGCGCATGAATGGCAGACGTGGCGCAGGGACTTGAACGACTTCGCCCCGAGACTATTTCAGAATTAGCTCTTCGAAAGACATGCGGCCACTTTCTTTCTTCGGCGATCATGCAATGCCTTGTGGCCGCACTGCGGAGTCTCGCGAGCATTGACGAATAGCCATGAGGCCGAGTCCCCGCTTGCGCGGGATTCACCAGCATTGCCCTTGTAGGGTGATGGGTACAACTTTTTCTTCGGTCGCTAAAACCCTTGATTTTACTATTGATTTTACTGTGGTCTTAAATGGTGGAGCTAGTCGGGATCGAACCGACGGCCTCGTCATTGCGAACGACGCGCTCTCCCAGCTGAGCTATAGCCCCACGATTGGGAAGGAATTCTCTGATTCTACCAGCGATGGAGCTGGGGGCCAAGTTGGGTGGCTATAATTGAGAGGTGAACCAATTTCCAGTCGTGCGGCGGGTGGCGGAGGCGGATTTTCCTACGCGGTGGGGGCATTTCCGAATTCATGGGTTTATTGGGGATTTTGCGGCTCCGGCGCGGACTGAAGAGGCTGTGGCATTGGTGTTGGGAGATGTCCATTCGGCGCCGGCGCTGGTGCGCATTCACTCGCAATGCCTCACGGGGGACGTTTTTGGGTCGCTGCGGTGTGATTGCCGGCAGCAGTTGGAGATGGCTTTAGGGCTGATTTCTGAGGCTGGGGCGGGGATTCTGCTGTACCAGCAGCAAGAAGGGCGGGGGATTGGGCTGATGGCGAAGTTGCAGGCCTACGCCTTGCAGGACGAGGGTTTGGATACGGTGGAAGCCAATGAAAAGCTTGGATTTCAGGCGGATGAGCGGGGGTTTGCGCTGCCGGCCGGGATTTTGAAGGATTTAGGGGTGCGGCAGGTGCGGTTGCTTTCGAATAACCCGGACAAGATCGCCGCGCTGGAAGCGGCTGGGGTTCAGGTGGTGGAGCGAGTGCCTTGCGAAGTGGAGCCTCAGTTGCACGCTGAGGAGTATCTGAAGACTAAGAAAGAGAAGTTGGGGCATTTGTTTTTAGAGCGGTAGGCTCGCCTCAATCCGCAGCGCCTGAAGGCGCGCTCATAGGAGGACGTTTCGGCACCGCTGAAGCGGTGCCCTGATACGAACCCTTCCCCCCGTTGAAAGACTCCGAGAGTGGCCCGCACAAGCCAAAAATGGCTTGTGTGGGCCACCCAGTTACTTTCAGAATGAGAATTTAGAACAGGAATTTCAGGCCTAGTTGGATGGCTCTTGGCCCACCGCTGCCGATTACTGGATTGGCTGCGGCTACGTCGGTGGTGGCGCTGGTGGAGCCGAAGCCGCCTTGCGAGGGATCGACGTTGCCGAGCTGACCGCCAACGCCGTATGGATTGGTGAAGTTGGGGTGGTTGAGGACGTTGAAAATCTCGCCGCGGAATTGGATTTCGGCGCGGTCGTTCAACTTCCATTTTTTGAGGACGGAAAAATCCACATTGCGGAAGTTCGGTCCACGGAACAGGTTGCGCCCCATAGTGCCGAAGCCGCCGTTGGGCGGGAGCATCACTGCTTTTCCCTGAACGTAGCATCCGAAAGGCATGGTGACGTCGAGACTATGGCCGGCCGCAGTGTTCACGCACGCGGTGTTGTTAATAGCGTAGGCCGGGTCGGTGGGGCCTGCGGGGTCGTTTGCAGGAGGGGTGCCGGCGAGGAAGAAGGGAATCCCGGCTACGCTGGGTTTGAAGTCTTTGGGGTTGCCGAAGAAATCCCAGCGGTCGCTGTATTCGCCGGTGAGGCTGACGTCGTTGCCGTTGACGTAACCGTCGATGACGCTCCATGGCAATCCTTGCTGGATTGTGATGATGGAATTGACTTGCCAGCCTTTGAGCATCTGGGCGAAGCCGTCGCGGCCTGGGAGCTCGTAGCTCATGGCCAGAGTGAAGCGGTGGCGGATGTCGATGTCGCTACTGGCGTATTCTTTGCCCGGATTTAGGCTGTCCTGTGGTTGCTGCGCACGGTTGAGAGAAGCTTGATCGAGCGCGTGCGCCCAGGTGTAACCAGCGACGAAGGAAAGACCGCGCCACGCGCGCTGCGTCAGGCTGGCCTGGAGACCGTTGTAGTTGGAGCGGTAGCCGTTGCCGAGTTGGTTGATAACTCCAAGATAGGGATAGCAAGGTGTGTTGCCGATCCCCGCCCCGACCGGCGCAGGGCAGCTATAGTTGAACGGTCTTCCGAACTGCTCAGTCCCGTCGTCTTTGGTTGGATCCACCTGGTTAATATCGTACACGCTGTACAATTTCGTGCCTCGTGTGCCTACGTAGCCGATTTGGAACGAAGTGTTGCGAGTCAATTCCTGTTGAAGATTGAAGTTCCAAGTTGTGATGTAGGGGGTCTTCAGATTGCGGTTGACACCCAGAATATTACAGGGTGAAGACGGAAGGCATTGAACGGCCGCGTTGAAGATGGGCCCCGTCGTATCCCAAGTCAACGATGAGGTGTCGGTGGAATACGCCACAATCTTACCCGTACCCTGCCCCCCGTTGGGTCCCACGCCGTCGGCTCCTGTTGGAATAACGTTCAAACCCGCTGTGGAGGCGTTGTTGACGCCATTTTGTCCAATGAAGATGGAGATGTGCGGAATCTCATAAGTGATGCCGCCGCCAGCGCGAAGGACCGTTTTCCCCTTGCCGGTTGGATCCCATGAGATGCCAACGCGGGGCGCAAAGTTATTGGCATCGGTGTTGTAGGGCTTGCTGACGTCGGTGCCGACCTGGACCAGGCCTTTTTGGGCGTCGAAGTTCCCCAAAAGATTATTCCGCTCCTTGATCGGAGTCGTTAGGTCGTAGCGCACCCCCAAATTCACGGTGACGGTGCGGGTCAGCCGCAAATCATCCTGCAAAAATCCACCGAACGACTGGATGGAGACATGGCGCTCGGAGTTGCCGACAAAGATTCGACCGACGGCGGGAGCGCCGAATAAAAAGTCCTCCAGGGGGCTGCTGCCGGGGGCAGTTCCGACGACAGGGAAGGCAC
>JAYWAL010000148.1:0-55538 GCA_043782485.1 Acidobacteriaceae bacterium | reverse complement strand
GGGGCAGAATTCGCCGCAGAAGCATGCGCTTGGCCTGTATGCGGAACAGCTGAGCGGGACGCCGTTTACGGCACCGCGCGGCCAGAATCGGCGGTCGTGGCTATATCGCATTCGGCCTTCGGTGGTGCACAAGCCGTACACGCCGATTGCGGGGACAGGGCTGCTGCGGTCTTCGTTTGACGAGGTGCCGGCCACGCCGAATCAGTTGCGCTGGAGTCCGTTCGAGATTCCCAAGGAGCCGACGGATTTTGTGCAGGGCATTCGTACCTTGGGCGGGAATGGCGACTTCCAGACCCACACCGGATTTGCCATTCATATTTATGTGGCGAATCAATCCATGACCGAGCGCTTCTTCCACAATGCCGACGGGGAAATGCTGATTGTCCCGCAACTGGGACGGCTGCGTATGATCACGGAGATGGGCGTTCTGGAAGTCGCTGCTTGCGAGATTTGCGTTATCCAGCGCGGCATCAAGTTTCGCGTGGAGTTGCCGGATGGCCAGGGGCGCGGCTACATCTGCGAAAACTACGGCGGCTTGTTTCGTCTGCCCGATCTGGGGCCGATTGGGGCCAATAGTCTGGCAAATCCGAGAGACTTCCTGACGCCGGTGGCCGCGTTTGAAGACCGCGAAGGGCACTATGAAGTCATCAATAAATTCCAAGGCAGCCTGTGGTCGGCCGAGTATGATCACTCGCCGCTCGACGTTGTTGGCTGGCACGGCAACTACGCGCCTTACAAGTACGACCTGAACCGCTTCAACACGATTGGGTCGATCAGCTTCGATCATCCCGACCCGTCGATTTTTACCGTGCTAACGTCGCCCTCGGAACTTGCAGGGACGGCAAATGTTGATCTTGCCGTTTTTCCGCCGCGCTGGCTGGTGGCGGAGCATACGTTCCGTCCGCCGTGGTTCCATCGCAATTTTATGAATGAGTTCATGGGGTTGATCACGGGTGAATACGACGCCAAGGCGGAAGGATTTGCTCCCGGTGGCGCGAGCTTGCACAACTGTATGGCCGGGCACGGGCCGGACGCGGCGACCTATGAAGCCGCGACCGAGGCGGATTTGAAGCCAGTGCATCTGACGGACACCATGGCTTTCATGTTTGAAACGCGCTATGTGGTGCGTCCGACGAAGTACGCCATGGACACAACTGAGTTGCAGGGCGAGTATTACGAGTGTTGGCAGGGATTGAAGAAACAGTTTCGAGGGTGAGATTTGACCGTGACACCGTCTATGTTGCCAGTGGAACAGAAGTCGAGTCTTGGCGCCGCCAGTGTTCCTTCCGCGCTACGCGCGTTGTTGACGGGCCTGATCGACTACGCTGGCATGTTTCCTCCGGCGAAGCTTTCCCTGGAAGATGCGGCCAGGAAATTCGTTAGCTACGCACACGGGCCGCACGCCTGGATGCTGGGGAAGTTCATTGTGCCAGCCGAGCGAGTGGAAGAGCTCCGTGGCTGTTTGGCAGAGAATTCGAAGGCGAGAGGCCAATCCGTTCCGCTTTCGGTACTCTTAGGGACGGAGCCACTGCGCGAGGCCGAAATGATTCGGGCTGAGAGGCTGCGTGAGCCCGGGATTTCCCATGTTTCTGTGGAATCCGTGGAGTTTCGGCCTGGGTCGCCGGCTATGGTTGGGCAGTTGGCGGACGTTTTGCCAAGGGATTTACCGGTATTCTGTGAAGTTCCACATGCCGATAATTTGACAGAATGGATGGCTGCGATTCGCCAGACCGGATGGTTTGCCAAAATCCGCACTGGCGGCACCGTACCAGAAGCTTTTCCATCCTCCGCTGCGGTAGCCGAGATCCTGGCGCAGTGCAAAGCTTACGGTGTAGGGTTCAAGGCGACCGCGGGATTGCACCATCCCGTGCGCTCGGCGCATCCTCTGACGTACGAGGCGAACAGCCCTTGCGGCGTGATGCATGGCTTCCTGAACGTGTTTCTGGGCGCAGCATTCCTCGAATGCGGCATTTCCCAAGAGCAGTCGGTGGCTGTGCTGGATGACACGGATGCCTCGACCTTCCGTTTTTCCGAAGACTGTGCGCACTGGGGCCAGCTCTTCGTTAGTGTGGGCGACATCGCCCGCGCACGGCAGTGTTTCGCGATATCCTTTGGTGCGTGCTCGTTCGAAGAGCCGATTCAAGGTCTGCAAAAGCTCAGCCTTCTATGACATATTCTACGGACGAAACGCACGATCCCACCGCACAGAGCTGGGTTGAGTCGGCGAATGACCCGGGCACCGATTTCCCGATCCAGAATCTTCCGTTTTGTATTTTCCGCCGTAAAGATGTTTCTGGTCGGGCCGGTGTCGGCGTGGGCGTGGGAGACCAGATTCTCGATCTCACCGCCGCGCGCCACCAACTGAAACTCCAATTACCGGCAGAACCCGAGTTGTCTCTGAACCGGCTCATGGCGCTCGGCCCGCGCGAACTCTCCGAGGTTCGTAAGGCAATTTACGACGGGCTGCGGACCGGAAGCCAAAGCCAACCGGGGCTGAAACTCGCCCTGTTGCCCATGTCGTCCGCGGAGCTGTTGTTGCCGGCCCAGATCGGTGACTACACCGACTACTATGCTTCCATTCACCACGCCAGCAATGTAGGGAGCCTGTTTCGGCCGGAAAATCCTCTGCTGCCCAACTATAAATTTGTTCCAATCGCGTACCACGGACGCTCTTCCTCGGTGGTTGTCAGCGGCCACGAAGTCATCCGCCCAAAAGGCCAGATTCGTCCGGACTCGGCGGCTGATCCGGTTTACGAGCCGACCCGTCGCTTGGATTTTGAGCTGGAGGTTGGCCTGTTTGCCGGAGGTGGCAACCAGCTCGGCACCACGATTCCAATCGGTGAAGCTGAGCGTCACATCTTCGGGTACTGCCTGCTCAACGACTGGTCAGCGCGGGATATTCAAGCCTGGGAGTACCAGCCGCTGGGGCCGTTTCTCGGGAAAAACTTTGCCACTACCGTGTCGCCCTGGGTGGTCACGGCCGAAGCGCTGGCGCCGTTTCGTGCTCCTGCGGCTGCGCGTGCCCCCGGCGATCCGAAACCTCTGCCGTATCTGTGCACCGATGCCGACCAGCAGCAAGGCGCGTTGAGCATCGATCTCGAAGTCTTCATCGCGACAGCAAAAATGCGGGAGCAGGGAATCGGCCCGCAACGGCTCAGCTGCGTTAACTTCAACACTCTCTATTGGACGCCCGCGCAAATGGTGGCCCATCACGCTTCGAATGGCTGCAACCTCCAGCCGGGCGACTTGTTCGGCAGCGGCACGGTGTCAGGTCCAACTCCCGATTCGCTGGGCAGCCTGCTGGAAATTAGCCAGGGTGGCCGCAAGTCAATGCAACTCCCTGGCGGGGAGCAACGAACGTTTCTTGAGGACGGCGACGAGGTGATTCTTCGCGGCCAGTGTTCGGCTCCGGGCTTTCGGCGCATTGGCTTTGGGGAGTGTCGCGGGGTGGTTCTGCCCTCGCTCGCTTAAGAGCGGGTCACCACGGAGACACGGAGAAAGCCAGGGCTGCCTGATCCCAGCAGCGGCGCGCGCTCTGGGGAATGTATTGACAACTCTTTCCTCTCCTCTTCGTTCGCGTGACCTTTTGTGGCGCGTTGAGGTCTACACTTACAGGTTGGTACCGTGAGCGGCTTATGGATTATGCTTCTTGCGGGTCAAATTACGCCGCGATTTCCGGTAACCGGAAATGCGTGCCAGTTGAAGGAGACGGGTTCATGAGAATGATGTTGCGCAGTGGCGCTTTTGTATCTTCGTTGTTATTGCTGTTGTTGGCCGCGTCCGCCGTGGCGCAGGATCGCGTGCAAATTATTCGCGCGGAATATGGAGCCGGACATCGCTTCGTCGACGTCACCGCGCGCGTGCAATCGTTGGTGCGGGGTGACATGCTCGATTTCCGCGTCAGCCATGACTCTCTGGACGCTGATCCCGCCGAGGGACATCGTAAGGTATTGCGCCTGCAGGTGCGAGATGGGCGCGGTCAGGTGCGGCAAATGCAGTTTGTGGATAACACCCAAGTTCGCCTGTACGTGGTCGGCGGAGCTGGGCGGCCAGGATTCATTCCGGGATTGCAAATTACCAGCGCGCAATATGGTGCTGATCACATGCAAGATGTGACAGCCCGGCTAGCGGCGATGGTGCAGGGAAATCAATTGAGTCTGCGCATAGCCTACGACACGATTGGCGTGGACCCCGACGAGGGGCGCACTAAGCATATCGTCGTGAACTATGTGTACAACGGCGTGCCGGCGCAAGTGACGCTGCGCGATGGCGAAACGCTGAACTTGCCGGGACCGGGTGCATGGAACAACGGTCCAGGCGGCCCTGGCGGTGCTTACGGGTCTCTGACGATTCTTCGTGCAGAATACGGAACAGGTTCCCGCGTGATTGATGTGACCCGCCGCCTCAGCTCGCAGGTGCAGGGCAACAGCCTACAACTGCGCGTGACCAATGACAGCATGGGCGGCGACCCGGCCGAAGGGCAAGCCAAGTGGCTGGACGTTTGGTACTCCTACAACAACCGCTCCGGCCACGCGAATGTCCATGAGCAGGAAGTCGTTTCCCTGCCGGGCACGGGCGACGCCAACTACTATGCCGGGCACCTCCAGATCACGCGCGCGCAATACGGCGCGGATTACCGTTTTGCGGATGTGACCACCCTGCTGAATTCCAGGATTCAGAACGATTCGCTGAACATGCGGATTGACCACAATTCCATGAATTCCGACCCGGCTCCCGGCGAACGCAAGGTGCTGACAGTGTTCTATATTTATAACGGACAGCAGGCTCGGGCGTTTGTGAATGACAACGACCTGTTGAGCCTGCCTGTGGGCACAACGCAGGGTGGACGCGGCGACCGCGATGATGACGATGACGCCTACTACCATCGCTTCTGGCCGGGACAAGGCTCCATGAATGAGCTGCGCGTGCTGCAAGCTGGTTGGGGCGTGGAAGGCCGCAGCCAGGATGTGACGCAGCGGCTCAACAGCATGGTTCGTGGCAACCAGCTCAACGTGCAGGTCAACGATGGCTCGCTGGGCGGCGATCCCGCGCCAGGCGCCCCGAAGCGCTTGCGCGTCATCTACATGATGCGCGGTTTGCGCTATGAAACGAATGTGCCGGAGGGCGGGTCGCTGGTACTGCCGTAAGACTGAACAAGAAAAAAGGCCCGCCAACTGGCGGGCCTTTTTCTGTTCCTAAAACTACTGCGCTGGAATCGTCGCGGGAGCCGTCGCCGGAGGATTGAAGTTCACCTTCGGAGCCGTACGCGAGCCTTCGTCGGCCTTGAAGTAGGCATCGTTCTTGGTAAATCCCGACATACCCGCGATCACGCTATTCGGGAACAATTGAATGTACGTGTTGTAGTCCTGGACCGTGCCGTTGTAGCTACGCCGTTCCTGGGCGATGCGGTTTTCTGTGCCCGCCAGCTCATCTTGCAGGCGCAGAAAGTTTTCGTTCGACTTGAGCTGGGGATAATTTTCCGTAATCACCAGCAAGCGGCTCAGCGCGGAATCCAGCGAGCCGTTGGCGGCAATCTTATCCGCCGGAGTTTTTGCGCCAATCAGCGCCGAACGCGCCTTCGCAATTTCCGTGAAGATGGTGGTTTCCTGCGCGGCGTAACCTTTTACGGTCTCCACTAGGTTAGGAATCAGGTCGGCGCGGCGTTGCAATGCGATATCCACCGACGACCATGCGGCGTTCACGGTTTCGCGTTTCGTGACCATCTGGTTGCGAATGCCCACAAACCAGCTACCCACCAGCAGCGCTACGATTAAAAGAACGACAACGACGATTAGCGTTTTACCCATTGTAGTTTCACCTCAAAGTATTGTTCGTGCTCGATCTTTACTTCCGCAATCTGACTTCCGCAATCTTACTTCCCCTCAACCCTCTGCCATTCCTTCTTCGGCAGAACATGGTCAAGCTGGTTACAGACTTTTTCCAGAACTTCCGAATAGTTTCCGTACAGCATGCCAATGCCTCCTCGCGGATCGGCGGCGGTGCGCAGGTCGTGCACGGCTTGGAGAGAATGGACGTTCACGCCCGTGTGTTGGTGCACTTGCTTGAGCAACTCGTGGCGGTCGGCGGCCGGGTCGTGGTCCATGGCGATCAAGGTATGCCGCAGCAGCGTGATCACGCTGGAAAACGACTTCGCCATCACCGTTCGCAAAGCCGCCTCGTCCGCTGGCCCATGCAAGTAGTGCTGCCGTAATTTTTGAATGATCGTGCGCAGTTCATGTTCCACCTGCACGCGATGCAGATTCATCGGCACGGGAATCTCAGCAATGACCTCCGCGCCATGCAGAACCCGATGCGCCCGCTGCATGTCGAGCAGTTCAATGGCGAACACATCCGCGGAGCGGCGCAGTTCGTCAGCGGTAAAGATCAACGGCGAGCGCTGCCCCTGCCCTTGCGTCCACCAATTCACCAAGCCCGCCATTTTTTCCAAGTCCGCCCGCGCCGTGGAACGCACCACGCAAAGCACGTTCAGGTCGGAATACGGAGCCTGCGCGTCGCCGCGCACCGTCGAGCCATACAGCACCACTGACTCCAGGTTTTCGCCCACCGCGTTCCGGGCTAGCGTCACGAATTGTTGCAGCAATTCTTCTTTTGTCATAGCCATCACTCTCTACCAGCTTCCAGAAGCTCCGCCGCCCCCGCTGCTGCCCCCGCCAAATCCGCCAAATCCTCCGCCAAACCCTCCCGAACTGCCGCCGAAGCCGCCCCCGCCGTCGCGCCCCCGGTCCGACATGGAGTTCGCCAGCAGCGCCAGCCACCAAAGTCCACCCACTCCGCCGCCGCCGCGCGGTCCACCACCGCCACGCAACCCTCTCACAATCACAAAGAAGATCACAATCAGGATGAAGATCAGCTTCACCACGTTGAACGGCGCAGCTCCCCGGTCGCGAGGCTGGTATCGCGGCAAGCCAGCCAGCGTCACCCCTCGGTCGGCCGCAATGATCTGCGCCGACTGGTGTACAGCCTGCTCAATAGCCCCGCTCGTGTCACCTTGCCGCAGCAAAGGCACCATCGCTCGGCCAATGTCGCCCGCCCGCGCGTCCACGATCACCGCTTCCAGACCCCGGCCAACCTCAATGCGGTATTGGTGCTCGGAAGGCGAAAGCAGGATCAGCAGGCCGCGATTATCTTTCTTGGCACCCACCCCCAGCGCCCCAAACAAATCGTGGGCGTAGTTCTCAATGGGCTGGTCGTCCAGGGACTTAACCGTAACCACAGCAATTTGCGCCCCGGTTTTCTGCTCAAGTTCGGTGCACAGCTCCTCAATCCGAGCCTTGGTCTCCTCGTCCACCGCCCCAGCCAGGTCCGTAACGTAGCCCTGCGCCTGAATCGAGGCAATCTTCTCCCCGCGCAAATCAGCCACAAACAGTAGCGAGAGCACAGCAAGGAGACAAGCTCGTGCAGTTGTCCAGCGCGACAGAAACACCAATTCACTCCCAAGGGTTAGCCTGCTCTTTATACGTGGCAGGCGCTACCGATGTAAAGCATCCGCAACCCAGAACGACTCCCGTTTCGGCCACTGACCAAGACACCCAGCGTGCAAAAGCCCACTGCATTCGGCTTGAATTGAGTGCAGAGGCATCGCCAAAGCGAAAGGTTGTGTAGCTGCGGGCACCCCCGCCCACGGTCTTCGCTTGGTTCTTGGAAGAGCGAACTCCTGTCCGCAGAAGTGAGTTATCGTGGCTCAAGTAAGATTCGTATCAGGCCAGCGGTTCAGCGGTGGTATGACCGGTTGTTTTCAGGCCGCCCTCAGGCGCTGGATTTTGAACTCTGACTTTCACCACAGGCTGTCGTTAGAACCTTCGTCGCCCCCCTCTTTCAACCAAGGCCCAGCAGCAGCCTGTCCATCGAACGCAAAAACAACCCGGTGAACTGGCTGCGAGAAAGCAGGATTCGTCCGCTGAGGTAGAGCGTTACAAGTCCATGCGCATGCGCCCAGATCGTCAAGGACGTTTCGGACACGTCGTCGGCACGAAGTTTGCCTTGCTGCATCGCGCCGCTCACAGCAACACGCAGCATCTTCAGGGAGGGTGATTTCCCCTTCTCAAGCGCATCAGGAAAAGCCAACACGTCGGCCCGTTGCGAGAAATACATGTAGCGGAACAGATTCGGATGGTCGAGCGCGTAGTTGAGATACCCTCGCATCCCGCGCAAGCCGGTAGAGTCTCTACGGGCGTTCGAGGCCTTGAAGTAGTCGGTAATTCGCTGGTACTCCATCTCAGTCGCCGCTCGCAGTAGGGCTTCTCGATTCGGAAAATGCCGATAAAGGGCCATCGGGGTAACACCAACTTTGGCGGCAATCCGCCTCATGCTCGCGCTGGCAGCATCTTCGGACTGGTCGAGGAGTTCCAGAGCCGCCGCACAGATCCTTTGCGAGGTAGTTGCGCTCATACGTATACAGTGTATACTCAACGCCAGGAAGTATACGGCGTATACGCGGTCAGAAGGTTTGCCATGGCACGCAACGGGAAACGCATTGCAATCGGAGTCTTGATCTACTTCGTGGCACTTTTCACAGTTGCCGGGATGCTGGTGGGCTTCGGCCAGATCACCCAACCGAAGGCCCTCAAATCAATAACCGACCCGTTCAGCCACATGGATCTATCGGGTCTTCCCCCCATTACACGCTACAAGGCGCGAGATGGCGCTGCACTCTCCTATCGCCTGTACCAAGGCGGAAACGCCCAAGTCGCCGTCCTGATTCACGGCTCGGCCGGAAGCAGCCTGGACATGCATCGCATGGCGGAAGCTTTGTTGCAGAGGGGCGTTACTGTCTTCGTTCCCGACCTGCGCGGGCACGGCGCAAACTATCCCCACGGAGATATCTCCTACCTCGGACAGCTGGACGACGACATGGCCGATTGCATGCGGGCGGTACATTCCCAATATCAGAACGCCCAATGGACCCTCGTTGGATTTTCGTCCGGAGGAGGTTTCGCTTTGCGCGTCGCCGGTAGCGATCTCGGTGGTGCGTTCGACAGGTTCGTCTTCCTAGCTCCGTACCTGCGCTACAACGCGCCGACTGTCCGCTCTGCCTCTCCGCCTGCCTCTCCGACGGAGAAGGCCTCTCCTGATCACAACGCCTGGTATAGCGTCTCCGTCAAGAGGATCATCGGCCTCTCCATTTTCAATTTCTTCGGCATTCATCATTTCGACGGTTTGCCCGTGCTGGCCTTTCCGGTACCTACCGACATCGAGTCCACCACCGCCACGTATTCGTTCCGCCTGGAAGAGAACTTCCAACCCCGGAGCAACTACAGGGCAGACATCCAGGCCATCAAGAAGCCCGCACAAGTCTTCGTTGGCGGCCAGGACGAATTGTATCTACCGGAAAAGTTCGCGGAGGTCTTCGATCAAGGGCGCAGCGATATTCCTGTGACGATTGTCCCAGGAATGGGTCATTCCGACATGATTACGAAGCCTGAACCCATCGCTGTCGTAATCAACACGTTTCCCAAAAACTAGTTCGCAGGCCAATCCGGCGGATCTTCAGGTGCTGCCGTCCAAAAACCCGTGTCATCCTGAGTGAAGTCGAAGGACCCCTATAGCGGGCGGGGTCTTTATTGCGGAAAGTGTTCGAATCGGGTGGCGCTAGATGGGTATGTTCGATAATACGAACAAATCTGTTCCGGGCGGGTGGGCGGGTGGCCAGGTTTTGATCTTTGATCTCCTCGACTCATACGGAACAAAGAGTGCCTCATCCCTTCGGCTGCGCTCAGGGCAGGCTCTTGCGTTTTTCGCCAGGGTGGGGGTAGACGAGGCCAACGGAGGAAAAAGTCTAAATAAGGAACATTCAGAGAAAACTGCTACGCCGCGTTATCGATTCCATCCCTAAAATGCCAAGAGCCTGCCCTGAGCGTAGCCGAAGGGATGTGGCACCCTTGTTCCGATTGTGTCGCGGCGGTCAAACGCTGGGCCACGCGCCCTGTAAAACTTGTATTGGACAAGACTCTGCGTTGACACCGCGTTCCGATAAAAGATATTGTCCTCGGGAAAGTCGGGAGGCGCAAAATGCGTTACGAGCTTCGGATTTCACCCCTGGTAGTCTTACTGATTCTGGCAATCTCGCTGGGCTGTGGAACCTCGAACTCCACCGGCAAAGCTCGCCAACGATCACGGATGTCTACGCAGCCGGAGCTCAGGCGGAACTCACGACTGGCACTCCCTCGGCCGTCTATTGGAAGAATGGCCTTCCTGTCTCGCTCGCTCCCAACAGCGCCAATCCAATCGCTTACTCGGAGGCGTCGAGCCCGTTCTGATCAGCGCAGGCCCCTACCGCTTCTCCACCGGCGTCACAAACTTCAACCCCGTATGCGTCTCTGAAAACCGAGTCACTTTACTATCCTTCAACCCGGCTTCGCGTCCAGCTTCCAGAACATCTTTCTCGCGAATCACGTCCACACCCTTCGGATAGATCACCCACAACCCTCCAGTCGGTTTCAACCCGAGAGCTAATTTCCGAATCTGCGCCAAATCCTGCACCGCCTCCGCCGCGACAAAAATTAAGTTCACTTTGTTGCTGGACTCTTTCGCCCCGCCCGCATACAGTTCTTTCCGGAAGTCAGCGCCGAACTCTCCCACTAGCCGAAACTCAAGGCCACGTTTGACTCCAAGCTTCTCCAGCAACGACGGCGGATGCAGAATCTTCTGCGCCCACTTCTCCGCTGCCACCCCCAATTCAAATTCCGCGGGACCGCCCTCAAACTCGAGCGCAAGAATTCCGTCAGCGGCTTGGACACTCGTCAAGTCCTGGAATAAAACCTTGAGTCGGTCGCCGCCACGAAAGAGAATGTAGTCACTCTCCAGGTGGGCCTTCCCCACAAACGTGCGTTTACGGTATTGAAGCTTGCAAGTGACTTCTTGTCCCATGTTCCCCTCGCAGGTTCAGTCGTGATTTTCCATCCGCGTTCTCCGCCGACGGATTGCCCAAGTTTTCAGGGATTGTGATCTCTCTCTCTAAACTTCCTAATACTAGAATCTCAGATGCCCCATACTTAGGCTTTTTCAAGGGCGTGCGGCGATGCTGCCCCCTTTCCTTACTTAGGTGGGCTGGCTTGCTATTTGAACTTAGCGGGCATAATCGGCGAATCGCGTGCGCATACCTTCAGGTTCTCCTCCGTGTCTCAGTGTCTCCGTGGTGAATCGGGTTTGGGAAAAGCGCAGGTTCCCAATGAAGATACTTTATTTTGGCAAACTAAAATCTCTCCCGATCCGCACCACGGAGCCACCTCCCAGACGACCACCCCCCGCCGCAGCGAGAATCCACAGGTATTTTAGTTTGCCAAACTAAAATATCTCCAAAACCGCACCCCCAAAACCGGCTCCCAAGTCGCGCCTGGAACCGGATCTCCGCCTTGTCTTCACTTCGTGAAGACAACGCTACGCTCAGGATGACAGCGCTACTTTCCCCGATTTACCCCTGCTAAAATCACGACACATGAAACACAAGCGGCAGATCCCCAAAATCACAGCCCTGCTGGGTCTCCTCACCCTCTCCGCCCTGGCCAGCCCGAAGGTGCCTCATCTCAAGGTCGAAGCCCAACCCTCTCATCCGGTTAATGGTGCGGCTTGTATTTTCAAAGTCACTTCCTCAGCCAAGCTCAAGGAGCTCCACGGCAAGTGGCGGGACAAGGAGCTCGAATTCGAATCTCTCGACCAGGGGCGAACCTGGGTCACCATCGCTGGCACAGCCTTCGACACGACTAAGGGCAGCTATCCGCTGGAGCTGGAAGGGAAGTCTTCGGTTGGGCCTATTGTTCTGCTTACGCAAAAGATTCGTGTTGCCGTGGAGAAGCGCAAAGTGATCGCCGCGCCCAAGCCGATCACAGTGGATGGCAAGTTCACCAGCCCTGACACCGAGACGCTGAAGCGCATTGACGAGGAAAAGGCTGCTAAATCAGCGGCTTACAGGGCATCCAATTTGCACGCGCTCTGGTCCGGGCCATTCGTACAGCCGCTGGATTCGTTGATCACTGAAACCTTTGGCGTGCGGCGGATGTTCAACGGCCAGCTCCTCAGTGAGCACCATGGGGTGGATTTCCGCGCCGCCCCGGGAACCCCCGTCCTGGCTGCCAATTCGGGCACGGTTCTGCTGGCTCAAGGTCTGTTTTATGAGGGCAACTGCGTCATTCTGGACCACGGCCAGGGGCTATTCACTATCTATATGCACTTCTCCAAGTTCGCGGTGCAGGAAGGGGACAAGGTCGAGCGCGGCCAGAGGCTGGGCGAGTCTGGTGCCACTGGGCGGGTTACGGGGCCGCACCTGCACGTCAGCGTGCTTTGGAGGGGCGTCCCGCTGGATCTGCTTTCCCTGACGACCCTGAAGGCACCGGAACTGCGCTGAGCCTTGCGGAGGGGCGTGCCGTCCGCTGCCTATGGTTTCCGGCCAAAGTGTGCAAAGGATTGCACATTTGAGAGCAGCCAATATTTATCGCACTGATAATGAAGAGTTTACAGTCCAGCTTTGGTCCTGGGGTTGCATTCTTCCCGGTAGGCAGAGGTTGTCTCCCACACTGACCTTTGCCCTGGAGACGAATCCGATGAAAACTGCTTTGCTGGCTGCCGGTGTTCTTGGCGTTTTGGTTTTGTGTGCTTCGGCCTCTTTCGGCCAATCCGTCACTGCTGGAACCCTCAGTGCCACGCCGCAAATCTATTCCTTTGAAGGACATCCAGAGCATGCCATGCGCACGCCCTTGGCCCAGGAACAACAGATTAATGGCGGCGAAACCGTGGTCTCCGCCGTGGGCGAACGT
This sequence comes from Acidobacteriaceae bacterium, assembly GCA_043782485.1. Taxonomy (GTDB): domain Bacteria; phylum Acidobacteriota; class Terriglobia; order Terriglobales; family Acidobacteriaceae; genus JANXUC01. The sequence goes on along the minus strand of JAYWAL010000148.1, from coordinate 42,768 downwards.
CCTTTGTGGGAAGTTGCGACGATTGTGCACGAGCGACCGCTGGGGGATGTGGCCCGCGAGTTTCGCGCCCAGCGTCTGCTGTCCAAAAAGGCCGTAATGTCTTTATTTAAATAGAGTTAGGCCGGGTCGATTCGACAGGCTCCGCCCGGAGCCGGAGACCGGGCAGAGCGTCAGTCGCTACCCGCGGCCGACTCCGGCTGTGGCGTATTGCAGATGCAGTTCGTGCCAGGGGCACGGCTGGTTGGCGGCACGGCGCAGACCGGCCTGTCCGGCCGACGGCGTTCCTAGAGCACCCACCCAGATCAACGTGTAGGCCGTGGTTTGCCCTTCGTATTGCAGTTCGATGGTGTCTCCCTGGCGCAGGTGGTTCCGCAGGCCCTGGAGCAGCGCGCCGTGCGTGCTCATGTTGAGCGCGGAGACGGTGGCCTGGAAGGGCCGTGACTTGGCATCAATACCCCAAATACGAACTTGAATACCGGAACTAACGCGGGACTGGCGGCGGCGATCCATGGCACGCTCCTATGCCGCGATAGTAGGAAATTGCTGTAATTAGAACAACTTACGAGTGTCACCGATGGAGGTGACCAAGGTGGGGCAGGGTGGGGTAGGGCTAAGGCAGGGAACGAGTTAGGCGGTTATGGACGGAGAGGGTAGGCGTCGTCTTCCGGTAGTTTGCCGTCGATTTTCAGGACTTTCATGCCTGGCTTGATGGTATCGGCATCGACCAGGGAGATGGCACCGGGATAGGCGGCCAAGGCTTCGCGCTGCATGCCTTCGGAGGGAAGGACCATGGGTTCGGATTCGGCCTCACCCTGGTAGACCTTGCTGGTCCAGTACTGTTTGTAGTCGGCTTCGGATTTCCCGAGGAGTTTGAGCAAAGCCGCGAACTCGATGGTTCTCGGGGCGCGGGTAAAGAGCTTGACACGAGTTCCGTCGGGCCAAGTCCGCTTGTCGCCGGAGAAGATCTTGCGCAGGTCGCCCAGAGATAAATTAGTGGCTGGATTCTTTGGGCTGACTACGACGGCGGGAACGTGCGCGGCGGCCGCCAAGCTGTTGGACTGGACGAGGAGCGGCAGGCAAAGGGCCAGGAGTCCATGCGCGAAGTGAGTGCTCAATCGATTCATCTGCTTCATGTGGCTCAGAAGGCGAAAGACAATTGCAGTTGCAATCCGTTCAGATCCGGTCGTGTCTTGCGAATGGTGTGGTCGAATTGGGTTTTGAAAGCAACACTCTCGTTCCAGTCGTAGCGGGCGCCAAACGAAGGGCCGTGCCGGAGCAGAATGTCGTCGTGGTAGCTACTGTTCGAATTCGTGTTGGTATACTGATAGCGGAAAAAGGGACGAAATTTGCCAAAGCGGCGAGAAAACTGGGTATAGAAAGCCGGCATGTTGAAGGTGGGCCCGCCCCCTTCGTATGCGTTGCGAATCAGGAACGCTTCGTTTAAGAACTCAATGCCGTGTCCCTGGTAAACCACATGCGCGTTGGCGATGGTTTGGCCCAGGCGTACGGCAGGGCCTTTGAGGAAGTCGCTGATTTTGTCATGGTAGAACGACCCGCCAATTTGCAATCCAGGAACTGACTCGGGGCGAAGAAAAAGCCCGACGTTGAAGTGATTTCCATTGTTTTCGTCCACGTCATCATTGCCGTTGGGATCTGGGCGAATGGTGTCACTGGAGCCATACTCAGCCAGGTAGTTCAAGCCCAAGGTGCCAGACGGAATTTGCCCGGTCACGGATAAGCCGATGGCTTGAGTCGGCAAGAGGCCTCCGTCGGCCGCGAACTCCATCACGAGCGGCCTGTCCACCATGGTTTGTAGCCACCTTCCGCTATGGAATGCCGTGTTATAGAAACCGATGCCGGTATGATAGCGACCGAATGACATGCGGAGGTGATCGTTGTAGTCATATTTGAGGAGTGCCCGGGCCAGTTCCACATCAAAGCGTTGGCCGTCGCCCTCGCCGATCACAATTTCCGCCAGAACGCTGGTCTTGTCTGTGATTTTCGAGGTCAGGAAGAGATCGAAGTCCCCGGTGTAGAAGTTTCCCGCTGAACCGGGCACGAAGCCCAAGCTTTCCAGTTCCGGTTCTCGCTGGTCGAGAACCTTGTAGTTGACTTCGCCAAAGCCGCGCCAGCGAATTCCGCGGACATCGTGGTCGTCCTTGAATGTAGTCGCGAGCGTGGCCTCCTGCGTGGAGGCGGGGAGCGCACTTTCTTCGGAGGGTGTTGCGGATACCGCCGCCGCCGACTTTTCAGCTGGACCCTGCTTAGACTCTAGCGCCGTTACTCTTGCTTGCAACTGCTGAATTTGCTGCACCAGTTGGCGGATCGTCTCGCGTTGATCAGACGGCGTGCTGGACACCGTGCCGGTAGATGCCATATCTTGCGCAAGGGCAACGCAGTTCAGGAATACGCTAATCGCGATCAGTCTGGAAGCGCGCAAGAGATTCCTTTCGGTCGGCAAAGCTCAACTTGTAGTTTCGCAACAGTCGAGCAAGGTGGATAGTTACCAAAGGTAGGGCACGACAATTTTCGCGGAACGGAACTCGCTGGGCCGGGGTTCGAAACCTGGGTCAGCGAAAGCTCTGGGCGCACTAGAGCTTGTTGCATGAAAAGCTATGGAAACGGCGACATCCTTTAAAGCCCGTCAATTTTTAGGGCTATGTCACCGAGCCGAAGCCCGGTGCTACCGTGTCTGGCATTTGCAAGGAATTCTCACGCACTCTCTAAGGTCCCTGGTCATTAATGGCTATTGGTGTCGCGGCTAAAGTGGGTGCTGAAAAAATCACTTTTTTCGAATCAACCCCTTGCTTCAGGGGCTAAATCCCATTCATCACAAAGGACTTATCGCAGCACTGAAGTGCTGCGCCGCCCAAAAGCGGCTGAATCGATTTTTTCAGCAGCCTGTAAAGCCTGGACCTACCAAAGACTATTTATGAGACCGGTTCTAGGCTGTTGAACGCGCGGATGGAATGGTGACTTCTGGAGGCAACCCAATTTCACAAAATTGTCGCCAGCTTTCTCCCCACGCAGCGTCATCGCAAGAAAGCTGGAAAGTGTCGGGCACGCGCAGCAGCCTGAGGATTCCCTTCGGCAAGCTCAGGGCAGGCTCTCGCTTTGCTCGGAATGACAATTTTTAGAAAGTAAAAAGACTTGTTCAAAGTTGCTTGGGTTGGCCTTGAGGGAGGGTGCGATGCAAACGAAAAGGCCGCCCGGCAACGGGACGGCCTTTTCTTAAGGGAGAATCGTTCCAACGGAAGGCACCGTCAAAACTCTTCAGGACTCAAATCTTACGAGCCGAAAACGGGGGCCGTCAAGCGTTTTTCAGGAAATAATTCCTTTGTTTTCAGCAAGTTGCAAAAATGTTCTCCAGGTGTCAAAAATGCCGTGGGTGGGCCTTGTGGCGACCGAAAAAGCCGCTAAGTGGCCTGTCTGGAAGGACTTGGCTCGGTTTGAGGGGGTGAAGAAGGGGTGTCGGTAAGCTTGAGGGAGATGACTTCGTTGGCTTGGGCGTAGGTCCGGATGCGGCCGGGAAACAGGTGGCTGAGGACGACTCGGGCGAAGCCAAAGCCGACTCCGCTGAGGAGCGCCAAGCCGCCGAGGATGGCGGCCAGCAAAGCGATATTGAGGACCAGGTAGCCGAGATTTTCGCGCTTGTCGAGGATCTTCCAGCGCTCGTTCCAGGTCACGACTGGGTCGTAGTTGACGGAGTTCAGGAGTGACCCGGCGGAGTTGGGGGTGAGGAGTCCAGAGACGATGACGACAATCGGCCCGGTGCGGCGGGTGTAGATCTGTTCCAGGTTGACCAGAGCCGGGCCACCAGGATTCTGTTGCGCGCTGGCCGTTGTGTGCGCGGCATCGATGCGCTGCTGGTGGGCGGTTGCGATTTGTGGAGTGGGATATTCGATGAGGGTGAGGGTGGCTTCTTCTGGCTCGGCGCGATAGCGGCTGACGACCACTTCCGCGCCGGCGGCGAAGTCGACCAGGTCGGCCGTGACTGGCGCGCCGATCTTTTCCAGCGCGACAGGGCCCTCCGCGTAACGCGTGGAGTTGGCAATGGGCTGGGCGTGGCGGAGCTGGTGCGGGAGGTAGTTGGGAAGATTCGGTGGATTGCGGTCGCCGCCGGAAACAATGGGCAAGGCGGTGGCGAGTTCTCGCAACTGGGCCGGGGACATGGCGGTGAGCTTGTCAAACACTGCGTCGATGACAATGTTGGCGCGGTAGAACAGTACGTGTTCGTTGGCCGAGGAGGAGAGGTCGCCGATGTTTTCGTCAACCATGCGCGGCTGGCGGTAATAGAGAAATGCGCCGAGCGCTCCGGTGGCATCGCGAAAACGCAGAGCTTTGATTTTGAGTTGGCGACCTTCTTGCTCGTAGGTGGCGGTGGCGAGTTGCTGGAAGCCGTATTCCTTGAGGAGGGGGGCCTCGACGGGATCGGCGGCGGCTGGGTCGGCGACGATGGCGGCTGGTGCGGAGATTTGCCATCCGGCGAAGGCTTCGGGAAGGATGGGTGGGGCGGCTTTGCTCGTCGGGTCTTTGTCTGCGTGTAATTGCGATAGGCCGAGGAAAAGCGCGAGAATTAGACGAGTTGGCTTCATGAGGGAGCGACCTTCTGTGCTTCTTAGACTACAGAGGCGGGGGGAAAGTTTCCAGGTGTAGTGAAAGTCAGAGTTCAAAATCCAGCGCCTGAAGGCGAACTCAAAACAAAGCACTTACGCTACCGCTGAAGCGGGAGCCTGATACGAATCTCACCTACACAACCGCCGAAGCGGTGGTTGATACGAATCTAAGCTAAGCTAAACCAAACAACCACCGAAGCATGGCCTGATAGGACTTAACCCACGCTGCCGCTGATGCGGTGGCAACCTACGAATCTTTCGTCCGCTACGGGTGGTTAGAGGTCTTGTGGCCCGGGGCCTAGCTCGGGTGAGGCTTCGTTGAGCAGTCCTCTGAGGTCGAGTCGGCGGGTGAACATGACGAGCTGGCCGTCTTCGGTGCGTCCCCACTGTTCTTGGGGGCGATCCCAAGTTAGTTCGACGCCGTTTTCGTCGGGATCGCGGAGGTAGATGGCCTCGCTGGCGCCGTGGTCGGCAGCGCCGTCGAGGGGGATTTTGGCAGCGAGAACGCGGTGCAGGGTTTGCGCCAGGGCCGCTCGGGTGGGGTAGAGAATGGCCGTATGGTAGAGGCCGGTGGTTCCGGGTGGGGGTGGGGAACCGCCGAGGCTCTCCCAGGTGTTGAGTCCGATGTGGTGGTGGTAGCCTCCGGCGGAAAGAAAGCAACGCTGTCGCCCAGACGAGCCATTAGTTGCAAGCCGAGCACTCCCGAGTAGAACGCTAGAGCGCGGTCGAGGTCGGCCACTTTTAGATGCACGTGCCCGATGCGGACTTGCGTGTCGGCAACGAAGAGGGGTTCTTGTGTGTTCATAGTTGGAGTTTACAAGTTGGGAGTTTTTCGCGGCTAATCCATTAAGTTTTTCGTAAGTCTTTCGGGATGGGCAGAAAAGACGGTAAAACGCGGAAATGGCCGTAGGAATCTCTGGCCGGAAAGTACTCATGCGGTGGGGTACGGAGGACACGTGAAAGGGAAGTGACAATCGGCGATACTCAGGTCGGATTTGTGAAGTGAAGATGCCAATGCCAGTCCGCGCACGCTCCGTCGCGTCAGTCGCTGCCCTGTTGTTTCTGGGGCAGGTATCGGTGATTGCCCGGATGGGTTCTACAGCGCCGGGTCCTTTTTTGTCGGAATTGATCTTGACGGCGGTGTCTGGTTTGGCGGTGTTCCATTGTTGTAAGGCGGCGCGGCGCTCGGTCGGGCTTTCGCGTTCTTTCTGGGCATTAGCGAGCGCTACGTTGGCGTTTGCGACTGCCGGGATGGCGTTGGTGGCGTGTGGCGAGCTGTTTCCCGCGTCGGCGGTTGTGCATTGGGTTTCGAATTTGTTGTTTTGTTTTTGGTTCTTCCCGCTGGCGTTGGCCATGTTTCTCGATCCGGAGCGTGAGAGCGAAGGTCTTGACTTGCTGATCGCGCTGGACTTCATGCAGACTGCGGTCTTCTGCGTAGCAGCGTACCTCTACTTTTTTTATATGCCCCGGTCGAGTGATGCTGCGGGGCTGGGCCACGCGGTGTGGAGTCCCTACTTCGTGGCGTATGTGTTCCTGGGAAGCGCATTTTGGCTGCGGTCTGTGATGTCGCGTTCCAGTCTGGCCAAGCAGTTATTTAGCGGACTAGCGATTTTTCTGGCCTACTCTGGCGTCGCGGACGTCCTATACCGTTACGGTCCGTTCCATGGCCTGAGGACCGGGGGCTGGTTCGATCTGGTATGGAACGTGAATCTGGCGTTGCCACTGGTGATTGCCGCGGCGTGGAAGCAGCCGGTTGTCCATGCGGCTCCCACCTCCGGAGAGAAGCGGGAAAAAAAGATTTACACGGAACTGTTTTATCTATTTTTCCCGTTGCTAATTCTGGTGATGTCGTTGCGGATCGCGGGTCAGCGACTGGGTCTGGCCGCAGCTGTGATTTTTGTCTCGTTTGCGTGTTCGAGCGCCCGCTTGCTGGTGACGCAAAATCGCCTGGTGAAAGCGCAGGATGCTTTGCGCTGGGAAGCAACTCGCGATGGCCTGACGGGATTGTGGAACCGTAAGGCCGTACTGGAAATTCTGCAACGGGAGTTGACGCGTTCCGAGCGCCATCGGATGCCCGTGGGTGTGATCATGGCGGATGTGGATCACTTCAAGGCGATCAATGACAGCTGGGGCCATGCCGTTGGCGACCAGGCATTGAAAATGCTGGCCGATGAGTTGGCGGCCGTGGTGCGACCGTATGATTCAGTGGGGCGCTACGGCGGGGAAGAGTTTTTGATTGTTGCGCCGGATTGCGGTCCCCATGCGACATGGGAATTGGCGGAGCGTATTCGCGCGCATGTCGCCAAGTGCGGACTTGAAGCAGGAGGCACCAAGCTGGAGGTTACATTGAGCTTGGGCTTTGCCGCTGGGGGCTCGTCGGCTGAGATTGAACGGCTGTTGCATGAGGCCGATACAGCGCTGTATCAAGCGAAGAACGCAGGGCGTGACCGGGTCGAACCTGAATTGGGAGCGCTGGGATTGGGAGCGCTGGCTAAATCACCCGCACCGCTGGCTTTCGTCTAGAGACGGAAAACAATTAGAGACGGAAAACAATGCCCGTGGCAAGGCGCAGGTTCTTCGTCGAATTGGCTCCGTGGAAGTGGTAAAAGACCCAGTCGGCCTGAATCAGGCGATAGGCAAACCTGGGGCTGAGTTTTACGTCAGCGCCGCCACCGTACATCATGGTGAACCCGTTCGAGGTTATGGACGCTGGTCCAAGGGAATCCGTAAAGTGGGTCCGGCCAAACAACGCATGCACGAAGGGATTGACTTTGCCTTCGTGGTTGAAGGAAACGACCGGCCCGAACGTGTAGGAATACGCTTTGAAGTTCACGCCGTTGAGAGACTTGTAGAAGCCGCCGAAGTCGCCGGTGAAGCCTACGACTTTGTTGATGTTGCCGGTGACGGAGGCGTTCCACCCATTTTGATTCAGCGCGAACTGGCCGCTGCCCTGGCGGTTGAATTGGTAACCGCCGAAGACTTCCACCTGGGGAGAATCCTGCGCCAGGAGCGGCGTGGTCAGTCCCAGGAAAAATAGGATTGCCAGGGTGCGTTGCATGTGGTTCTCCTTCTGTTTTCGCGATCTGACCGCGAAGCAGGTTGTTGTGGATCAGGCCTGTTCCATTCGTTCTCGTGAGAGAACAAAAGTAGTGTAGCATCGGCGGTTTCCTCCTAACTTGCCGTGGTATCCAGCTCGTCACCCTTGAACGGGAGTTGGATCGGCGAAATCCTTTGGCCGGGTGGGTTCTCGCATTTTGACAATCAGGGTGATGCTTTGCGAGACTTTTTGAATCTTCGGACGATGGCGCGAGTCCAAAGAGATCGGAGAGGTACTCATGTCAGCAATTCTGCCCGCAGGAACCCCGGCTCCCGACTTCACGCTTCACGTCACTCCCGACCAGACCCTTTCCCTGAGCGAGCTGCGCGGCAGGCCCGTGATTTTGGCCTTTTATCCAGCGGACTGGAGCCCGGTTTGTGGGGACCAGATGGGGCTGTACAACGAGCTGCTTTCAGAATTTCAGAAGTTCAATGCCGAGCTATTGGGAATTTCCGTTGACGGCGTGTGGTGCCATGAGGCCTTTGCCAAGGACCGCCATTACCATTTTCCCTTGCTGGCGGATTTTGAGCCGAAGGGAGCTGTGGCGCAGAAGTATGGAGCGTATCGGAGCGCCGAGGGAATTTCAGAGCGGGCGCTGTTTGTGATTGATAAAGACGGGACCATCACGTGGAGCTACAAATCGCCCGTGGCCGTCAACCCGGGCGCGGATGGAATTTTGAAAGCTTTGGAAGACTTGCCCAAGTAGAACTCACATTCCGAGGAGTGCACGATGACGAAGTTGAAAATTCCGATTCGCGCGGAAGACCATGCTCAGGGCGACGAACAAGCGGTAGTCACGCTGGTGGAGTATGGCGATTACCAGTGCCCGCACTGTGGGCGGGCGCATCCCATTGTGAAACGCGTGCAGAAGCATTTCGGAAAACAGTTGCGCTTTGTGTTTCGGAATTTTCCACTGAAGGAAATTCATCTTCAGGCCGAATTGGCAGCGGAGACGGCGGAGTTCGCTGCCGCGGGCGGCAAATTTTGGGAAATGCATGACCTGCTGTTCGAGAACCAGAGCCGGTTCAGTCCGCCGTTTTTCGAAGAAGCGGCGCAAAAGCTAGGCTTGGATCCAGCCGCTTTGCGCGAGTCGCTGAGCACGGGGCAATATGGCGCTCACGTGCGTTCTGATTTCATGAGCGGCGCACGCAGCGGGGTGAATGGCACGCCCACTTTCTTCATCAATGGCGAACGGCACGACGGTTCGTGGGATTATGAGGATTTGGTGGCAGCGATTCAGGCAGCGTTGGCGGCGTAGAGAAAGTTCAGCACCTGCCGTTCCGCCCAGTAGCCATCGTAGCCGTTGGGCGCGGCCAAGAAGGCGCAGTGGCCGCCATGAGCTGTTTCCAGATAGCGAATGTGTGCGTTCGCGTTAATTTTGTCGAGCGTCGGCGGTTGGATGCGGATGAACGGGTCATCGGCGGAGTGAACGATGAGCGTGGGTACGGCGATGTTCGCGACGACGTTGGCCGCCGCAGCTCGATGGTAGTAGTCGTCGGCGTCGCGGAAGCCGGAAAACGGCGCTGTTACCTGGTTGTCGAACTCGCGCACGCTGTTGGCCCCATCGGCGGCGGAGATGTTGAACTGTCCGGGAAATAGCTGGGCTTTCAACGCCAGGCGCTGCTTCAGGCGGCGGACGAAGTGCATTTCATACAGACGATTGGCCGGTTCGTGGAGCGCGTCGGCGGAAGCGGCGAGATCGAGAGCTGGGCACACGGCAGTGACGGCCCGCAGTTGTGGGTGAGCAGAGCCCCATTCGCCAGCCAGCTTCAGCACGAGATTTCCGCCCATGGAATACCCAGCCAGCGCGATTCTTGTGATTCCCTCAGATGCAATCAGCGACTCCGCCACGGCTCCAACGTCCCCGGAAAGCCCGGAATGATAGAGCGTAGGCGCGAGGGCTTCCGTGCCGCCACAATTGCGCTGGTTCATGCGCACGACGTTCATGCCTTGGGCCAAGGCCGTCTGCGCGATGCCGCGAATGTATTGGGAATCGCTCGACCCTTCGAGTCCGTGAACAGCGATGACCGTGAGAGCGCCCGCGCGGTTACCCTGCCAGTGGCAATCGCAGCGGACGCGGATGCCGGGAGCGACTTCAATCAGCCGCTGATCGTCGGGAGGTAGGGCAACACTGCGTGGGAGCAGGTGACTGGCGATGGTCTGAAAATGTCCGTTGCCGATGCCCCATCGCGGGCGGAACGGTTCGGTTGGCTGCCAAGTTTGCGGAGAGTGCACACTCTCATATTAAATAGAAGTCAGAGGTTTGGAGCCGCAAATGCCGATTTACGAGTATGCCTGCAAGGAATGCCAGCACGAGTTTGAAGCCTTGGTGTATGGCTCGCGAAAAGCGGAGTGCCCGAAGTGCGCGAGCAAGAAGCTGGCCCCGAAACTTTCCGTGTTTGCGGTGTCGGCACCGGGCGCGTCGGCGAAAGCCCCTGTCGGTGGTTGTGGAAGTTGCGGCGATGCGCGCGGGCCGGGTGCTTGCTCCATGAACTGAATACCGAACCGAACGCTACGGCGCGTGGGGCACAGCGGTTTCCCGCTCCGGCCAGTGTTCGACGATATCGCGCACGACCTTGTCTGCCACGGATTGCGCCGCTTCCAGCGCTGGCATATAGGCCGAGTAATTTCCGGCGGAAATGCCCGCCAGACTTTCCGCAGCCTTGGATCCTGGGGCTTCGCGGTCAAAATTACTGACCGTTCGCAACACCAGCACGCGCTGCAGGTCCACGCGGCTGGCTTGGCTAAGAAACGTGAGAGATTGCAGAGTGCCGGAGTCTTCCATGGCTGAGGTCATGTAGTTTCCCGTTCCTTTGGTGAAATATAAGGTCCAGGCGTTGGCCCACTCGTCCATAATTGAGCCGTGCCAAAAGGTGCTGGCGGAAAGCGTATCGCCACGGGTGACAAAGGGCGGTTTTTGCGCATTGGGGAAGCCTGTAAACCGCGCGCGGGAGGCTCGCAAGGTGTCGGAGTCCGGCAAGTGCATGTCTTTGGTGAGCTGTAACGCCCAGCTGACGAGTCCCGGATTCAGAGTGTAGACCTCGCCGTCCGTGCCGTTTGCAGGCACTTCGTAAGGCTTGCTTTTCCAAAGCGGAACGTAGCCCGTCGCCCAGCCCTCGGGGATTTGCCGCGCGTCAATTTCAAAGGCCAGGTCACCGTCCACCACGTGGTCGGCCCACACCGCCGAGCCTACGGAAACATCCGCCGGATCGCCGCCAGCTATGCCAGCGACGATCCAATAAGCCTTCGAGAGGTCGAAACGCGGATTGAGGCCGAGGGCCATGATCGATGCAGCCGCCTTTGCGGTCCCCATTCCGGTGTTGATCGCCAGAACTCCCTCTTTGCTCAGACGCAGGTGGCGATTGCCAGCAGGCAAGGGAAGAATCTGATCTAGATGTTCGCGCTCGACCCAAAGTTGGAACTCGCCGGGAGCGTCGCCGGTGTCTTCTCCCTGTTCAAACATGGTGACCACAACCACCTTGATCTTCAGGGGCGATGCCGGAGCCTGTGCGAGGAGAAGACCGGACGTGAAGAGAAGACAGGAAAAGAGGACGAGCGCTCGATTCCAGCGCGAACAAAAATAGCGCACACCACCTCCAAGGCTTTTGGATTGCGGGCTGGCGCAGGAGAAAAACTGGAGCCGACGACCAGAGTTGAACTGGTGACCTGCCGATTACGAATCGGCTGCTCTACCAACTGAGCTACGTCGGCCTGCTTGAAAATTGTAGCAGAGGATGGCGGTAAGTCTGGCTAAACGCCCCGATTTTCCTGAGATTGAGGGTATGCGAAGCCGGGAAACGGGAATACGTGTTTTAGGTGTTCCACTATTAGATTGCTAAGCAAATTCCAGTGTTCAGCTCCAGGTGAGGAATTGGTTTGCAGCCACTTTCGTTCGGCTTGGGTCATGCGCTCATTGCAGAATGTGCTTTGTCTGACCAATCGGGAGCGCTCTATCTGACGCCATATCTATGAGAAAAAATGGATTTAATCAGGAACTTAGATCAGATCTGACGCCTTGATTCCCTGCTCGCACCGTGGCGGACGTGGAGAACTTCCACCCGCTTCTGCTTCTCCACGACGCGGAATATCACGCGATGGACATTACGCTTGTGGCCGTAGAGCAAGTGTCGGAGTTCGGGGCTCGCTGGCGTAACGGCACATCGATTCGGATTTCTTCTAGGCTGAGGATGGCATCTCGGAGGACTTCATACCAGCGCGAAGCAGTATCACAGTGCCCAGCGTCGATTTTCCCATACAGATCGGCAAGATTGCGTTCGGCACGGGCAGAGATCTTGACGAGATATGCCATGCTTAGCTTCAAACTCTTTGAAAAATTCTCTGACGGGTCGGCCTCTGCCTTTTTTCACGTCTTCGAGGCCCTGCCGGATGCCTTCCTCGGGAGAGGCGAGGGCTGCAATATCGAGCAGGCGTTGATAGGCCCCGCATCCTGCACAATGGCTGCGGCTTTTCTTTCCACGGTGAGCACGACTGGGCGCTTGCTCTTCTTGAGCTGTTTCATAAAGTCGCCAGAGAGGCGGCGGAAGGTCGTCAGTGATTGGATGTCTTTGGTGATATCTAGCATGGGTCTGCTCCCGTGAAGCACCTTTTTAGATGCTATCAAGACCATGTCTGGAAGGGGCGGTCACTTGATCTGCACCATTTCCGATGCATATGAATCATCCAGGTTCTCCACAAAAAAGTTGGGGTTTCCCACTTGCCATTGGAGGGCCAGATTCTGATAATTAGTCTAGGAATACCGTAAAATACTGGGAAGACTTGTGAACGCCTACACCAGAGCCGATTTGTTGAGGATTTTGCGCGTGACGCCACGGCAGTTGTCGTCGTGGGAGCGAGCGGGGCTGGTTGCGTCTGCTGAGCAGTATTCGTTTGCCGACCTGTTGCAGATCAAGAAGATTCGCGAGCTTTGCGATAAGCGTGTGCGGCCAGCGACGATTCGGCAATCGCTGGATGCCATGCAGAGGCAGGTTTCTGGCATGTCGAACCCGCTGCTCGAAGCGACCGCGTTTTCTTCGGGCTCGCGCGTGGCGTTCCGGCATAAGGGTCGAGTGGTGGAGCCGGTTTCTGGGCAGTTTGTGATGGATTTTGCGGCGAATGCTGATGGCATGTCGGCTCCGGCATCGATGCGCGTCGAGGGCAATTTGGCGGCGTCGCCCAAGCGGCAAGCCATTGAGCGCATGAAAGAACAGCAGGTGGACGCGGCGATTTCCGAGCTGTTTTCGCACGGCATTGCGCTTGAAGAAGATCCGGCGCGGCAGGCCGAAGCCATTCAGGCGTATGAGCGCGTGCTTGACTTGGAACCAGATCATGCGCCAGCGCATATCAATCTAGGGACGCTGTTCTACAATCGCCAGGAGTATGCCGAGTCGGAATTCCACTACCGGCGCGCGGTGGAGATTGACCCGCGCTATGCCCTGGCATATTTCGATCTGGGCAACGTGCTCGACGAAACCGGGCGCGTGCAGGAAGCCATTGAGTCCTACCGGAATGCCTTGCATCTGGCTCCCACCTACGCCGATGCCAACTACAACCTGGCGCTGGCCTATGAAAAGATTGGTGAGCCGCGGCGGGCGTTGGCGCACTGGAAGGCCTATGTGAAGTTGGACCGCAGCGGTCCGTGGGCCACACATGCGCGACACCAGATTCGTAAGATTCTGGCGGCGGATTCGCTCAAGCTGGTTTACCGCAAGCGCGGGTAGCGGTCTCTTCCTGCTTTCTTCTCGGTGCTAAACTCCGGTGCTAAACTGAAGAGTTGTCAGTGTGCTATTTGAAGGTCCCATGCCAGAAACCATTGTCCATCATGCTTCTCCCGTAACAGCGCTTTCCGAAGACGAAACTCTCTTTCGCGACACCGTGCGCCAATTTGCCGAGGATAAGATTCGTCCGCACGTGAAGGAAATGGACGAAAAAGGGGTCTTTGAGCGCAGCCTGTTGGACGAGTCGTTCCAGCTTGGGCTGATGGGCATCGAAATCCCAGAGCAATACGGTGGCAGCGGGGGCACGTTTTTCGAAGCCATTCTCGCCGTCGAGGAATTTTCCCGCGTCGATGCGTCGGCTGGCGTGATTGTCGACGTGCAGAATACGCTGGTGAATAACGCTCTCATACGCTGGGGCAATGAGGCCCAAAAGAAGCAATTCCTGCCGAAAATGGCATCCAATACGGTGGGCGCTTATGCCTTGAGCGAGGCGGCCTCTGGCTCCGATGCGTTCGCGCTGCAAACCCGCGCGGAACTCCGAGGCAGCGAATACGTGCTCAACGGGCGCAAGCTTTGGATCACGAATGCCAAAGAAGCCGGTCTCTTCATCCTTTTCGCCACGCTGGACGCCTCCAAGGGTTACAAAGGCATTACCGCGTTCCTGGTGGAAAAGAATTTCCCCGGGTTCACCGTGGGTAAGAAGGAAGACAAGCTCGGCATCCGCGCATCATCCACCTGCGAGTTGATTCTGGAAGACTGCCGCGTCCCCGCTGAGAACGTGCTCGGCGAGCCGGGCAGAGGCTACAAAATCGCCATCGAGACGCTGAACGAAGGCCGCATCGGCATCGGCGCGCAGATGATCGGCGTAGCCCGAGGAGCATGGGAGTATGCCGTCAAGTACGCCAAAGAGCGCAAGCAGTTCGGCAAGTCCATTTCCGAGTTCCAGGCCATCCAGTTCCAACTGGCCCAGATGGCCACAGAAATCGAGGCCGCTCGGCTCCTCGTCTACAACACGGCCCGCATGAAGGATGCTGGCATGAACTTCCTGAAGGAAGCTGCCATGACCAAGCTCTATACCTCACAGGTAGCCGAGCGGGTCACTTCGCTGGCTGTGGAAGTCTACGGCGGTGCCGGTTTCACCAAAGACTATCCGGTGGAGAAATACTTCCGCGACGCCAAAATCGGCAAAATCTACGAAGGTACCTCCAACATGCAGCTGGGGACGATTGCCAAGATCATCCTAGCCTAGCCAGCTCCTGGTCCCAAAAGTGCAAAGTTTTGCGCCCTTCGGAGCTTGCCAGGCTACGCTCCGTTGCCTATTATGTGCAACTTCTTGCATCCAGCGCTTGGCCCGTTAATCGCGTTTCCCGCACTAAGCCTCGCATTATCAGCAGCTTAATCGAATTCTGGCCGGTGGTAAGCCATCTGCATCATGTCTCTCCGTGAGTGCCACGAAAGTGGAGCCTGAGGGAGGCGCAATGCACGTCGAGCTGGTGGTCCCACCGAACGTCTCGAAGCCGAAATCCAAGCTGTTTCCTGTTCTCGTGTTCCTCCTCATGGCGTGCTACGGCATCATGACGCTGGTGGTGATCGAGCAAGGGCACGTCATTCAGTCGCAACGCAACCTGATTATCCAGCTATTCCAGGACAGCCAGCAGCTGACTGCGCTGAAGGGGCAGGAAGGCACGCAGCGCGCCATTGAAAAGAAGCAGGCCGAAGCCAACGCCAAGTCCAAGGCCAGCCATTCCAACGCCCCGAAGACCCAGTCGCAAAGGCTTCTGGGCCGGAAGTCAATGGGACTGGGACCCAAAGCGGAAAAGCAGCCGATGCAGGCCGTCGATAAAGTCGACCGTCGCCGTTTTCCGTCACAAATTTAAGGTTTTCGTGATTACGAAACAAGACTTGACCGAGATCAAGATCTCATAAGTAGAACAAAACTTTCTCCGTTAGGTGGTTCGCGCATGAATTCGCTACTTGTCGCGCTATTGTTCTCGTTACCGGTTTCTTCTGGCTTTTCGCCGCAGCCCGCAATGGCCCACGAAAAGGCCGTGCTGAAGCCCGCCCAACACGGTCGCTGGTTTATGGCTGATTCCGGGCATGCGGTGTACTGCGTAGGCCCAGTGGTCACGGTCCCGGACCACGATGGCAACCTACTGCATGTGGCTACCTTGTGCCACGGACCTGATCCGGTTGTGGCGTTGCACGACTAGCTGCACGACGAAGCGTCAGCCGCTACCGCGCCACACAAGCTCCCGAAGGCCGCAAGTCTTTCAACCTAGCCGAAACTGGGTGTACGGGTTGCAACGCGCCACCGGGACAGATGTCCTCGGTATCCACCGCAAGATGTTTCGCATCCTGGGCATCAAAACCCTGCAACCAAGCCACAATTTTCAGAACGGAACGCGGGAACGGACTCTCTCCGTCCGTATCGGTCAGGGTGAAGCGCTGGACTCCGTCTTTCCGCTGCACTTCCGCCGTGAAGGTTTCCGCGGAATTTCGCAAGAGGCCGCCGGAAGATCCCTCTTGTGAGCGCACGTCCGCGTTCCCTAGGAGTCCTCCCAGCCGTTTCAATTCATGCGGAGAAAGTGTTCCTTGCAGCATCTCGGCTCCGCGCTTGGCCGACACATGCCGCATTTGGTAGTGACCGTCGCGGACAACTGACAGGCAGACTTGGGTAAACGCCGCGTCGTCAAAATCTGACACTTCGGCGCTGCCACGGTGAAACGACAGCCGGACCATTGGGGCCTCGGAACCTGGGCGTATCGCGTGATCTTGCCCCCAAACCACCACCGACAGCGGAACCACGAAAATCGCGGTCCAGAACTTTGGCCAAGGTCGCATGCTGGCCTCCCATCTTAAGATACCCAGAGCTTACAACCGGAAACTGTGTCGGCGCAATTACTGAAAACTCGATTACCGAAAAGCGCAGAGGAGTCTGGTAGGGACGGCAGGGATTGAACCTGCAACCGCCGGATTAGAAATCCGATGCTCTATCCAATTGAGCTACGCCCCCACAATTGCAACAACGCTTTATTTCTAACGCACTTCACTGGATTTTAGCCTTGTCCAGTTTCGGCTCCTCTGGGGCTATAGGGGCCGAACCGGGGGCTAAAGTCCGGGCACGCTCCAGCATCTCTACCGCGGCGCGCTGGTCGGCGCTGCTGACAATAGCGTACCGCACGAACATGGCCGATGTCTTCCACCCACCCGTGGCCATGATGACACTCTCCGCCACTCCCGCCCGTCGCAGCGCCTTGGCTGCACTGCGCCGGAGGTCGTGCAGGATCAGCCCCCGGTACTGCCGTTTCGGCCGCAGGCACGCGCACTCGGCAGTCTGGCACATCACGCACACCATCGTGCCCAGCCCCGCCCGGCAGCACATACGTTGCCAAGCGTTGCGGATCGACCGAACGGGCACGCCGCCCGCCCGCGTTAGCACCGCGTCATCCGGGCGTTTGGAGTGAACCGCAGCGGCCAGCAGCTCCCGGACACTTGCCGTCATGGCCACTTCGCGGCCTTGCCTATTCTTCGTTGTTCCGGGGTCGAGCCGGATCGTGCCCTGCGCGAGGTTTACCTGCCGCACGCGCAACTTGAGCAACTCGCCACGCCGCCAGCCGTATGTGAACGCGAGTTCTAGCAGCACGCGCAGCCAAAGCTCCGAAGCCTCCGCCGCGAGCAGTGCAAAGCCTGCGTCCTCAACGAAGCCTTTCCGGACATTGTTTTCAGTGAGCATGGGGATATGCGGCACGCGTAACACTTTCGGCGGCGTGCTTTCGAGGCCGAGTCGGAACATGCGCTTCAGCGCGGCCAGCTCGCGGTTGATCGTTGCGCTGGCGGCACCCTCTGCCTGCCGGGCGACCACGTACGCCATGATGCGGTCGCTGGTAAGTTTGGCGGCAACGGTCGCGCCGAACGCGGGTTCCAGATGCCGCCACCTTCCGGCATGATCCGCGCCGTCGCGCTGCTTCATTTGGTTAACCAGTTGCAGGTTCGCGTAGAGGTCGGCAATGCGCATGGGCCTGCCGCTGTGCTCTTGGTACTCGTGGATGTCGATCTCGCGCAGCCGCTGGCGCAGCAACTTCTTGGCAGCGTCGTGGTCGGGGCTGCCCGTGGCCTCGCGGATGCGCTTGCCGTCGCGGTAGAACTGGAGCACCCAATTCTTGCAGGGTAACTTTTGGAACACGCTGCCACTGCCGCGCTGCCGCCGGAGTCTCTCGGTCGCCATAAATTGCTTCTTGCTCCTGTACCCAAGTTATTATAACTTGGAAACGTTCCACACGGAGAACACATTTCCTATCTTTTCAGAAAAACACTAGACTCACTAGGCCACTAGGCCGGGAGCATGACAAGAAAAGAGATACGGCGGCCTAGTGAAAATGGTCACTAGGCTGTGCTAGGCCCGTGCCGAGAATAGCCGCGAAATTCTTTTCCTGGAACATACCAAGCTGGCGATAATGATGCATGACCGCGATAGCCCCTACCTTGCCAATTCGGCGTTCCGGCGGCCTCGACCCGACCAAGAGTTACGGCTGCGAGAAGAGAACTAAGAGCGGAAAGCCCTGCTCGGCCCCTGCCATCCACGGCACCTCCCTTTGCTTCTCGCACACTGGGTTCAACGCTCGCCTCGCGGGTATGCGCGGCGGCGGAGTGGGTCGCGTGGCACCTCGCCTCTTCGCGCTTGCCCCGCTCGACGCTCCGAAAACTGCAGAGGACGTGCTGCGCCTGCTCGCGCAGACGATCAGCGACGTGCGGACGGGGGCGATTGATCCGCGCACGGCGGGCGTGCTGTGCATGGTCTGCTCGTCGTATCTCGGCGCTTACGAAACGGTGGAGTTGGAGCGGCAGGTCCGGGCCCTTGAAGCCGCGGACGTGCCCAGATTTCCAGAGTTAAGCCCCTGACTAAGCCCCTTTGGGGCGGAGATCGCGTTCGCAGTCAGTGTTAGCAAGGGTTCCGGAGCCTAGCGCATCGGATAAATGATCCGATGGGAGCGGAAAGTGTCGAGTCTACGCAGCCGAGTTCGAGCGCTCGTCGAGGCCCAGAAGCGGCGGCCGCCCAAGTACAGCAACTGGACGGTGGAGCAGTGCGACGCCGAAATCGAGCGGATCTTTGAGGGGATTCGCGCACGGCAGGCGGCGGGCTGCGCGGAGCGGCAACCCGACTCCCCCGAGAGGCGCGCGCAGGTTGAACGCATCGCCGCGCACTTCGCCGCCGTCGCTGAGCGCGAAGCGAAGCAAGCGCAGTTGACAGCCTACGCTGCTGAACAAGACCGCATTGAAAAGCTCTACGCCGAAGCCGAGGACGAGCGTGAGAGGCAGGCTGCGGAGGCCGAGCGGCAACGGCTCGAAGAATTATGGCAAGCCTCACCGGAAAGGCTGCAATCGTGAAGAACCTGTCGCAAAAAGGAGAGTTCTATATGAAAACACTTGATCCCGACGACGATTACGAGCGAGCGGAACGCTCGGCAATACAGTCAGAATCTACCGCCCCGGAGAGCGCGACGACGTTTCCGTTTGGGCACAACGCGGACAGCGGACCCGAGCAGATTCTCGACGGCCTAGGACAGAAGGCAGGCGGCGTGGCCGAGGCGGCGAGCCCCGACCCGTTGAAGGGTAGCCTGGTCGGCGGCGGCGGTTCGGAAACGCCATAGGCAGAGTAATCCAAACTCTGCACCAGGAAGGCGGAACAGCAAGGGCCAGCGTTTTGAGCATGGATCGCTTTGTATGCCATCGGTGTTTCTCCTTTTTGGTCGGCAGTGGCCGATGATGAGATCATGTCCCGTAGAGGAGAAACTCGACACGGAGTCTTTGGTACCCAGGCGAACACGCTGGTATGACGAGATTCGTTCGACAGGTAGGATGTGTCGGAATCAGCTTTAAGGCTCTAGCAGCCTGCAGGGAGGGAGAGCAAGCCTCCACCTGAGCGGTGCAACGAGCTAGGAGCGGCTCCCAGGCTCATGGAAGAGGTTTTGAGCGTTGATTCCTTAAAGCTAACAAAACAAGACACTTGATCGAATCATCCGTTTGTCTTCGCTGGATATTCGCCCCAACCTATAGTGCTGAAGTGGCTTGCAAACACAAGATGCTCGTGCTATTTTTAATCAGGAAGTTTCGTTTCTTGTTGGATCTAACGCGCACCATCGTCCTAAACGCAACGATACGTTCTGATTGTTCAACGTTGGATGGGGTCGCGTTGGCTTGCAGAGGAACCAGTCTTGTGATGTTGACCGCTCGTATGCCGAGGCCACCTTGCTGTTGCAATTCGAGTATCCCGTCACGATAATCAAAACTGCTCTGTGCGACCCAGCACTCTCTGCACCCCTCCTGCTTGCGCGGCAGATCCCTCGTGTCCTCGCAATCGGTGATGTGCTTTGAGTCGACTCTTCGCTATTCCCGAGATGCGTTCATGGGAAGAGTTGGCCAACGCGATCCAAGATCAAGATCCTGTCAGCGGCCTGACTCACTGTTTTTATAAATATCCTGCCCGCTTCTCTCCTTCATTTGCGCGGCAAATCGTGCTTTCGTTTTCGAAACCTGGCGATTTGGTGTTCGATCCGTTCATGGGTGGGGGGACGACGCTCGTGGAAGCACTTGCCCTCGGTCGTCGTGCCGCTGGAACAGACATCAGCAGCTTGGCTGTATTCCTAACTGAGACGAAAACTTCGGTCTTTTCGTCAACAGAACTGCGACGGATTAAGCTTTGGTCCCAAAGGCTCATCCCCTCACTGAACTTGCACAACCCGACTGCCCGACAGCATAAATGGGAAGACTCGGGATACTTCCGAAACATTAGCGGCAGGCGAACATGGGCCGTGCGAAAGCTGATAGAGA
The DNA here is from genome assembly GCA_043782485.1 of Acidobacteriaceae bacterium. Taxonomy (GTDB): domain Bacteria; phylum Acidobacteriota; class Terriglobia; order Terriglobales; family Acidobacteriaceae; genus JANXUC01. Next base: position 22,513 of record JAYWAL010000148.1, on the reverse strand, counting down.
TGGCCTTGAATGCAGTTCCGCAATTCGATAGTGTTCGTGAACAGAAGTTTGTTAGATGTGCGCTCCTTCGTACCGCGCAATGGGCACTCGATTGTCGCGAAGACATTCCACCGGTGAGTGAAGTTCGTGCCAGGTTCAGCGTTGTGGTAGACGAGATGGCTGAAGGTGCCCAGCAGTTTGCGAAAGAGACCCGTGAAGCTGGATGCGCCGACGTGGTTTGTCTGCACAGGTCAGCAGTCGGAATCGAGGACGATGCTCGCATAACGGAACTCGGACATCCCGCCTTGATCCTGACGTCCCCCCCGTATCCTGGCGTCCATGTGCTGTATCACCGCTGGCAGATTCTCGGCAGACGCGAAACACCAGCACCTTTCTGGATTGCAGGAACGCTCGATGGTGCCGGGTCGTCGTACTACACATTCGGTGATCGTAAGAACGTTCCGCGTTATTACGAGGTAGCGAGAGATGCCTTCGCTTCCGTCGCCAGGTTGTGCAACCGGAAGACGATTGTTGCGCAGATGGTCGCGTTCTCTGAGCCTGAGTGGCAATTGCCTAGCTACCTAGAGATGATGCAGGACGCTGGCTTTCTCGAAGTTTCCTTCCCGGAGTTGGCTAACTCTACTGACGGTCGTGCATGGCGTTCTGTCCCCAACCGAAAATGGTATGCCGACAAAATGGGGAACACGGGCGGAAGCAAAGAAGTGGTGCTATTTCACAAGCGATCCTAGGCCCACAAACTCCTCGTAACTCTTTGATTTCAAATGGGTAAGACTGGTGGCTATGGCCACCCACTGTGCACTATGCCGTTGAGAGAAGGCGAACCTGTTCGGTCATGCGTTTATTTAGTTGACTAAGTACTCCCAATTATGAAACCCTTGGTCAGTAAGGCAAGGGCCATGATTATCTACATTGAAGTTTCAAAGCGGACTAAGGATGAACTAGAGCGTCTCCTCGAAGCTGGGGGTTACCGAGACTACTCGGAAGCCGTGTCCATAGCGATCGCCAACCAGCTTCTTCTTCATACTCACGCCAATGAGAATTCGGCTAGGAATATTCCTCCTGCGCTGGTCGCGAGTACTGAATCCGCATTACCTGAAAAGAGTGGGAAGAACTCTACACCTCAGGTTCGTTTAGCACTCGAAGTGCCTCCTCTGTTTTCGCATATCAGTTCCGGTAAGTGTCCGCACCTTGCGGCCTACCCGAATGATGCGTTTGCTGTCGACCGTGACGTTCCAGTTGACCGATGGATTTTCGGACAGCACAACAAGCTATTGCCAGTAAAGGCCACGTGTCGTGCACTTGCACGGTTGATGAGCACAGAAGGGGAAGGAAATCTTTCCTTTCCTAAGACTGCCTCAACAATCGCATCAGAGGCGGTGAAACTCGGAGACTATCTTAGGCATTTGGACGAAACCTCTGGAGTCCATCGTGACGATGCATTGTCGTTTGCATTCCCGTACACCGACTCACCCAATGGAGACAAATCCAGACTCCGGTACGCCAATCAGTTTGTGGCGAGCTTCACTAGACAGGGATCTTTCACGGGTCTGCCGTTCGAGCTCAAGCTAGTGAATCGGGATCAATCTCGGACGCCTCACATCTTGCTCACGGAAGCAGGGTGGCGATTTGCCGAAATGCGCAATCCGATTCTTGACGAAGGCCAAGATGCCCGACAGTCCAGATTCTCCATTGAGGAAATCGAATTCCTTGTTGCTCATATTCGCAGCCTCGTGCCGGCAGAGGCGTTTGCTTACAAAGTCGTCCTCGAATCAATCGCTCAAGGCGCGAAAACACCGGATAAGCTCGATGATGCCCTCGAAGAATACCTCCCACAGCGAGAAGAGAAACCATACACTCGCGCTTACCTGACGACTCAACGTGCAGGTGTCGTATCCAGAATGGTTGATCTTGGTCTTGTTCAACGCATACGAGATGGTATCAATGTGAGCTACGCAGCCACAGCAAAGACTTTTGAATCCTCCCCGAATCCTTTACGCAAGGTTGTCTAAATGCGAGACGAAAAGCTGCTCCACGAACTTCTTGATGCGGAAAACGAAGTCGATGTGCTTGCCGCACTGAATCAACGGGGATTGTTGAAGGACAGCACGCGGTGGCGATACCTCGGCAACATGCCGAATAACCAATCAGTTGTACACAATCAGCAAAGTACACCAGGGGCTGCCCTCGTTGAGAAATTCACCAACGGCGTCGACGCTGTATTGTTGCGGTACTGTAGGGCGCATGGAATTGATCCACGCGGCCCTAAAGCACCAGATAGTATGGCGGACGCCGTCGCGGAATGGTTTGGTGATCTCTCAGAAAAAGACTCTCAGGAAATTCGTGCGGTTGCTGAGAACAGTCTGGTGCTGTACGCAACGGGATCAAAGCCGCGTCCGTCCTTGTCGATTTACGACGCAGGCGAAGGACAGCTCGCAGAGGACTTTCCCAAGACGTTCTGTTCCCTCATCTATGGAAGCGATGATGGTTCGTACAAAGGTGCGATTCCGTTTGTACAGGGCCGGTTTAACATGGGCGGCACCGGAGTGCTGCCATTCTGCAGCGAAGAGCGGAAGCTTCAATTGATCGTCTCACGTGTTCCCAAAGATGTCGCTAAGAGGGATGACCACGAATGGGCATTCACGATCTTTTGCTTTTTCCCATCGAACCAAAACCCTTCGTGGAAGTATTTAGTTGGACCTGACGGCAGTGTCCTAACGGCAGGCACAAAAACCCTCGGACTCGTCCCGAAGATCGGAGCCAGAGCAGGTCTCGTGGTTCCACCGCGTGAACGGGAAGTGGCCAGCGGAACACTAATCAAGATGTATGACTACAAGGCCCCAAAGAGCAATATATGCGGCGAACTTTTTAAGAAGCTCGGAGACTACCTCTTGCGTCCGGCATTGCCACTTCGTTTGATTGAATGCAGACCGGAGTACGAAGCGAAGGTAATGGGCGTGACGATTTGGGATCGTCTGAGCGTGTGGGGAAAGTCGAAACTCGAAAAAGGTTTCGAGGACGGTGCCAGCATCCAAATCAAGCTTTCGACGGGTGAAACGATTCCCGCAGAAGTTCGGGTGTTCAAGGCTGTTAAGGGTGATGACAGCGATGATGATCAACCCCAAACCGGGCTTCGGGCCTTGATCAATGGCCAATCTCACGCCAAGCGAGACTCCCAGTTTTTCCGGACTAAGGCAGTTGATAAAGAGCACATTGCCGGGAGCATGCTAGTGACACTTGACTGCACAGACCTGGGGCAAGCGTCGCGTAACGCGTTGTTCATGAGCAACCGGGAGACATTCCGCGAAGACCCGCTCTTGCAGGATCTATTCAAGAAACTCCAAAGGGAATTGCATGACCATGAGGGTTTGAAGGATTTGAACCTGAAGCGTTACGAAGAAAAGATTGCTGATGCCGTAAATGACGAGGACGGCATTGATGCTTTGGAGGAACTCCTAGCGACCGATCCTAGCTTGGCGGACCTGTTTGGCAGCATGGTAGCGGGTAAGGTCGCCGCGAAGACTGCCACCGACGGAAAAGGTAGCAAGGTTCCAGGAACCCCGGAGCCATTTGAAGGAAGTGAGTTTCCTACGTTCTTCCGACGCAAAGACGGTGCGATCTCCGTTGAAGTAGATTTTCCTCGCGGGGACTCGACAAGGGTTTCATTCCAGAGCGATGTTAAGAACAACTATTTCAGTCGGAAGAAGCACCGAGGCACATGCGAATTCAAGAATGGTTTTCAGCCAACCTTTCACCTATTCAACGGACGGTTGACGTTCACCTGCCAGGTAGATAAGAACGTCGATGAGGGAACGACTCTGAAGGCGGACGCTGTCATCACTGACAACAACGGAAGTGGACCCTTTCTGTTATCTATCGTTGGCCATGTCGTCGCTCCACGCGAGAAGATTCCTACAGAGGGTCACCCACCAAAGCCAAAACCCGATCCGAAAGTGCAGGCAGGTCCGAGCCGTCCAGACGTAACAGAAGTAGATCGAGGGCCAGATGACCCGCCTATCATTATCGAGAAGGCACCCGATACTGGTCGTCTCAAGCTCCTTGTCAATAGAGGTTCACGCTTCTTATCGGAAGCCAAGAGTTTACGTCCGAGCGAAGAAGAAGCGGCGGTCGAGTTTGTTTTCAAGTACGGTCTGGCACTCACAGCGATGGGCCTGTTAGACGCAGTTAAGAAAACTCCAGAGTGGACCGCAGATGAGGCGGCTTGTCGAGAACGCATCCAGCAGAGCGCGGCGGGAATTGCGCGTGTCATTGTTCCGCTGTGCTTGTCCTTGCCGAAAAAGCTCCCAAAACCTGCATATGCCTGAACTCAGAAGGTAGAAATTAATGTCGGACTGGTCACGCTTCATAATTCCGCCTCCGCTTGCGCCTGTGAAGCGGAAGGCATTCATTTCCTATTCTCATCGTGATCAAGCTGAGGCAGAGGCTTTCGTGTGGACTTGGCGAAACGTCTTCACGCATCGAGCTTTGGGAATGCGGTTTACGAACGATATAGTCAACAGTGACAATGCTGCCTACGTTATGTCTCGCATTCGCTCCGAGTACCTCGGCGATTCGAGTGTTACAGTCGTTCTGATGGGCAACTGCACACACTCGCGCAGATTCATCGATTGGGAGATCAAGGCTTCTCTACAGTGCGGGACAGGTACCCCGAACGGACTGGTCGCGTTCCTGCTTCCATCGGCGCACAATCTCCTCGGTCGGCTTTTCCCAACCCTACCTACTCGATTCGCTCCCAATTACCGATATCTCGACAACACTTCGTATGCTCGCTATTGGTTCATGCCGACCACAGAAGAAGCGATGCGAAACTGCATCGAAACTGCTTTCGAAAGCCGGACGAACAAGAGTCTCGTAGATGACATAAGCAATCCGAACGAAATGATGAAGAACAACGGATGGTGCTATGCGTGCGGGGTCAACCACGGCGTATGAACCTTCTTCGCATCTACTTCACCGACAAATACTCTCTCGGGTTTGAGGTTTCAATCATCGTGTGGGTGGGGTTGTTTCTAGTGATTCTGCTTCTGTTCTTCTGGCGTCGTTGGGACAAACAAATCCACACGGTTGAGGTCAACGTCAATTTTGGTGGCCTGGGATGTATGAAGATTTGTCCTACGTGGGAGGACGTGCAGATCGCTCATCAGATTTGGACGGAGCTTGTCACTCGCAAGGCTGCCATTCCGGTCGATCCAGAAAACGATGTTATCGCCGAGATTTACGATTCGTGGTATGCGGTGTTCCAGCGGACGCGGCAACTCGTGGGAGACATTCCGGGAAAGTGCATAAGGCGAGAAAAGAGCACGCAGCAACTTGTCAAGATCGCTACTGAAAGCTTGAACCTCGGTCTGCGTCCACACTTGACGAAATGGCAAGCCCGATACAGAAATTGGTGGCGCAACCAAGACGAAGCACTAAAGGCCACAACTCCGCAGGAACAGCAAAAGAAATTTCCTCAGTATGATGAACTGATCACCGAGATGCTCGCCGTCAACAAGTTGATGATCGAGTACGCCGCGCAACTTCAGAAGCGGCAGCCGCAATCATCCCATCCGTCCTGGGGCTTCCCTGTGGTCCCCCGAACAAATCCTCAGTCGTCTTTAGGTGACGCGCCACCAGGATTCCCGCGACAATCGCCATCACTCTTTTGCGTCCCTCGTCCATTGGGGCATGGTACACATTTCGCCTTTTATTCGCCACTTGACATTACCCACCGAGCTGTTAACCTAATCAGGTAAACATGATCGTCACCCCGTTTGCTCGGGAGTTAAAGCGTCTTCGAGCCGAGCACGGCTTGACTGTGCGAGAACTCAGTTCCCGCGTAGGGAAAAGTGTCGGCTATATCGGAAAAATCGAAGTTAAGGGTGAGGTTCCAACTCCTGAGCTCGTCCAGAAGATCGCGACGATTTTCGGACAGGATCCACGATTACTCCTTGAGCTTGCCCGTAAATCGCTGATTTTGCAAGCACAACGACAGATCCACTCCAAGTATTCGACTCCGGCGGCGAGTGACGACGATCAGATTGGCGATGAACCGGAGGAGCCTATGGCGACCGTGGTAAGCCTGATCAACATGAAGGGTGGCGTCGGAAAAACGACGCTCACGATGCAACTAGCGCACGCAGCGGATACGGCAGACATGAAAGTGCTTGCCATCGATCTCGATCCCCAATCCAATCTCAGCCAAGCATTAATGGGCACAAAGGACTATCTCGCCCACATGCAGGCAAATAATCCGACCGTGGTGCAGATTTTCGACGAGTACATTCCGGCAGGCGGCAACTCAAAGTCACCTCGGAAAATCGACATGGATAAACTCCTGCTGAAGAAAGTAGGATATTGGAACAGCACCACGCTCGATTTGATTCCAAGCCGATTGGAGCTTTCACGAAGTTTGAAAAATCCCACCGGGAAGGAGCGTCGTCTTGCCAAGGCGGTCGCGCAAGTTGCGGATCAATATGATCTAATCCTCATTGATTGTGCTCCCACGGAGTCGATCCTGACCGATGCTGCGTACTTTGCCAGCCGTTACCTGATTGTTCCAATCAAGCCTGAATTCATGGCAACCATTGGCCTTCCGCTTTTGGCTCGTTCGATAAACGAATTTCAACTTGAAAACGACGATCACGAAATCGAAATCGCAGGCATCGTCTTCAACCATTCTTCGACCTATTCCTCCGGACCAGAGGGCCAGCGTTCCATAAAGGAGGTTACGGATTTTGCTGCGGAACATGATTGGTATGTTTGTGAGAATCAAATGAAATATTCGGCTTCGTACGCGAAGGCCGCGCGTGAAGCAACGCCGATTGGCCGGACAAGTTACGTTCGCAATGACGTGACCAGCGGTTTCCAGAGATTGAAGGATGAGATTTTTGGCCTTGTTGGCCTGACACAGGTGACAGCTTGACAGATGATCTACTAAAACTAGAGGTGCGCCTACTCCTTCTGCAACACGGACGCAAGAAGGTAGTGCAGACGCTCGCTGCATTGGGAGAACAGACGCTAGAGCAGCTTGAAAACGAGCTGAGAGCAGCGGAGGACCGCAAGCCCACTAAGAAACGCAAAGTTTTCTCGGTTTCCGAAGCCGTTGCTAATGCTGCGCGGGAACGACCAGATGCCGCTGAGTTGTTGCAACTGCTTGCGACGCGCTACGAAAACCGAACTTTCTTGCCTCAGCTCAAGGACGTGCAGCGGTTTCTGGATCGCTCTGGTGCCCCCCATAAGAAACTGAAGTCTCGGAACGAGGCCGGTCGTCACGTTATTACGGCTTTGTGTCGCCTGAGCATCGAGGAGCTCAGGCAACTAGCGGCAAGATCTGTTTCGTCCAAAGGTGACAGCGACTATGCGCTATTGGCTCGGGAGATCATCGGAGAGACAAGAACCAAGCACCATCCAGTGAAAGTGACAGTAGAGGACTCGAGCGAAGCCTTTAAGATGACATTCAGCGCCGTCCGCGAGGGCGGCGGCTCCCAGGTGACTGGTGTCCAAACCCTCGTTGAGCGCGGCGACGAAAGATGGAGGAGCCGCCTCCTTTCCCCCAGAGAGTTTGCCGAGCTGATGCTCGCTAGCCACATCTTCTCTACAGAAAAAGCGGACAACCTGTTCCGCCGGATAAATGAGAGGGGACAGATTATCGAGGAGAACGTTGTTTTGACCCACGATCGGATGGAGTTCCTCGGCCTACGTCGCACTTAGAACATCGCTTGCCCTCGTTGTGTCCGGGTGAACCATGGTCGACGTTTACATATACGAATGCGCGGCTTGCGATGCCAGGTTCAGCATGATCGAAGCCGATCCACCGTCAGTTACCGAGGGTTGCATTTGGTGCCGAGCGGGAGGCGCCCGGTTAGTCTGTAAAAAGGGAGAGCAGGTGGGCGACCTGCATCGTTTTTCGAAGCGGCCCCAGATCGTCGACATGCCAGACGGGACGGGCGCAGCGATCCGGGTTCCGAGCGAAAAGGCCTAGTTCTACCAACGACGGGTGCAACTGCCGAAGGCCACGTACTCGCGTCCGCATGGCAGTTCGTACTATCTCGTCGTGTTAATGCAGCGATCAGCCCGTGTGCGAATGCAGTCGTAGCAGAGGGTTGCGCGCAGATGAGTTTGGAGGGTGACATGAGCGAGTACTTCACTGGGTCTGACTGGTCGCAGACGTACGCCAAGAAAGCACTGCCAGTTCTCGTCAATCTCGCCGAGAACCACAGGGAGACCACCTAGACGACACTCGCGAAACTTCTTCGGGGAGACAAGAAGTATCGGCGTCCCCTAATGAGCGCTTTGGGGAGGTTGGGCCAGGCACTGGAGTCGCTGAACAAAACTGAACCCAAGAAATGCGGGACCGAGCTGGCGACAAGGCTTTCTAAGATTCTTGCCGCGATGGACGCGGAGCGTAACAACGCTTTGATATTGAAGCACTCCATTCAAGCCCAGGCACCCTCGCCGTGATTTGTGCTCAGCAAGCCAAGCGCAATCTCTCGGTTGAGCCTGTGGCGGGCGAGCGCTGTGTCGAAGCGGCGCTACTTCGGCTTCGCCCCGAACCTCGCCTTCCGGACGAGCTGCTGAAACGCACACGTGACCGCCCACTCGATGCGAGCCATGCGGGTGGCGTCACTGGAGTCGCGGATGTGGGCGAGGTCGGTGACGCTGAGCTCCCTCGCCCAGAAGAGCAGGCGCTCGGCGACGAACTCCGCCACCTCGTGGGGGTCGCGCGCGTCGAGGTCGTGGAAGCGGATGGGCAGCGGGTCTTCGTTCTTCATGGTGGGCGGACTCCTCTTGGCCGCTCAGCCAAATCTACAAAACGCGCTGTTCCAAAATGCGTAGGTCTGGGGATAACTTCAGAGTCCTCAGCAGGACTCTCCTGGCCTCAATTTCCGGCCCGCCGCCCCGCTCGACTGTCAAGCAAATTATTTTCGCCCGGTTCAACTTGCTCGGCAGTCGTCCGGAGTTAGGGCGACAGTCGTCCGAAAACCCGGCTATCTCGTGCCCCGTCATCGGCACGAAAGAGCCGTGCGCGCGGGCCGGAAACGCGTGATAATGGGAAGTGCATACAATGTCCCCGGGGTGCGGATCAGTTCTCTTTACGAACCTGTTCTCTGATCCGCAGGGCCTCGGGAAGGCCGGAGAAGTAAGAACCCTGTAGCGGGCTCGACTGCCGAGCGCAAGGCCGCAAGTTCCCAAAAGACCGGACGCTCCACTCAGGAGTTCAGTAGCGATGGGCCTCGCAGAAGACCGCGACTAAGCGCCCCGTTGCGAGCGACTCGTCAGGGCGAAAACCTAAATCCTAGATGGAAGAAGGATTCGCCATGGACTCCGCACCAGAACCAGCCAGCCCCATCCCTTTACCTGAATGTTCTGTTTTCGAAACCACCAGCCCCGCGCTCGCGGCAGCTCTCATCGCCGCCGACCGGCTCGCATATTCGCATTGCAAACTCCACCGCAACGCCAAGGACATCATTTACGTCTTTGACGATCCGCTGCAAAACGGCGCGGAGCTGCAACGACGGTACAACGCGGGAGCATTCCCGACCGTCCACGCGAAGATGATGACCGAGGCGCGCAGCTACCTGGCGGACGAAGGCAAGCGGGTTAAGGGAGGCGGCCATGTCAACCCCAAATAACCCCCTCCTCCCGGACCTCATCACTCGCAAGGAAGCTGCGGAGCTTTGCCGTTGCGACGTACAGACCATCGACAGATGGCGCAAGGAAGGCGAGCTCCAGGACTACCCCGTTCGGAGGAAGAGGTTGGTCTCTCGCAACGCGGTGCTCCGCCTGATCCAACCGGAGGAGCTGCGATGACCCCGGCACAGGAGTTTCTTCTCGACCGCCTCCACCTCAGCGCGATCAACCCGACGCAGGCGAAGCACGCGGGCATCCGGGCTCTGACGGCGGCGGAGGCTGGGGCGCAGCTCGGCCTCGACTACAGCCCGGGCGACGGGCTCCTGATTCCGTACTTCGCGACGGACGGCAAGCCCCTAACGGGCATGTGGCGCTTTCGGCGAATGCGGCACAGCCCCGGCAAGAAATACACGCAGCCCTCGGAAACGGGCTGCTGGGTCTACTACCCCCGCGTCGAAGGCCTCGACTGGCAAAAGGTTCTGGACAACCCAAAGATCGAGGTCTTCATCGTCGAGGGCGAACTCAAGGCGCTCGCGCTCTGCATCGCTGGCGTCCCCGCCGTCGCGATCGGCGGCGTTTGGAACTGGACGCGAAACAAGGAGCTGCTCCCAGAGTTGAAGGTCCTCGCCGCTGGGGGCCGCCACCTCTGGGTCGCCTTCGACTCCGACGCCGAGGATAAGCCCCTAGTCTCGGCTGCTCGGTACCACCTCTGCAAAGCGCTGCTGGACGCGGGCGGCAGGCCGCACGTCATTCCCGTACCGAAACACCCAGCCCAGAAGGACGGGAAGACGGGCGCGGACGATCTGGTCAGGCTTACGAAACTGCGCGACGCGAAGCTGCGCGACTACCTCGCGGGGCTGGAGGACCCGGAGAAATTCGAGCTGGCGCACGTGCTCTACCGCTTCAACGCCGAGCACGTTCTCAATCTGGGAACGGGCTGTGTCCACGCAGTTCGCAACATCAATCGGCAGTGGCCTGTCGATACGTTTTGCAGCGTCATCGTAGCTCCCGAGGTCTTCCGCTGCCATAACGCGGATGGCAAGGTCGTCACGAAGCCTGCGGGGAGGGCGTGGATTGGCTGGAAACTGCGCAACACGGTCGTGGGCCGCACGTACCTGCCGCTCCGGCAGGACGTGCCCCGGGGCGAAGTGCTCTACGTCGAGCAGGACGGCGAGCGCTACGTGAATAACTGGCGGGGCTGGGCCTCCGTCCCAAAGGAGGATGCGGAAGGCGTGGCGACGTTTTGGACTCCACTGCTGGACCACCTGTTTCAGGCGAAAGGCTACGAAACTGCACAGCAAATCGCAGCCCGCCTGCAGGCGCGTAAGTACTTCGAGCAGTGGCTGGCCGCGCCTGTCCAGACCCCGGGCCTGAAACTCTTCGTCGTGGCTTGCCTGCTTGGGAACGAGGGCGCGGGCAAGAGCATGGTGGGCGATTTCCTGCGGCTCGGGGTCTACGGCGAGCACTTTCAGGAAATCGAGCAGAGCGCCTTAGAAAGCGAGTTTAACGACATTTATACAGAGGCGAAGTCTTTCATCATGGGCTCGGAGATTACCAGTCGCGACTTTAACAAGAAGCGCGGGCTAGCAGAGCGCCTGAAGTACCTCGTGACCAGCCCGAGCATCGCGGTGAACCCGAAGAACAAGCCGAAATACAACGTGCCCAACCGGATCAACTTGTTTCTCACCTCCAACTACAGCGACGCCTTCTTGCTCGGCAACGGAGACCGCCGCTACTTCATTTGGGACGCGCCGGACGGGAAGCTCCCGGACGCGATGGGGAAGCTGTGGGTCGACGCGGCCTGGAAGTGGATCGAGAGCGAGACGGGAAAGGCAGCGCTGCACTACCACCTTCTCCATCTAGACCTCGCGGGCTTTGACCCGCACGTTCCGCCGCCGGAGACGGAGGCGAAGCGGCTATCGCAACATTACAGCGAGAACGCGGTCGAAACTTGGGTCGGTGAGTTCGCCGAAGACCCTGAGGGGAAGACCGGGAAGCCAGACGAGACGGTCTGGCGCTCGGATGAGTTGTGGGCGCTTTGCCAGACCGAGGTCGGGGACAAAAAGTACTACAGCCTGAAGACATTTCTGCTGTACCTGCGCAAACACTTTCTGTGTGTGGGCCGGGTCATCGTCTGGGTCCATGAAAAATTCGCCAGAGAAGAGTGGAAGCAAATGAAAACCGGGCTGTGGATGCGAAAGCCCGTGTCCGAGCCAGGCGCGAAGTTTCCGACGCTGGAGGAGGCACGCATGGCGTGGGAGGAGCAACGGCAGCGAATTCTAAAGGAGAAAGCATGATTGAACTAGTCGCACCATCTAACCCCGGAAGAGCGGGGCTGCCGCCCGCGTACCCCACGCCGTGCGGCGGGGAGGGCGGAGGGCGGCCTAGTGACTGGCCCGAGCGGCCCAGTGAATCGGGGGAGGGGCCACCGTAACTCATTTCGCTTCATGGCCCCGGCCTAGCGGCCTAGCTGGCCTAGTGAAACTGTCCCAACTCCTGCGGGGGGCTTGGTGCGGGGCTTTCGCGGGGGCTTACCAGGGGGATTTCTAGGGTCCTCCGGAGGCCTCTGGACACCTCGACGCCGGAGCTCGTTGCAACTGCAAGTCTTGCAAACTGAAGGGGTTGGCCCGAAGCCGGAACGGGGTTTAGAAATCCGATGCTCTATCCAATTGAGCTACGCCCCCTCCTATAGAGATTCTACAATCTCCCAGCGGGAGTGGGGATTTCCGCGTGAAGATGCTAGTGTGGAGAGCGCTCTTCGCAGAGGAAAGGGAAGCTCGTTGACTTTGTCCGCACCCGGTCAAGCCGTCCTTGGCCCGTCAAAACCCACATCGCGGCTCGCTTATATCGACTGGATGCGTGGCCTTGCCTGTATCTTTATGTTTCAAACGCACTGCTACGACGCCTGGCTTGCCCCGGCGGCGCGGCAGGGACGGCTGATTTATTGGTCGCAGCTGGGCGGGACGCTACCGGCACCGACGTTTCTTTTTCTCGCCGGATTTTCCTTTGCCTACGTCACTTTGCGCCTGCGGAGCAAGGGCTTCGATGCCAACCGGATTGCCCGCCAAACGATGCTGCGCGGTGCCGAAGTGTTGGGTTTTGGCTACCTGTTCCGCTTGCAGGAATACGCCATCGCCTTGGGCTGGGCACCCTGGACGGATTTGTTGCGCGTGGATGTGCTCAACATCATCGGCCTCTCCATGATTTTGATGGGGGTTGCCCTTCGTTTCAGCGCTAGCTTTTCTGGAACGAAAACTCGAACGGACATGCAACGGATCTCCTGGCCCGATGCTGTCACGGGACTTACTATCAGTCTCGCCATTGCGCTGGCGACCCCGCTGCTGTGGACCCTCTGGCGTCCGCGCTGGCTGCCTTGGCCGCTGGAGTCTTACGTTAACGGTGTTCATACGTTCAATGCGCCGCAGCCGTGGATGTTTCCACTCTTTCCCTGGTCCGCCTTCGCGTTTCTCGGGCTGGCCGCAGGCTTTGTGCTCCTGAGCGATTGGGCGCGCGCCCGGGAGGCTCAGATGCTGACAAGCCTGGGTGTGGGCGGAGCCGCGTTGGGTGTCGCCGCCGTTTCTCTGGAGCAGATGGGTTTTCGCCTACCCCTGGCGGTCGATCCGCAGCACGATTTCTGGCATACAAGTTTCGCATTTTTCCTGGTTCGCGTGGCTATGCTGCTCATTACACTCAGCCTTAGCTACTGGTGGTGCGCCAAGGGCTGGGGCCAACGCGGTTTCAGCCCGCTGATCCAACTGGGGCAGACTTCCTTGCTGGTTTACTGGGTTCACATTGAGTTTGTTTATGGCAAGTACTCCATCATTCCGAAACGCGTGTCCAGCGCTGCAACGGCGACGTTTGGGCTGGTGGTGATTTTTGTGGCCATGCTACTGCTCTCCATGGCGCGAACCCGATGGAAAGCGCGGAGAGCTTGAGGAAACTCTGGATCGTATGGTGTTGTTGAGAGCGGACCGTTGGATGTTGTGAGACTCAAGATAGTTGATCGTAGGTTCCCTGGCAGCCTCTGGCGCGGTAAGGTTCGTATCAGGCCACCGCTTTAGCGGTGGCGCAAAGACTTGTTTTGAGTGCGCCTTCAGGCGCTGGATTGTGAGCTCCGAAAGACTGTTTGTGTCGTGGAAAATTGCTTACCTCGGGGCTAAAGCCCCATATTTGTGGTGCCGTAACGCGGGCCTGAAGGCCCGCTCTACCATGCCTGGCATAGGCAACGAGTTCTAACTTACTCCCTAAAGCCCGGATCATTTGTGGCGCTGGGCGTCACTGCGAAAGCCGTGACCTACCAATGAATGCTTTATGAGGGACCGGTTGTAAGGTTATTCGGGGACTCTCGTTCCAAGTTCCGATGAATACTTTTCGAAGGCGGCGCTCACAAGCCGCAGCGCCATCCCCCAAAGTCGCCGTGCCTCATCTTCGCCATCCGAATATCCAAAGATGTAGGTAGTGATGTAAAAGCCCTCCGCTCCGCCAGCGAAAAAACCGCGCCGCACCAGAAATTCCGCAGCAACCGGCATTTCCGGTTCAAGCTGCAAGCGGCGCACCAGATCCCGAACCGCGGTTTCATGCTGCGCAAAGGAGCTCTGCGCTTCCGGAGCCACGAATAAGAAGTCCGCATAGGACCAAAACTTGCCGGTTGTTGCGAAAACCTCATCTTCTACCGTCATCTCGCGCGAAAACCCAGCATCACATTTCGCTGTCTGGAACACGCTTAGCGGGGCATTGGCGGTAGCCAAAAACTCTCCAAATTCCGGAAAGCTTCGCACTTCTTCCAGCGCGGCAAGCGCTTCGGGATTCAGCCTGAGATCGACATACCGCCGCAGGCCATCCTCCGACGCCCAAGGCATCTCCAGACACTCATCGCCCGGTCCACACTCAATGGAGAAATCGGCTTGCATGGGTGTAAGTGTACGGGAAGGAGAATCGGGGTTCAGTCCGCGACGAGGTTCTAGTTCTACCGAACGACCGCGCGGCCTCTGCGAGCCAAATACTGCTGATCCAGCGCCTGACGAATCAGAGTTTTAATCACAGCCTGGCGACTGATATTCAACTCCTGGGCGGCCCGATCCAATTCCTCGAGCATGCCCGACGCCAGATCGACGTTCACCCGCTGAATCGGACCAACGATCTTACCGACATTGGTAAAAAACCGCGAAACGTCCTCACCATGGTCCGCCATGCGGGCCATGGCCTCCGCGCTTCGTAGCGTCGATTTACGAGTGGTCTTCATAGAGTTGTCGTTTCTGTCGGGTAGCTTTCCAAAGCGTGACCAGGTGGAAATGCTCCCTCTCGTTATCTTCCCGCACCTCAAAAATGATCGTGGACAACTTCGCGCCCACCCAGCCTATCGCCCGGAGTTGTTCGGGGAAATCCGAGCGTTGGTCCAGGTAGTTCGTGCGCGCGAATATTTCCTGCGCCTCCTCAAAGTTGATGCCCCTCTTCGGATTGACTTTTAGCTGCTGGCTCTTGCGCTCATCGAAGTAAAATCGCATGAGCATAACTGTTATACCACTTGAGGAGTGGAGGTAAAGGCTCAGCCCTTTAGTTCCGCTCATCCCGCGAAATCTGGCTAGCCACCTTCACGCCGCTCAGCCCATTCACGTACCGGGCCACGCCGCGATACAGGGACTCCGCAATCTGCTGGCGGTGTTCGGGCACCAGCAGCCGCTTGGCGTCCAAGGGATTGCTCACAAAGGAAATCTCCGCCAAAATCGATGGCATATTCGCGCCGATCAGCACGATGAAAGGCGCTTTCTTAATACCGCGATTGCGGAGCGACGAATTCTTCGCAGCCAGGCTGCTGTAGAGCGAACTCTGAACATCGCCCGCGAACTCGCGCGACTCGTCGATCTTCTCTTTGAGCGCGATCTTCTTCACCAAGTCTTGTAGCTCGTGAATCGATTTTTGCGACACCGCATTTTCGCGGGCCGCCACTTCCAGCGCGTCTTTGGACGAGGTGAAGTTCAAATAGTAGGTTTCCACGCCGCGAGCGTCGGGATCGTCACTCGAGTTTGCGTGGACTGAAATAAACAGGTCGGCACGTTCTCGGTTGGCGATGGCGGTGCGTGTTTCCAGCGGAATAAACGTGTCGTCTGAACGCGTATAGATCACTTCCGCACCCAGCTGTTGCCGCAGCATCTTGCCCAGGCGTCGGCTTACGTCGAGTACTACGTCCTTCTCGCGAATGCCGTTCGGACCAATGGTTCCGGTATCGTGCCCGCCATGTCCGGGATCAATCACGATCTTGCCAATCTTCAGCCCCAGGGCGCGAATCAGCGAGCGGTCGCCGTTGGCTGTGGGCCGGGCTTCACGGGTGACTAGGTCGTCGTCGGTCTTCTTACCGCGCTTGGACTTCGCGGATTTCTTTTCTGGAATATCAGAGATGGTGTCGGCAGAATCATCCGTCGGGACCGCAGAGGAAGACGACGATTCCGGCCGCACTACCTTCGCGGAACCAGTCGCAACCTTCTTCACCGTATCTTTCGCGATGTTGTCCTTGGCAACGGTGTGTTTCGCAACAGCATCCTTGGTCAATGTTTGAACTGGAGGGTCGTTTAGAGCTGGACGCTCGGTGGCTGCGCTCTCCTCGTCGCTGTCGTCCGCGGCGCTGGCGGCTGGTGCGGATTTGATCGTCGCGACCGTTTTCTCATTTTTTAAGGCGCCCTTGGCGGCGCTCTTGGCGGAATTCTCCGGAGTCGGTTCCGGATCTTGTTTCGTTTCCGCTACAGATGCGGTCGCCTTCGCCGCTAAAGTCTTGCCGTGGATGTCGATAATGAGCCGGTAAGGATTCGGCAGCAGGAAGGCATCGTACTGGGACAGGCTGTCCACTTCGAGAACCACGCGCGCCTGATCCTCCTTGAACTGCGCCACCCGAATCTTTTTCAGAAATCCGTCATCCACATCAAAGTTTTTGCCCACCAGCGTGGACGCTAGCTTCGTGCCCCGAAGGTCAAAGAAAATGCGGTCGGGATGGTCAATGCGCTGCGAATCGAATTTGACGTCCTGCTCCAGGTCAATCGCCACGCGTGTGTAGTCGGGCGTGGACCAGTGACGGATTCCGGTCACCCGGGCCAATTTCGCGGCTTGGGGCGTATCCGGCTTGGGCGCGGGTGCATCGGTCGTTCCAGAAGTCGTTCCGGAAGCCACAGCCACCTTCGCGGGCGCAGCCTTTTTCGCCGCCACCTGCGGTACCGGCTCCGCTAGGGCGTCGCGCGCCTGCTCTGCCAACCGGTTGTGCGGATAGCGCCGCACAAATTCCTGAAAGGTCTCGTGTGCCTTCGCCGGGTCGTCCAGGTCGTCCTTGTAGATTTCGCCCATGGTAAACAGGGCGTCAAAGCGGTAGTGGCTGCCGGGATATTCCCGGCGCAGGAATTCGTACTGGCCCACCGCCGAGCGCAAGACCTTGGCGTCGTCAAACTGCCGGCCCATTTCCACTAGCAACTCGGCTACGGCCACAACGCTGGAGTCGGCTTTGGCCGCCGCCGGAGAGCCGTAGTAAACCTTGCGGTAGGCGTCGATCACGCGCTGGTATTCGCGCCGCGAACGGTCGTCCGTGGGACGGCCGTTAAGGGCTTCTCGCAGGCGGTCCGCCGTGGCGAACTGCTGCCGCGCCCAGGATTCCGGCTTGTGGCGCCGCGCATGGGCCGGAGCCGCCGCCAGTAGCAGGACGGCCGCCGCATATCCAAGCCGTCGGCTAAGTGTCAATATCTTCAAGAACCTACCTGTCTTCCTGGAAAAGCTGTCAGCTCTCAGCCGTCGGCTAAGCACTTTAAGCAGTTACTGACGGCTGACTGCTAGTTTTTACTCGGTGTTCGTAACTGTCAGAACACCCTGCGAGTCACGGGAAATCCTCATCGGCTCGTATTGCGACCCATAGTGCGCGCCGATTACTCCTCGAAACGGGGAGTTGTCCCCGCTGTTGTAAAGCGATGTGATGCGGCTGACGTAGTTGCGCGTTTCCGCGTAGTTTGGGATGCCGGCGCTGCGATGCACGGCCCCCGCCCCAGCGTTATAGGCAGCCAGACTTAGCTTCACGTTGCCGTTAAAGTCTTGCAGCAACTGCTTTAGATGCCGAACCCCGGCATCCACGTTCTGGTCCGGATCAAATGGGTTGGTCACCTTCAACTGACGCGCGGTGCTGGGCATCAGCTGCATCAGGCCCATCGCGCCCTTGCGCGAAACGGCCTTGGAGTTGAAGTTCGATTCCACGTGAATCAGTGCCCGTACCAGGTTCGCGTCCACGTTGTGCCGCCGCGCAGCCTGTTCAATGGCCGAATCCACTTCCTGCGGCGTGGCCGAAGAGCCAATCAGACTGGTTTTGGGGCTAATACCGGGGGCAAAAATAAGGTTGGGGCTAACGGAACCCTCCACTTCCGCCACCGCTGATTTCGCCGCTCTCATGGCCATCGGCGTAGCGCGCGGTACTGGCTTATATCGATGCTCTGTATTGCTCCAAAACATGAGCTTGGGCTGGGGAGCGAGATACTCGTCGGCGTTGTAGGTAGCCGTGAAATTGGCGGCTAAAGGCTTATTTTTCAGAGTTTTAGCAGGAGTCGCGGAGGCGCCATCGTTGGAGAACACCGCGCGCCCCTTTTCTTGCGTGACGGTAATGGTGCCGCTGGCAACCAGGGTTTTGGTCTCTGCCTGCAAAGCGCATGGAATCAACAAGATCAGCGAAACGAAGATCGGAGAAACGAAGATTAGCGAAACTAGGGCTGCTGGTTTGCGCTTTCGGCTGATCGGAAGTGGAGTCGTGATTTTCATAGACGCAAGACGCAGACGCACGCGAAACGGTTGCCAAGACCGCTGAGAGTGCTTCAATTATAGGCGTGGGCGGGGCGAGGGACAATCTGACCAAAGGTCGTTGAACCACCGAAGTAACAAAATCTAAGCCTATGAAAAATAAGGGAGTGGCTGTGTGCAAATGATTGCACACGGTGAGTCAGACCCCTGGGCGCAAGGCTCGTTGCACGCCATCCGGATCGCGGGCAATGACGGTAAGATAGGCTCGGGTCGGCTGATCGGGCTCAGCGCGGCCCTGTTCCCAGTCTCGCAGCGTGCCCAAAGGGATACGACATCGCTCCGCGAACTCTTCCTGGGGCAACCCAAACGCCCGGCGGATGCTCTTGGCCCGCGGGGTGCGCTTCATCCGATTGCAGTCCGCTGCGGTCAGCGGTTGCGCGTCAGGGTCTGACAGTGCCGCGGCCACGACTCCGAAGGGCGTTCGTGGCCTATGAGTTTGGCTGGAAAGAATGCTCTTGCTCATAGTTCGTCGTTCGTCACCCTTCGCGCCGAAATTAGGCGGATGAAGTCTTTGCGTTCGGTAAATGCCACGTACAACGTGGGTCAGGGCTTACGGGCTGACGGGGCGAAGTAGCCCTTGCGGGAGCGGAGGCGCAAGCCCTTTTGGGTTAGGGCTGTGATTTCCAGGGGGCGGAATCGGCCGTCGGCGATCAGGTTTGGCGGCGAGTAGGAGACCAGGTATTGGCTGCGGAGTTCGTCCTGAATTTCCGTAAAAGCGTCGGCCACATCCTGAATCTTGAAGGGGAAAAATGCCCGTCCGCCAGTGGCTTCGCTCATGCGCTCGAGGACTTTGTCGCCTTTGTTTTTGGCTCCGGAAATATTGGTGCTGATCGTGTAGATAATCGCCTCCGCGCGTTGTGCCATTTCGATGGCTTCTTCGCGGCTGACGTGGCTGAGGTTGTCGTCGCCGTCGCTGAGGACGATGACGGCACGGCGCACGGGGCCAGAGCGCGGCGCTTTCAGCAGTTTGTCGCGGCAGGAAAAATAGATAGCGTCATACATTGCCGTGCCGCCACCGGGCCGCAGCGAGCGCACACCTTTGGCCAGGAATTCGGAGTTGTCGGTGAAGTCCTGTGTAACTTCGGGCGTGGCATCGAAGCCGACGACGAAGGCTTTGTCGTAATTGGGCCGGACAATCTGGTTTAAGAACTCAATCGCCGCTTCCTGCTCGAACTTGAAACGGTCACGGACGGAATTGCTGGCATCGACCAGCAGTGCGACCTGAAGGGGCAAGTCGGTTTGGCTGCTAAAGCTGCGGATTCTTGTTACCTGCTTGGTGTCATCCAGAACCTGAATGTCTTCTTGTTTCAGATCTTTGACGAAACGCCCGTGCTTATCGGTCGCGGTGAAGACCACGTTGACTTCGTTGACGGCCTTCACGATGGTGGCGGCGGGGTCGAAGTCGTCGCTTGCGGAATCGGAGGGCTGCTGTCCAGGGCGAATTACGGGAGTCGGCGCCGGCTTGCCAGAAGCCGTGTCCGGAACCGGAGGCTGAGGGATCTGGGTCGCGGTTGGTTCAGGCTGCGCGGATGCGACCCGGGTCGAAGGTGCCGTCGTTGGCGTCGGTGCCGGAGCTGACTTCTTAGGCATGGCCACGGCCGACGGCGCATTGGGCAATTCTGGGGCGTCGGTCTGGGCTGACAATACTGCCAGAGGGCCGAGGCTCAAGCTAAGCGCGACGGTGAGCAGACTGCAACGGCGGAGAAGGGAAGCGATCATGGAATGATTCATTATAGCGAGTCGGGCCGCACGTTCTCCAGTTGCGCCAGGAATTGCGTCAGGTCATCGGGGAGAGGACGAGAGAAGCGAATCCGTTCCCCAGTGCGCGGATGGGTGAATTCTAACGACGCTGCGTGCAGAAAATTGCGGTCGAGAGAGAGAGACGCGCCCCCGGCGGCCTCCCTGCGGGCTTTCGCCTGTGTCGCGGGAGCAATGCGAATTTGCCGCGGGGCGCCGTAGAGGTTGTCGCCAACCACCGGATGGCCAAGCGACGACATATGGACGCGGATCTGGTGGGTGCGCCCGGTGTGGATGTTGAGCGTGACCAGGGAAAACTTGCCCCAGGGAGAATCAATCTTTTTGGTGACGCGATAATCGGTGATGGCCTCGCGGCCTTCGGAACGGCGCGTGGTCATGCGGGTGCGGCGAATGGCGTCGCGACTGATGATATTTTTGATCGTGCCGCGCGGTTCCTTCAGCCATCCGTGCACCAGCGCGACGTACTGCTTCTTGACCTCACGCGCGGAAAACTGTTCGCCCAGCTTGCGATGGGCGGAATCGTTTTTCGCCACCACCAGCAGGCCACTGGTGCCCTTGTCGAGGCGGTGCACGATGCCGGGCCGCAACTCGCCGCCCACGCTCGACAGGCTATTGAAGTGATGCAGGAGCGCGTTGACCAGCGTGCCCAGATTGCGTTCGGCGTCCGCTGCCCCCGCTCCCGCGTGGACCATCATGCGGGCGGGCTTGTTGACGATGGCGAGGTCTTCATCTTCATAGACGATGTCGAGCGGAATATCTTCGGCGATGGCACGGAGTGGCGGAAGTTCCACGGTGCCGGTGACCGCGATGGTTTCTCCGCCGCGCAGTTTGTGAGAAGCACGTTCGGGCTGGCCGTTGACCTGCACCTTATCCTGCGCGATGAGTTGCTGCACCCGGCTGCGGCTGATGTCGGGCAGATTGGAGACAAGGAAGTGGTCCAGGCGTTTGCCGGTGTCTTCGGTGGTAGCGAGGAATTCCTGTTGAGAGTCGGCTGGGGACATGCAGTAGTGATTCTTACAGAAAGTGGCCCCGGGTGTTGGATTGAAGGCAAGTGCTTCGAGCAAGACCACGCGGGCGAGGGCACCCGCGACTACACCGGCTCAGGCTGAGGCTGCATTGGGACTCGGTGCGCGGCGGAGCCAGAACAGGCCTCCAACGACGACTAAACCGATGGCGATCAGTTGCGTGCCGGACATGATGCCGCCGAAAACGTTGCCGCGTCCCGGATCGCCGCGCAGGAACTCGATGAAGAAACGAGCGATGCCGTAGACGATCAGATACGTGCCAAAAACCTGCCCGTCAGCATGTCTTCGCTTGATGAGCCAGGACAGGAAGATGAAGTTAGCCAGCTCAACCACCGCCTCCATCAGTTGGGTCGGTTCCAGGCGAACGCCAAGCGGGGTACCCACCCAATCCGCTGCCAGCGGATTGGTGAAAACGACGCCCCATGCCGCGTGGGTCTCCTTGCCATAACAACAGCCCGCCGCGAAACACCCCAAACGCCCAATGGCGTGGCCAATCGCCAGACCCGGTGCGAACGCATCGCACGTGCGCAGCGGCGGCATTTTGTGGCGTGACATGAACCACGCTGCGGCAAGCAACGCCGCAACCAGACCTCCGGAAAACACTCCGCCCGAGCGGAGCGTGTTCACGCTTAGAATCTCGCCCGGATTGCGGGTGTAAAAGCCCCAGTCGTTGACGATGAGCAGAATTTTCGCACCCAGAATTCCCGCCAGCACCACCACGATGCCGAGATTCCAGGTGTTTTCCGGGTCAATGCCGAGCCGCCGCGAATTCCGCACGCTGAGCAGCAGACCGAGCAGCACTCCCGAGGCGACCAGGAAGCCGTAAGTAGGCAGGCTGAAACTACCGATTTGGAAGAGTCTGGGATGCATGGGGGATGAATGCTGGAAAGTTAGACGCCAGCTACGAGTTTAAGGATGGTTCCGGAAACGCGCAACCCGAGGGGCAGTCTTTGAGGGACGAGCTTACGGATTTCCAACGCATTCCTTATGCCGGGTTTATGCGCTGCGTGTTGCAATGAAGTCGGCGCAATCGCAATGAGGAGGGCGAATGTAGAAGGGTGAGGCAGAAAAAGCCGACCCGCTCGGCCGTGCGGAGGGCCGCTTTTGAACCCGTCGTTAAACGGTGGGCACCCTCCGAGATCCTTTAGGCCTTTCCGCGTGGCGGAACGTGGCACACCAGATCAATGCGAGTCGGGCACCCGTTGTGTATCTGTTGGTTCAAAAAACGGTATCCGCCGTCACCAACGTTGCAGGACGGCTTTCAAAGTGGATGCTAGGACAAAGCC
>JAYWAL010000147.1:0-23021 GCA_043782485.1 Acidobacteriaceae bacterium | reverse complement strand
CACCCCTTCGGCTGCGCTCAGGGCAGGCTCTTGGCATTTCAAGGGTGGGAATAGAAAGCGCGGATGACAAATAAGGCTGGGCGTTGGAGCTTTCCCGGAATTCTTCCTTATTTAGAACATTTTCTTCGTCGGCCTCGGCTACTCCCACCCTTGCAAAAAACGCAAGGATGGGGCACCCTTTGTCCAGTATGAATCGAAGAGATCAAGAGCAAAGCCTGGGCCACCCGCCCGGGTTGGAAGCCCGGTGACCCATTGGTGCCGAATGACTGGGTGCCAGGTAAAGGCTCACCTGATCGACCCATCAGATGGGATCCGAAGTACCGAATCCCAGGGCAATCCCCACCCAACGTGAGCTGGGACCCGGATGGACACTGGGACTATAACCCCGGGACTAGGAACGACCCCAGGACCCGATGGTTGCCAGGTGGAGGCGGCCAAGTAGATCACTGGGGCAACCCCATCCCGACGATGATGGACAGAATGAGATCGATAACGCCAGGGCCGATACTGAAGTGGGGAACGGCGGGAGTGGTCTTGTACATCATCATCGATGAAGGATCAAGGCTTTATCCGCCACGAAACCTTGTTCCGATTCCGTAGGAGGTGACCAGATGAAATTTTTCACGAAAGAAGAAGCGAAGAGTTGGTGCGAAGAGCGTGGGTTGAAAGTTACGGCCGAGCGGTATCTTTACTACCAGCCGGAAAGTTCTCGTTGCTTCGGCATTGAACTGGAAGACAAGCCCTCGGGTGTCATCGCTTTAGCGGACTACCTGGTTCCCACTTGGGAAGACGTTCCCTTTGAAGGAGCATTTTTTTGGATCAGGGAACGAGGCATCTGGGGCGACTTCTCTGAGAACACTGGAGCCATGATCGTCCAGCAAATGCGCCTTGCGAAAGGCGAGACAGAACCTCTGGAAAAACGCCCAGGGCATCTCTTTGGACGCGAAGAGCTGATCGAGATGCATTCCTATTTTGTAATCCCGTTACTGTTCGGCTGGGACGCCTTTCTGATACCGGAGGGCAAGGACTACTTTCTTTTTGTCAGCCACGACGGTGTTGTAGGTGTTGTGTGCCGAACGCAAGAAAAGTACGAAGAACTGTTTCATCGCGTACGTGATTGGAACCCGCGAGAAGACAAGGGTTGGTATCTCAAACATGTGGGAGCTAGCTCCGCGATCTGACCGCCGAGCAGAATAACAGCCGTTGGCGTTTCTGGGCGGCACGGAGCTGCGATCCTGGAGCGGATAAGGCCCAGGGTACGTACTCCAGTGTGAGGAAATAGCGGGGACAGACGGAAGTGACCCCATTCTCATCTCCGCCAGTCGCTAAAGTGGAACAACTTTACCCAAAAGTTGCAAAGTTTTGCACATAAACCGCCAAAAACAGCGTTTACGGAATGTTCCACGTGGAACATTGTTTCAAACTTCAACAAAATGTTCCACGTGGAACATTTTCGAAACACGCGACTCTAGCGATTTCCCGGCAAGTGGCCATTTCGCCAAGTGGACACGGAATCGCGACCGTCAGGCCGCCCGACCGCAGGTTTTGTAGGGACCGGTTTGCATTGGCAATCGAGACATCCGTGATCGGCGCAGACGCCGCAGGCTTGTTGCACGCGACCGCGAAGCGCTTTTCTGGCGCGATGGATGCGCACAGCGGCGTTCGCGGCGGTGATGCCGGAGTGCTCGGCTAGTTGGTTGAGGCTGCCGTCCTCGAGGTCCACAATTCGCAGCGCATCGCGATATTCCGCTTTGAGCGTCGTCAGCAGGCCGGAAACGCACTGGCAAATTTCAGCGTGCAGGTCGGCAGCGGGCTGGGCGCTTTCCGTGAATTCTCGGGTCCACGCATCGGCAACGCGCTCGGCGGCCGAGCGGTGGCGGTAGTGGTCGATGAGGGCATTGCGCAGCACGCGATAAAACCAGGCGACTACTTTTTCCTCGGGCACGCCGACACCGCGTTCGAGCCCGCGTGCAAACGCGGATTGAAGGATATCTTCAGCGGCGGCGCGAGATTCGACGCGGCGCTCCAGAAAAGCGAGGAAGTCACGGTGGCCCTCCACCAAGCGCGTAACCGCCTCAGGAGAAAGGGCCTTAGCGGGGTTTTCTGCACGGTTCACGTGGCCAGCGTATCACGGCGGGGAGCTCGACTGTAAGGTTTCCGGCTGATGCACGTCAGCCCTTGTGAAAGCGCGAGAAACGCGCAAAATCAAAAAGGAGAATTTCCATGACGAAGGGAAAAAATACGGCGGCGAGCGGCACGACGAAAGCGAGCTGTTGCGGTACCTGCGCCTGCGGCACCTGTTCCTGCGGATGCAAGAAGAACGCGTGCAATTGCCAGGCGAACAGCTGCAAGTGCGGCTGCCAGAAACTTGTGCGCTAGAGCCGGGAGCGGTCTCGCCGGTTGCACTTGAAGCGGGCGAGACCGCGCCATTCCGTTATCGAATCCAAGAAAACTTTCTAAAGGAGAAAGCAATATGAAGCAAGTCATCACGATGGTGGCGCTGGCTGTGGTTAGCGTTGCGGGAACGGCGAACGTTTTGGCGCAGGAGTGCAGCACGGGGAAACTGGTTGGGCTGGACACGAGAACAGAGACAGTAGCGGGCGTGAGTTCCGGACACTACGAGGAGAAGACCAAAAAGAACGGCAAGAAAGTGATGGACGGATACACATACACTCCGGAACAGACGAAGGAAATCTACATTCTAACCGTCGAAGTGGGCGACCTGACGTATACGTCGGAGAATCTCAAGAATCTGTTTTTCGGCTACAACCCTACGGATATGGTGGTGAACGACCCGGTTGCGGTTTGCGTGACGAAGAATCGGCTGGTACTCACTCGTCCCGATGGGAAGAAGTACAAGACCAGGATCGTCAGAACGGAGCGTCAGTCTGGAGTTGTTCGTGTGGCGGAACGATAGTTAGTCGGGGGTGATTCGTTCGCAACGTGTATGGTCCCGACCGCATAGAGACCATGCTGTTGTGGAACTCGGCGGATGCTTGATCCTTGCGGCGGTTGTGGCCTGTTTTGCCAAATTGAAACATCCGGTAGCCCCTCCTCCGCGAAGGGCTCAGGGCAGACCTCTTTCATTCTTGGCAGAGAGTCTGCCCTGAAGCGCTTTTTGCGACAGGACGGGCGGGCCTGTTGGGTTGCAATAAAAATGCTTGACAATCATTACACCTTAAGGTGTATTGTAATTCATGGATCAACTGACCGATGTGCTAACCGCCCTTTCCCACCCGACCCGGCGGGCAATTATTGGTCAGCTGGCCAACGGTCCGGCGCGATTTCTGGATGTGGCCAAGCCCTTTAACACGGCTTTGAACTCGGTTACCAAACACCTGAAGCTGCTGGAACGAGCTGGGCTGATTGAACGCCGGAAGCAGGGCCGCGAAGTGATTATTTCGTTCCGCGGGGAACCGCTGCGCGAGGTGGCGGAATGGGTGCATGAGTACGAGCGATTCTGGAACACACGCCTCGACTTGTTTGAGCAGTTCTTTGAGAAAAGGAAACACAAAAAGGAGAAAAGGAAATGACAAAATCAACGAAAACCATTGAATTCCAGTTTGAACGAACCATCGCCGCCGCTCCGGGCGAGGTGTTCGATGCATGGCTCAATCCCAAGATCCCGGGCAATCCCTGGAATGCGGCGGACAAGTTTCTGTTGAATGCGAAAGTAGATGGTCTCTTCTATTGGGCCCTCAAGACGCACGCCCACTACGGCCGCTTCACGGAGATCAAGCGGGGAAACCGGATTCAACACACGTGGATGTCCTCCAGCACCTTGGGACAAGAGTCCACCGTTACGGTGACATTCAAAAAGCGGGGAAAAGACACGCTCATGACGCTGGTGCATTCCGGCCTCCCTGATGATGAGGTGGCCAAGGGGCATGAGAAGGGCTGGAATTACTTTCTGGGAATTTTTCCTGAGCAATTTGGAAGTGGCTCCCGAAAGAACTAGCGCTGGGAGGAAGCTCACACACCGGTGAAGAAGTAAGGCTGGATGCATCTGAGAGGCTGTCGGAATTCAATCTCAACGCATTTGCTGCGCCAGATCAGGAACCACGATGGCCAAGGTTGTTTTTTGAAAATCATTCATCGGTTATAGTTCCGCGGCGGGGCACCCATCGTTCCGTTATGAAAATCGTTGAACTGGTTAACTTGAAAGAAGGGATGGCCGCCGAAGAGTGAGAGTGGAATAGGTTCGGGCGAGGACGCCCGCGCCTCCATTAGGAGGCCAGTGGGAGGCTTGGGCTGTGGCTTCCATTGACTTTCTGGCACGCACTGCCTAGTATTCGTCGATCTTGTGAAACGGGCTTCGATGCTTGACGGCGCAAAAAAGTTGGTCAGGAAGTGTTTGTAAGAAAGGTACTTATGACTCGGTGGTTTATCTCTCGCATTCTGAATACGCTGCTGGCGCTTGGTTTGGCTTCTCTGGTGGCAACGGCGCAGGATTCCGCTCCGCCTCCGGGGGCGCTGATGCCGAATGTTCTTTATGGCGCAGCTTACTACAACGAGTACATGCCTGCGGATCTTCAGCCCGGTCGCTTGGAAAAAGATGTTGCGCTGATGCACGACGCGGGGATCTCGGTGGTGCGCATGGGCGAGTCAACGTGGAGTCTTTGGGAGCCCTCGGATGGGGCTTTTGAATCCGCGTGGATGGACCGGGTGGTCGATGCCATGGGGAAGGCTGGCATCAAGGTAATCATGGGCACGCCGACTTACTCGATGCCTGCCTGGATGGCGAAAGCGCATCCGGAGTTTTATGCGCGGCCGTTGGGAGGGGCTGCCGTGGGGTACGGCATGCGGCAGAACATGGACACCGACAATCTGAAGTTCCGGTTTTATGCCGAGCGGCTGATTACGAAGATGGTTGCGCACTACAAGGACAATCCCGCGGTGATTGGGTGGCAGATTGATAACGAGACTGGGGCTTATGGGGCATCGAATGATGATGTTTTCAAGGGATTCGTGAATCATCTGAAGAAGAAATTTGGAACAACCGACGCATTGAACAAAGCTTGGTTCCTGAATTATTGGGGCCAGGATGTGAACGACTGGGCTGACATGCCTACGCGGGATAATGCCACCAGCACGAGTTACAAGCTGGAGTGGTCGCGTTGGCAGCAAATGCGGGTGGCGGACTTTCTAGCGTTTCAGGCTGCGCTGGTGAGAAAGTCGCGGAGGGCGGATCAGTTTGTTACGCAGGACTATGGCTCGATGATGAAGCTGGATGTGAATGAAGTGGAGGTGGCGAAGTCGCTGGATGTGGTGGCGAATAATCCTTATCACGGTTCGCAGGATCATCTGGATGGGGCGTGGCAGGCGTTGCAGGGGGATTTTTCGCGGTCGCTGAAGCATCAAAATTTTCTGGTAACGGAAACGAATGCGCAGACGCTTGGTTGGGATTCTACTGGGCAATTTCCTCCCTACGATGGGCAGTTGCGGCTGGATGTTTACACCGATCTTTCGTCGGGCGCGAACATGGTGGAGTACTGGCACTGGCACTCGATTCACGCTGGTCAGGAGACTTACTGGAAGGGTGTGCTGGGGCACGATCTGGAGCCGAATCGCGCTTACGCGGAGGTTTCGCGGATTGCGCATGAGCTGAAGAAGGTTGGGCCTGAGATTGTGAATTTGCAGATCAAGAACGATGTAGCGATTCTTTATAGCGTCGATTCGTCGAATGCGATCAGCTTTATGCCCTGGGAGCGGCAGGAGTTGGGGTGGGTTCCGGGGAAGGCGGCTGGGTCGTACAACGCGGTGCTTGCGCAGTTGCACCGGTCGCTGTATGAGGCGAACGTTGGGGCGGATTTTGTGTTTCCGGAGACTGCGGATTTTTCGGGTTATAAGGTGCTGATTGTTCCGGCGCTGTATTCCGCGGATGATGCTTTGCTGAAGAAGATTGCCGATTTTGTTCATGGCGGCGGGCATGTTTTGATGACGTTCAAGAGTGGGTTCACGAATGAGAATTCCGCTGTGCGCTGGGAGAAGGCTCCTGGGCCGCTGCGCGAGGCTGCTGGGTTTACGTATCAAGAATTCTCGAATCTGGAACATCCGCTGGCGCTGAAGGATAATCCTTGGCATGTTTCTGCCGCCGAGAATATGGTCAGTTCGTGGGCGGAGTTTCTGCTGCCGACTTCGGCGAAGGCGCTGGCTTTTTATGAGCATCCTTTCTTTGGGCGCTGGCCTGCCATTACGCGGAATCGGTTTGGGGCGGGGTCGTTGACGTATGAGGGAACTGCGCTTTCGGATGGGTTGCAGCGGGCTGTTGTTCTGGATTTGCTTCGCGAGTCCGGGCTTGCGAGTTCGGATCAGGCGTTGCCGAGAGTTGTGCGGGTGAAGCATGGGGTGAATCGGGCTGGGCGGCGGATTCATTACTATCTGAACTACTCGAGTGACAGTGTGAAGTTTGATTATGCGTATGGAGCTGGGCGGGATTTGCTGACTGGGCGTGAGGTGGGTGCGGGGAGTGGGGTTAGTTTGGCGCCTTGGGATTTGGTGATTTTGGAGGAGGGGAAGTAGGAAGAGATTGTCTTCGTTTGTTCTCTGGAACTGCCCCACACAAGCCAAAAGAAGACTTGTGTGGGGCACCCGTGCGCCTAGCATTTTAAGGGTGGGAATCGATAACGCGGAAGTAATATCAAACTAGGGCGTTGGAGCTTTCCCTGAATGTTCCTCATTTAGAAGATTTTCCGCAACAGCCTCGTCGACTCCCACCCTTGCAAAGAGCGCAAGGGTGCGGCACCCTTTGTCCGGTATGAATCGAGGAGATCAAAATCAGCGCCTGGGCCACCCGGCAACCGGGCGATGCCATCAGTTGTTTTGGCCCGTCGGCTTCGAGCAGGGGCTGAAGCCCCTGATTCTAGGCTGTCCTTACGGTATGGCTTAAGCCATACCCTGATACGAATCGTTCCGTGTTTGACCGACAGCTTAGGCGGTGGAACAAACGAGTCGTATCAGGTCACGCCTTCAGGCTGCAAAGCTTCCCATTCGGAAAGCTAAACCTTATTCCACAACTCAGCGCGCGGATCTTCAGGATTCAGCTCGGCCAGTTCGCGGAGGATTTCCTTAGTGCGTTCGTCGCGGGGCATGGGGACGGTGATTTGGATTTCTACGATTTCGTCGCCGCGTGCGCCTTCTTTGGAGGCTGATGGTGCGCCCTTTTCGCGGAGGCGAAGTTTTTGGCCGGACTGGGTGCCGGGGGGGATCTTGAGTAGGGCGCGGCCATCAATGGTAGGGACTTCGACTTTGGCGCCGAGGGCAGCTTCGGTGGCGCTGACGGGGACGCTGAGGTAGATGTCGTCGCCGTCGCGACGGAAGATGGGGTGGTCGCCGGCGCGGATGATTACGAAGAGGTCGCCGCCTGGGCCGCCGTGAGAGCCGGCGTTGCCTTTGCCCGCCAGGCGGATGCGCTGGCCGTCGCGTGTGCCGGCTTTGATACGGACTTCGAGGGGTTCGGTGCGGCTGACTGCGCCTTCTCCGCCGCAGACGCCGCAGGTGGAAACGTTTTTGCCGGTGCCGTGGCATTTGGGGCAGGCGGTATTGAACTTCATGCGGCCGCCTTTTTGCGTGATTTGGCCGCTGCCTCCGCATTGGGTGCAGACGCCGGGGGATTCGATGGTGCCTCGGCCTCGGCAATTGGAACAGGTGTCTCGGCGGGTGATGTTGAGGCGGATTACGCCGCCTTTGATGGTTTCCCAGAAAGGAACACGGACCTGGTATTCGAGGTCGTCTCCGGGCTCGGGGCCTTCGTTCTGGGTGGGGGAGCCTTTGCCGCCGAAGATGCCGGAGAAGATATCGCTGAAGCCGCCGGTGCTGCCGGTGCGCGTGGTGCGGCGGCCGGCGCTGTCGGCCATGTCGGAGAAGTCGAAGCCGCCGAAGTCGAAGCCTCCTGCGCCTGGACCTCCACCTGGCCCGCCGCTGGGTTGGCCTCCGGGGAAGCCGCCTGAGAAACCGCTGGGGCCTGCGCCGGGGCTGCCGCCACCGCGGGCGTAGGCGTCGGCTGTGGCTGGGTCGATGTTGTCGGAGTAGAAGCCGAGCTGGTCGTAAATCTTGCGCTTCTTCGGGTCGCTGAGAACTTCGTTGGCTTCGGTGAGGGTCTTGAATTTTTCTTCGGCGGATTTGTCGCCGGGATTCACGTCGGGATGGTGCTTGCGGGCGAGCTTCTTGAAAGCCTTGCGGATGTCGTCCGCGGTGGCAGTTTTCTTGACGCCTAGGGTGGCGTAGTAGTCTTTGTTGGTTGTGTTGGCCATGAGTTAGATCTGCCGGACTCCATTGCGGTGCATCGCCGAAATTGAGTCAGCAGCATGGTTGAGCATAGAGTGCGGGAATCCTTCGCTGCGCTCAGGATGACATTCTGAGAGTGCATTTTCAGAGTGCAAGTAAAGTTTGAAGGTGGGACGCGGGCGAGGGCGCCCGCGCCACACAATCTTTGTTACTTCTTGTCATCCACATCAACGTACTCAGCGTCGATTACGCCTTCGTCTTTCTTTTTGTCGTTCTCGCCTGTTGGCGCGTGGCCGTTGGTTGTGGCATCTGGGGTTGGTCCGCCTGCTGCGCCGGGTTGGCTGGCTTTGTACATTTGTTCGGCCAGTTTGTGCGAGGCGCTGGTTAGCGTTTCGCGGGCTTTGTCCATAGCGGTTTTGTCGGAGCTTTCCAGGGCTTTCTTGGCGTCGGCGATGGCAGCTTCTACGTCGCCGCGTTCGCTGCCGCTGATTTTGTCGCCGTGCTCTTTGAGCATTTTCTCGACGTTGTAGGTCATGGTATCGAGCTGGTTTTTGGATTCGATTTCTTCGCGCTTAGCCTTGTCTTCCGAAGCGTGAGACTCGGCGTCTTTGGCCATGCGGTCGATTTCTTCCTTGCTCAGGCCAGAAGAGGACGTGATGGTGATCTTCTGGTCTTTGCCCGTGGCGTTGTCTTTCGCTGTGACGTTGAGGATGCCGTTCGCGTCGATATCGAACGTGACCTCAATTTGCGGAATGCCGCGTGGTGCCGGCGGCAGGCCGGTCAGGTGGAACTTGCCGAGGGTGCGGTTTTGTGCTGCCAGGGAACGTTCTCCTTGCAGAACGTGGACTTCGACCGACGTCTGACTGTCGGCCGCGGTGGAGAACGTTTCCGTCTTGCGGGTCGGAATCGTGGTGTTGCGCGGGATCATCGGTGTTGAGACTCCACCGAGCGTTTCGATGGAGAGCGTTAGCGGGGTTACGTCGAGGAGCAACAGATCCTTGACGTCGCCCTGGAGCACGCCGCCTTGAATGGCTGCGCCTACCGCAACCACCTCGTCCGGGTTCACGCCCTTGTGAGGCTCGCGTCCGAAGAGTTCTTTTACTAGCGCTTGAATGCGCGGCATACGCGTCTGGCCGCCGACTAATACGACTTCCTGGATCTTGTCTGCGGTTACGCCCGCGTCGCTCATGCACTGTTTGCAGGGGGCGATGGAGCGCTGGAGCAGATCTTCGATCATGGTTTCGAGTTTGGCGCGGGTCAGCTTCTTGACCAAGTGCTTCGGTCCGCTGGCGTCGGCGGTGACGAATGGGAGATTGATTTCGGTTTCCATGGTTGTGGAAAGCTCAATCTTGGCGCGCTCGGCTGCGTCGCGCAGACGTTGCAGAGCCATTTCGTTGCCTTTGCCCTTGAGGTCGAGGCCTTCGTCCTTGCGGAATTCGTCGATGAGCCACTCGACGATGCGCTGGTCGATGTTGTCCCCGCCAAGGTGCGTGTCGCCGTTGGTGGCTTTGACTTCGATGACGCCTTCGCCGACTTCCAGAATGGAAACGTCGAAGGTGCCGCCGCCAAAATCGTAGACGGCGATCATTTCGTCCTTGCCCTTATCGAGACCGTAGGCCAGCGCGGCCGCGGTGGGCTCGTTGATGATGCGCTTGACTTCGAGGCCGGCAATTTTTCCGGCATCTTTGGTGGCCTGGCGCTGGGCATCGTTAAAGTATGCGGGGACGGTGATGACCGCTTCGGTGACTTTCTCGCCGAGATAGTCTTCGGCGGCCTTCTTCAGCTTTTGAAGGATCAGCGCCGAAACCTCGGGCGGGGTGTACTGCTTGTCCTGGGCGACGATGGCCACGTTGTCGCCTTGACGGACGACTTTGTAGGGGACCATCTTCATCTCTTCGTTGACTTCTTCGAAGCGGCGTCCCATGAAGCGCTTGACCGAGAAAACGGTGTTTTCGGGGTTGGTGATGGCCTGGCGCTTGGCGACCTGGCCGACGAGGCGCTCGCCGCTCTTGGTGAAGCCGACAATGGATGGCGTGGTGCGGCCGCCTTCTTCGTTGGCGATCACCTTGGGCTCGCCACCTTCCATGACGGCGACCACCGAGTTGGTGGTGCCGAGGTCGATTCCGATAATTTTGGGCATTTTGGTTTCTCCTGGTGTTGCTATAAGTTCTTTATAATCAATCAATTACTGCAAAATGTGATAATGAGAGGCAGGGCCATCATAGGACATGAGTCAGTTGTTGTCAACCTTTGGATGATGGTTGGGGGCCTGCGGATGCATTTTTGGGGATGAAAAGGTGCGGGAAACTTGTCTTTGACGGACTTGTAGCGTCGGTTCTATTCTTTGCTGATGGAAGTCCATTTCAAGCCGGAAACGGAATCACGTTTGCAGGAGTTGGCGGTGCTGAGCGGGCGTGCGCCGGACGAGCTGATTGAGGGTGTAGTCGCCGCCTACCTCTCAGGCCTTGCGCAAAGACGGGAAACGCTGGATGCCCGCTACGACGACCTCAAGAACGGTAGCGTTCAGCCCATTGACGGTGCGGAAGCCCTCGCTCGACTGCGCCAGAAGAGTGATGCCCGCAAAGCGAAAGGTGAATGAGCGATTTCGTCCTGCATCCGGAGACGTATGACGATCTGGATAAAATCTGGGAATACATTGCGACCAGCAGCATCGACGCGGCGGATTGTGTTCGTGAAGAAATTTTTGAGGCCTTTTACGACTTAGTTCCGTTTCCTCACCGAGGCCGACGACGTGAAGATCTCACCACCCGTCCATTGCGATTCATAACACTGTACGACTATCTGATTGCATACACCCCGGAAGAGAAGCCTCTGGTGGTGATCCCCGTGTTACACGGACGCCGCAATCCGGATAGCTTAGCTGCCGCGCTGCGCTCCCGGCGCTAGGCTGCGGCCAGTCCCGCAATAACCCGTTCCAAACCTCCCGCCTAAGGTACAATTTGCGGCCAGTCCAAACGAATTTTTTGAGGAGAGTTAGGCTTAATGGGAAGCGCTGTGCAAACGCCCGGATCTGTTGTTTTGCTGGCATTGGTGGTCAGTTTGGTGGTTCTGTTGGCATTTCGGCTGGCGCGCTTGTACCGGCCAGAGTCGGCGACCTCGCCCAGGGGATGGCTGGAAGTCGATGCGCAAGAACTCGGCGCGTCCGGCTATGGCAAGCTCGCGTGGATTAGCGGATTGAGCCTTTTTCTGGAGATGGCGATGATCCGCTGGGTGACCTCGGAAATTCGTGTTTTCGCCTACTTCAAGAATTTTGTTTTGGTAGCGTGTTTCCTGGGTTTTGGCATGGGGTGCATGTTGTGTCGCCGTCGAATCCACCTAAACGTGATGCTGGCGCCGTTGCTGTTGCTGACGATTATCCTGACGGCTCCGATTTCTCCCCTGCACAAGATCATCAGCGGACTGCCGGCGCTGTTGGGCTCCGGGTCGGAGGTGCATATTTGGGGAGTTCCCGCCGCTCCCGCTAGTTGGTCAGGGATGCTTCTGGCCATGCTGTTTGTGGTGCCTCTGTTTGCGGAAATTGCGCTGGTGTTCGTGCCGTGTGGGCAGTTGGTGGGCTGGGCACTGGAAAATGCAAGGAATGGCGTGACGGCCTATAGCGTGAATGTGCTGGCCAGTCTGGCCGGTATCGGAGGCTTCACGGCGCTGGGATTTTTGAGTCAGCCGCCTTTGGTGTGGATGCTGGTGGCGGGCGCGCTCAGCGCCATCGTCTTTTGGCAGAACCGGCGGGCGCGCGTGGCCGTAGGCGCGGTGTTCCTGTGTAGCGTGGTGCTGCTCGGCCTGCCTGACAGCAAAGACAGGGTCACGTATTGGTCGCCATACCAAAAGCTCACCGTCGTGGACAATACCCACGTTCCTGGGCTACTTTCGTACGCGCTGAACACCAACGACAGTTGGTATCAGCAGGTGGTGAACTTAACTCCGGAGTTCGCGCAGGCGCACCCCAAGGAGTTCGCCAATAGCCCGCTGGAATGGAACGCCTATAACCTGCCTTATCGCTTCTACCCGTCACCGCCCACCGCGTTGGTGCTGGGTTCGGGGATGGGCAACGATGTCGCGGCGGCGTTGCGCAATGGGGCTGGCAGTGTGGTGGCGGTGGAAATTGATCCGCTGATCTTGAAGCTGGGGCGTGAGTTGCATTTCGAACATCCTTACCAGTCCCCGCGCACGCATGTGGTACTGGATGATGCTCGCAGCTTTATGCAGAACAGCCACGACCAGTTTGATTTGATCGTGTTCTCCCTGCTCGACTCCCATACCACGACGTCGCACTTCACCAACATCCGCATCGATAACTACGTGTACACCCGGGAAGCCATGCGGCAGGCGCGGCGGCTGTTGAAGCCCGATGGTTTGATCATCGTGAAGTTCCAGGTGGATACGCCGTGGATTGCCGGTCGGCTGCACGCGCTGTTGCAGGAAGTGTTTGGGGAGGCGCCGGTGCAGTTCCAGAGCCAGCCTGGGAATTTCCAGACGGGAGGACGGTTTTTTGTGGCGGGTTCTCGGGAGCGGATTGAGAAGGCGCTGGCGAATCCAGCGCTGGCGGCTTTCGTCAACGCGCATTCGAGCATGCCCATGGAGCCAGCCCGCATTACCACGGATGATTGGCCGTATTTTTATCAGCATGCGCCGGGACTGCCCATGGTTGTGATTCTGGTGTCGCTGGCGGTGATTCTGACGCTGGGATGGTTTCTGCGCAAAGTGGGCGGAGGCAAGGGAAAAATTCAGCCTGGGTTCTTCTTGCTGGGCGCGGGCTTCATGCTGCTGGAAGCCCAGATTGTGAGCCGCATGGCGCTGTTGTTCGGGACTACGTGGGTGGTGAATTCGATTGTCATTTCAGGGTTGCTGTGTCTGATTGTGGCGGCGAATTTGGTGTACCAGGCGTGGCCGCGGATTCCGCTCTGGTTGGCGTATTTCGGATTGATGGCCACACTAGTGGTGATGTACGTTGTGCCGACGGAACGGCTGTTTTTTGAGTCCTGGATCACGCGGGCCATTGTGGCGACGCTGGTGCTATGCTCGCCGGTGTTTTTTGCGGGGATTATTTTTGTGTCGAGCTTTGCCAAAGTGCGCTTTGAAGGAAGCGCGCTGGGATCGAACTTGTTTGGATCGCTGGCGGGGGGGCTGCTGGAGTCGTTGTCGATGTGGTTTGGGTTGAAAGCGTTAACGGTGATTGCGGCGGGGATTTATCTGGGGTCGGCGTTGGGGCTGCGGAAGAGGCGGGCTTAGGGAGCCTGCCGACGACGATACCAGTGCACGCAAGGAGAGATGGCAACCATGACGATGAACGAGTATCAAGAACAGGCCCAGAGCACGGCGATGTACCCGAGCCGGGGCGAGAACCTGTGCTATCCAGCGATGAAGCTGGCAGGCGAAGCCGGCGAATATTGTGACAAAGTCGGCAAGCGCTGGCGCAATCTGGGTAGTATGTCGAGTGGTGGAATGAGCCCGGCTGAGATTGAAGAGTACGCAAAAGAACTCGGTGATGTCTTGTGGTACATCGCGGCTTCCGCGGCGGAGCTTGGCTTAGGCATGGAAGAAGTTGCTCAACTCAATCTCAAAAAGCTGGCGGACCGGAAAGAACGAGGCGTGATCAAAAGCGAGGGGGATAATCGCTAGAAGTCAAAGCGAAGACCGAGCAGGGATCTTTCGACTCCGCAATCCCGGGCTGACGCGCCGGAATGCTGCGCTCAAGATGACAGGGAGAATGTTCCGATGCTCGATCCCAGGCCCACTTCCCGCGCTTGATCCGGGCTTCCCGAACGCCGGAAATTCCAAGTTGATTACAGAACTCCACCCCAACGTCATGCATCACGTCGCCCTTACTCTACCGTCACCGACTTCGCCAAGTTTCTCGGCTGGTCCACGTCGCAGCCGCGGCGGACGGCGATGTGGTAGGCCAGTAGCTGCAGCGGAACAATTTCCAGGATGGCGGAAAGTTCGTCTGGCGCTTGCGGAATATAGAGGACGTGGTCGGCGGCCTCTTTGATTTCCTCGTCGCCTTCGGTGGCCAGGGCGATGACTTTGCCGGAACGCGCTTTCACTTCCTTCAGGTTCGACATCGTCTTTTCGTAGCGTGTGACCGAGTTGGGGTCTTTCGAATCGCAGGTGGCGATGACGACCACGGGAAGATTCTCGTCGATGAGGGCGTTCGGGCCGTGTTTCATTTCTCCAGCGGGATAGCCTTCCGCGTGGATGTAAGAAATTTCCTTCAGCTTTAATGCGCCTTCCAGGGCGATGGGGTAGTGGATACCGCGGCCCAGGAAGAGGAAGTCCTGCACGCGAACATAAATCTTGGCCAGGTCTTCGCATTCCTCGTCGCGGGTGAGGAGTTGTTCGAGCTTGCCGGGAAGCAGCGTGAGTTCGCGGACCAGTTCTTTGGCTCGTTCTGGTGAGAGAACGCCTCGGACTTCGCCCAGGTGCAACGCAAAGAGATAGAGCGCGGTAAGCTGGCCGGTAAAGGCTTTGGTCGAGGCGACGCCGATTTCGGGTCCAGCATGGGTATAAATCGTGCCGTGAGCTTCTCGAGTGATCATCGATCCGACCACGTTGCAGATCGCGAGCGTTTTCGAACCGCGTGCCTTGGCTTCGCGCTGGGCGGCGATCGTATCGGCGGTTTCGCCAGACTGGGAGATCACCATGGTCATGGTGTTGGCGCCGATGATGGGATCGCGATAGCGCCATTCGCTGGCGTAGTCGACTTCCACCGGGACGCGGGCCAAGCGCTCGATCATGAATTTCCCGGCCAGCCCCGCATGCCAACTGGTGCCGCAGGCGGTGATGTTCATCTTCTCCAGTGAACGGAATTCCGCAGGCTCGATTTCCATTTCGCCCAGGAAAATCTGCCCGGTATCCTGCGAGACGCGGCCTAACGTTGTATCGCGAACGGAACGCGGCTGCTCGTAAATCTCCTTAAGCATGAAGTGCTTGAAGCCGCCCTTTTCCGCCATGATGGGGTCCCAGGTGATGTGCTGGACTTCGCGCGTAACCGGTCGGCCCTCAAAATCGCTCATCTGCACACCCTGCTGGGTAATGACAGCAAGGTCGCCATCGTGCAGAAAGAACATGTCGCGCGTGTGATAGAGGATGGCCGGTACGTCCGAGGCGACGAAATATTCGTCATTGCCCAGACCGATGACCGACGGCGGACCGAAGCGCGCGGCAACGATCTTGTTGGGGTCATCCGCAGAAATTACGCTGAGCGCAAATACGCCGGTGAGGTCGCGGCAGGTCTTGCGGACGGCTTCTTCGAGCGAAATTTTGGTCCCGTTACCGTTTTCCGGATGCAGATATTTCTCGACCAGATGGGCGATGATTTCGGTGTCGGTTTCCGTCGTGAAGGTATGGCCTTCCTGCGCCAGCTTTTTCTTCAGCGACAGGTAATTTTCCACAATGCCGTTATGGACGACGACAATTCGACCGGTGCAATCGCGGTGCGGGTGGGCGTTTTCCTCGCTGGGGCGGCCGTGCGTGGCCCAGCGGGTGTGGCCGATGCCGTAGGTGCCGTCCACGGGCTTGGTGCGGAGAACTTCTTCCAGGTTGCGGAGCTTGCCCTCGGCGCGGCGTATTTGCAGGCCATCGCCGTTGCCAGCGACGGCGATTCCGGCGGAGTCATAGCCGCGGTATTCCAGCTTGCGCAGACCTTCGATGATGACCGGGACTACTCGCTTTTTACCGACATACCCTACGATGCCGCACATGTTGAAGCTCCTTAAAATCTTTGGCTGTCAGCTGTCAGCTGTCAGCCATCAGCTTTCTGCGCTCGGGGGCGGCGACTGGTGGAGCGGACTGCACTTGGGGGAGTGCGTTGCTGGATTTCGCTCTATGCTTGCACGCTTCTATGCTTCCACGCTTTTATGCTTCCACGGTGAAGCGAAATTCTTCAATGACCGGGTTGGTCAAGACCTCGCGGGCCATTTTTTCGACCTCGGCATTGGCTTGCTCTTTGGTTAATCCGCCGTTGAGCGCAATTTCAAAAAACTTGCCCTGGCGGACATCGCCGAGCCCCTGATAGCCCATTTTTTTCAGGGCACCTTGGATGGTTTTGCCCTGCGGGTCGAGGACGGTTTTTTTCAAGGAAACGTACACGTAAGCTTTCATGGGGATGGAGAAATTATACGTCACGGGTTGCGGGAAGGCATGGTTACCTTGGGGTGCTTCGCTGTCAGCTGTCAGCCGTCAGCTGTCAGCCGTCAGCTTGAAGCTTGAAGCGGACACCTTCGGTTTTGGTGATAGCTGATAGCTTCAAAGCTTGGCCAGCTTAGCGTCGAGGTCAGCGAGGGCGGCCTCAAGCATCTGCTTGTGGCGAGCGTTGCGCGTGGCTTGAATCTGCCGCAGGACCCCCGTGCGGGAGAGGAGAAGAGATTCTTTTTCGCGTTTTTTGGCGGCTTGGTCGGCGGTCAGGTGAGTCTTAGCTTCGCCTCTGGGCCGGGTGGCCTCGGCTTGCTGCTCTTCGACGGATTTGCTTTCCCAGCCTCGAGACATAAGGTGCGCGATCGGCTTACCGCCGTCAGCTCCCGGCTAACGGGTGTGAAAACAGCGATTTGACCGGAAACCTTTCGTATTTCATTCGCTATTCCGGGGGTTTGGGAGGCAAAACCACCCTAAACTTTCTCCCGCCGACGGCGCTCTCACAACCCAAACAACTCCCGCAAGCGCTTGGTCTGCGCCCGACTGACGGGGACTTCCGTGTGCTTTTTGTCGTCCATGCGGAGCTGGTAGGAGCTTTTGAACCACGGGACGACTTCTTTGATGCGATTGATGTTGACGAGATACGACCGGTGGGCGCGCCAGAAGAGCTTGGAGTCGAGGCTTTCGAACAGTTCTTCCAATGTTCTGCAATTGGAATGCCCTTCGAGGCCAGCAACACCTGCCGTGACTACCGTGATGACGCCGTCTTCGATGGAGGCGTAGCAAATGTCTTTCTGGTCGGCCAGCAACATGCGGCCTGCGGCCTTGATGAGCAGCTTGGCGGGTTGCTGGCGCTGGGTTTCCAACATACGAACGAGAGTTTCCAGGCGTTCTTGCGAAGCGTTCGCTTGCGGCATCTGCTCGCGGGCGCGCTGGACGGCTTGCGCGACACGCTTTTTGTCGAACGGCTTCAGCAGGTAGTCGACAGCGTTGACCTCAAAAGCCTTGACGGCATACTGGTCAAAAGCGGTGGCGAAGACAACTTTCGGGAGCGCAACCTTCTTGTCGAGAAGCTTTTTGATGACACCGAAGCCGTCAAGTCCCGGCATTTGCACGTCGAGGAAGACGAGATCTGGGCTGTGCTCTTTGATCAGGTTGATGGCGTCCAGGCCGTTCTTGCCCTGGGCCACGACGTTGACGTCCGCATCTTTCAGAAGAAAGGCAAGCTCGTCGCGAGCGAGCTGTTCATCGTCGACAATGAGAGCGGAAAGTGGCATGGCTGCGGCGTTCGAGATGAGTATAGGGCGGGAGGAGGGTGTGGGGCAATGCGGGTAAGACCCGTGCTCAATCTAAGGCAACACCGCGCGGGCGAGGGCGCCCGCGACTACACGGGCCTAAATACCTTTCAATGCGAGAGCCATGCCCATTCCCCCGCTGACGCAAAGCGTGGCCAGTCCGCGTTTCGCCCCGCGCCGAAGCATCTCATGCAGCAGAGTGACAGTGATGCGCGTCCCGGTGCAGCCAATGGGATGGCCCAGAGCGATGGAGCCGCCGTTGACGTTGAGGCGAGCGCGGTCGAAGTGGAGCTCGCGGTCGCAGGCCAATACCTGGGCGGCGAAAGCTTCGTTGAGTTCTACGAGATCGAAGTCGGCGAGTTGCAGGTTGTGCTTGCGTTCCATTTTATGGACCGCCGGAACCGGGCCGATGCCCATGATCTTCGGATCAACGCCAGCGGTGGTGATGGCAACGATTCGGGCCAAGGGTTTCAGGTGATTACGCTCGATGAATGGCCCGCTGGCGACTACTACCGCAGCTGCGCCATCCGTGATGCCGGAAGAATTGCCCGCTGTAATCGTTCCGGTTTTCGAGAAGACTGGGGCTAATTTGGCCAGCTTCTCGAGCGTTGCTGCCGGAAATGGGTGTTCGTCCGCGGCAAAGACTTGCGGGCCTTTCTTGCCAGCAATTGTCACCGGGGCAATTTCGTTTTGGAAGTATCCCTTGGCGATGGCTTCGGCGGCGCGTTGCTGAGAAGTCAGCGCGAACTCATCTTGCTCCTCGTGGGAAATCTGGTACTGAGCGGCCAAGACTTCGGCGGTTTCTCCCATTAGCATCTGCGCCATGGGGCAATAAAAGCCGTCGCGGGTCATGCCATCGACGATTTCCTGGTTGCCCAAACGGTAGCCAAAGCGGGCGCCCTCAAGATAATACGGCAGGCGCGACATGGATTCTGTTCCGCCCGCGAGAACACATTCTGAGTTTCCGAGAAGAATTTCCTGATAGGCCAAGGCAATCGACTTCATGCCCGACGCGCAGGCCTTGTTCACGGTATAGGCGGGCGCTTCCTGCGGAATGCCGCTGCGGAGGGAAATTTGCCGGGCGGGATTCGGGCCGCCTCCGGCCTGGCGGGCGTTGCCAAAAATGGTCTCTTCGACCTGTTTCGGATCAACCCCGGCGCGTGCGAGAGCAGCCTTGGCGGCAACGACGCCCAAGTCAACCGCTGTCAAAGAGGCTAGCGAGCCACCGAATTTGCCGATAGGTGTGCGCGCCGCCGAAACGATGAAAGCTTCCTGCATGGGTTCTCCGAAGGACAGTGTAAAGGAGGAAGCCTTACACTGGTGGAATGGAATCGATCTACGGCATTAACCCGGTGCGCGAGGCGCTGAAGTCGCGGGGCAAGGCGATTCAATATGTGGCGGTGGCGCGGGAGCGGCACGACGACCGCTTACAGAAGCTGATTGACGAATGCAAGCACGCGGGCGTGAGCGTGCGGCTGATTACGCGGCAGGATCTGGACCGGTTAGCCGGAAATGGCGGGCATCAGGGGGCGGTCGCTGTCACTTCCGGCAAAAAGTATTGCGATTTGGACGAGCTTTTGGCGAACCGGCGCGCGGAACATGCGCTGCTCGTGGTACTGGACGGCGTGGAAGACCCGCACAACCTGGGCGCGATTCTGCGAACGGCTGATGCGGCGGGAGCGGACGGTGTTGTAATTCCGGAACGTCGCGCGGCGGGGGTGTCAGGCATTGTGGCCAAGGCCTCAGCTGGGGCCAGTGAGCACCTGCCGGTGGCCCAGGTGACCAACATCTCGCGCACCTTGGACCAACTGAAGTCGCAAAATATCTGGACGATCGGGCTTGACGAGCGAGCGCCCCAGTCGTACGACGCCATGGACTACAAAATGGACTGCGCGCTGGTGCTGGGTGCGGAGGGCAAAGGCGTACACGATCAGGTGCGGAAGCGCTGCGATTTCCTTGTCTCGATTCCCATGCTCGGCAAGGTGCCGTCTTTGAACGTCTCCGTAGCGGGAGCGATTGTGTTGTATGAAATTGCGCGGCAGCGGCGCGGTGGCGTTCCGTTGGCATCCAAGAAGAAATGAAGGGTCTTTGTCTACTGAGCGTGGCTCTTGCGCTGCTCGCTCCGGCGTCGGCTCTCGCGTCGGCTATTGACCGGGAAGCCTTTACCATTACCAACTACGACCTGAATCTGCATCTAGAGCCGCAGCAGCAGCGTTTGGGTGTGCGCGGACAGCTCACGCTGCGGAATGATTCCGCGCAGCCACAACGGCTGGTGGCACTGCAAATTTCCTCGGGTCTGACGTGGGGGTCGATTCGAGTAGTGCAGAGTTCCGAGTCGTTGTCGTCTTCTTCTTCCCCTGCCGATTCCCAGGATTTTGGGCAAGCCGTGCAGTTTGTGCGGCAACCGTTTACGTCCGACATTGACCACACAGGCGAGCTTTCTGAAGCCATCGTAACCCTGCCCAGTGCAATCGCCCCGAAGGGTTCGGTGGTCCTGGCGGTCAGTTACGAGGGCACGATCCTGCTGGACGCGACGCGCCTTACTCGAATTGGAACACCCGGGCGCGCGGCGCGGTCCAGCGATTGGGACCAGATCAGCCCGTTGTTCACGGCTGTGCGTGGAGTCGGGTACGTTGTGTGGTATCCGGTGGCGATGGAGTCGCAGAACCTTTCCGAGGGGGCCAGTATGTTCGCCGCGCTGGGGAAGTGGAAGGCGCGCCACGCGGATTCGCAAATGGAGCTGCGCGGTGAATTGGTTGTCGGCGGTTCTCCGACGGGAGTTTCTTCAGCAAACGATTCTGCGACGAGCGAGGCTGACAAGCGCAGCGCGAACCAGTCAGAATTTTTGGTCAATGGTAAGGGTTGCACAACGGTGGAAGATCCAGCAGGTGGGTTCGTTGTGCTGTCTGAGTGCACGTTTGAGGGGCTAGGTTGGGCTGATCCCGCGTTCGTGGTCGGCGATTTCCAGGAAATTGCCGCGGGCCGTGTTCGTGTACATGTGACAACGCAGGATCTTGGCGCGGGGCAGGAGTTTGCCAAACTGGAAGAACGAGCGGAATATTTGGTGCAAGACTGGTTCGGGCCTGCCAAGGGGAGCCTGGAAGTAATTGATCTGGCTGACGCGAACGCGGCGCCCTTTGAAGCGGGAAAATGGTTACTGGTGCCGCTGGCCAAGTCTAGTTCACTTATGGAACAGTCACTCTTGCTCCATCAGCTAACGCACACGGCTCTGGAGTCTCCACGGCTGTGGATTTACGAAGGCGCGGCTCATTTCGCGCAGGTGCTTGCAGCGGAAAAAGATGGTCGTGAGGCGGCACTCGCCACGCTTGCGCCCCACCGCGCCGCACTGGCACAGGCCGAACGGCAGCCGGGCGAAGCGCTGGTTGCCGCGACGCAGGAAGTTTTTTACCGCAGCAAAGCCGCGCTGGTTTGGTGGATGTTGCGTGACATGATGGGCGACGCGGCACTCAAGCGTGCGTTGCGCGCCTACAAGGCTGGCGACGACACGGATGTTACTTATTTGCAACACTTGACGGAAGCCGAGTCCAAGCGCGACCTGGGATGGTTTTTCCACGATTGGGTCTACACCGATGCGGGACTGCCGACTCTGGCAGCGGAATCGGCCAATGCCCGCCACACTACGGGCACGAATTTCATCACGGCGGTGACCGTGAGCAACAGCGGTGGAGCAGGTGCTGAGGTTCCAGTTACGGTTCACACTGCCGGTGGTGATTTCTTGCAGCGCGTGGAAGTGAGGGCAAAATCCAAAGCCGTGATCCGCGTTGCCACACCTTATGAGCCGCTGGAGGTGGTCGTGAATGACGGGAGCGTGCCCGAGTCCGGCGCCTCGGAACATCGGTTGAGGATTGGGAAGGACGAGAGTCTTTAGGGCGCAGTTCCAATTAAGGAGGATCTGATTAGGTCCTTGGCGAAACAACCGGGCACGACAAGAAAGACACTCCGGGGCTAAAGCCCCTGATTTTATGCGGCTTTGGCGGCACGGCTGAAGCCGTGCCCTTTCAAGGCGTGTGCGATCAGGGACTTAATCACAGTTTCCCTAAGAGTTCGTGAACTTCACCAAGGCATCCAGCTTAGCCAGGGCAGCGCCGGAGTCGATGGCGGCGACAGCCGCTGGCAAGGCGTGTGCGAGCGAGTCGGCTTGGCCGGACGCGACCAGCGCGGCGGCTGCATTGAGCAGCACCACATCGCGCCGGGCGGATTTTTCACCGCGCAAAATCTTGCGCACGATCAGCGCGTTGGTGGCGGCGTCGCCTCCGGCAATTTCGCTGAGCGGGGCCCGGCGCAAGCCAAATTCTTCCGGGCTCACTTCATAGGTGCGCACCTGGCCATCGCGCAGTTCGGCGATGCGCGTAGTGGTGGAGATGGTGATTTCATCCAGGCCGTCGTTGCCGTGGACCACCAGGGCACGGCGCAGTCCCAGCATGCTCAATGCTTCCGCCAGTTTATCCACCAAGTCCACGGAGTACACGCCGACCACCTGGGCGGCCGCGCGGGCGGGATTGGTGAGCGGACCGAGCAGATTAAATACCGTGCGAACCTTGAGATCGCGGCGGGCGGTCTGCACGAACTTCATAGC
Organism: Acidobacteriaceae bacterium; assembly: GCA_043782485.1. Taxonomy (GTDB): domain Bacteria; phylum Acidobacteriota; class Terriglobia; order Terriglobales; family Acidobacteriaceae; genus JANXUC01. Next base: position 755 of record JAYWAL010000147.1, on the reverse strand, counting down.
CGAATGCAGAACGGGCGCGTAAAGAAAAGCGATTCCGACTTCTCGCAGACAGCCAGCGAGGTGGTCCGGGGGCAAGGAGAGATTTACGCCCAGAGCTTCCATGACATCGGCACTGCCGCATTTGGAACTCACGCTTCGGTTGCCGTGTTTGGCTATTGGAACGCCTGCTCCGGCGGCGACCAGGGCGGCCGCAGTGGAGATGTTGAGCGTGCCGCTGGTGTCCCCTCCGGTGCCGCAAGTATCCACTACGTTGCCAGCGGCCAGTGGCCAGGCTGGGGCCGCCTCGCGAATGGCCTGGGCAAAGCCAACGATCTCCTCCACTGTTTCGCCCTTCATGGACAAGGCAATCAGTAGGCCCGCGATTTGTGCGTCGGTGGCGCGGCCCGCCAGAATCTCCGCCATGACCTCGTGGGCTTCCGGGCGGGTCAGCGATTGGCGGCGGGTTACGATGCGATGCAGCGCGCCGGGAAGTGCGAGAGGGGTCATGGTTTCAGGGTAGCGTAACACCGCATGCGACAGGGCCGCACGCTACGAACCTGCGTCATACTTAAGCAAGCCGCAATGCACGCACTGCGTGGCGAAGATTCCCTTGCTGCGCCAGAGCGTGCCGGAAAACGGTTTCCCGCAGCGCGGACAGGGCCAAAGGTTGATGCGTACGCCCAGGTACAGCGTGAAAACCATCCACAGGAGCGCGACCACAATGGCGGGTTTGGGCGTGTGAAACCGCTTCATGCAGAACATAGCCACGCCCACCA
>JAYWAL010000146.1:0-23193 GCA_043782485.1 Acidobacteriaceae bacterium | reverse complement strand
ATCGGCGCTCTCAACTGGATTACCCCCGATGCCAACATTCGCCGCCGCGATGCGCTCTGGCAGACCGCCAAAGCGTCTCAAAAAGTGGGCCCTCTGCTGCAAAGTTTGGTGGACCCCGACTTGTTATCTCCCCTCGCCCCCATGAACGTCGAAGAACGCTTGGTTTCCGATTACCACGGCACTGGTCTGACCACCGGGCCGCATCCCATGGCCTACCGTCGCGCCGAACTCCGTGCCCTTGGGATCCGCTCCGCCGCCGAACTGCGTGCTCTTCCCGACGGAGTAGTCGCCACCACCGCTGGCTGCGTCATCACCCGCCAACGCCCTGGCACCGCCAAAGGTCTTATTTTCATGACGTTAGAAGACGAAACCGGCAACGCAAACATCCTAATCAAGCCCGATTTCTATGACAAAAACCGCAAAACTGTGATTTATGAGCGATTTGTTGAGGTGTCTGGCACGCTGCAAAATCAGGATGGAATCGTGCATCTGATCGCCAAGGCTATCCGCCCACTGACGGTCAGCGCCGCCGAAATCTGGTCGCACAACTTCCACTAAGCGGAAGCGGTCACCCCGTTGTCGAAATGTAACGAATTTGTCACTTTTGCCCGATTCTCCAGCTTCGATGCCCATTTTGCGGTAGCCTAAGCACAATGGCGGGGCTGACCACCCTTTAGAGTAACGAACCGCCCACGCCGCAAGTCACCCACGAGGGTGCCCTCTCCAAACGTAGCGATAACGGAAAAGTAACCCGAAAGAACAAAAAACGTATGGAAAGAGTCCTGGTTATCGAAGATGACCGTGCCGTCCAGAAAGCCCTGAGGCGCCTGTTTGAAGGCGAAGGCTACGCTGTCGATGTGGCCTCGGATGGGGCCGATGGGCTGGCGAAATTCCGCGCCGTTCAGCCTTCCGCCCTCGTGCTCGATCTTCGCCTCCCTGGAGTCCTTGGCCAGGACGTTTGTCGCGAGGTCAAGCGCGAAGCCCCGGCCGTTCCCATCATCATTCTCAGCGCCAAGTCGGAAGTCACCGACAAAGTATTGCTGCTGGAAATTGGGGCTGACGATTATGTGACGAAGCCCTTCAGTCCGCGCGAACTGCTGGCTCGCGTGCGCGCGGCTGTACGCCGTTCGGGCCGGGCACCCGCGGGGGAAACGTTTGCTTTTGGCGACGTTACCGTCAACTTTACGAAAATGGAAGTTATGCGCAATAGCGCCCTCGTAGCGGTGACCGCGCAGGAATTTAAGATCCTGAAATTCATGTCGGAGAATCTGGAGCGAGTCGTTTCCCGCGAAGAGCTGCTGACAGAAGTTTGGGGTTACCAAAGCTATCCCTCAACCCGCACGGTGGACAATCACATCATGCGTCTTCGCCAGAAGCTGGAGAAGGATCCCTCCAATCCGTTGCATTTTCGTACCGTGCATAGCTCGGGATACAAATTCGTGCGTTAGACTTTCGTAGGCTAGACTGTAGGCGGTGCAGGACTTGCTGTGACGGAAGACTTCCCATTCACACTCTTACGCAATCGCGGGGTCTCCGGCCTCCGCCTTCGCACCAAATTCCTGCTTTCCATGCTGCTGGTCTCGGCGGCACTCACCACCACCACTCTGCTGGTGGTCCGAGCAACCGTACAAGGCCAAGTCCGGCGCGAAATTCAAAAGGGCTTAGGAAACTCGGTTCTCACCTTTCAAGACTTTCAGCGCCAGCGCGAGGAAACGCTGGCCCGTTCGGCCCAGTTGCTGGCGGATTTGCCCAACGTCCGCGCCCTAATGACGACGCGCGATCACGCCACCATCCAGGATGCTTCCGGCGGAATCTGGCGCTTGGCGGGCAGCGATCTATTTGTCCTCGCCGATCCCGCGGCCAACATCATGGCGATGCACGTCTCCGGTCCAGGGCCGACGCCGGAGACCGTCAGTGAATCCTTGCGTACGTCGCTCCGTTCGGGCAAATCTACCGGCTGGTGGTATGGCAACGAACACCTTTATGAAGTCTTTGTGCAGCCGATTTATTTCGGTGGCCCCGCGGAGAATCGGCTTCTCGGTTCACTCGTCGTCGGCTATGAGATCAACCAACGATTGACCGAGGATATCGGTCAGGTGGCCGCCAGTCAGGTGGCTTTCCGCTATGGCGATCTGGTAGTGGAAAGCACGCTTACGGACGCCCAGGAAGCCGAGCTACAACAGCAATCGCAGGCTTTCGTTGCTGAGGGCGCAAGTCAGCAGCCGGTATCCCTGCGCGTCGGCCAAGAGCGCTTCTTAGCCACGTCGGTTTTGCTCTCGCCCGAAGCCGCGCAACCGGTTCGTTTGGTTGTGCTGAAGTCCGTGGACCAGGCCACGCGATTTCTTACCGACCTCAATCGCGTTCTGCTTGTACTGGGATTAATGGCGATTGTCGGCGGTAGCTTGCTGGTCTATTTCATCTCCCACACCTTCACGCGTCCGCTCGGCAATCTGGTGAACGGAGTGCGCGCGTTGGGACAAGGGAACTACAACTATCCGCTGGATTCGCGCGGCGGGGACGAGGTGGCCGAGGTTAGCGCGGCGTTTGATGGTATGCGCGTCAGTCTGCAAAAAAGCAGACAGCAACTAATCGAATCTGAACGGCTTGCCACCATTGGTCGGATGGCCAGTTCCATATCCCACGATCTTCGTCATTCGCTTTCATCGATCGTTGCCAATGGCGAATTCTTGTGCGAAAGCAAGCTCACCGGCACGCAGCGCGAGGAGCTATACAGCGAAATACTTACGGCCGTAACCCAAATGACGGACATGATCGAGTCGCTGCTGGAATTCTCCCGCACGCGTGAGTCTCTGAGGCCATCGTTCGGGAATTTGCAGAAGACGCTGCAATACTCTGTGCAGGTGATCCGTACCCATCCTGAATACCAGGGCATCCACATCGATTTGCAGTGTGAGGGCAACAGCGAAGGCTGGTTTGACGCGAGAAAAATGGAGCGTGTCTTCCATAATCTTTTACTGAACGCCTGCGAAGCCGTTCCCAAAAAAGACGGACGAATCGAGCTACTGTTGCGCCAAATCGACGAACATGTGGAGCTGAGAGTTTCTGACAACGGCCCAGGCATTGCCCCGGAGATCCGCGACCAACTCTTCCAACCTTTCGTCAGCTACGGAAAGGAAAACGGTACCGGAATGGGCCTGACCGTGGTTCACAAGATTGTCCAGGACCACGGCGGCGACGTGATCGTGGAAAGCAGCTCGGCATCGGGAGCGGTTTTCCAGCTCATCTTGCCCCTCACCACAGTCAGTGGCAACCTTCCACCGGTGCGGGAAATCGTAAGTTAGTTCGGGAGGCGTCGCATCGCATCGGTCTCGCCGCCCAAGTCCCCTGTAAGCCCGGGGTGTATTTCCGGAGCAAGAACTGAGGTAGCCATGATCCAAAAGACTCTTTTACTCAGCCTGTTGTTCCTTAGCTTGCGGTGCTCCGCTCAAGCGCAAACAACACAAGACGATGTCCATCAGCTGCATGATGAAGTGCGAGAACTTCGCGCCGCTGTGGAGCAAATGCGGGCCGAGAATTCGCGCGACCGGGAAGAGGCGCAACAGATGCGTCGTGAGCTTGCCGCCCTGCGCCACACTCCCGATGCTGAGCCTGTTGAAGCATATTCTCCGGCGCCTCCTCAACAGTCGGTGCCACCGCCCGCAGGCCGAATTGGGGAACCTACCAGTTCGCGGGGTGATTCCACACCGCTAACCGACGTGGACCACGCCGCAAAATTGGAAGAGGAGTACCAACTACTGAGTAGCAAAGTGGATGAGCACTACCAAAGCAAAGTCGAGAGCGCCTCGAAATATCGCGTGCGCTTGTCGGGCATCGTTTTGCTCAATCTGTTTGCCAACAAGGGACAGGTCGAGAATCAGGATTTTCCCACGGTTCCGCTGGCGGTTCCGCCAGGCAGTTCGAGTGGCAGCACCGGCGCTACCTTGCGACAGTCGCAGTTGGGGCTGGAAGTCTTTGGCCCCACGGTCGCTGGTGCCCGCACGCGCGCTGACCTGCAAATGGATTTTGCTGGCGGCTTCCAGAACACCTGGAATGGGGTGGGAGCGGGCCTCATTCGCCTCCGGACGGCGACCATGCACATGGACTGGGCGAAGACTTCGATCATCGCTGGACAGGATGGCCTGTTCTTTTCGCCTTTAACGCCAACTTCTTTCGCCACACTCGCCGTTCCGGCTCTGGCATATGCGGGCAACTTGTGGAATTGGACGCCGCAAGTTCGCGTTGAGCAGCGGTTCGCCGTTTCAGAAGACTCCAGCGTCCTGTTGCAAGCTGGTATTCTGGACAATTTAAACGGGGATTTTCCCGTCGACGTAAATTTCCGCGCTCCGCAGGCATCAGAACTGTCTCGACAACCGGCCTACGCGTCGCGAATTGCCTGGTCGCACACGTTGTTCGGGCAGAAGCTGACCTTGGGTGGGGGCGGCTACTACGGTCGCCAAAACTATGGATTCCAACGGAACGTCAACGCCTGGGCTGGCATGACGGACTGGACAGTGCCTTTAGGCAGGAAGTTCTCTCTGACGGGCAAGTTCTATCGCGGCAGCGCGCTTGGTGGAGTGGGAGCGACCATCGGGACCAGCGTCCTGTACACCGGCGATGTGAGTGACCCCAGCACCACCGTTATTCCCCTCAACACAATCGGCGGATGGTCGCAGCTCAAGTACCGAGCGACTTCCAAAATTGAATTCAACACCGCTTTTGGACAAGACAGCCCTTTTGCCCGCGATGTCCGTGCGGGGAACCCGCAAGCTTATTTCGACTCCGTGCTGCGCAACCGCGGTATTTTTGCCAATGTGATCGCGCGGCCCCGTTCGGATTTGCTTTTTTCAGCCGAATATCGACACTTAGCGGCGACCGCTCTCAATCTCAACCACCACACGGCCAACCAGATTAACCTGGTGATGGGAGTGCTATTCTAGTTGTGGAATAAGTTTCGGGCCAGATCGAACCAGAATGCGCATGCGCTATCCAGGATGTTTCGTAGTTGCTCTCGCCCTTTGTGCCGCCCTTCACGGGCAGAATGCGGTGGTGACGGGGCACGTCGATTTAGTGTCTTCCGATGGCAAACCCCTGCGAGGTGCACTCAGCAATTCCGCGGTTTGGTTGACGCCGCTCGGAACCACGGCGCCGGCTGAACCGGGGGCAGATCCGAAACCGGCTCCGCGACTGGTTCAGAAGAACAAGGCGTTCGAGCCCCGAGTGGTCATCTTGCGCGCGGGCGCGGCCGTTGAGTTTCCGAACCATGACCCGTTCTTCCATAACGTGTTCTCGCTGTTCGAAGGGAAGCGTTTTGACCTAGGCCTTTACGAAGCGGGGGGTACCCGATTTGTCCATTTTGATCGGGTGGGAATCAGCTATATTTTTTGTAACATCCATCCGGACATGAGCGCGGTGGTGGTGGCCGTGGGCACGCCTTACTATGCCCTGACGGACCAGGCGGGCAACGTTTCGATCGCGGCCGTCGTGCCAGGTCGCTATCTATTACATATATGGAACGAACGAGCACAGCCGGGAACCGCGGATTCTCTTACGAAAGAACTTACGATCCCAGCCGGCCCAGTCAGCTTCGGCGCGATCCGGATCGTGGTCCCTGCTGGTCCGCCGATACCGCACAAAAACAAATATGGTCGTGACTATGACCCCACGACGCCTTCTAATCCAATTTACGAGCAGCCGTAGACCCTCGACTCGGGCAGAATCCAGCAAGGAGAAAGGTAGGAGTGAATCTGGTGAGCGCGCTGGGACTCGAACCCAGGACCCATGCCTTAAAAGGGCATTGCTCTACCAACTGAGCTACGCGCCCAACCTGTCTTCATAGTAACAAACTGGGAGTCGATCTGTGCGGAACTCTTACTCCGAGGCCACGAAAAGCGCGGCGGAAGAACCGACCCACTGCATGTTCTTATTGTGATCGACGCCCATCATGGCGCCGCGTCCCAGACGCAGAATTACGAGCACGGGAAGCAATTCTTGATCCCAAATGTACATGATGCGAACCTCGGCCTTGGTGGGACCGTCTGGTGTTGCGATAATGGGTTCGAAATTCAAGCGCTCCTGCAAGATCCATTGCGAACGCTGCGCGGAAGGAATGGCGGCCACATCCTGCGCCGTAGGCCGGATGTTGACGCCGAGCCCAGCGAAGGAAAAAAGAGGCTTCAGGATATAGCGATGCAGGTCAGGCGGAACTCCCTCGACCTGATTCAGAAACACCGTTTGCGGCACGCTCTCATGGCGCAGGTAGGGAATGGAAAACTTGCTCATGCGGAAGAACCAATTGGGGTGACCGGCCCATTCCACATCGAGATCGTCCGTAAAGCGGAAGTTTAGGTTCAGGCTCTTGCGCTCCAACTCATCCACGATGGCACGATTGTAAATACGGCGGATGGGGATTTTGCGACCATCCGCCTGATAAAAGAGTTGCTTGCCGTCCTGCTTCACGTCCGTGATGTTGACGGTTGGAATGCCCAGAGCGCGCTCAGTGAGCAAAAAATCCGGCAGCGTCTTTTGTTCCAGAGGGTCAATTTCCATCAGGATGACTTGCTCGGGATCGTGGCCCGCCAGAATCGCAGAGGACAGCGCTTGTTGATAAGACTCTGCGTTCAACCCGCTCAGAAAATACTGAAGGTTGGAATCGAGTCCAAAGACGTCCAAATACGTCTGCGAAAGAACCGGCTGATAGGCATAGAGAGAAGGGAAGGCCTGCAGTTCCACGAGTTTCGGTTGGAGCTGCCCGCTGGAATCGCGCACCAAACCGAAATCCACTTGGACGAACATCGGATGCTCGGATTCGTTAGGAGCGCGGAACGCAGCCGGAATGGAGGCATCGGACACCTTGCGATAGTCCGCGTTGCCGGTCAGCTGGAGAATGAGTTCAGCGCCCGCCTGAGACATGCGATCTAGTAGCTGCTTCGGAAAGAAGCACGGGGTTTCACAAAGGCGAAAGGCCACCGGCACCCCGCAGCGCGCAGCCATTTCCTTTTCAAACTCGCTATACTTTGCGCGGGTAAAGCGTTGGTTGAAGTCTTGCCGCAGGGACGGAATCATGACAAAGCAGTATAGCGCTGGGGCTAGGCCTCAGGCCTCGTTGGCAGCGATTCGCATGCGGGCTTACTTCGCTCCGTTGCCAGGTCGTGCTCCCATCTCCGTGAAGCCATCTGGTCCTGTCGGGAGATTGACGGAAAATTCAGCGCCTTGACCAGGTGTGCTCGCAACCGTGATAGTGCCGTGGTGCTGGTGCGTAATCCATTGCGCAATGGAAAGTCCCAAGCCGGCTCCACCCATTTGGCGACTGCGAGCCTTATCAACACGGTAAAAGCGCTCGAAGATTTTCGTGTGTTCTTCGGCGGCCAGGCCGGGGCCGTGATCACGAACGCGCAGGACCACACGCCCAGCGGTGGCATCCAGCGCCACCGTAACTTCGGCTGGGGCCACGCTGTACTTGACGGCGTTGTCGATCAAAACATCGAGGACGCGACGTACAGCCAAGCGATCGCCGGTGAACTCAACTGGCTGCGCCGGGATGATGCCACGGACTTCCAGCCCGTGTGCTGCGGCGATCTTCTGCCAGCTCTTCACAGCTTCCTCAGCCAACGCCGCGATATCAAACTGCGCCATGTGCAGCGTTACGCTTCCGGCATCGGCGCGAACGAGCGAAAGAAGTTGCTCGAGCAACTGCGTCATGCGTTCCGATTCAGAAAGGACGTGTTGCAGCGCGGCGCGATACTCCTGATCGGTGCGATTGCGACCAAGAGCGACTTCGGCTTCGGCGCGAATCAGCGCGACCGGCGTGCGCAGCTCATGCGAGGCGTCGGCCGTGAACTCCGTGATGCGCTGGACGGAGGACTCAATGCGGGCCAGCATTTCATTCAAGGTTTCCGAAAGCCGCTGGAGTTCATCGCCGGTGCCCGGCGTTTCCAGTCGGCGACTGAGGTTGGTGACGTTGATCGTCCTGGCGGTGCGGGTGAGCGCGTCAACCGGGGTGAGCGCGCGGTGGCTGAGCCAGTTGCCTCCGAGCGCGGCAATCAGCAACACCAGCGGCGCCAGCAATAGCAGGTAGTGACGGAACGCGTCGAGGGTTTCGTAGATCTCTCCCGTCGGCGTGCCGAGTTGGACGAAAAATGTGCGGCCACGCGCGTCGAGTTCTGTTGCTAGAAAACGAAAACGCTTGCCTTCCATGACTCGATTCTGAAAACTGTTTTTCGAGGGCGAGTGGGACTCAGCTGGCAGCGGGTGTTTGGAGAGAAACTCGGACAGATAAATGGACTCGCCCTGCGCGGTAAAAATCTGGAGATACTCCCCGGCGTGGTCCTGAACATAAGCTTCCGTCACTTCCTCGCGCAGCTGAGCAATGGCGAGGCCTGGCTTTTGCCCTTGCAGCACATTGCGCAAATCCTGGAGTTCGTCACGTAAGCTGTCGTCCACAATGGCACGCAAATGGTGGCGCAGCACAACATACATGCCAACCCCAAACACGCCTTGCGCCAGCGCGAAGATGAGTACGTACCAAAGAGAAAGGCGAAGCCCAATGGAGAGGGGCGGCGTTTTCACGCTCCGCCCTCCGCGCGAATCGTGTAGCCTACACCGCGCACGGTCTGAATCAGCTTGGCTTCACCGGGGCCGTCGATCTTCTCGCGCAGCAGGTGCAGGAACGCGTCAAGCGTATTCGTTTCAATTTCACGATCATAACCCCAAACAGATTCGATCAGGAATTGCCGGGACACGACGCGGCCCGCACGATGCATCAGCCGTTCCAGAAGACTAAACTCAGTCTTGGTCAGCGTGATACGGCGGTCGCCGCGGACAACATCGCGCGTCGCGGGATCAAGAATGAGGTCGCCGACCTGCAAATGAGTGCCTCGATCCGGAGACTCCCGCCGCTTGATGGCCCGCAGACGAGCCTCCAGTTCTCGAAACGAGAATGGCTTGGTCATGTAGTCGTCGCAGCCCAGATCCAAGCCGTGAACAATATCCGGAACGGTATCCTTCGCGGTGAGCATCAAGATGGGCGTGCTGATCTTTTCCGCCCGTAAACGTTTGGCCATGTCGTAGCCGCTCAGCTTCGGCAGCATCACGTCGAGCACAATGACGTCAAATTCCGTCGCGCGAGCCATTTCCAGCCCTTCGCTGCCGTCAAACGCGCACACCACCGTGTGACCTTCTTCGCTCAAGCCTTTGCGAAGCAGTTCGGCCATGCGCTGCTCGTCTTCGACTACCAGGACATTCATAAGCGCCCGTAATGCTACATTCTATGGGACCGAGGATGAAGAATCGCTGAAAACCACAGGTGCCCGCCATGCCGAAAATTGATAAGAGCAAACCAGCCAGCACGCGCAAGACGGTTCCCCGCAAATCGGTTGCGCTCCAGTCCACCGTAAATCGTCCCGCAAAGCGCAGGACTGGGAAGAAGTCGACGCCGCAACATGTTTCGTGGAGTTCGGTCGCGCTGGAAGATCTGAATCCTTTGTTGCAACGTCAATTCGTGGTCGGCCAGGAAATCATGGTGGCGCGCGTATTACTGAAGAGGGGCTGCATTGTGCCCAAGCACAGCCATATCAATGAGCAGTTCACCTACATCCTGGAAGGCGCGCTGAAGTTCTGGATTGATGGCCGGGTGGTTGTGGTCAACGCGGGCGAGGTTCTAACCATCCCGCCCAACGTTCCGCACAAAGCCGAGGCGCTGGTGGACACGGTTGACCTGGATATTTTCACGCCGCCGCGGGCCGATTGGATTGGGAAGACGGACCAGTATTTGCGGTAGTTTGTGAAGGGAGGTATGGGAGTTTATTCGGCGACGATCTTTTCGGCGGTAGTGTTTAGCGTCGTCGTGTTTGCGATGGTAGTGCGCTATTCAACTCAATATTCGCCAGATAGCTCGGCAGGTTTATGGGCAACACGGCTGGCCGTTATCGCCATTACGCTTTGGTTCGTGAGTATGTTTGGGCAGGAGGCGAAAGTGCAGCACGGTATTTTTGGGCTGTTGTCATCTCGGAGACTGGTGCTGGCCGTTGTCGCTCTTATCTTGGTTTGGTCGGTGTTTGGCGATGAACTATTTTAATTCGCCGGATATCCTGTATACACTTAGGTCAGATACCCATAGATCAGATACCCATTGTGAATTAGGCTTTGTATCAGGGCACGGCTTCAGCCGTGCCGTAAATGCTGTATTTTCAGTCGCCTTTAGGCGCTGCGATTTGGAATATTGCGTTTCACCAAGGGCTGTTAAGACTATGACTCAGCATCTTGTCGGGTTTTCAACACGGTGCGAACGTTGCCTTTCAGGCTACTTAGCTTTCCCGAACCATTCCTCAAACCATTCCAGCGTCCGCAAAGTGTAATCCCTAGCGTCGGCGGGCTTAATAAACAAATGGCCTTCCCCTGGGTAAACCACAAGCTGGTCGGGCACATGCTGCGCGTTCAACGCGTGCCACCACTCCACCGACTGTTCCATGGGCACCTCGCCGTCGCGCTCTCCTACTAAAATCAGCGTCGGCGTCTTCACGGCTTTCACGAAATGCATGGGATCGCTCTTGGCGTAAACTGCGGGGTCATCGTAGATCGATGCTCCGAAGAACGGAATCATCCATTCATCAATGTCATTGGTGCCGTAGTAGCTCAGCCAGTTGGATAGCCCCGCACCCGCGACGGCCGCGGCAAAGCGTTGGGTCTGGGTTTCCGCCCACATCACCATGTATCCGCCGTAGCTGTGGCCGCGAATTCCAATGCGCTGGGAATCGATTGGGTACTGTTTCGAAATCGAGTCAATCCCCGTCAAGATGTCCTGGTAGTCCCCGCCGCCGAAGTCCTTCACGTTGCCCTGTGTAAAAGCCTCTCCCTGGCCGTAGCTCCCGCGTGGGTTCGGGCAGAGCACAAAGTAGCCAAGCGCCGACTGTGGGCCCATTTCTTCCTCGTCCCAGTGCGAGGTGCAAGCCCAGGAGGGGCCGCCGTGGACGTTGACGACGAGCGGGTAGCTTTTGCCCGGCGCGTAATTTTTCGGCATCATCAGCCAGCCTTGGACGCGCGTTGCCCCGTTCATCCAGTTCACATTGCGGATTTCCCCCCAGGTGGGCTTGGCGGTGGCGTTGAGGCTGGTGAGCTGTTTCCAATTGCCAGTCGGCCCAGCCCAGACTTCGGGAGGGATCGTGCCGGACTGGCGCGCAATGGCTGTCACTGAGCCGTCGCGCGAGAACGAGGCTCCCGGAACCCAGGCATCGCTGGTGGTGCCGACCAGTTCCTCGCCCGTCCAGAGTGTTTTGGCGGAGCCGCCACTGGTTTCCACGGTGGCGAAGCTAGAGTTTCCATCCGCATTCTGCGCAAAAATTATGCCATCCGTCGAAGCCCAAGCCAGCGCCGAAGGAGACGTCTTGCTGTCAGGAGTAAGATTGCGCGCGGTGCCTCCGGTGACGGATATTACGTGAATTTCGCCGCCCGTGAGTCCAGCGTCGCTCATGATGCCTTCGATAAAGGCCACACTTTTTCCGTCCGGCGCGACGCGCGGGTTGGCCAGTTGCCACTTCGGCTGATAGATTTCGCGCATCTCTCCGCTTTGCGCGTTCACCATGGAAAGTCTTGCGATCCACCACTTGGCGTCGCCAGAACCATGCGCGGAAATGGCAGCCCAGCTCTTCCCGTCAGGCGTCCAGTCGTATTCGTACACATAAATATCCGCGGGTGTGATTTGGTTCAGGCGATTCGAACTCAAGTCCAATGTGGCGATGCGTTGCTCGTAGATTTTCTGGTCGATCACCCCGGCCAGCGGCGTCATGGGCTGGAGCGGCCCAGCGGCGCGGGGTAGTCCTTCGATTAGGAGGATTGCCAGTTTCGATCCATCTGGAGAAAATCGAGGGTCTTGCGCGAAGCCCTTCAGTTCTGCGCGCTTCACCAGGGCGCTGCCGTCGCTGGCGGAGGTCCACAGTTGCGAGGCCGGAACGTCGCCGGGAAGATCGGCAACGAAGGCTACGTTCTTGCTGTCCCAGGACCAGGCCACTTCGCGCAGAGGCAAGTTTCCCGGCACCGTGATGGCACGCGGAGATCCACCCGTGAGCGGCACTACCGTCAGCGATCCATCGACGACGTAAGCCACTCGCGAACCATCCGGAGCCAATGCGACTTGGGCAATTTTTTTGGCGTGCGGCAGGGCGTCAAGCACGGCAGCGGCGCGCGAGGGCTTGGCCTGGCTTGCCGCTTCCTGGGCGGCTCCCTGAATGGCAAGAGACGCACACCCTACGGCACAGCAGAGAATGTGAAGCGGCAATTTGGTTGGAATAATCATGGCGAATGGAGTATAGCCGGTTCGGTTGCCACCGGTCTTTGCCGCCATGATTCGAGTGAGGAAGTTGCTACGCGAGCCTCGGGGCGGGCCTGCGCTGTGTCATGGTCCCTGGCGGAACCCGATGGCCTTGGTCAGCGCCTGAAATTGCGGATCGGACCGCATGCCGTCAAACTCCGGGTCGGAGTTCATGTTTAGGACCTCAATGTCGTGAGTTTGATAGGCTCGGCGCAGCCAATATAGCGCCATCGGCTTGTTGCCAAGTTCCGCATAGTCGCGCGCCAGATACAAGCCTGGTCGCGGCCCACCCGCAGCCCATTGAATTTCTTTTTTCAGAAAAGCAACCCGGCCCCCATGCGCATATGCAGCAGCCATTTGGTTGGCAATCCTCATGTCTTGCGCGCTGCCGCTGTACAGCCGGATGGCGTTCTGCATCGATGCCATGGCCTCGCCGTACTTGCCCTGTCGACGCCGCGCCCACATGATGGCGTGGTAGCTCAGTCCGTAGCTCGGGCTGAGCTGAATTGCCCGTTGATACTCCACAATGGCGCGGTCATACTGACGCGCCTGTTGGTAAGTCGTGCCAAGCTGGTGATGGGCAACGGCTGAACCAGGGTCGAGGCGCGTAGCCATCTCGTCTTCCCGAATGGCCTCCGCATGTCGCCCCAGGAGCGAAAGAAACTCCCCATACCACTGGTGCGCGGTGGCGAAGTTGGGGTTGAGTAGCAGGGTACGCTCAAATTCCTGCTCCGCCTTCGCGAAATCCCAATCTACATAGAAGGCTACTTCCGCCGCCGCCAAATGCGCCTCCGGCAGCAGCGGGTCCAAGGCCAGTGCCTTATGCGCCGCCTCCGTTGCCTTCGGGTACGCCACAGTCTGGCTCACCGCGCCCGTGAACATCGGATACACGATGTAGCAGTTGGCCAATGCCGCGTAACTCCTGGCAAAATTCGGATCTTCAGCGAGCGATCGATTGAAGTACTCTACCGCCTTCGGTAGTCCCCCGTCGGTTCGCAGAGCCCAGTAATGGGTGCCTTGCAGATAGTCCTGCATGGCTTCCGGGTTCTCAGACGACATGGCTAGGCTTTGGACGGACTGGCCGACTGTGGAAGCCCTCACCCCTTTCCCGGCTCGCCAGTAGGCAAGGCCCGAACCCGCTAACAGAACACCCAGTCCAACCAGCGCTGCCAGCCCCGGATTCACCTTGCGGTTCGTTGCGACGGGCGGCACCTCCCTCTCGAGGTACACCACCGTATGCAGGGGCGATATCTCTGCCTCGCCCGCACTCTCAGGTGCCGCGCTCTCCTCAACCGGCATCGAAATCGGTGCCACGAACCGGTAGCCCCGCCTGGGCACTGTCTCGATGTAGATCGGGTTGTCGGCGGCATCTCCCAGAGCCACGCGCAGCTTCTTGATGGCGGTGTTCAGACCATCATCAAACTCCACAAACGTGTCGGAGGCCCAAATGCGCTGCCGCGCTTCTTCCCGGGTCACCGTTTCGCCAGCCCGCTCTAACAACAGGGCGAGTACTTGGAAAGGCTGGCCTTGCAAACGGACGCGCACGCCGTTCTTGGTCAGAACGCGCTGCTCCAGGTCGGCCTGGAAGGGACCGAAGCGGACCAGCCGTTTTCCCGGTGCCTCAATGCGCATTTCCCCCTTCACCCTCCAGCTACGAGCGGAATTCTACCACGGAAATCCGGTACAGATCACACGCTAAGTCACCTAAATACATTACGTTAGGTGTTCAGAAGTAGTCTGGTTCTAGATCCTTTGACCTAAGCGCCAACTTCGGAGATTCTGACTCTAGCTGCGGCACCCCCTCCCGCCGACGCAAAGTCGTATCAATTGGAGACTTATATGACTAAGGCACAAAGATTCAATCACTTAGCTTGGATTACAAGCCTTCTGCTTCTCTCAACCAGCATTTGGGCACAGAAAGATCCCGGGGTGCGAGGCGGTTTGCAAAACACGGGTGGCGGACTCCAGCAGCAGGGAATTCCCATTCCCCATCCGCCGCTGATGAGTCCCAACCCAACCAGCGGTGCTACCGTGAACGACAACGAGCGTGCCTCCTTCCTGGAAGGCATCCTCCGCGCCGGGCAGCTCGAATCCACCTGCGACGACTGCGCGGATGTGACGGATGGTTCCCCGGTTCCAGGAGAGCTAGACCCGTTGTTTCCCCAGATGCGAACGAATTCTAATGGCCTTGGTGCCCGCCACAATGCCGACCAGTGTTTCGTCTGCCACTCGCAGCCCATGCTCGGCGGCTCTGGCGGATTCATCGTTCCCAACCCAGCCGACGCCACTCCGCAACAGGCAGAAAATCCGCAATTCCATCTCGTACCGCATCGATTCGGGCGCCAAAACAAAGTTCCGTCCTTCGAGCGTCAGTTCGGGCCGGTCCGCGAAGTCCGTTTCAAATACCACACTGACGGCACCCGCGACGGCGGGGTCCATCAGCTGTGGACGGTTCGCGGCAGCACCAATGACCCGACCATTCCCAGCTGCGGTTTAGAGCAACCAGATTTCGCCAGCCAGTTCAAAACCGGCAACTTGGCTTTCCGCATCCCGCTACCTATGCTTGGACTGGGCTTGATCGAATCCATTCAGGACAAGGAAATTCTCGCTCAGCACGACTCCACCGCCGAACTTCGCGCGGAGTTAGGTATTGGCGGTCGTCCCAACCGCAGCGGCAACGATGGCACCATCACTCGCTTCGGATGGAAGGCCCAGAATAAATCCATCACCATCTTCGCTGGTGAAGCTTACAACGTGGAAATGGGCATCACCAACGAAGCTTTTCCGACTGCCACGGAAGAAGACACCGGTTGCCAAGGCCCAAACAAGCCGGAACCCAACGACGTCATCCGCACCGATGCCGACGAGCACAATAATCAGGCCTTCAACAACCCTCTGCACATTCTGCCCGACTGGCTTCAATTTGAAATGCTAATGCGGTTTACGGATGGACCGTCGCCCGATCCAAATCCGAGCGCCAGCGCGCAGCATGGAAAAGCATTGTTCTCCAGCCTTGGCTGCGCTCTGTGCCACACACCGCAAATGCAGACCGCGCCTGTGATGAACAGTCCGGTTCTCCAGAACCGTCCCGTCGCTCTGTTTTCGGACGTGATGGTTCACCACATGGGAGCAAGGCTGGCGGATGACATCATCCAGGGTCAGGCGGGTCCCGATGAATTTCGCAGCACTCCGCTTTGGGGCGTGGGACAGCGGATTTTCTTCCTGCACGATGGAAGAACCGCCGACTTGATGGAAGCGATCCGCTTCCACCAGTCTCCCGCCACTCCTCAGTACCCGGCTTCGGAAGCGAACGGAGTGGTTCGTAAGTTCAACCAGCTCTCGGTGGCGGACAAGCAGGCGCTATTGGACTTCCTGCGTTCGCTGTAATTTTCGTCACGGGCCAACGGCCGGTTTTTCCGTAAATCGAAAAAACCGGCCGAGGCACTCGTTCTAGCGGAAACACCACGCTGGGAGCGGTTTTGCAGTGAGCGGAATTGAACCGATGATTTCCTTCCCCACATTTCGCAACATGGTCTTGGTGTCAACGCTCAGCGCAGGCGCTGCATTTGCGCAAAGTCAGAACGTCGCTTTCCACAAGACCTTCCCCGTATTAGCTTCTGAGTCCGTGGTGCTTGAGGCCGATATCTCCCAGGCAGACCTGCAAATTTCCTACAGTCGCGATGGGCAAATCACGGTCACAGCTTCCGCGAAGGCAATCGACGGATCGCCGCTGGACCCCGACTTCTTCGAAAAGAGTCTGCATCTCGAACAAATCGGCAACCGCTTCAGCCTTCGACAGGACCCGAGTTCCGTCGACCGTAGCCGCAAAGTCCATGTCGCCTTAACGATCGATGTGCCCTACCGCACTGAACTCACGTCGAACGTCGCCCAGGGAAGACAGGCCATCACCGGGATCATGGGTCCAGTCCACGCCACTTCCGGCCAAGGCGATATCCAAATCTCCTACATTGCCAAGGGCGTGGATGCTCGCGCTGACACTGGCAACCTCGACCTGCAAGTGATTGGAGAGCACGTCGCGGCCTCGGCGGGCGTGGGAAACATCTCCTGTACGCGCATCGCTCAGGGTGCGAACGCCGAGACCGCGGACGGCGACATCACGCTAACCGTGGTGGGCTCCTCCTCAGCGCTGGTTCGCAAGGGTAGCGGGCGTGCGGACGTAAATGGCGCGCAAGGCAGCCTTACGGTTTCCACCGATGCCGGAGAGCTCCACGTGAAAGCAGAGCCTCATGGCAACTGGAAGATCAACTCGGCCTCCGGGAACCTGCGTCTCGAGCTCCCGGCCCGGGCGCGGTTCGAACTGGATGCGTCCACCGATTCCGGCAATCTGCAACCCGAACGCGACGACCTCCGGGCTCCGGAGCCCGGGACGCGCCATTTTTCTCAAATCGTTAATAACCAAACAGTTATTACTCATATTGCAAACAATCCCGCTCCCCGAATCGAAGCTCACACCGGCAGCGGCAGGATCGTGATCCGGTGACTTTGAACCTGCAGCAACACGCAATTTGTTTCAGGAAGGCTCTGCCATGAAGTTCTCAGCGTATGCCCTGGTCGTCGTGCTCAACTTCGTCGCCTTCGGCCACGACCTCCGCGCTCAGCCGGCCGCCGCTGTCAGCAATTCCTGGAGCAGCGGAGCGCCCATGCCTACCGTTCGCCACGGCGCGGCAATTGGCACAATTAGCGGCAAAATCTACGTCGTCAGCGGGGCCACAAACACATCCGTCACCGCAGTCACAGAGATTTATAACCCGGCTAAAAATACCTGGTCGAGTGGCGCGTCCATCCCAACGCCCCGTTTTGTCCCTGCCTCCGCCGTCGTGAAGGGGTTTCTCTATGTCATTGGCGGCGATAGCGGGAGCGGTGTCCTGAATGTTGTGGAGGCCTACGATCCTGTTCACAACACTTGGTCGACCAAAGCTCCGATGCCCACCGCTCGCAACAGCGT
Organism: Acidobacteriaceae bacterium; assembly: GCA_043782485.1. Taxonomy (GTDB): domain Bacteria; phylum Acidobacteriota; class Terriglobia; order Terriglobales; family Acidobacteriaceae; genus JANXUC01. The sequence goes on along the minus strand of JAYWAL010000146.1, from coordinate 5,926 downwards.
CAAAGCGGTCGTTCAGAACAACATCATCTTCGTCATCGGCGGGTATAGCGCGATTGGGGGAAGGCTGTCCACAGTGGAAGCCTTTAACCCGGCGACAAACACCTGGATCGCCAAAGCACCGATGAAGGTAGGCCGGTCGTTGCCAGCTGTGGGGTTGGCCGGATCAATTGTCGTGGCGGGAGGCTTGAACAACAGCAACACCGCAACCACGGATAACGAAGGCTATAGTGCCACGCCCAATTCCTGGAAGACCCTGGCGGCCATGCCTACCGCTCGCCAAGGAAGTTGTGCGGCAGGCCTTGCCGGCAAGCTGTGCGTCGCCAGCGGATCCAACGCGGCCAGCGGAAGCGCGGTTAGCGTGCAGGAAGTCTACAACGGGACTACCAAGGACTGGTCCACGTTAGCACCCGTTCCCAAAGCTGTCGTGAATTCCGCTGCCGCTGTAGCTAACAGCCGCCTCTACTGCTTTGGTGGTACCAACGACGGCCGGTTATTTCAAGGGACAGCTTACAAAGATGTGCAGATTTATCAGCCCTAGCCTTTCCTTCGGATGTCGACCCAGATCGGCAGCGAAACAGCGCGCACATTATTCCCAGGAGATTTGCCTTGTCTAAACAATTCCGAACACGCATCGCTGTAGCAGCCTTGGTTGTCGCCTCCGTCGGCCTCGCCCATGGACAACTTACGCCGTCCGACGACACCTATGTCTCCACCGCCGCACCGGCCACCAACTATGGTGCGGCCACCAGTATTGCGGTGCAAAACCCGGCGGCCACAGGCTTGATCCGGTTTGACCTCTCCAGCATTCCGTCGACCTATAAGAGCGCGAACGTGACGAAGGCCACGCTGAAGCTGTACGTCAGCGCCGTCACCACCGCTGGGAATTTCAACGTGGTTCGCGTCACCAGCCAGTGGGCAGAAAAAACGGTGAACCACAACACCAAGCCGACTCTCGGAACAGCGGTGGCCAGCAACGTTGCGGTGGCTCTGGCGGCGAAGAATCAGTACATCCAAATTGATGTCACCGCCGCAGTGGGAGAGTGGTTGAATGGCACCAATCCCAACTATGGCGTCGCCTTAGTTCCGGGTACGGGCGCGTCGTTCACCGTCAACAGCAAAGAAACGACCACCACCAGCCATGCTCCGGAATTGGATATCGTGTTCACGGGCGCGGCTGGCCCCGCAGGTCCAGCCGGCCCTCCGGGCCCTGTTAGCAGTGTGGGCCTCTCAGCGCCGACGTCGGATTTCGTGGTCGCCGGATCGCCGGTTACCAAAGCCGGAACGCTCGGCTTGAGCTGGAAGGTCGTCCCGGACAGCAACAACACGGCGAATGCTATTGTGAAGCGCGATGTTTCTGGCAGCTTTAGCGCGAATTCCATCGTAGCCAACAGTTTGATCGCGTCTACGACCGACGCTACGACTGCGAATGCCGCCGATATCAATATTTCCGGCGGAGTTCTGGTGAGCACCGGGCGCCTCGTGGGGATTGATGCCTCGAGTTCAGCGGCAGATGCCACCACGATTTTCGCCAAGGCCACCGCTGCCACGGGGGCGGGTTGGGGTGTTCAAGGGAGCACGGCCAGCAATGCGGCCAATGCAAAAGGTGTCTACGGCTTCGCCAGTGCAACCACCGGCACGGCGGAAGGGTTGAGCGGTATTTCCTTGAGCAACCGAGGTCTCGGCGTGGCGGGAATTGCGGCGGGCAGTTCTTTCAGCACACAGGCCGCGGGTCAGATTGGAAACTTTCCCATCGGAGTGGTCGGAGATGCCAGCGCCGGAGTGGGAGTTCTGGCGACCTCCGACACGAGCGTCGCGTTACTTGCCATTAGCAATAGTCCCTTTAGTTACGCGGCGGAGATTCACAATGTTGGAGGTTCTCCATTCTTCGCTGGTGGCAATATTGGAAGCGTCACAATCAACGGCAACGGGGATCTCACCGCCACGGGAGCCATCAATGGCGCGGTAAAAAACTTTCGTATTGACCATCCCCTTGATCCAGGCGGGAAATACTTGAACCACACTTCGATTGAGTCGTCTGAAATGCTGAATCTGTATACCGGAAACGCGATCCTCGGTGCTGACGGTTCAGCCACCGTGGCGCTGCCAACATGGTTCACTGCGCTCAATGAGGACTTTCGCTACCAATTGACCCCGATTGGCGGTTTTGCGCAGCTCTTTATTGCCGAAGAAATCAGCGGCAATCAGTTCCGGATTGCTGGCGGACGCAATGGGATGAAGGTGTCCTGGCAGGTTACCGGTGTTCGCCACGACGGATACTCAAAAAAGCATCCGCTGGTTGTCGAATCTGAAAAACAAGGGGAAGAACTGGGCCATTTCCAGAACCCTGAGGCTTTCGGTCAGCCCCTGGAAATGGGTATCACCGCAGTTCGCAGGTCGAAATCCCAAGGGCTTCGAGCCGCATCCGCCCCTGTGGGGATTACTCGGAAGGCTCCATTTGCCAAAAAATAGTGGCGAGAACCCAGCACAACCGCGAGTCAGTTTGATTGCGCCAGAACAACAAAACGAGGTCGTGGCGGGCCTACCCTATCAGCATGTCAGCTTAGCTGGCCGCCGCGAAACTCAGGATTTAAAGTCCAGCGCCTGAAGGCGCGTTGGAAATAAGGCACTTGCGGCACCGCTGAAGCGGTGCCCTGATACGAATCCTAATTTGGACCACGGGCTGTTCGCCGCGGCATGGCCTGGCGCTCAGCTGCTGCGATCAATTCACGGCAGTTCAAACCCGCACTTTCTATGGCAGCCAACATTAGTAACGAAGTTTACAGCCAAGTTTGGTAAACAATTTCACCAGCCCAGGAGATTCAAAATGAAAGTCCGACTTATTTGCATGATCGCCGTTTCCTGCGTTCTCATCCAAGCCATTCCCGCCCAAGCCGCCTGGGGGCCGTTTGTGGCCGTAGGCGCAAACACGGTAAATTCTGACCTCTCCTGTACCGCGCTAAAAGCTGGATCAGCAGTGTGCGCGGCTCGGAGTTTCACCAACACCATCCTGGTCAACCAATACAACGGCACCACTTGGGGGACCTGGAAAAGCGTGGCTGGAACGATCACGTCGGCCCCTAGCTGTGCCGCAGACGGCACCGGCCAGGCCATTTGCGCCGCCCGAGGCGCCACCGGGAACATGGTCTACACCCTTTACAACGGCACGACCTGGGGCGTGGAAGGCAAAGTGGCCGGCTCGTTGGCCTCAGGACTGAGCTGCGCCACCCTGGGCGGGGGACGGGTGCTTTGCGCCGCCCGCAGCGCCACCGGAGGGCTGGCGTCGACGATTTATAGCGGCACCGCCTGGAGTGCCTTCGCCTTGCAAACCGCCGCCACCACCTCGGCCCCGTCCTGCGCTGGGGATGACGCTGGCCGGGTCGTCTGCATGATGCAGGATACGGCGAGCAATGAGCTCGCAAACCGTTACAACGGAACGACTTGGGATGGTTTCATCAATACGGGCGGGCAGGGAACTGGCGAGCCTACCTGCTCGAACTTCAATTCGGCCGGACAGGTGGTTTGCTTGGCTCGAGGAACTACCACCGCCCAATTCGGCAATCGCTTCCTGGGCACCACCTGGGCGGCTGGCTCTTGGACGGGATGGGGATCGATGGGTGGCCTGGTCGGTGCCCGCGCCGGATGCGCTAGTCCAGCCGCCAGCCAGTTGGTTTGCGGCGTTTTCGCCATTACCGACAGCGCGTTGTGGGTGGACCAATATAGCGGCACGTCGTGGTCGGGCTTCGCCCGCCTAGGTCAGACAACAGTCGGCAACCCTAGCTGCGCCTCGCTTGGCGGCGGCAAGGTCCTGTGCGCCGTGGTCGGGGTGAACAACAAGGTTTCCAGTACGGTTGGGCCGTAGCCGCAGGTCGGTTGTTCCGGTGCTCGGGGCCATTGCCGCAACCCGGCCCAGGAGTCCTTTGTCCCACCCGATTTGACGCGGATATTTTTTATGTCACGATCCGCTCAGAAGACTCCCTATAGATAATACGAGGCCGAGGTGTGTCGGCCCCTGGGCCCGGTTGAAAAAGCCGCTGCTTTGAGGTAACGTCATGGCCGCGAGGATTCCGAAAGAGGAGAATTCCCAGCGGCATATTTAGGAGTCTTAACGATGAGCCACCGCGGCAACTTGCTTTACAAAAGTCTCGTTGCGTCATGTACTGCACCTCCCGCACCTCCCCTCGCAGCACTCTTCATCGCTGGAGTGCTCCTGATCGCGTTAGGTTGCGGGGGCGGATCAGGCGGGACTGGCGTGACCAAGACACAGCCGCCACCACCACTCACCACGTGGGTCACAGTTGACGCCCCCGGTGCCGGATCCACTAGTGGCCTGGGCACGGTTGTTCAGTCCATCAACGCCGGTGGTGACCTTGATGGGATTGTCACGGATTCCAATAACACTGCCCACGGCTTCGTGCGCAGCGCGAGCGGGACAGTGACCGTCTTCGACGTGCCCGGTGCGGGAACCCAGAACAGTCAGGGATCCTATGCCGAGGGTATCAATGCGTCGGGCGCCATTGCGGGCTACATCATCGACCCGAACTTCCAGGCCCACGGCTTCCTGCGGACGGGTAGCAGTTCCTACACGACGTTCGACGTGCCGGGTGCCTACAGCACGCTTGCAAGAGGCCTCAATGATGGTGGCGTGGTCACCGGAGAGTACCTGGATACGAACAATATCCCGCACGGCTACGTCCGTGCCAATGACGGAACGATTACAACGTTCGACCCAGTCTCTAGCAGTAGTACGCTTCCCACAAAGGTGAATGCGTCAGGAACGGTCGTCGGGACTTACATCGATAGCAATTCGATGCACCATGGCTTCACCCGTGATGCGAACGGCGTAATCGCAGGGGCGGATGCACGCGGACTCGTCCCCGGCGAGGTAATCCAAACCCATGCTATGGATATCAATGGAAGTGGGGCAGTCGTTGGAGTAGCGCTCGAAAAGAGTTCACCGCGGGGCTGGCACAGCTTCTTGCTGGCGGTCGCAGGCAGCACGATGTTTGACCCGCCTGGGGCGCCTTCTCCAGGGGGTTCAACCGCCGCGGGTATCAACGACAGCGGCGCGATTGCAGGCAACTTCACCGATTCCGTCGGCGCACGGCATGGCTACCTTCGCAGCGCGAACGGCACTCTCATGGTTCTAGACGACCCACAAGCGTCTTCGAGCGCTTCGCCTCCCGGTACTATCGTTAATGGTATCAATGCGCACGGAGCCATCGTCGGGTACTATTTCGATCAGTTCAACGTGAGCCATGGGTTCCTGCTGAAGTAGGAGCGACGCCGGGCGACGGTTGGTCTACCCCTTGTGGGCGTCTTTCCCGATGGCTATAGTTTCGATCGTGAATGGCCCCACGCTTCCACCAGCATGGGATAGACTTGTGTACAAAATTGTAGACAGGCCCCGTGGCATGAAGACGAAAGTGCCATGGGCAATCAATGGGCACAAAAAAGCGTGGCTCCGTAGCTCAACTGGATAGAGCATCAGACTTCGGATCTGAGGGTTGGGGGTTCAAATCCCTCCGGGGTCACCATGGTTCTACCGCGCGGTCAAGTCCCTTATGGCTTTTCTTGATCCAGAACTCGACCGGAAGCGGCTGGATGATACATACACGGGCATGAGTGATGGTGAGTTGGAGAAGCTCGCGCAAAGCTCCGACACGATGACCGAGTTAGCCCGCGAGGCGCTCGACGCAGAGTTGGTGCGCCGAGGCGCCAGTCTGGAAGGTTTGGCGTCGTCGGCTTCCACCGATGTGCCGGAATTTCAGAGTCTGGTCACCATCCGCAAGTTCGTGAACCTGCCGGATGCGCTGATTGCCAAGGGCTGCGTCGAGTCCGCTGGCATCGAGTGCTTTATGGCCGACGACAACTACATCCGAATGGATTGGTTTCTATCCAACTTCTTGGGGGGCATCAAGCTCAAGGT
>JAYWAL010000145.1:0-23434 GCA_043782485.1 Acidobacteriaceae bacterium | reverse complement strand
CCGACGCACTCTACGGCGAACGCCGCGACCGCAGCATCCTGTTCTGGAAATCGCTGCCGGTTTCTGATCTCACCACGGTCCTGGCCAAGGCCAGCATCCCGCTGGTCGTTCTGCCAATACTCGCTTTCGCCACTACGGTCGCCACCCAGGCCATCATGCTTCTGCTCAGCGCGATGGTCCTACTGGCCCACGGCCTCAGCGTCGCCACGCTCTGGACGCAGTTGCAGTTGCCCACCATCCTGCTGATGCTGCTCTACCACCTCGTCACCGCGCATATGCTTTGGTATGCGCCGTTTTATGCCTGGCTACTTTTGATTTCAGCCTGGGCGCGCCGCGCACCCTTTCTCTGGGCCGTCTTGCCGCCGCTTGCCATTGGCATCTTCGAGAAGATTGCTTTCCATTCCGCGAACTTCGCTTCGCTGCTGAATGACCGCTTCAGCGGCAGCTCCGACGCCGCCTCGTCCATGATGGGCGACATGCCGTTCCATCCTGGAATGCGGCTGGATCCGGTGGCCTTCCTGACGGCACCCGGCCTCTGGCTGGGCCTAGTGTTCGCCGCGCTCTTCCTTGTCACAGCTGCCCGCGTCCGCCGTTACCGCGAACCGAGTTGATGCCGGGTGCACCACGCGGAAATTTTAAAAACTGGCGGGTGGCGCAAGCTTCGCTCTCTCCCATTCCGGACAGATGGGTGCCCCACCCTTCGCGCTTTTTTTGTGAAGGGTGGGAAGCCACACGGCCGATGCAATAGAAGCTTCCGAACGATCCACCCTCAGAAGGGCTTCGCCCATCCTTCATTCACCGCCACCGTCCCGCTTTCCCCACGCGCGGGATGCGATACTCCCAAGGCAGCCGTACTTGTTCCATTCTATCAAGATTGCCACCCCGCCCATCGCAAAGTGCGCGAAGGACGGGGCACCCCTTGTCCGGGTGAAGAGAGGAAGACCAAGGCCTGGGCCACCCGCCCAGCACTGCGAGAAAGCTTGCAGCAGTCAGGATGAATCTGGAGTGAAGGGATTTCTCGCTGCGCTTCGAAATGACAGGATAGTGGGATGACATAACAATCCCTGCCGCAGCTTTGTTCCACAGTCAATACGCCGAAAGCGTTCCCTCTCTCCGTCCGCGCCGGAGTACCCAGGAAAACACTGCCAGACTCGCCGGAAGCATCACCGCCACCGCCACGCTCAGCCACGCAATCTCTGGACCCAACTGCGTCATCGATTTCCCCAGCAGCAACGCCCCCCGCATTCCAGTCAGCGAGTGCGTCACCGGGATGCACCACGCCGCCCAGCGCAGCGGCCACGGCAGCGACTCCACCGAAAACAGTGTGCCAGTCAGGAACCACACCGAACCCAAAAACCAAACCACCACCGAGCCTTTTTGCATTGCGATCTGCAACGCCGCCGCCAGCACGCCCAGGGCCAGCGCCGTGCCCAGCGAAAGCAGAAAAATCAATCCCACGCCCAGGACGTTCGGATGTGGCATCGGCACGCGAAACAACGCCAGGCCCACCACCAGAAACACCACCAGATGCGCCAGCTTCCCCGCGAATGCGGAAAATGCGCTCAGAAAAATCAGCGTCGGCGCCGGAGTTGCCGTCGTCAGCAAAACTTCCAGCGTTCCCGTCTGCTGCGCGTCCTGGACCGTGCTTAGAAACGACTGCACGCCCGCAATCAGGAACGTATAAAACCCGCTGCCCACCAGAAGGAAGGCGAAAAAATCCACGCCCTCGGGACGAAACGACGGCCCAATGGCGCGAGAGAGATAAAAGAACGCGAAGATTTCCACGAACACGCCGACCGCGCTCAAAATAAATCCGTTGCGGTAGCGCACGGTGGTGAGCGCGTCCCGGCGGACGATGGCCGTGAGCTTTTCCGTGAGCGAAACTGAACTCGCCGACACTTCTCTCACAGCGCCACCTCGAGTGCCGCGGCATCGTCCGCGTCGCCGCTGGCCTCGAAATAGAACGTCTTCACGTCATCCAGACTTGCGCCCTGGCCAAACCGCCGCTCCGCTCGCAGCTCTCCGCGTCGCAACACGGCAATCCGGTCGCCTACCGCGGCCGCTTCTTGAAAGTTGTGCGTCGTCAGGACCACCGTCGTCCCGCCCGCCAGCAGTTGCCGCACAAACGGCCAAAACCGCATGGCCGACCCGGGATCGAGCGAACGCGTCGGCTCATCCAGCAACAACACGTCGGGATTCTTCAGCAGCGCCCGCGCCACCGCCAGCCGCTGATACATGCCGCTGGAATATTTCATCACCAGCGTGTCGGCGGCGTCGGCCAAGCCGGTGAGTCGCAGCTTTTCGTCAATGCGGGCTTTGCGCTCGTGACTAGCCACGTCTTCGAGCACCGCGAAAAAATCCAGATTCTCCCGGCCCGTCAGCCGCGGAAAAAACGTTCGCTCATTGGCCACCGCAAAGCCCACCTTGCGCCGCACCCCGCCGCCATCGGCCTGGGTGTCCGCGCCACAAATCGTCACCACGCCCTCGTCCGGAAGCAGCATGGTGGAAATCAGCTTCAGCGTCGTCGTTTTGCCGCTGCCGTTGGGACCCAGCAGGACCAGGGCTTCGCCCTGGGCCACAGCCAGCGACACGCCGCGCAATGCCTCGGTGGCTCCGCCCCGCTCCCGTCCCAGCCAATTGAATAGCGCCGGACGGTGCCGGAAGCGCTTGGTCACCGAATTGAAAAGCACTGCATCCATATCTTGATCACACGATAAAGCGACCGCAAGCCTCTGGTATTATAGGGGTCCCCAGCATAGCCCCCTGTCCGGAACCGGCGGCGAGACAATTTTCTTGCCACGAGAAATCCCAATGACCACGGCAACCCTACGTCCGTCCGTCCCGCCCGCTCCCCGCAGCCTGTTTGGCGTGACGGTCTCGCCGGAGTGGGACTTGTTGCTGGCAACCGCCGCAGCCACGGACCAGACTCCCCGCTTGCGCACCCTCGTGAGCCAGCCCCTGGACTGGGCACTGTTCGAGCGCCTGGCCGAAACCCACGGCATGTTGCCGATGGCCGCTGCCCGCCTCGGAGCTGACCCGGACTTGCTGCCCGGCGCGGTGGTGCAGGAGCTGCGCACCATTTGCCACGAGAACGCCCGCCGCGGCCTTTGGTTCGCCGGAGAGCTGTTCTCCGTGCTCGATACGCTCTCGGCGGCGGGGATTCAGGCCGTGCCCTACAAAGGTCCTACGCTGGCTGCTATGGCACAAGGCGACCTAGTGCTGCGTCAGTTCTGCGATCTGGACATTCTGGTGATGCCGCGCGACTGGCCGCGGGCCAAAAAGGCGCTGCTGGAGGCGGGCTTTACCGCCAAGCATAAGCTATCTGATAGAGAAGAAAAGGCTTACGTCGAGTCTGCCTGCGACTTTACCTTCCACCACGGACCCATCAAAAACATTCTGGAGATTCATTGGGACTTTGTGCCTCACTTCTTTGCCGTGCGGATTCCGCTGCGGCAGCTGCTGGCGCGGACGACCACGGTGGAGCTTTGCGAGCGCCGCGTGCCCTCGCTGGCGGCGGAGGACTTGCTGCTGTGTCTGGCGGTGCATGGAGCTAAGCATGCGTGGTCTAGGTTGTGTTGGCTCAGTGACTTAGCGCACTTGATCTATCGAGCGGACCTGGACCAGGACAAAGTCCGCCGCCGCGCCGAGCGTTGGCGCATTGCGCGCATCGTCAAGACGAGCTTGTTTCTGGCGCGGTGGACGTTGGGGACGGAGCTGCCAAATTCGCTGGAGAATTGGATTCAGGAAGACCGCGAAGCGGCTAAGCTGGCCGAGATCATGATTCGTAACTTGTTTAGTGACAACAAGATACGGACGGAGTCGCGGGCTTACTTCCAGCTTTTTGCTCGGCAGCGGGAGCACGCTTCGGATCGGGCGCGGATGTGGGCCTTGTTGGCGACTACGCCAGGGCTGAGCGAGTGGCGGAGCGTCCGGTTGCCGGACTCGCTGTTTCCTTTGTACGGGGCGGTGCGGTTCTGGCGGTTGTCGCGGCGGTTGCTGCGGGGCGGTTTGTAAAGTATTGATGGTGCGGGAGATAACGGCAATTCGTCCGAAACTCAATTGGCGGCGGGCGCTGGTTTTGACGGCTGTTGCGCTGGTGGTTGGAGTGGGTTGTCTGCTCTGGGGGCTGGAAGTTAACGGTGCCGCGCAGGTGGGTTTATTGGTCGTCTCGGCTGTGGCCATGTTTTTCTTCTTCGCTGGAATCTACGTGACGCTGGTGCGACGGTACTACTACCGCTGACACGTCACAAACTTCATTGTGGGTGAAATTGCAGGTTGGAGCGGGGCCGGTAAATTCTGGCCTAAGTATTTTCGATTCAGCTACATACGCGGACTTTTTTGGTTCGTTTCTCCAGTTCTTCCCGCCCTTTTTTCGCAAAGAAAGCGAAAAATTAAGGACGGGGCACCCTTGGTCTAGGGTGGGTCAACGAAGATCAAAGTCAAAGGTCATAGTCCGGGTAGGATCGACGAAGGTCAAAGTTCTGGGGATGGAGAGATCAAAATCTATGATTTCTGGAACAGGGTTGCCTCGCATTAGAATAGTTGACACCCCATGATTGTCAATTTCGCCGAGCGGGCCCATAACCACAACTGGACTTTGGACCCGGTAATCCGGTCGTTGCTGGATACGGATTTTTACAAGCTGCTGATGTTGCAGTTCATCTGGAAGCACTACGCGACCACGCGGGTGTCGTTTGCGCTTTTTAACCGGACGTCGTCGGTGCGGCTGGCTGACATGTTCACGACCGAGGAGATTACGCAGCAATTGGAGCATGTGCGGAAGTTGCGTTTTCGCAAATCGGAACTGGTGTGGCTGGCGGGAAATACCTTCTACGGGCGGCGTGGAATTTTTGAGCCGGGTTTTTTGGAGTGGCTGGAGAACGACTTCAAGCTTTCGGACTATGAACTGTCGGTCCGTGACGGGCAATTCCATTTATCGTTCCAGGGCTGCTGGCCGGAAACGACCATGTGGGAGCTGTATGCACTCTCGGTTTTAGGCGAGCTGAAGACGAGAGCGAGCTTAAAAAAGCTGAGCGAGTTTCATCTCGACATTCTTTATGCTCAGGCCAAGACCAAGCTGTGGAGCAAGATTGAGCGGCTGAACGGCGTGCCCGGGTTGAGCGTTGCTGATTTTGGAACGCGGCGGCGGCACAGCTTTCTGTGGCAGGAATATGCGGTGAAGGCCATGGCTTCCACCCTGGGGAACGGGCTGATTGGAACCTCCAACGCTTTCCTTGCCCACAAGCACGACTTGGAATCGATTGGAACGAATGCCCATGAAATCCCGATGGTGCTGGCGGCTTTGACGAACGATGACCAAGCTTTGAAGCAGTCACAATACCACGTGCTGGAACAGTGGCAGAAGACTTATGACGGGTCGCTGCGGATCATGCTGCCGGATACTTTTGGAACAACTCAGTTTCTGCGGGATGCGCCCGACTGGGTAGCGGATTGGACGGGCCAGCGCATGGACAGCAAAGACCCCTATGTGGCTGGCGACGAATATATTACCTGGCTGAAGGCGCGCGGGCGGAATCCGCTGGAGAAGAGGATCATAGCTTCCGACGCTCTGGACTTGGATGACATTTTGGGATTACATGCTTATTTTGGCGGGGACATTCAGGGTGGTTTTACGGCGCACGACTTTCGAAGTGCTGTTGATTTCCGAGATGGGAACAAGTGGAAGGCGGCGCGAAGGATTCGGTTCAGCGCTGGTTGGGGGACGCTGTTGACGAGCGATTTCCGTGGGTGTGATCCGAACGGAAATACTGAGCTGGATCCGGTGAGCTTGATCTGCAAAGTGGCGGAGGTGGATGGGCGGCCCGCGGTGAAGCTCTCCGACAATTATGCCAAGGCGATGGGGCCGGCGGCGGAAGTGGAACGGTACCGGAGGGTGTTTGGGACAGAGGGTTTGACGAATACGCCGGTGAGTACTTGAGGCTTTGCTCTTTCGATCAAGTCGCCCCGGCGGAGTGGAGAGGGCAGGGGTCCTTCGACTGCGCATTGCCGCGGTTCGCGCGCTAATGCTGCGCTCAGGATGACAGGCTTAAAAACAAGGCCTGAACAACATGGCCTGAAAACATGGCCTGAAAACATGGCCTGAAGGCAAAGGCTAATAAGAACAGCGCTAAGAGACCTGGCTAAAAGGAGAGGCGGGCGCTCATTTGTAGTTGGCGGCCTGGGGTCATGGCCATGGTGATGGTACCGAACTGGGGGGTGTTGACGTAGCGGTTGGGGGTACCGAGGTTCGCTTTGTTGAGGGCGTTGAAGGCTTCGGCGCGGAATTGGAACGTGGCGCGTTCGGTGAGGTTGAAGGTGCGGGCCAGAGCGAAGTCGAGGCTCTGCTGGCGCGGGCCGTAGACGGAATTGCGTCCGGCGTTGCCATAGGTATAGGCCGGGGGCGCGGAGAAGGCGGCGGGGTTGAACCACTTGTCTGACGTGCGGGTGCCGGGGCCGAAGACGGGTTTGCCGGTGACATTGGCGCGAACAGGATTTTCTCCGAGAACGGTGCCGGAGTTGGCGGTATCGCCAAAAACGGAAATGGTGAACGGCATGCCGGACTGGATCTGGTAGATGGTGGAGAGGTGCCAGTTCTGTGACGCTAGATGCGCCCATTTCGATTTGCGGAACGAAGGAAGATTGTAAACGCTGCTGAGTGCGAAGCGGTGACGCACGTCGCAACCTGGTCCCTTTTCCGCATCGAGATTGCGGTTGTCCTGGGGGATGGAGGCCTCGTCCATGGGCGAGCGAAAATCCGGGGCATCGGTGAGATTTTTGGCGTAGGTGTAGTTCGCCAGAAAACTGAGGCCGCGGGAGTAGCGGCGGCGCACGTTGACGTAGCCCGCGTCGTACCAGCCCTTGGCCGTGTTCTCCAGCAAGTTAATAGTGCTGACAGGAAAAGTCTGGCTTTGGATGACGGCGGTGGTACTGCCGGCGGGCAGTACTGTTCCTGGAACAAAGGTGAGCGTCTTGAAGGGACGACGCGGGCCCAAGGGGCCAGGACCGGGGAGGGTGTTGTTGATGAGGTGCGCACGCTGCAAGTGGAGGCCGTGGGAGCCGAGGTATCCGACTTCGAGGGAGGTATCTTTGCCAAGGCCTTTTTGCACGGAACCATTCCACTGTTGCACGTACTGGGCGGGGGCATGGGGGTCGAAGGCGGTAAAGCTTACGGTGGTCGCGGGCAGAGTTCCGGCTCCCAGGACTGGCGTTCCGAAATTGAATCCATTGGCATAGAGCGCGGCGGAAGGGGTGAAGTTGTCTCCCTGCTGCGTTTCCGGGAAAACGTAGGGCACGTTGTGGCGCTGGTTGCACCAGGTGTTCTGATCGACGGGTGTATAGAAGATGCCGTAGGAGGCGTGGAGGACCAGGCCAAGGTTGGAGATAGTCTTGGCGAGGCCGATACGGGGCGCAAAGTTCCTGCGGTTGGCGTACATAAGGCCGCGGGGATATCCCTTTTCTCCGCCGACGAACACGGACGGGACGCCGTTCTGGAAGACGAGATTAGTGTTGGTGTTGTCCTTGTCATAGAGCGGATTGGAATACTCGTAGCGCACGCCCAAGTTCAGCGTGGTGGTGGGCGTGACCTGCCAGCTATCTTCGAGAAACGCGGCGCTGCCCCAATTGCGTAGATTCATTTGTGGGACGCCAGCCTGACGCTGCTTGACCGCGGGCAGGCTGAGCAAAAGGCTGGCGAAGCCGGAACCACTGCCATCATTGAAGCCGAACTGCGTGGTGTAGCCCGTGGTGAACTGGTAGTAGCCACGGTTCTGGAAGAAGCCCCACATGGGCCAGGTGTACCAGTGGAAATCGCCGCCGAACTTGATGCCGTGACGACCGTGCTGCCAAGCGTAGGTGTCTCGAAATTCGTACATGGTATCCCAGGCGTGCATGGGCGTGGCGGCAAAGGTGTCGCCGATTCCGGTGTAGCCTTGCGCGGCGAACCAGGGCGCACCCCATGCGCCTTTGCCGCCGAAACCGACGCCTTGAATGCCAAGGTCGGCGACGATGTTGTTGACACTGTCATTTTGCGAAGTGCGATCCATGGAGAGGCGCGAGAAGGCGAAAGAAGCGGTGTTGACCTTGGTGGTCGAGAAGATGTGGTTCCAGGAAATTACGGACTGCTGCGAGCGGTTGTCGAAGTTGACACCGAAGCCCGGCATGTTTTCCGTAGTGGCGGTCATGCCGCTGCTGGGTGAGAAGCCGTTCTCGGTGCCGATGCTATACCGGCCGAAGACGGTATCACCGTTGGAAAAATTGTGGTCCACACGAACGGTGCCCTGGTCCTGCACGTGCGACTCGTTGCGGACGTCGAGATAGTTATTGGAATCGGCGGCGCCGGGCATCATCATCATGTTGGGCATGGGCACGTACTTCATGAGGAACGCCGTGATAGAAGAGTTGAGGCGGGCGGACGGAATTTGGTTGTTGGGAAACTGCGAGCGCGTGTAGGGAAAATTGGCCGGGCCGGTGGGCTTGGTGGGATCGTAGTTTGGGTTGGCCACGGCGGTGGTGGGATCGTAAATCATTTTGGGACTCATGCTGAAGTCGCCCTGGATCTCATCGGGCGTGGGCACGGTGAGAATTTGGGCGTCAGCCTGGGCGAGACGGAAACCTTCGTAGTTCAGGAAAAAGAACGTCTTTTTCCCTGGCAGAGGCCCGCCGAACGACGCCCCGAAGTTGTTTTGTACCAAGTGGTTATTGCCCATGGAGCCAAAGGTGCTGGCATCGGCGGCGCCGTTACGAAGGAATTCGTAAACCGTGGCGTGGAATTTGTTGGAACCTGAATGGGTAACAATGTTGATCTGCCCGCCGCCGGCTCCGCCCATGTCAGCGGTGTAGCTGCTGGTCTCAACCTGGAACTCCCTAACGGCATCGGGTGAGGGGCTGAGGTTTTGTGTGTTGAAGGTGGGATCGGTGTTGGTTGCGCCATCGAGAAGAAAGAAATTTGCATTAGCGCGGCTGCCACCAATGACAACGGCGGAGCGCTGGCCGGGACGCCAATAGAGGGGATTGGTCGATCCGGTCTGCGCGCCAAAGCCGATGTGCGCGCCGGGCACGGTGAGGACGAGATCGATCAACATGCGTCCGTTGAGGGGAAGATCGCGAATGGATTGCGGCTCGACGACTTCGCCGACGCTCGCGTCGGTGGTGTGGAGGACTTCACTGGTGGCGCTGACATCGACGCCCTGGCGGACGGAGCCGAGGGAGAGGCTGACGGCGAGGGCGCGCTTTTCGCCGACTTCGAGACGCAGTTGCTGCTGGACGGGAGCGAATCCGGGGGCCTCGACGGTGAGGACGTAGTCATCGGGAAGCAGGGCCGATGCTTCAAACAAGCCGCGCTGGTTGGTTACGACTTTACGGACGGCACCGGTGCTGGCGGCGGTGATTTGCACCGCGGCTCCGACGACGGGGAGATGTTGCGGATCTGAAACCGTGCCAGTGAGGACGGCAAAGTTGCTTTGGGCGGGGGCGGTTAGTGCGGATGCAAGAACGAGCAAGAGCAAATACTTTGGGGAAGGCATTCTTTCTCCGGAAATGTTGTCCGAAAACTGTAGCGGGAGAGAAAATGAGGAGCAATAGCCTGAAAACACTAGAGGGCGGCTTATCAATAGTTCGCGAATAGTTCGCGGCTCGGGAAACCCTCATCTCGGGGGCCAAAACCCCATATTTTTAGTGCCCTGACGTGGGCCTTAAGGCCGCTCCACCGTGCCGGGCATTTGCGAGAAGTTCTCACGCGGTCTCTAACGCCCGCATCATCTGTGGCTCTGGGCGTCTGTGGCTCTGGGCGTCACGGCTCTGGGCGTCACGGCTAAAGCCGTGACTCACCGAAGACGATTCAAGGCTATTCATGAGACCGGTTCTAGAACGGGGCGGACACTCCGGCTTGGCTTAAGGCGTCATTTTGTCGATAGCGAGGTAGTTTTGTGGCGGGATGCCGAAGGCATCGGCGACGCGGTTGAAGAAGGCGAACATGGCGGTGATATAGACGGCTTCGGCAATCTGGTCTTCGGTCCAGCCGACTGCGCGCAGCTTTTCCACGTCTTCGGCTGTGGAACGGTAGGCGGCTTCGGTGATTTGCTGGACGTACTCGAGGAGGACGCGCTCGGGCGCGGTAAGGCCGGCTTCGTCCAGCTTGCCTTCGAGCACAGCGACTACGGTTTGATCTGTGGCTCCCTGAACACGCAGGAAGTAGGCGTGACTGTCCAGTCAATACGGGCAGCGGTTGAGAAATGAAACGTGGCTGGCAATCATTTCCTTGGTGCGGCGATTGAGGTGGCCCTCGGAGAAATGGATGGTGTTGGAGAAATCAACGACCTGGCGCAGGAAGTCAGGGCGCGCGCCGAAGCACTTGATGATGCCGGGAACCTGGGTGCGGCCGGAACCAGCGCGCCAGTAGTCGTAGGCGGCGGCGGTGTCGCCTGTGGCTTGGGCGTCTTCAGTGATTTTGATTTTTGTGGCGGGGGTCTGGTTTGGCATGGTTTGTTTTAGGTTAGCAAATGTTGGTTACGATTCGGGCTGGTTCGCGGATGGGGCAGGGGTCCTTCGACTCCGTGCTCAGGATGACAGGCTTGATTGTTGTCGGGCACTCTACGGTTGTCCTTTTTCGTTGTTCTTTTCGTTGTTCTTTTCGTTGTCCCCGCGAAGGCGCTGGAAGACTTCGTAGACGGGCACTCCCGCCAGGACTACGGCAACTCCGAGGGCGCTTTGGTGGGGAGCGTGGAGGATCAGCACCGCTAGCATGAGTCCGACAAACGCCAGGAAGATGAGAGGCGTCACTGGGTAGCCAGGGGTGAGGATTGCCGCTCCAGCATCTTTGGATTTGCTCCGCATTCGGAACAATCCGGCTACAGTGAGTCCCAGAAAGAAAACTGCGATAAAAATAAAGTAGGCGATGATTTGCTGGAAGCTGCTGACGGCGACCAGCAGCGTGCTGATGAGGCCCTGGATGGCAATGGCGGCGGCGGGTGTGCCGAACCTGGGCTGAAGACGAGCGACGGCGGGTAGAAAGAGGCCGTCTTTGGCCATGGCGTAGTAGACACGCGGAGCGGCCATGATGAAGCCCGCCAAACTGCCCAAAACGCAGACGACCACGATGGCGGCGAAAATGATTCCTCCGGCCGGGCCAAAAAGAATTGCGCCGACTTGCGCCACAAAGGTTTCGTCGGAGGCAACTTGTCCCAGCGGGACGAGGTAGAGGAAGACGCCGCTGATGAGGATGTAGACGGAGGTTACGAGAAGCACGCCGAGAATCATGGCGCGCTGCAAGGTGCGGCCCGG
Source organism: Acidobacteriaceae bacterium (assembly GCA_043782485.1). Classification (GTDB taxonomy): domain Bacteria; phylum Acidobacteriota; class Terriglobia; order Terriglobales; family Acidobacteriaceae; genus JANXUC01. Next base: position 12,157 of record JAYWAL010000145.1, on the reverse strand, counting down.
ATCGCGGACTTCGCCGGCAATTCTGCTGACTTCCCACCATCCGCCGAAGGAATAGAACGCAGCGACCATGCCGACGCCGAGCGCTGGTCCCAAGGCCAACGAGCCGGGCCGTTGCGCAACAAAGGGGACAAAGTTGGACCACGAACCTAAATGGAACACGATGGCCCAGAGCGTGATGAGGGCGAGAAGGCCGAGCTTCAGCCAGGTAAGCCAGCGCATGAATCCCGCGCCGAAGCGCACGCTGCAAATATTTAAGATGCACAGCGCCCAAATGGCGGCGATGGCGGCGAGCTTGATGGCCAGGGCGGGCCAGTGAAACATGTAAGCCGCGTAGGCAGCCGCGCCGGTGGCGAGCGAGGCGGTGAGGCCCGGGTCCATTACGAGCAGGCACATCCAACCGTAGAGAAACGCGACGCGGCGACCGAAGGCCTCTTGCAGATAAACGTATCCGCCTCCGGCACGTGGAAAGCGGCTGGAGAGTTCTCCATAGCAGAGTGCTCCGCTCATGGTCATGGTGCCGACGGCGAGCCAGACGAGCAAGAGCCACAGCGGAGAGCCGAGCGCCTTGGCCATACCCGCTGGAGTGAGGAAGATGCCGACGGCAATGCACTCGCCAGCGACTAGGGCTGTGGCTGAGGCTAGGCCTAGCTGGCGGTGGAGGTCTGTTTTTGGAACGGAGTCGGTGGCGTGTGTGGATGGCATGGTTGCTGGCTTGCGCGGGCGGGGACGCCCGGGTCTCCATTGGTTCGACTGACACTGTACCTGAAGCTGGTCGAGTTCGGCACTAGTGTTTTCGGAGTATTGCCTAGTGGGCGCGCGCTCACTAGGTTGATGGCTGCTCACGAATAGAGCAAGACATTTGGGGAAGGTAAAAAACGAACATGAGGGTTTTGGCCAGGCTGGCATGCTGTGTGGTGATGGTAGCGTTTGGGTTCAAGGTTCAGGCGCAGGAAGTTACGGGCAAAATCCGTGGTACGGTAACCGATCCCACGGGGGCAGTGGTGCAGGCGGCCACTGTCACCGCGAAGCAGACGGAGACGGGCCTTACGCGAACTGTCACCACTAGTGGAGACGGTACTTATCTTCTGCTGGAATTGCCCGTGGGGCACTATCGCCTGGAGGCGGCGGCGAAAGGTTTTGAGAAATATGCGCAGGACGGCATCACACTGAATGTGAACCAGGCCGTGGACGTGCGAGTGCGGCTGAAGGTGGGGGCGGAGACGCAGGTCTTCCAGATCATTGACGACGCGCAGCTGATCGAGAACACGGTGACGAGTCTGGGAAAAGTTGTTGAGGAGCGAGAGATTGTGGATTTGCCGCTGGACGGGCGACACTTTACGCAGCTTGGTTTACTCCAACCAGGGGTAGTACCGGTTACCCCGGGTTTGGCGATACAGGGCGGATCGTTGCGGGAGAGCCAAGCATATGCGGTGAACGGGCAGCGCCCGGAATCCAATAACTTCCTGATTGATGGCGCGAACAACTTCAACGGTGTGGATGGCGGGTTTGTGCTGGAGCCGCCGGTGGATGCGATTCAGGAGTTCCGCATCCTCACGCATAATTCCACGGCGGAGTTTGGCAACAGCCTGGGGTCGACAACGAACATTATTAGCAAATCTGGAACCAATCATCTGCATGGGGCGCTTTGGGAGTTTCTCCGCAACGATGCCTTCGACGCGCCGGGATATTTCGCAAAGAAAGTGCCGCCGTTGAAGCAGAACCAATTTGGCGGGTCGATGGGCGGGCCTATCCGGAAGGACAAGACGTTTTTCTTTGGATTTTACGAGGGACTGCGCAAGCACCGCGGTGTGAGGAGCGGTGCCACTGTGCCTTCGGTGGCGGAGCGGGGTGGTGATTTTGGCGAGCTGTGCCCCGAGGGATTTACCGGCGGGTTTTGCAACAACCAGAATCACCAGCTTTTCAATGTGTTTGCGAACGCGCCGGTGCCGAACAACCAGCTGCAATTCATCAATCCATTTTCGCAAAGTCTATTGAGTTTGTTTCCGTTGCCGAATGCAGGAACCAATGTTTTTGCTTCCACCAACGTGGAGCGTGGGGATTCGAACCAGTACGGAGCGAAGCTAGACCACTATTTTTCCGAGGCGGACAGCCTGAATCTGCGCTACATTTTGAGCGATGGCTCGCGCTTTACGCCGATTCCGACCGCTGGAGCGACGGTGCCGGGCTTTCCAACCAGCCAGGATAGCCGGGCGCAGAATTTTGTAGCGCAGGAGACCCACGCCTTCTCTCCATCGATGATCGGAGTGTTTCGTTTCTCTTTCCTCCGCAACAAGTTCCTGTACAGTGAGCGCTCCAGCCAGAACACGCCAGCTAGTCTCGGTTTCCAATACGATTCAAGCCTAGCGGTGGCCACTGGTGCGCCGTTTATCCAGGTGAATGGCTACACCTCGGTAGGCTCGCCGATTACCGGACCGCGCAACACTTACGAGAATGCGTATGACTACTCCGGATCTGTAAATTGGATTCGCGGCAAGCACGAGCTCAAAGTCGGCGGAGGCTTCCAGCACCTGCATGTGGATGCGCTGCAAGGGATTGCGACGAATGGATTTTTTGTATTTGTTCCATTTCCGATTACCGATGCGTTTGCCAGCTTTTTATTTGGACAGCCGGTGGTGTTCCTGCAAGGGCGGGGCGATTTTTCGCGGGGGATCAACGGGAAGTCGGTGAACGGGTACGCGCAGGATAGCTACAAGGTGACGCCGCGGCTGACGCTGAATTTGGGACTGCGCTATGAGCTGCCGTTCCCTTATACGGAAGCGAAAAACCGGCAGACGCTGTGGATTCCGGGAAGACAGTCGACTGTGATTCCAAGCGCGCCAGCGGGGCTGTTGTACCCGGGCGACCGGGGGGTGCCGTCGGGGTTGATTCCCACGTTCAAGAAGGGGTTTGCGCCGCGTGTGGGTGTGGCGTGGGACCCGACCGGCGAGGGCAAATGGCTGGTAACTTCCGCTTATGGAATTTTCTATGAACCTTACTACACGGGGCAAGGCGGGCCGCTGCAGTCGCCCATCAGCGCGCCACCGTATTTGCAGACGGAGCAGGTGAGCCTACCGGATTTCGCCAATCCCTACGGCGGACCGCCGCCACCGGCTGGGACCTTTGCGACACCGTTGACGAATCTGACACTGGCGTCGAATCTGCCGCTGCCTTACGCGCAGGACTGGGACTTGAACGTGCAGCGATCGTTGACGAAGGACCTTTTGCTTGAGGTGGGCTACGTGGGCACCAAAGGAACCAAGCTGCCGCGTTTTATTGAAGGAAATCCGGCGATTTATGCAGCTGGGGTTTCCACACCGGGCAATGCCGACCAGCGCCGCAAGTATTCCGGCTGCACGCTGGCGGACCCGCCGAGTAGTTGCCAGTATTCGTCGACCGGGTTGATTGCGGGGATTGCCAACTCCTCGTACCATGCGTTGGAGGCCAGCCTGAAGGAGCGCTTCAGCCACGGGCTGTCGTTCCTGGCTTCGTATACTTACTCGAAATCGATTGATGATGTGTCTTCGTTCAACATTTCCGGCTCGGCCTCAAAACAAGTGGCGGGCGAAAACGACCTGGCGCAGAATCCGTTCAATCTCGGTGCCGAGCGGGCTCCTTCGCTGTTCGACGCACGGCATCGGCTGGTGCTGAGCTACCAGTGGGCGTTGCCTTTCTGGAACCAGCCGCGCGGGTGGTACCAGCGGGCGCTGGGCGGGTGGCAGGTGAACGGAATCGCAACGTTGATGAGTGGGACGCCGTTTACGGTTTTTGATTCGACGGATGTCTCCGATCAGGGGAGTGCGCCGGAGATCACGGGATTTTCCGCGAACCGGCCGAACCGGGTGGCGGGGCAGAATCCCAACGCCGGACCGCGCACGATCAACGCATGGCTGAACGCAAATGCTTTCCAGCAGGTCAACCCAGATCCCAACTCGCCGGTGCAGCAGTTTGGCACGTCTGGGCGCAACGTGGGCGTGGGACCGGGTTACATGGATTGGGATTTTTCAGCGTTCAAAAAGATTCGCCTCACAGAGTCCAAGGAGTTGCAGTTCCGGGCGGAGCTGTTCAACGTTCTGAATCACACAAACTTCCGGCTGCCGGATAGCGACATCAGTTCGCGCACCTTCAACCAGATTCTAGAAGCAAACGAGGGAAGGATAGTCCAGTTTGGGTTGAAGTTCCGTTATTAGATGGGCTTGTAGCCGCGGAAGAGGTAGACGAGGTCGATGATGAGGATGATGACGACCATGAGTTCCAGAACGAAGGCGCGACTCTGGTGGAATTGATCGACCATGAAGCGGTAGAGATCTTCGGCGGTGTCCAGTTTTTTCTGGACCAGATTTTTGTAATCCGGAACGCCAACTTTGGCTGCGGCTAGGCGGTAGAGTCGGGCGGAGAACATGTCGCTCAGGAACTTGATGGCGTTATCGGCGCGCTCGGTGAGTTCGGTTACGTCGAGTAACACGGTGTGCAGGCGCGACGCGGCCTTGGCCAAACGCCAGCGAGAAAACCAGCCAGTGCCCTGTTCCAAAACTTTATAGACGGAAGCCAACTGCAAAGTCAGCAGCTCGTCGTAGTGACGGAATTCCAAGAGCTGCGAATTGGAGTACTCGAGGAGCTGGATCGCGGTCTCGGCGCCCGCTTCGGTGTCATAGAGGAACGCGCCATTCCAGCCTATGACGGCGATGTCGTTGGGGTAGTAGGACATGCGCGAAGTCAGAATCTCGGAACGCTCGTTTTCGGAGAGCTTGAGAGTTTCGCCGCGGACGATTTGGGCAACCTGGTCTCCGTATTGAGCCAGCAACTCCTCGGGCGACGGATTGCCTTCCACGGCGCGAACGTGGAAAATGAAATAGTCTTCGCTAAGCCAGGTTTCGTAGGGCTTCTCGAGAGCTTTTTCCGCGCGCTTGAGCTTTTCCTTGGCGATTTTCCAGGCTCGGCTTTCGAAATCTGTATCCCACTCCCAGCGACTGGCGAGCTGCACGAGTTCGTCCCAGGTGCCCTCGAAGGGCAGCTCGAAGACGACGCTGACGACGCCGTAGTCGTAATACTTGAGCTGGCCTTCGAGCTTTTCGCCGCTATCGAGGACCATGGGCTCGAGGCGCTCGACGACGGGAGGTTGGCGGAAACGCGCGTAGGTGGGAGAGGGGTGCTTGAGGTGGAGGTCGGCGCGGCGGGCGTCGAGGAGGTTGCGGACATCGTCGAGGTGGATTTCCTCGGCGACGTCGAATTGCATGAGGACCATGGCGGAGCCGAGGAGGATGGGGCCGGCGGACTTTGGGCTGGGAGCCGGCTCAGCGCTGATCGGGATGGTTGTGGTTGGATTCATGCGGAACCTGTGCGGCCCAACAGCGGGAAGGCCTCTCTATTGTAACCGCTGGGGCAAGGGGCTGGGTTGGCGGCTTCCGCTGGGACGCTAAGTTGTTCTCCTGAAATGACTTATGGCTGCCAGGGCGAGTCCGGCTAGGGCTAAGGCTCCGGTGGCGTGCTGCATGGAATGGCGGATTTCTGCTTGCCGGAGGCGGACGGATGGCCCCTCGGGATAGGACTGCGGGGCGGTCTGGCGGAGGGCCATTTGCAGGACTTCGGCCAGGTGCAGGGCGTGGCGGCCGGTGCCTTGGGCGATTTGTTCGCGGCAACTGAAGCCGTTGGCGATGATGAGGGTTTCGGGGGAGGCGGCGCGGACGGCGGGGAGGAGTTCGAGTTCGCCAACGGCTTGGGAGACGGCGTATTTTTCTTCTTCGAAGCCAAACGATCCGGCCATGCCGCAGCAGCCCGGGGCGGGCGCGTGGAAGTCGAGGCCGAGGCGGGCGAGCACGGCCTCTTCGGCGGTCATCTTCATGATGGCTTTGTGATGGCAGTGGCCGTGGACCAGGGCTTTGCGGGTGAGCGTGGGGATGGCGAAGTTGGCGGCATGCTTTTCCAGGAATTCGCTGAGGAGGAAGGTTTGGGCGGAGAGGCGGTGGGCGCGGGCGTCGTTGGGGAAGAGGTTGCAGAGTTCGTCGCGGAAGACGGTGACGCAGCTGGGCTCGAGGCCGACGACGGGGACTCCTGCGGCTAGCTTGGGTTCTAGAACGTCCAGGGTTTCGAGGAGAAGGCGCTTGGCGCGGTCTAACATGCCGAAATCGTAGAGTGGGCGGCCGCAGCAAAGGTTGGCTTGCGGGACTAGGACTTCGAAGCCCGCGGCTTCGAGGACTTCGACGGCAGCTTGCGCGGTTTCGGGATGGAAATAGTTGTTGAAAGTGTCGGCCCAGAGGATGACTTGCGGGACGCCCTGGTTTCGCGGGGTTTGCCGCTTGAACCATTGGCGGAAGGTTTCTGGTGCGAAGGCTGGGATGCGGCGCTGTTTTGGAACGCCCGCGAGAAATTTTATGGCATCGCTGATGACGGGAAGCTGGGTGAAGAGGTTGGCAAGACCCGGGATGTGGGAGGCGATTTTGGCGAAGATGTCCACGTTGCCGAAGGCGTAGTCGCGCAAGGGCCGGGAGCGGCCTTCGTAGTAGTGGGAGAGGAATTCGGCTTTGTAGGTTGCGACATCGACGCCGACGGGGCAGTCGCTCTTGCAGCCCTTGCAGGAGAGGCAAAGGTCGAGCGAGCGCTTGACAGATTCTTCGCGCCAGTTGCGTTCTTGTTGATCGCTTTTTAGAACATCCCCATTCATCAGTTCCCATAACAGGTGGGCGCGCCCGCGGGTGGAGTGCTCTTCGTCATGGGTGACGCGGTGGCTGGGACACATGACGCCACCTTCCTCGCGGCGGCACTTCCCTACCCCGACACAGCGCAGGGTGGCGTGGGCCATGCTGCCGTGGTCGTCGGGAAACTGAAAGTGCGTGGGGGGCTGCCAAACTTTGAGTTCGGGATGGACTTTCAGGTTCTCATCCATGCGGTAGGGCTCGACCAGCTTGCCCGGGTTCATGCGCCATTCGGGGTCCCACAGGGCTTTGAATTCGCGGAAGGCTTGGATCAGTTCGGGGCCAAACATTTTGGGGAGGAGTTCGGCGCGGGCCTGACCGTCTCCGTGCTCGCCGGAGAGGGAGCCGCCGAGGCTGACGACGAGGTCAGCGGCTTGTTCCATAAATTGGCGGAAGTCCTGCACGCCCTTGGTGGTTTCAAAGTCGAAATTTGTGCGCATGTGGACGCAGGCATGCCCGAAGTGTCCGTACATGGCACTGCGGTAGCCGAACTTCGATTGCAACTGGCGAATAGCCCGGAGATAGATGCCCAGCTTTTCGGGAGGAACTCCGGCATCTTCCCAGCCTTCCCAACTGATGGGTTCGCCGGCGACGTGGGACGTTGCGCCCAGAGCGCTTTCGCGGATTTCCCATACGCGCTTGGCCTGCCGCGGATCGGTAAACAGGCGCACCTCCGGCGCGGGCTTGGCTCGCTGGAGTCCTTCGATCATGTGGCGAGCCTTGTCGTCAGCTTCTTTCTGCGTGTCGCCGCCGAACTCGGCTAGAAGCCAGCCTCCGCCTTCGGGAAGGAGGGAGAGCCCTTCCGCGTTGATCCCCTTGCGGCGGGTGTACTCGACCAACACCTCGTCGATGCCTTCGAGGCCGATGGGGCCAAAGGACATCAATTCCGGGACGTGATCGGCACACTGGAAAATATCGGGATACGACACAACCGCCAGAGTACGAAACTGCGGACTGTCAATGAGGCGGCAGGTAGCCTCGAGGATGGTGACGCAGGTGCCTTCCGAACCGACGAGGGCGCGGGCGACGTTGAAGCTGTTTTCCGGGAGGAGATAGTTGAGGTTGTAGCCGGAAACGCGGCGGGGGATGTTGGGGTATTTGGTTCGGATGAGATTCGCGTAGCGGTCGCGGAGGGATTTCAGGCCAGCGTAGATCTCTCCGCGGCGACCACCGGCGCGGATGATCTGTTCCAGTTCTGTATCCGTAGTGGCTCCGACGCGCAGGCGCAGGCCGTCGTAGGTGAGGATCTCGAGTTCTTCGATGTTGTCGTCCGTCTTGCCGCCCATGACGGAGTGGACTCCGCAGGAGTTGTTGCCAATCATGCCGCCGATGGTGCAGCGGTCGTGCGTCGCGGGGTCGGGCCCGAAGGTTAGGTGGCGCTTTTCAGCGGCGTCGCGCAGGGTGTCGAGGATGACTCCGGGTTGGACGCGTACGCGGCGGGTGACGAAGTCGAGGTCGAGGATTTTGTTGATGTGCTTTGAGAAATCAAGGATGACGGCGGCGTTGCAGGTTTGTCCTGCGAGGCCGGTGCCGCCGCCTCGGCAGAGCAGTGGTGCGGCGTGTTCGCGGCAGATGGCGATGGTGTTGATGACGTCTTCGATGTCGCGAGGGACCACTACGCCAATGGGGACTTGGCGGTAGTTGGAGGCGTCCATGGAGTACAGGGCTCGGCTGCCGGAGTCGAAACGGACTTCGCCGCGCAGGTGGCGGAGGAGGGCGGCGCGAAGGGAGTCGACGTCAACGGTGGGTGACTTGGCCGCGCGGGCAAGATCAGCGAGACGGTCGGGCATTAGGGAAGTTTACCCTAGATGCTGTGGTTATCTCGCAGATGCTGCGGTCACCTGATTGCGATAGTTGTGCACTCGGCACTGGAACTCAGCCTGACGTCGGCTTATAGTGTACGGACTATGGGAAAGGTATCTAGAACAGGATTCCAACTCCGACGATTCATGCGAAAACGACAATTTGTCCGATTTACGCACAGGTTCGACCAGGGATTTCATCGAGGATTTGTTCAGGATGTCGGCCCGAAGTTTTTTCTCCTAGCGTTGCAAAGCGACCAGATTCGATTTGATGGATTCGCGTGTTTTCGAATCACCGACGTAAGGAATCTCACGTCCAACCCGTACGCGGCATTTGCCGAAGCCGCCTTGAAGAAACTCAGGGAACCAGTGCCCAAGAAACCGAGAGTGAGCGTCGCAAGTATTGAAGAATTGCTACTGTCTGCGAGTAGGGTGTTTCCTCTCCTCACGATTCATCGCGAGAAGGCTCGGCCAGATGTGTCTTGGATTGGGAGGATCGAAGAAATTAGGCGCGGACAAGTCTCTCTGTTGGAGATTGGTCCGGATGCCGCATGGGATGATAAACCCACCTCGTACAAGCTGAACGAAATTACATCGGTCGAATTTGGCGGCGAGTACGAAAGAGCACTTTTTTTAGTTGGCGGAAATCCACCATCTCAGTAGCTGGCATAGCTAAAAGTTTATAAAGCAAAACTCCCAGCAGAACAGTACCCCTGTAATTGCGGGTGAGGAGAGGATCAAAGCTCCCGCCCTGTCGCACAGAACGCGACAAGGACGGGGCACCCGGCATCACGGTAAGAAAGTTTGGGAGAATACTTTCGGGTCACAGGGTGTAGGGGTCCTTCGCTGCGCTCAGGATGACAAATTTTAGTAAATGTGTCCGCACGTCTCTACAGCCAGGCGCGGGTGCCGAAGTCGGCCAGGGAGAGCGTCAGCAGCAGGCCCAGGAAGAAGATGGCGGAAATGATGACGGCCTTGGTTAGCTTTTCGCTGGTGTATTTGACGTGCATGAAGATGAGGACCACGAGTGTGGCCTTGAAGCTGGCGATGGTGAGGGCAACGATGGTGTTGAAAGGGCCGAGATCCAGCGTGGCGACCCAGTAGGTCACGCCGGTCATGACCAGCAGCGTGATGCCGATGAGGGCATACAACCCGAGGGGTACTATGTGATGTTCGTTTTCCGACATAAAGTTCTCTACCCCACAGGGGCTAAAGCCCCAACATTCTTTGATCTGGGCGGCACGGCTGAAGCCGTGCCCTGATACGAAGCCCTACCTCAGCGGCTAAAGCCGCCTTTCCGCAAAACTCTTACCGCAGCGCTGAAGGGCTGCGCCGCCCAAAATCTTTATTACTTCCGGCTAATCAAATATAGAAGCGGGAATAAATAAATCCAGACCACGTCGACGAAGTGCCAATACAAGCCTATGTTTTCGACCGGCGTGTAGTAGCGCGTATCGAACTTGCCCATGCCGGAAGCGATGATGAGATAGGCCATGAGACCGAGACCGATGATCATGTGCAGGGCGTGCATGCCGGTCATGGCAAAGTAAATCGAGAAAAACATTTCCGCATGATGCTGATTGACAACGTAGTCAGGGTGGCCCAGCAGCTTGCCATCGAAATTAAAACTCATTCCCGGAATGTGATGCTCTTCGTACTTGTCGTAATACTCTTTGGCTTTCACGCCCAAAAACGTGGCGCCGAACAGCATGGTGAAGAGCAAGAAGACGACGAGAAGCTTCTGCTTGCCGAGCTGAGCACAGCGCACGGCCATGGCCATGGTCCAGCTGCTGACCAGAAGGACTGCGGTGTTGAGCGCTCCCCACTTCACGTTAATGGATTGGCTGGCGGCGGCGAAGTCGTTGAAGTATGCGAGGCGATAAATTAGATACGCGCAGAACATCCCGCCAAAGAACATGACTTCCGTGACCAGGAAGAGCCACATGCCGAGCGAGGCGGTGTTGGCCTGCTGCTGCATGTCCACGAAGTGGTGGCGGAGCTCGGGATGCGATGCCGCCGCGTGACTATCGCTCAACGGGGATCTCCTTCAGCTCGTCGTAATTGTAGGCCTCGAAGTCGACGACCGGATCTTCATGGAAGTTGAACGTGGGCGGCGGCGAAGTGGTTTTCCACTCGAGGCCAGCGGCGTTCCAGGGGTTGTCGGGGGCGATTTCTCCGTACTTTAGAGACCAAAGCAGATAGACCAGCGGGAACAGGTAGCCCACGCCCAAAATGGTGGCTCCGGCAGTGGAGAGTACGTTCAGCATCTGGAATTCTGGCGGATACTGATAGTAGCGGCGCGGCATACCCACGTAGCCGAGAATGAATTGCGGGAAGAACGTGAGGTTGAAGCCGATGAAGCCGATCAGCGCGGCCAGCTTGCCCATGCCTTCGGGGTACATACGACCGGTGATTTTGGGCCACCAGAAATGGAGTCCTCCTAAGTAGGCCATGACCACGCCCCCGACCATCACATAGTGGAAGTGGGCGACCACAAAATACGTGTCGGTGACGTGGATATCGACGCCCAGCGTGGCGAGGAACAGTCCGGTGAGCCCGCCGATGGTGAACAGGCCGATGAAGCCGAAGGCGTAGAGCATGGGCGTTTCATACGTGACCGACCCCTTGTACATGGTGGCGGTCCAGTTGAAGACTTTAATCGCCGAAGGTACGCCGATGAAAAACGTGAGGAACGAGAAAATGAGCGCGGCATAAACCGACATGCCTGCGACAAACATGTGATGCGCCCAGACGAGGAAGCCGAGAACGGCAATGGCCACGCTGGAGAGCGCCACGAACTGGAAGCCAAAAATGCGCTTGCGCGAGAAACAGGCGATGAGCTCGCTAATGATGCCCATCGACGGCAGAATCATAATGTAAACGGCGGGATGAGAGTAGAACCAGAACAAATGCTGGAACAGCAGCGGATCGCCGCCCAACTTTGGATCGAAAATGCCGAGATGGAAGACTCGCTCCAGGATCAGCAGCACCAGCGTAATGGCAATGACCGGCGTGCCCAAAACCATGATGAGGCTAGTGGCATAGTTTGCCCAGATGAACAGCGGGAGGCGCGACCACGTCATGCCCGGCGCGCGCATGCGGTGGATGGTGACGATGAAGTTAAGTCCGGTAAAGATGGAGGAGAAGCCGTTGATGAACGCGGCCATGCCCGCTTCGACAACCTTGGGGCTGGCGAAAGCCGTGCTGTAGGGGGTGTAGAAGGTCCACCCGGTATCGACGCCGCCGGTGAGGATGACGTGCACCATCAAGCCGCCAGCGATGATGTACAGATACCAGCTGAGCAGGTTAATGCGCGGGAAGGCAAGATCCTTTGCGCCAATCATGATGGGGACGAGGAAATTCCCCAGAATCGCGGGCACCACGGGAATCAAAAAGAAGAAGACCATGACGATGCCATGGCCGGAGAACAACCGGTTGTAGGTATCGGCCTGGACCAGATCGCCCGCCGGGGTGAGTAGCTCCAGGCGGATCAGCAGCGCGTAAATGCCGCCGATAAAGAAGAAGAACGTAACCGAAACCATGTACAGCAGAGCGATGCGCTTGTGATCGGTCGTGAGCAGCCACGACTTCACGCCATGCTCCGCGTTCAGGTAGTTCGTCCGTTGTTCCGGCATGACTGCGGTTGCCATAACTGTTACACCCGTC
>JAYWAL010000144.1:0-23585 GCA_043782485.1 Acidobacteriaceae bacterium | reverse complement strand
AACGATTCTTCCGGCTTTTCCGGCATCCCCGCGATTTCCGCCGCCAGGCGTCCCAGGGCATGGCTCAGGCCGAGAAATTCCTCGCCATTTTCCTCGAGAAATTCGCGGCGGGCGTTGAACGCGAAGCGCCCTTCGCCCGGTGGCAGCAGGGAAAAGAAAAGCTGTGACCGGTCCCGCAAACTGCCCAGCGCCCCCGATAACGCGGCGGAAAGGCTGCGATTCCGCTGCAACGATGCCTCAACATCCCGCGCCAAATCATCCACGCGGACGTTGCTGACCACGATGCCGAAATAGCTGGCGGCCACGTCTTCCAGTTCATGCGCTTCGTCAAAAACTACGGTCCCGCAATCGGGGAGAATGCCCGCGTCCGGCGCGCCGTCGGCCTGCTGCTTAATGGCAAGGTCAGCGAAAAATAGGTGGTGGTTGACGATGATGATGTCACTTTCCGACGCACGCCGATGCATTTCTGTTATGAAACAACGGTCATACTGGCTGCATTTCTGGAACAGGCACGTCTCTGATCTTGCGTCGAGCTTCGGCCACAGCACGCTGGATTCCGGTAGGCCGCTGATTTCGGCCCGGTCCCCGGTTTCGGTGTTCGGCTCCCAGGCGGAAATTGTCTGGAATTGATCGATTTCCTGAAAACCGTTCAGCACAGGCTGTGCCGTCAGGTCGTATAGCCGCTTGCGGCACAAGTAATTGTTGCGGCCCTTCATGTAGCAGACGGAAAGCTGGCCTTCGCCGTTGGGGAACAGCGCCTGCTCCAGAAACGGGATATCTTTGAAGAAGAGTTGTTCCTGTAGATTCTTCGTGCCGGTGGAAATGATGACGCGCTTGCCAGAGCGTAACGCGGGAACCAGATAAGCCAGCGTTTTACCGGTTCCGGTGCCGGCTTCCACAATCAAATGGCGCTTTTCCTGGAGGGCCTGCTCCACAGCTTGAGCCATGAGCAACTGCCCACGTCGGAATTCATAGGCCGGATGCGTGCGCGAGAGTACGCCGCCGGGACCGAAGAATTGATGCAGCGAAATGTCCTTGAGCGAAGCGGGTTTAGTGGGCGCAACCACGGAGTCTCTATAATACGAGTTAGGGGCTGGCCTTCGCGAACGATTCTCGCGTTGCGGGGCGAGTCGGTTGCACCTGTGATCTCACATTGAAAAAAAAGAAAACGAAAACTGAAGCGGCCACGAAGACCGCGCTACCGGGTTCGGCTGCGCCAGAGGCTTCCGCGTCGAGTGCCACGCTGCCCGTACTTTGCATCGTGGGCCGACCCAACGTTGGCAAGTCCACGCTGTTCAATCGTATTACCGGACGCCGCCGCGCCATTGTCGGCGACGAGCCGGGGATTACACGCGACCGGCTGTACTCGGAGGCCGTCTGGGATGGGAACTTCTTCCGCTTGGTGGATACCGGCGGCATTGTTCCTGACGATGACGACTTTATCCCCTCGGAAATCTTTCGTCAGGCGAAGTTCGCGCTGGACGAAGCGGCGGCAATCATTGTGGTGGTGGACGGGCGCAGCGAGTTGGCTGGCCCCGATATGGAACTCACCCGTCTGCTGCACCGCACCGGGAAGCCGCTGTTTTTGGCGGTAAATAAAATTGACTCCGATAAGCAGGAGCACCTGGCGGAAAATTTCCGCACGCTGGGTATTCGTAACGTTTTTCCCATCTCGGCGGAACACGGCATCGGCGTGGGCGAATTGCTGGAGGCGGTGTTTGAAGTTCCGGGTATGAAGCAGAAATCCGAAGCCTGGAAGCGCGCCAAAGCCGAGACGGAAGAGCTGGAGCTATCGCACGCGGACCAGGAAGAAGCTTTGGACGCCGACGGCGAACCCTCCGTCCCGGCTGTCGCTCCCGCTGAGATTAAAGTCGCCATCATTGGCCGCCCGAATGTCGGCAAGTCGACCTTGCTGAACCAGCTTACCGGCGCGGACCGCTCGATTGTTTCTCCGATTGCCGGGACCACGCGCGATGCGATTGATGAAGTGGTAGAACGCAACGGCCAGCGTTTTCGATTCATTGATACGGCCGGAATCCGCCGCAAGGGCAAGACCAGGCTGATGGCGGAGAAGCTTTCCGTCATCATGGCGCGTAAGCATCTGGAAGATGCCGACATTGCGCTGCTGGTGATTGACGCGCCGGAGGGTGTGGCCGCGCTCGACGCGCACATTGCTGGATACGCGCATGAGAGTGGGCGTTCCGTAATTGTCGTCGTTAACAAATGGGATTTGGTGACCAAGGCCGCCGCAGCGTCGTCGCACGGCATCGCCCCGCTGGCGAGTCGTTTGTCTAAAGCCGCGCGGTTGCAAACCTCTAAGCAGACCGCCGACCGCGAGATGTACGAGCAACGCCTGCGCGGGGAGCTGAAGTTTTTGGCCTATGCGCCGGTGCTGTTCGTTTCCGCGTCGATGGGCCGCGGCGTGGAGCAGGTATTCGAGCAAGTGATGAAAGTCGCCGGCGAGCGCAATAAAAGAATTTCCACAGGTGAAATGAACCGTTTCCTCAAGCATCTCGATTTCGAGCGCGCCCCCGTCCCAGCCCGCCAGCAGGTCCGGATTTACTACATGACCCAAGCCGCCGTGGCACCGCCCACCTTTATTCTTTTCTGCGACCGCGTGGTCAAGTTGCACTTTTCTTACCAGCGCTATTTGGAAAACCAGATCCGCGCCGCTTTCGGCTTCGTCGGCACGCCCATTTGGATCAAAACCCGAGGAAAAAACCAACCCCGCTGAGTCCCATCCGTTCCGTTACCCACGTAACCGAAGACCCCGTTTTCAGCCAACCGCCAAATACTTTCTGGGCCAAAATGAAATGATCCGCTATACGTCCGGCCCAGAGGAGCTTTCATGTCGGCCCTTGTGCGTCTTCGTTGTCTCCGCGCGCTCTCCATCTTGCTCTGCTTCCCAGCCGTCGCGCAGCAGCCCGATTTCAGTAAGACCATCGCCGCCACGGAATCGGCTCCGCAGCAAGCCCAACCCATTCCCAGTTTGGGGGATGTAGCCCGCCGCATGCGTTCGGTCAAACCGACCGAAGTGAAGACCAGTCCCGAGGACGCTAAGAAACTCTTTGCTCTGGTCGACGAAATCACAACTTTTGCCAGCGAAGACTCCGGCTACCCGCGCAAGACCTCAGTCAAGCGCAGACTCATTAGCCAGGACGAGGCGGAAGCGTGGTTTCGCCAGCGCCTGGCGATTTCGGAATATACCGAGAGGCTTGCGCGAGCGGAAGTCAGCATGAAGAAATTCGGTTTGCTGCGCCGGGATTTTGATCTCAAAAGTTTTGTCGTCAAGTCAGAGCGGCAGGGAGTCGCCGGTTTCTATGACGAAGAGTCCAAAATGATCTCCTTGCTGAACTGGGTGGATGCCGACGCTCAAAAGCCCATTATGGCTCACGAACTTACCCATGCCTTGCAGGACCAGAACTACGACTTAAAGGCATGGCAGAAAGCCGCCGTCAAGAAGAGCGCCTCCAAGCTCCGCGCCGAGACCATCGAAAGCGAGGAATCGGCCACCGCCAGACATGCGGTCGTCGAAGGCCAGGCCATGGTCGTATACATGGACTATCTGCTGGCACCACTCCATCGCACGCTGAAGGATACGCCCGGCATCATCGCGGCCATGGAGGAACCCACGGTCGTGGCGGCAATTGATACCGAAGTGGTTCACGATGCTCCCATTGTTTTCCGCGAAGCGGGGGCGTTCCCTTACCGCGACGGCCTCTTGTTTGAAGCGGCGCTACTCGAAAAGGGAGGCAAGAAGCTTGCTTTCGGCGGCGTCTTTGCCCACCCTCCCAAGACTACGCACGAAGTTCTACAGCCCAAGGCTTATCTCGAAGGGGAGCAGCTTTCGCCCGTAACCATTCCCGACCTCCAGCCGCTGTTGGGTGGCAAGTATGAGGTCTATGACACTGGCAGCATCGGCGAACTAGATGTTCGGGTCCTGGCCAAGCAATTCGGAGAGAAACGGCTCGCCAATGAAATCGGAGCGGCATGGCAGGGCGGGTCCTACGTTACCTTTCAGCACTCCAGTGTGGCCATTCCATCGGCCAGCGATGTAGCGCTGCTCTATGTCTCGCACTGGAAATCAGCACAGGCAGCAGAGCGTTTTGGGCGCATGTACGCAGCAGGCGTCTCCAAGCGTTACAAGACTGCTGAAGTCAAGTCCTTGGCCGCTTGCGTCGGTGCGCAGTGCCCAGTAGGGAGCGCGCAAATCACCACCGAAGAAGGCCCGGTGATCATTCAGCAGTGGGCAGACAACAGTGTGGTGATTTCTGAGAGCTTTGATACAGCCACAGCCGCCAAGCTCAGCGATGCCATGCGGAGTGATTCGGCCGGCACACATGCCAGCCGCCGCCTGATGCCGCCTCAGGAAGAACTCAGCATGAGGTTGATGGCAATACCTGCGTTCCAAGAGTACCAAACCCGAATCGGGGCCGCAACACTCCAAGCGCTTGCCCGGCTGACAAAAGCCAAGCAGCTTCGCTCTGTTCTTATCCGATCGGATCCGGATGGAAAGGCGCAGGCGAAGGCTCCAAAGGTGGAATAGCTACCGTCGGTGGCAACGGAGGACTCACCGGCGCGGGTGCCGGATGCAGCCACGCATCCAGCTTGGGATAGCGCGACGCGAAAAAGTAAATCGAATAAGCCGGGAAGTACACTGTTACCGGAACACTGAGCATCGAACTCAGGAACATCAGGAGCGCAAAAAAGACAATTCCCGCCACAACCGCCAAAGTTACCGTGGCCACTGTCCAGGTAAGCCCCACGGTCTTGGCTGCGATTGCGGCCGCGACTCCAGCGATGACAAACGGTATGACCAATAGCACGACTGTAAGCACAATGACGATTCCAAATAGAATTCCGGCCGCGATGGCCAGCACAATTTTCATGCCGACATAACCCGCGAATGCGCCCTTTTCTTTCTTCATCAGCGCCAGCA
This sequence comes from Acidobacteriaceae bacterium, assembly GCA_043782485.1. Taxonomy (GTDB): domain Bacteria; phylum Acidobacteriota; class Terriglobia; order Terriglobales; family Acidobacteriaceae; genus JANXUC01. The sequence goes on along the minus strand of JAYWAL010000144.1, from coordinate 18,646 downwards.
GCTGATTCCAGGAATCAGCAAAATCCAAATTCTCCAGCGCCATGATGGGTGCCATAAAGTCCTTGGCCAGCAGCCACACCACGGCGGCTGCAATCGCTGCCGCAATCAGCAGAAACGCGAAAGGAATGGCCCCTAATATCAATCCAGCAATGTGCGCCTGCGGATCATGGAACCATCCCAAAATGAGCGCCAGGCCCACCGGAATTCCGATCAGGATGGTGAAAAACATCCCCGCCGCAAACTGGTAAACCAGCCGCCATAAAAAAAAGCGGCGTCCCGCTGCGCGCCACTTCCGCCATCCTTCCCGCAAGCTCACGCGTTTCGTGATCACGGATTCGATCAGGATGAAGCGGTACACACTGCCCACGTACATCCAGACCAAAACAATGGCGCAGATCAGCAGAAGGGAAACGCCAAATGCCAGCAGCAATGGCCCCACCAGATGCGGATCGAAGTGCGGTCCGGAAAGAAACTGCTCGCCGCCGTTCGTTTGCTTGGGAATATTCTTCAGGTCGTTGAAGGCTCCCGGATTGCAGCCGCCGCCGCTGCTGAGTTCTCCCGTCATAAACCCAAGCAGCGCCAGTCGCAGCCATTGCCCGAAGCGGAAGGGACGAAACAACTGTTGCTTGGTGTGTTCGAGCGCGACGGAAATGGTGTCAACGGCGGATAGCGGCATGAAAACTCCTGAACACAGCCACGTTACGGTGGTCTGGCGCGAAGGTCAATGCTTAAACTGAAGAACCTACCGGCACGCCAGCCAGCGTCGCGAACCATTCGTCGAATGCGCGCAGGGCAATCTCGCACTGTTGCTGGTGGCGTTCCTTGCGGTCGCGCACGCGCGTTTCCAGCGCGGGTAGCAAGTCAAAGGTGATATTCGCGGGCTGGAAACGCTTGGGGTCGGCTCGCGTCACGTAGTTCAGCAGCGATCCAAACGCCGAGGCGCGAGGCGGGCCAACAGCAGCTTCTCCACTCGCCAATCGCGCCGCCTGCACGCCCGCCAGCAGGCCTGTAGCGATGGATTCAACATAGCCCTCCACGCCGCAAATTTGGCCAGCGAACACGATGTTCGCGTTTTGCTTCATCTGGAGCGTGTCGCGCAGCACTTCCGGGCCGTTAATGTAGGTGTTGCGGTGGATCTGGCCATGGCGGGAAAAGCGTGCCTGTTCTAAGCCAGGAATCAGTCTTAGCACCGCCGTTTGGTCGCCAAACTTCAAGTGGTTCTGGAAGCCGACCAAGTTGTAGGAATCTGCGCGCAGATTTTCCTGCCGCAACTGCACCACGGCGTAGGGCCGCTTACCGGAACGGGGATCAATCAGTCCCACAGGCTTCATGGGGCCAAACCGCAGCGTATCCCGCCCCCGCCGAGCGATTTCCTCAATCGGCAGGCACCCTTCGAAGTAGTTCAGCTTCTCCCAGTCTTTCTCTTCCACCGATTTTGCCGCTAGTAACGCGTCCAAAAAGCGATCATATTCTTCCTTCGTCATCGGGCAGTTGATATAGTCAGCGGTGCCTTTGTCGTAGCGCGCCGCCATATACACCTTCGAACGGTCTATGGAATCGGCTTCGACAATGGGGCTGATGGAATCGTAGAAAAAAAGACGCGAGCTGCCGGTGAGCTGGGCGATCTCGGCGGCCAAATCATCCGAAGTCAGGGGCCCGGTGGCGATAATCGTGAGCTGGCTCCGATCAATTTTCGTCACCTCTTCACGGCGCACGGTAATCAGCGGCTCCCGTGAAATGATCTCGGTGACCTTTGCCGAAAACGTGACCCGGTCCACGGCAAGCGCATGCCCCGCCGGTACCGCGCATTCCTTGGCGATTTCCAGCAGAAGGGAACCCGCACGCGCCATTTCTTCTTTCAGCAGCCAGGGCGCCGTGTACTCACTGCTGGATTTTAGCGAATTAGAACACACCAGCTCGGCGAAATCCTGCGTCTGGTGCGCCGGGGTCGTCCGAGCAGGGCGCATTTCGAAGAGTGTGACCGCTAAGCCGCGCCGCGCGCATTGCCAAGCGGCTTCCGCGCCCGCCAGCCCCGCGCCGATGATGCTAATGGATCGTGTCATTAAGTCCTTCGATTATACGGAGGGTTACAGGATCATGCGCTCATTGCCCACGCGCCGCGTAATGCGCTCGCGATCCATGTATTCGAGAAGAGGAATTGCATATTTGCGCGACACCCCAGTCATATTTTTGAAAGCGCTCACGTCAATCTTCGCGGACTGGTTCTTGCGGGCCAGCATGAGTGCCCGCAATCCTTCGAGCGCGGTACGGTGAAACACTAACTCGTCCGTGACCTTCACCAGAATCTTGTCGCGCAAAAGCAGAGTCACCAGCTTTCTGGCCCGCGCCTGATCAACCTTCAAGCCTGCCAGCACTTCGCCCAGCGCCGGAACCTTCAGCCCCGCTTCTGAGAACGCCGATTCAATCACCAGCTTCGATGCCGCTTCCTCATCCTGCAAAACCACGCCCTGCCCGGGCAGATGCACGACTTCACCGGCAACCGCCAGTTTCCCCGCCACAACGCAGCGCTGCAGCGCGTAGGCAAAGACCTCGGGAACGGCTGTCAGCTCCTCGCGCAGAGCCTCCTTGCCCATGCCAGCCACCAGCGGATGGCTGCTCTGAAACTCGCCCACACGGCGAACCAGATTTTTCTCCAACTCCGCCACACTTGACCCGAATACCAGGCGGTCGCCGATCCGCACGCCAATCCGTACGCCAATCCGTACCACGGTGCCCGCCTGCGACGGCTCGGCCAGAAGCTTCTCGATCCTTTCCCTGCGCCAGCCGGTCTCAGAAACTAGCTCGGCGAGACTCAAACCCGCTTCAGCACGTCTTTGCAGACGAGCCAAAAGCACGCGCTCCGGATCGCCAGTATTGAGCGTGCTTAGAAACTCCTGCTGCGCGGCGCCGTCAGACTTCTTCAGCTTCGGCGGCGGTGACGCATCGAGGACTACCCCCCCGCCCAGCGTCACCACTGGCGAAAACTGCCGGAGGATAAAGCGATCCCCCGGCAGCAGCAACGCGGGTTCGGCAAGCCGCAGCCGCGCGAATGCCCGCCCGCCCGGAGCCACCTGCCGACCTTCGCCGAGAACCACCTCGGCCACCACTTCCATCGTATGTGCGTGAAAATGCACGCGCGCCCGGTTTTTCAGCGCCTTGGCCGAGGGCAGCAGTGAGAGAGCCACGTCGATCTTGTGGGCTGTCCGGAACGCCCCAACCGGTCCCAACATCGTTCCCCGCGCCAATTCCTCGACCGCCGCCCCGGCCAGATTGAGCGCAGTTCTCTGCCCAGCCACCGCCTGCTCCGCCGCGTGCCCGTGCACCTGCGTGCCACGCACCCTCACTCGCAAGCCGCCCGGATACGCTTCCAGCTCGTCGTCTTTTTTTACCGCCCCGGAGACCAGCGTCCCCGTCACTACGGTGCCGAAGCCTTTCATCGAGAATACTCGGTCAACGGGCAGCCGCGTCAGCGCCGAAGAATCGCGAGCCGTGACCCTGGCCGCCTCGGCCGCCAGCAGGGTCTTCAGCTCGGCCATGCCCAGCCCAGTTTTCGCGCTCACGGCGACCATGGGAGCTTGCCTAGTGTCCAGAAAGGAATTTTGCAGGAACTCCTCGACTTCCATGCGGACCACGTCAAGTGTTTCAGAATCAACAAGATCCGCCTTCGTCAAGACCGTGATCCCGCGCTGCACCTGCAACAGGCGGCAGATGTCGAAGTGCTCGCGCGTCTGCGGCTGGATGGAGGCGTCGGCGGCGATCACCAGCAGGACCAAGTCCATCCCGCCAACGCCAGCCAGCATGTTGCGGACAAAGCGTTCGTGCCCTGGGACGTCGACAAAGCCCAGTCGCACCGGGGGGCTGTCACCCGCCACATCGTCGCCTGCCAAATCGAGGTGGGCAAAACCTAAATCAATCGTGATGCCCCGCCGTTTTTCCTCTTCCAGCCGGTCGGTGTCAATGCCCGTGAGCGCACGCACCAGGGCCGTCTTGCCATGGTCGATGTGTCCGGCTGTGCCCACGATTACAGACTTCATGGCGACCAGTGTAGCCGAGGGAGGAGGGATTTCGTCGCAATGGCCCGTTGATGCCCGAGGTGAGCCGTTGGTTGCCTACCGCTACCATTTTTAGGATTCATTTCTCCAAAAAACGGGATTTGTGGCGCTGAGCCAGGATAATTGACATCCCCTTCCAACCTGTGTAACGTTCTGTGCCTACTCAACTTAACGACGAAAGACAGTGATTGTCTTAGGTGTGTCTAGGGTTGGGTTGTGAATTGCAATGACGGAGAGTTTAAGGCATCCGTCCCGCAACATCCTTTGGGACGTCTCCAAAGTGCCTATATAGCAGTAAAACCTAAAGCTGATTTCCGCGGCGTCGAACGCAAAAGGGGAACAAGACTCTATGAAGCTATTGAAAGCAAAAGGCCAACTTCTAACCGCCCTCGTCACCCTGCTGCTGTCCCTGAGCGTTCTGAGCTGGAGCCAAACCGGCACGTCCACCGTCCGCGGGACTGTGACCGACCCGCAAGCGAGAGTGGTGTCTGGTGCTGAGGTTACGCTGACGAATTCGGCGAATGGGAATGTCCGGAGTATGACGACTAACGACTCAGGCGGTTTCAACTTCGACCTGATCAATCCCGGAACTTATCGCCTCGACGTGGTAGCAAAGGGTTTTAAAAAGCAGACCGTGGACGATGTCCGCGCCCTGATTGGCAAACCTTCCGAAGCGAGCATTCAGTTGGAGGTTGGCGCGGCCACGGAAGTGGTCGAGGTGCAGGCGTCGTCTGCCGGGTTCCTGGTCAACAGCCAGGATGCCTCCCTGGGCAACAACATCGTTTTCGACCAGATCAGCCAGCTGCCCCTGAACGCAAAAGATATCAGTGCCTTGTTGAGTCTACAACCCGGCGCAACCAGGGAAGGATATGTAACGGGCGCGCGCGCTGACCAATCCAATGTCACGCTCGACGGTGTGGATATCAACAGTGCTCAGAGCGCAAACACGTCGCTTCCTGGAAACACGAACACATTGGTGCTAGGCAGCCTTTCGTCCAGCCAGATCGACCTCACGGCCGGACCGGTGCTCCGCCTCAACACAGAAGCGACAGAGGAATTCCGCGTAACTACGGCTAACGGCAATGCGAACCAAGGCCGTTCGGCAGGTTCGCAGATCAACTTGGTGACCAAGTCTGGAACCAATGCATTCCACGGCGCAGCATTTGAAAACTACCGGCCCAAGGGCCTAGAAGCGAATGACTGGTTTAACAATCACGCGGGAGTTGGCCGAGAGAATCTTATTCGGCACGTTTTTAGCGGCGGCGTTGGCGGCCCCATCATCAAGGACAAGCTCTTCTTTTTTTACAACTACGAAGGTACGCGTGAGAGAAGGTCGAAGTCAGCGGTTCGTGTTGTACCTTTGGCGCAGTCACCGGATCCATTAAACCCGGGGACGCTAGGCGACGGGGTAATTCATTACAACTGGTGCGACGCTGCCGGCAATTGCAACAATGTCGCGTCTCTGGATGCTAATCAACTCGCCGCCGCCTATCCCAGTGTTGTGGATCCAGTTTCCGGGTTGCTGAATCCTGCCGCGCAGGCGGTATTCGCAAATGCAATTTCGAAATATAAGTCCAACGACACGACGCAAGGAGATCAGCTGAATACCGGCGGTTTTCGCTTCAACGCGCCAACGCCGACCAACTTGAACGGGCACGTTGTTAAGTTCGATCTCAACCTGACCAAAAGCCAGACGATTTCCGCGCGGTTGAAGGTGCAGGATGATACTCAGTCGCAAGAGCCCTATTTCCCAGATTCGAAGGCACCGCAAACGTGGAGCCATCCTTGGGGATTGTCGGTTGGTCACACCTGGACAATCGGCCAAAACTGGGTGAATAACTTCCGCTACGGCCTTACCCGTCAGGCTTTCACCCAGGGCGGAGACAGTACCGGAAATGATGTGGATTTTCGCTTTGTTTTCCAACCGACCAATGAAACTCATAGCCTTAGCCGGGTAACGCCGGTGCATAACATCACCGACGACGTTTCCTGGATCCACAAGAATCACAGTTTCCAGTTCGGAACGAATATCCGAACCATCAGCAATTCTCGGGTCAGTTTTGCTAACGCGTTTGATTTTGCCACTACGAACCCATCTTGGTATTCGGGAGGAGGCGACAATGAATCGCAGGCGTTCCAAAGTTACCTAGACGCCCAAGGTCTTCCAGGCGATGAGAATCAGGGCCAGAGCCTTTCTTCCATCTCGCAGACCCAAAACGCAGCGACGGCGGTGATCGGACGCTTGAACCAGTACAACGCCAACTTCACGTTTGCCAAAGATGGAAGCATTTTCCCATCGGGGACGCCGTCAATTCGTGATTTCGCCACGCAGGCCTACGACTTTTATTTGCAGGATTCCTGGAAAGCACGCCCGAACCTGACCCTCACACTCGGGCTCCGCTATAGCTTGGAGAAGCCAGTCTACGAAAAGAAGGGTTATGAAGTGCGTCCGGTCGTGCCACTTAGCACATATTTTGCGAATCGTCTGGCGGCAGCGGCGAACGGTCAGAATGACACGGAGCCGATTGTGGTTAACCTCTCTGGCCCGGCGAACCATGGCAAGCCGCTGTACGACTGGGACTATAAGAACTTCCAGCCTCGCGTGGCCTTCGCCTGGTCGCCCGCTGGAACAAGCGGCAAGTCGGTAATCCGCGGAGGCTTCGCCCTCACCACGGACTATTACGGCCAAGCCCTGGCCGTCGACTTTGATCTCAACAATACCCTCGGCTTTACTTCCACCTCACAAATCAACGCCAACTTCTATGACACAACGGGTGGTAACACGGCTCCACTGTTTTCGGCTTTCGGTCAAACCGTCCAGACGCTGCCGAATCTAACGGTACCCGCGAACTTGACGTTTCCGCTCTCGCAGCCGCTCGATTTCGCAGAACGTATTGAGACCTCGGTGGACTCGCATCTGACAGCGCCGAAAGAGTACGTATGGAATCTGACATATGAGCGCCAGATGCGAGCAGGGCTGGTGCTGTCGGCTTCTTACGTGGGCCGAAAGGCGCAACACTTGCTGGCCCGCAGGGACGTGGCGGGCTTTAATGACCTTCGCGATCCTAGTACCGGTGTGGACTGGTACCACGCTGCGACGATCCTGGAGAAGCAGCGGCAGCAGGGCCTTGATACTAGTCAGATTGCAACCATTCCCTACTTCGAAAACCTTTTTCCTTCAGGCATGGCCTCGTTGTTGAACGGCGCCTTAGGCTACGCGGGTACCGACCCGAACGACTGCACGGGCGTAAACACCGGTTTTGATCCAACTTGGTCGAATACCCAAGCTTTTTACGCAATGCAGACTCGAACTCCCGTGAACTGCGTTGGGGTCTTCTCAGGCAATGACTGGACTGATACTCAGGCGTTTATGGATTACGGAGTTTTCTGTAACTTCGGTCCGGCACCATGTGCTCTCCCCACCAAATTCACAAGTCCCCAATACGGAGCCCTCTCAGCGTGGAGTACGATCGGAAACTCAAACTACAACGCCTTTACCTTCTCAGCCCGGCAACGATTGAAAGGGCTGACGCTGGATTTCAACTACACATTCTCACATTCATTGGATGATGCGTCTGGTTTGCAAACTGGCTCGGGTTTCGGCTCGGCGTTCATCGAAAACCCGATACGGCAGCGAGACAACTACGCAACGGCGGATTTCGATACGAAGCATTCCATCAATGCGAACGGGGTTTGGGAATTGCCCTTTGGAAAAGGCAGGGCGTTCATGAATACCGATCACCCAATCGCGGATGCGATTCTAGGTGGCTGGCAGCTGTCGAGCGTGTTCCGCTGGAACACCGGACTTCCTCAAACTGCCCCGTTTGACGACGCCCGTTGGGCCACGAACTGGAACGCACAAGCCAATGTGACGTCGGCGAGCAAAATTCATACCTGTGCCGATCATCCCGTGAATGGGCAGCCTAAGCTGTTTGGCACAGGCTGCGATCTGACTGCGATCTATCAAGGCTTCCGTAACGCCTACCCAGGCGAGACGGGTCCGCGCAATATTTTCCGGCTGCCCAGCTACATTTCTCTGGACTTTGGTGTCGGCAAGTCCTGGAAGATGCCCTGGCATGAAGGGCATTCCCTCCAGTTGCGTATCGATGCTTTCAACGTAGCCAATCACCAATCCTTCAACGCAATTGATGGGAGCCGCACCGGCTACGGAGTAGCCCGCGATGCTGGGCGGCGCGGGTTGCCTGCACCCGCCAACTGGTCGAACTTTACCCAGATCGATGGCAGACCGCGTGAGATGCAGATTCAGGCTCGGTACTCGTTCTAGCCAGAACCCGTCCGATAAACAACGGCCTGGAGGTTTCTCTCTCCAGGCCGTTTCTTTTGCATCCGGAAGCGCGGTGCGTTAGTTCGAGGTAGCCCCACTCTTCATCCCCGCCGCAGCGGTTTCTTCTGAGAACTCCAGGGCGATCTTCTTGCCGCCGAAGCGGATGCCGTTGAGTTTGCTGGAGCCATCTGCATTCTTTTGCAGTAGCGTGGCGTCGGAGCTGAAGTTCTTTTCCAATTCCTTCACGTGGGCTGAAGTTTTTGCCACTACTTCCTTTCCTTTCATCACGCTGACCGTGACTTCAGGGCCGGTGCCTTCCCAGGTGACTTTGTAGTCGCCGGGTTGGATTTGCGTGCCATTGAGTTGGACGGGCTGCGTCAGCTTCATGGAGCCGGACGAGGCTGCGAACAGGCTGGAGGACAACAGAAGCGCGGATGCTACAGCGAGCATTTTCGTAAGTTTCATATATCACCCTTTTTCTTTCTCTCTCGCAGGCTTGCTTGCGGGATGCGGTTGGGGCGGCCCGGCTGTACCTGACGAATCTGGACGCCGCGAAAATCGCTTGCGTTCTGTTTCGTCCGGCTTACAATTGCGGCGCGGGGTCCAACCTGACAGGCGCTTGCCGTAATGCGAAGTGCTATCGTCGCTAGATTGTTTCCGCCAGGGCCGCCAAGCACGAGCGGAGCAATCTGTTGGACCCCTACTTCTTGGTTCTTCCTTCCAGGGAAATCTGAACGAGTGTCTTAAAGTTTTAGATCTGCCATTCCTTAGCGTAGCGAGGAATCCCTATACCCTCGACTTCGAACCAATCTCTCCAGCTTTCTCCCTGCGCGGCGTCCTAGCAAGAAAGTTGGAAAGTTCCCGGGCCGCTCTCGGCACCCGGGGGATTTCTCGCTTCGCTTCGAAATGACAATTTCAACAGAAACACTTCTTCGCAGTTCCGAGTGATATCCGTTTGCTTTTATGTCCATTCGGATTGTTCCGGACATGAAAGCGTCTTCCGTTACTACGATGGGCCTTCTTGAAAAGTTCCCTGCAAAAAATTGAAGGCCATCGGTTTCTCTTACTTTGCTTCAGACGGGCGGGGAGAGTTGCGGTTAGCGAGCTGGAAAGTTTAGTGCGACGGGGAGACTAGACAGCGCGGTGTCGTGCGGTGTGTGTCGTCGAGAGGGTTTGTCTTGTCCGCGGGTGCTGGCGCTGCACGGGCGTGCGGAATTTTTGTGGCGCACGGGCGGGGACGCCCGTACCTCCATTTGAGTGCTTTACGGAATCGTTAGGACTACTTTGCCGAAGTTTTTGCGGTCCAAAAGAAGTTGGAACGCTTCGCCTGCCTTTTCCATGGGGAACACGTGGCCTACGATGGGGCGCAGCTGGTCCGCGGCCATCCAGGGTTGCAGGCGGGCCCAGGCGGCATCCATCACTTTTCTGTTTGCTGAGAGCACGCTTAGCCATAGTCCGTGGACGCTGGTGCCTTTGGCATATAGGACGCGTGGATCGAGCATTCCGGGTTTACCCGTGGCGGCACCGTACACGATGACGCTGCCAAACTCTCGCAGGCACTTCACGCTCTTGAGCGTGTGCTCGCCGCCGAGCATTTCGAAAACTGCATCCACGCCTTCGCCGTTAGTCATTTCGCGAATGGCTTCCTCGTAGTCGCGTTCGCGATAGTTGATGCCGTGGTCGAGCCCCAGCTGTTGCACCCGCGCCAGTTTCTGCGCGGACGAGGAAGTTCCATACATTTCAATTCCCAATAGCTTGCCAATTTGCACGGCGGCGGTGCCCACGCCTCCGGCCACGGCGTGAATTAGTACGCGAGGCCTTGGAGATCCAGGCGCGAGAGCGGTGAGTCCGGCCTTCCAGTAGGCCAAGTAGGCGGTGAAGTAATTGACGGGAAACGCCGCGCCCTCCTCGGCTGACCAGTGTGCAGGCACGGGCCAGAAATAGTTCTGCCGCGCCGCCACCGTTTCGGCGAAGGCTCCCCACTGGGTGTAGCCCATGACGCGGGTGCGGTCGAGCGTGGCGCAGAATTCGCGTCCGGCGATCAACGGAGGTGTGGGTGTGCCGGGATAGCCGCCAGCTGCGGACATAATGTCGGCGAAATTGACTCCGGCGGCCTGAACTTGCACCAGGACCTCGGCGTCGGCGGCTTGCGGCGTGGGCAGGTCGCGGACCGTCAAGACTTCAGGGCCGCCATACTGCGGGATCACAATGGCTTTCATAGCCCGAGTGTAGCAAGCTTCCCGGGTGTGCCGGGGTGGCGGCCCTAGGTATATACTTTTGAGGTACTGAGTAGTTTGTTCATTCAATATTCATAAAGTGTTTCATATTGAGACCGGCTGTCCGTTGTAGAGGCCGGGGGAAGTCGTGGCTCGGTGATCGGTCTTGAGAGCACCGAACTTCCTTAGAGGAGGTTCTTGTGGACTTATTCCTGGTTCGATTGATTTTTGTATTGGTAGTGGCGGTGGCGTGCTACAAGCTGGAACCGTTTGACCTGACGCCGCATGTGGACGCGGCGGTTGGAGTGCTGATCGGCTCAGCGATTATCATCTTCGAGTGGCGGCTGCGGTTGGCGAGCCTGACGCGGCTGATTGGGGCCGCCGTCGGCAGCATCCTCGGGATTTTGGGCGCGTACCTGTTTACGCTGGTGCTGCGCAACAGCATGCCTCCAGGGCATACGCTGAGCTTCCTGCAAATCCTGATCATGCTGCTGATGGCCTACGTGGGCCTGGTGGTGGGCGCGAATAAGGGGTCGCTGCTGAATTTGGCGGCGTTGGGCGGCCTGTTTGGCGGGGAAAAGCAGGGCAAGAAGGTTCACAAGATTCTTGATACCAGCGTGATTATTGATGGGCGAATTTCCGACATTGCGGAGACCGGGTTCCTGGACGGCGTGATCGTGATTCCGCAGTTTGTGCTGCGGGAGTTGCAGATGGTGGCGGACTCGGCGGATTCGATGAAGCGTAATCGTGGGCGGCGCGGGTTGGATATTCTTCAAAAATTGCAGAAAGTGGCGTCGCTGAATATACAGATTGTTGAGGACGACTTTCCCGCCGTGCGCGAGGTGGACCTGAAGCTGATTGAACTGGCGAAGGTGTACGAGGGCAAGATTATAACGAACGACTTCAACCTGAATAAAGTGGCGCAGCTTCAGGGCGTGGATGTTCTGAATATTAATGAGCTGGCCAATGCGCTGAAGCCGATTGTTCTCCCTGGGGAGATCATGCACGTGTTCATCCTGAAGGAAGGCAAGGAGTACAACCAGGGCGTGGCGTACCTGGATGATGGAACGATGGTCGTGGTGGATAACGCGCGCAAGGCGATTGGCAAGACGATTGATATTTCGGTGACGTCGGTGTTGCAGACGACTGCGGGCAAGATGATTTTTGGAAAATGGGACGAGCGGATGATGCAGCGCACGGACGCCGTCCGGCCCGAGCCGCGTCCGCCGCAAACCGCGACGCAGAAGCCGCAGCCGATTCTGATGGACCAGCCGGGGGAGTAGCGGCTAGCTTCGGCGCAGGATGGCGGCGAAGAATCCATCGCAGGGATGAATGCCCGGGAACGTCCTTAGGTATGGGCCTTGGGTGAGGCGGTCGATATCGGCAACCAGTTTCTCTTCTTTTAGGCGCAGCAGTTCATCGGCGATGCTGCACACTTCGAACTGCCCCGGTGTCTCCGCCAACGTCTGCTCGATGACTTGCTCGCACTCTTCCGGCTCAAGGGAGCAGGTTGAGTAAAGTAGCGTGCCCTGGGGTGCCACATGTTGCATGGCGGCCTGGAGTAGCGCCACCTGTAGCGAATGCAGTCGGGGAAGGTCTTCCGCTCGCAGGCGCCATTTTATTTCTGGGTGATGGGCCAAGGTTCCGGTTCCAGTACATGGCGCATCGACCAGGACCCGGTCGAACTTTTCGCCCACGGGATACTCACGAAGATCGGCAGTCACAATTTTGACATTGGCGGCTTGCACGCGTTCGGCCAGAAGGCGAGTGCGGTGGGCGTGTAGGTCGATGGCGATGATTTCCGCGGCGGGGTTGCGCTCGGCCAAAATGGAGGTCTTTCCTCCGGGCGCGGCGCAGGCGTCAAGGATGCGGGCGCCTCGGCCTGCCAGCAGCGCCACTAACTGCGAGGCCTCGTCCTGGATGGCGATGCGTCCTGTGCGGAAAGCCTTCGTTTTGCTGATGTCGCCCGAGTCTACACGTCGGGCTGAGGCGAGCAGGGAACCAGGAGAGAGGCGAATGTCTTCGCCTACGAAATCAAAGGGCACGGAAGTATCTGTTCCGCCCGCGTAACGAAGGTGTAGATTCGTGGCGGGTACGCGCTGGTTTTCCGCGCAAATCGCACGGGCGGTTTCCGGTCCCAAGCGGGTCAGCCAACGGGCCACGAGCCACTCCGGGTGCGCGTATTTTGCCGCAATTGCAGCGGGCGTTGTCGGCGCGTGGCCTTCGATTTCGTCCGGGGTCTTTCGTCTGGCCTCCGCGCTCCCTCCCACTTTTCTTAGCAACGCGTTGACCAGTCCCGCAGCTGAGGTGCGACGCGACCGCTTTACCAGTTCCACGCTTTCATGTACGGCGGCGTGGGCGGGAACGCGCTCCAACCGGGTAAGCTGGTAGGCACCCATTCGCAGGGAGATCAGGACCTCAGCATCGAGCTTCGCCAGGGGCCATTTGCTAAAAGGCGCGAGAATGGCGTCGAGCTGCGAACGCCAACGCAAGACACCCATCACGATCTGCGTGGCTAGGCCGTGGTCTTCCGAAGACAACGAGAGATACTGCGCGGAATGCAGCAGCTCGGAAGCGTAAGCGTCCTCCTTTTCCACTTGCAGAAGGATGTCGAAGGCCGTGGTGCGTGCCGGAGAGATGCTCATGCCACTCCCAGCTTTTCGCCAGGCTGTGGGCGGTAGCCATTGAGGAAGTCGCGGGCTGACATGCGCTTTTTGCCTTCGGGCTGAACCTCAAGCAGTTCCAATATCGATTCCGAACAAACAGCGAGCAAGCGATTGCTATCGAGGAGCAGAGAGCCAAGAGGTGCAGACGGGGCGCTGTCTGCCAGTCTTGCTGCGGACACGACAAGCTGCTTGCCACGGAAAGTGGTGTACGCCCCGGGCCAGGGTTGGAAGCCACGGAGGCGATTGAGGATTTCCGCCGCAGGCCGATGAAAGTCGATTTGGCCATCTTCCCGGCGTAGGATGGGTGCCAGCGTTGCTCGAGCATGATCTTGCGTTTGCGGAACGATCTTTTTTTCCTGCAGGCCCAGCAGGGTCTCAAGCATAAGGTCCGCGCCAATGCCAGCGAGCTTTGGGGAGAGTGTGGGTGTCGTGTCCTCCGGCGCGATGACAAGTTCGCGCTGCCGCAAAATATCGCCTGTATCGAGGCCGGCGTCAATGCGCATCGTCGTCACGCCGGTCACGGTTTCGCCACACGCAATGGCCCATTGCACCGGCGCCGCTCCACGATATTTTGGCAGGAGCGAGGAATGCAGATTGATGTTGCCAAGCGGCGGCAGGTCAATCATCCATTGCGGAATAATGCGGCCGTAACCGACAACAATGATGGCGTCCGGCCGCAGGACTTCGAGTTGGGCGCGGAAGTCGGCGTTGTTCTTGATCGTGTCCGGTTGAACGACTGGAAGCCCCAGCGACAGAGCCGCCTGTTTGACGGGGCTGATCGCCAATTCCATGCCGCGGCCCCTTGGCTTGTCAGGGCGCGTGACTACCAGTCGCAGATTCAGATATGCCTTCGCCAGCCGCTCCAAAGTTGGAACAGCGAAAGCTGGGGTACCGCAGAAAACGAGTTGTAAGGGCAGTTGCATCCAGATTTTTGGTCGATACGCACGATTCTTGCGAAGGGCGGCAAAATCTCTGACAAGCGTGAAAGCAAGGACCGGCCTACCAATCACCCGCTTTGATCAGCTTCCGAATCTTACGCTTCATCAGGTCGCGCTTCAGCGCGCTGATGTGACTGATGTACAGCTTGCCGTTGAGGTGGTCAATTTCATGGGAAAATGCTCGAGCCAGCAGTTCTTCTCCGGTGTGCTCAAAAAACTCACCCTTCGCGTTTTGCGCGCGAACCGTTACTTTTTTTGGCCGAGTAACGTTCTCGCGAAATTCCGGAATGCTCAGGCAGCCCTCATTCTGCGAGATTCGGCCTTCGGTCTGGATGACCTCCGGGTTGATGAGCACAAGCTTTTGCTTGGCGTCTTCTTTGAAGGTGACATCGATGACGGCAATGCGGCGCGAGATGCCAATTTGCGGTGCCGCCAGACCCACTCCGTGCGCCGCGTACATGGATTCAAACATGTCTTCCAGAAGGTTGCGCAGGGCGGCATCAAACTCTGTCACCGTGGCTGCCTTGGTTTCCAGGACTGGATCGCCAAATTTGACTATGGGATAAATCATTCGGTGGTCTAGTAGCTCTTCAGCTGTTCAAGATAGCCGCGATGGTTGCGCAGCGTTTCGTCCATGGAATCTCCGCCAAACTTGTCAAGGGCGCAGCGGGCCAGGGTGAGCGCGACCATGGATTCGGCGCCAACCCCGGCCGCCGGCACCACGCAAACGTCGGAGCGTTCGTAAGCGGCCTGCACTGGCTCTCGCGTTTCAAAGTCGACTGATTTAAGCGGCCTTCGCAGAGTCGAAATCGGCTTCAAGTAGCCGCGCACGCGAATCTCTTCGCCGTTAGAAACGCCGCCTTCAATGCCTCCGGCGTTATTGCGCGGGCGCGTAAAGCCAGCAAACCCCTCAGTTTTCGTATAGCCGATCTCATCGTGTACGGCCGAGCCAGGGGCGGCCGCCGCCGCGACCCCGATGCCGATTTCGACGGCCTTCACCGCTTGCAGGGACATCACCGCCCCCGCCAGCAGGCCATCCAGCCGCTCATCCCATTGTGCATATGTACCAAGACCAGGAGGGACGCCGTGAGCGACCACCTCAAAAACACCGCCAACGGTGTCACCCGTGCGGAGAACCTTGTCAACTTCGGCCTTCATTTTTTGTTCTATTTCTAGGTCGGCACAGTTGAGAAGAATTTCCTCCCGCGCACAACTGGCAACGACGCTCTCCCAGGGAACTTCGCCAGCAACCACGGTGTTGCCTACGGCCACCACATGGCTCAACACTTCCATACCCAGCGCGCGCAAAAATAGCTTGGCCAAAGCACCCATAGCCACACGGGCGGTGGATTCGCGGGCGGACGCGCGTTCAAGAACATAGCGCGCCTCGGAGAAGTTATATTTCAGTGCCCCAGCCAGGTCGGCATGTCCCGGTCGTGGCGAAGCTACCCGTTTGTGCTTGCCCGGATCGCCAGGATCCACCGGCAGCGCTTCGGTCCAGTTCTTCCAGTCGTTGTTAGCCAGTTGAATTGAAATTGGCGACCCAATTGTCTTCCCGTGGCGCACGCCAGAGAGGATATGGGCGTGGTCGCGTTCGATTTTCATCCGTCCGCCCCGGCCAAAGCCTTGTTGGCGACGCCAAAGTTCGTGGTCGAGAAAGGCTTGGTCGACGCCCAGTCCGGCGGGCAGGCCGGATATAAAGGCTACCAAGGCTTCTCCGTGGGATTCTCCGGTGGTGAAGTAGCGAAGCATGAACTTTGAATTTTATCTGATCGTGGAGAAATTGCCGAATCGGGGGCGATTTTGTCGCAAATTGAGTACTGGTAACCTGCGGACGTCCAGGATTGAGCGAATCCGCCATGCAGCGTTCGCTAGGAAGTCCGCATCCAAAAGGTAACCTCTTGGCCCAGTACTGGTACTAAAGAGTTGGCAGTTTGCCTGCGCAAAGTTTACAATCCCTGCAAGTTTCCACCTGCTTCCTGGATTGGCCCATCGCCGCTTTGTCTTGCAATTTATTTCCGGTTAGCGGAGGACGTGTGCCTTTACCCATTGCACAAGAATCGAACGTGGAGCCTTCCACGCAACGCGTACGTTGCGTTCTGGTAGATGAACAGATTCTGGTTCGCGAAGGAATTGCCCGCATTCTGCGAGAGCAACCCGGCCTGGAACTCGCTGGGGAGGGCTCGTCTCTCCAAGAAGCGATGCAGCAGTCCGCATTTTTGCCGCCAGATGTCGTGGTTGTCGGCGCGGACCAGGATCGTCATGCCGCCCTGGAGACGGCTCGGATTGCGCGGATGGACTACCCGTCCGCCCAATTGGTCTTCTTATTGACCTACCTGGACGACGCGTATCGCGCACAATGCGAGCGAGCTGGCGTGGTGGGATTCGTCCTAAAAACGGCGCCGCTCGAAACGCTCCAGCAGGTTTTGAGTGACGTATATGGCTCGGCACGGAAGGGGGCGGGCGGACCAGTTTTGTTGGAGAATGCGCGGCTTCTGGCGCAGAAACGGGGCGGCTCGCGGAATTTGCAGGTCACGCGCCGGGAAGAAGAGGTCCTGCGGCTGATTGCCGAGGGCAACTCGGCCCGGTCGGCGGCAGCCGTGCTGGGTCTAAGCGTAAAGACCGTGGAAGCCCACAAGTTCAACTTTATGCGCAAGCTGGGGCTGCACAATCGGGCGCAGGTCATTAACTACGCGCTGCGCAAGGGCCTGGTCCGGCTGCCGATGGCAGAGTAACAACCAGCGGGCGGACCGATTTCACCACGAGCTGCGAGAGCCAACGGCCAGCGCAGTCAGCGCCTGCAAGGAAAAAACTTCTAAATCCGGAATCGCGTCGGATTTTTTGGTTGCTCCTGTTCCCGGCTGGTCAGCCCGCCGATTCACCCATACGCACTTCATGCCAAGCTGGTTGGCGGGAGCGATGTCATGGTAAAGACTCTGCGCCACGTGGAGAATTTTCTCGCGGGGAGCGCCCATTTTCTCCAACGCCATTTGAAAATTGTTCAAAGACGGCTTGTAACTCCGGGCTTGCTGCGCCGTACTCACCGCGTCGAATGGTACTTGGAGCTGTTTAGCCGTGAGTGCCAGCAGATCGTCGTCCACGTTGGAGATAATCGCCAATCTGTAGCGAGTGCGAAGCCGCCTTAGAGCCTCGACGGTATCGGAAAACGGCGGCCAATCCCCAAGGGATTCAGGGAGTGACCGTGTCTCCGCCAGCGAGGGGCAAAATCCCAAACGCTGCCCAAACGCCCGGACCACCGTCTCCAGAACCTCGCGATAAGGCGTAAATTGCCCCGCTTCAGCCTGCGCTTCGAATTCCCCGAAGTGCTCAAGAATCTCACTATCAGGCAGGGTGACAGTGTGGGCCGCAATGACGGGGCGCAAGGCGGAAAGAATCCCAGCTTCCCAGTCGATCAACGTTCCGTAACAGTCAAACGTGAGCCACTCAAACTGAGAAAAATCGAGCATAGCGCCAGACGTTAGAACTTCTTTTCCACCAGCACCGGAGCGGTATCTTTGTCGAAGTCATCGGAGGCGGCAGCGGCAGTTTCCTCAACGGGCACCGCCGGTTGCGCCAGAAATTTCGCCGAGTTGAGCAGGTTCCGGCCTAGCGAAGGATTGTACCCAGCCCAAGGATTCGGCGAGTCGATGTCGCGTTCCAGATGCGCGCGCATGCTCTCCATTTTTGAATCGAGATCATCCATGTAATGTAGGAGAAGGGCCTCGGGAAACATCGGCAGTTTGGGTGAGCCGAACTCATACTGGCCGTGATGGCTGATGATCAGGTGTTGCAGCAGTGTCTTGAGTTTGTCCGGGAAATCCGGCATATTCACAAGCTTCTGTTGCAGCATTTCCAGTTCAATAATCATGTGCCCCAACAGCTGGCCGCGAGTGCTGTAGGAAAACGACCGCGCATAGGTAAGTTCGTGAATCTTGCCAATGTCGTGAAAAAACGCTCCAGCAATCACCAGGTCACGATGGACCTGCGGATAGTTGCGGCAAACCAGATCGCAACTGCGCATCAGCGAAACCACGTGGTCGAGCAGCCCGCCAATGTAGGCGTGGTGCAAAGTCTTGGCCGCTGGCGCATTGCGATAGGCGTGCCCGATAACCGGGTCCGCCATAAATGCATCCAGAAGAGGTCGCAGGTGCGGGTCCTCTACGCTAGCGACGAACTCGCCCAGCGTGCGCCACAGCTCCCCAATGTCCTTGCTGCCTTTCGGCAGGTAGTCGCCGAAGTCCACTTCGGTGTCTTCCATTTTGCGCAGCTTGTGGATGGTCAGCTGAAAGCGCTGGTTGTAGCGGTTAATCAGGCCCTTGATCTTGAGGAAGTCATCCTGTTCGAACACGCCCATGGCGTCTTCGACGTTGTCCCACATCTTGGCTTCGATCTGGCCGGTACGGTCGCCCAAGGTCAGCGCCAGATAGGGTTCGCCCGTTTTCTTGGGTTTTACCTGCTTGGAAACCACAACAAAACTTGTGGTGATAAT
>JAYWAL010000143.1:0-57055 GCA_043782485.1 Acidobacteriaceae bacterium | reverse complement strand
GGCAATGATGACCTGCTTCTTGCTTTCCGCGCCAAACTTCACTGGTTTTCCGCCTTCACAAACGCTTCCAATTTCATTTGCAATTTCACGTCGCCGCCTTGCGCTTCGCCCACGTTCACGCTATCCACCAGGAAGAAGGTCTTGGCCTTTTCCAGGTCATTCACAAAGCGCATCATGTTCGGATAGCTGCCCGAGAACGATGCCTCGATCTGAACGCGGCGCAGGCCCACGGCTTGCGCGTCTTTTGTTTCGCTTTTCTCGTTGCGCTCGTCCGGCTTTGAGTCGTACTTGGACGTGTCGATCTTCACCGAATGCTCGGATGCCACCTTGCCCAGGGCCTCGGGCACCGACGATTCTAACTCTGGAAAGCGGGCGTCATAGAAGTCTTTGATCTCTCCCCGAGCCTCCACGATCTTCGTGTCAATCCCGCGCAGAGGCACAACCTCACGCGTCTTGATCCGCAATGCATTGGAGAGGTCGGTCAGTTGCGCGCGCCGTGATTCGGACGATCCCACCAGAGGTGAGAACAAGACCACGGCGGCGATCAAGCTCAGCACGCCCATGGCGATCAGCGCCGTGGAAATCTGCTTCTTGGTCTTGCGCAGGTCCGCCATCAGTGCGCCCCCGGATGTTTGGCGACAGGCGCTCGCGCAGGGGCAGGTGCCCCCGCCTGCCCGGTCTTGGCCCCGATCTTAGCTCCGGTCTTGGTTCCGGTTTTGGTTCCGATCTTGGTTCCCGTGTTGGCTTTCGGCGCGCCCTTTGGTGCGTCCTTCTTCACCGCGTCTTTACCCGTACCCACTGCACTCGCGGAAGCCGCCACCCCATCCGTTCCCGGAACATAACCCGAAGCGATTTCAAAGTGCGCAACATCCCCGTCCGCCGACCCTTGCGTAAAGTTCTCCTCCACCACCTGCGGCAGGTTGAAGCGCGGCGAACTCTCCATGCGATGCACCAGTTGCAGCGCCCGGTCGCGCGATTTTCCCGCGACGCTCAGCTTCAACTGGAGTTGATTGCTGCCCTTGGCGATTTCCGGATGAATCGCCGTAACATGCAACTCCGGCGGCATCATCTTTTCCAGATCGGAAAAAACCTCGGTCCAGGAAAACGCCTTCCGCCGGATCAGCCCATTGATGAACTGCGACTGGTCGCGCGTGCTGCGGTTCTCCGGGCGGTCCAGCACTTCCTGCGCCTTCGACCGTTCCTGCTCACACTTGGCAATGTCGCTTTTGAAGCGGGAAATCTCCACCTGATCCTTGCGCGCAGCCGCCCACGACGAGATCGCGGTCACCATCAGCGCCAATGTCACCACGCCGGCAATGCCCAACAGCGGACCCCAACGCATCCAAAAACGGCGTCCGTCTTCGTACGGCTGGGTCGCTAAATTGATATCAAGACGCATCATTAGGAAACCAAAGCCCCCACCACTCCCGCCATCCGCCAGCGCGGCGCTGAACCGCCTCCACCCGCGCCGAGCTGCGCCGCCTCGACCAGTTCATGCACTTCCGCGCCTGTCTGTGCCCGCAACGCCGGACCCGCCCCGCCCGTATCAGGCAGGCCGGAAACAAAAATGTGTTCGATATTCAGATGGTACGTGTCTTGAAAGAACACAACAGACGGATACACGTCCTCCGCCAACTGCTCGCCGGTAATGGTAACGCCGCGCATGTTCTCCAGGGTGCGGAACAGCAACAGTTGCTCCTGATCCATAATCGCAATACTGGTGCTGCGGGCGTCGACCTTGACGACCAGAGTCGGCCGCGAAGCCTGGGCCGCGCCCATGGCCGCGATCATCGAAGGCACCACCACGCCGGGGTTGTAGCCCACATCGCGGAACGCCGCTTCGTATTCCTCGAGAACTTTGGCCAGCACCACGGCCGCCACCACGCGCACGCCCGCTTCTTTCTGCGGCTGCGAAATGTAGGAGACTTTCGCCTGCTCCACATCAAAGGGCAGCGATTTCTTCAATCGGAACCGAACCACGCCATCCGCGTCCCGCGCATTCGTCGGCAGGGTATCGAAGTCCAGCAGCATCACGCGTGCGGTTGCATCCGGCAGCACCGCGATCACGTCTTTCGAGCGTCCCGCCACCTCGTCCAAAACTTCGCGCAGGGCCGTCCGCAGCGCCTCAGGTTGACGAAGATTCGGCTCGGTCAAGTCCGGGACCACGCTGCCGGGAGCCAGTTCGCGCGCAGCATAGACTTCCAGAATCTGCCCGGAAAGCGAAACCCTTCCAGCCAGCACGCGGTCGGCCGCAATTTCACAAGCGATTTGGGGTCGGGCTTCGGACATTAGACTCCTTACGATCACTATAAATTCAAACCTGCTCGCTGAGTCAGCGCAATAGCGCGCGCAACACCCCTGCGAGTCCTAGAACTTCCGTGCAATCGCGTCCGCTTCAGGCAACGTCTTTCTGCGCGGATTCAATGTGTTGCGACGTAGCGTTTCGCGACGCAGCTTTGCTCCCAAGAGCGTCGTTCTGAAAGGGCAGTATCCCAGCCTGATCATCGACGAACCCAGCAACCCTCTCGGGCCTATTGCGGTCAACATGGAAAAGCCGACGCCGTTCCCAAGTTGAGGAGGTTACAAAATAAGTTTGGCCCGTGTGCGTTGCCGGTTCGCGAGTTGGCTTCACATCCACTCCCTCGGGGGCTAAAGCCCCGGATTGAATTTGGCCCGTTTGGCACGGCTAAAGCCGTGCCCTTTCAAAAAATCCACACTCCCATGCCATCGCCCAGTTTTGAAGGGGCACGGCTTTAGCCGTGCCTTCCCCCACCTATTAAGGAGGGCTTTAGCCCCTGAGGGACGGCTACCTGGAACTCTCAATAAACGTAACCTTGTTGATCTCTTTCAAAGTCGTCAACCCGGCGCGCACGCGGTCGAGCGCTGACTCGCGCAGGAACCGCATGCCTTCTTCTCGTGCCGCCCGCCTAATTTCCGAACTCGGACGCTTATCCAAAATCATTTCGCGGATGCGGTCGCTCAATTCGAGCAGTTCATGAATCGCGGTTCGTCCGCGATACCCCGTGCCGCCGCACTCGATGCAGCCCTGGCCTTCGGCAAACGGAACCTGCGCCCACTGGATCGGGTCGAGTCCGCTACTCTCGAGCAATTCGGACGGGTAATGCACTTCCGTCTTGCACGATTCGCAAATTAAGCGCACCAGCCTCTGCGCCAGAATGCAATTCAAAGCCGAAACAAAGTTGTAAGCCTCGACGCCCATGTTCAGGAAGCGCCCCAACACATCGACCACATTGTTGGCGTGGACGGTGGTGAACACGAGGTGGCCGGTCAACGCCGAGTTGATGGCAATCTGCGCCGTTTCCTGGTCGCGGATTTCGCCGACCATGATCTTGTCCGGGTCGTGACGCAAAATGGAACGCAACCCGCGCGCGAAGGTCAAACCTTTTTTCTCGTTCACCGGAATCTGCGTGATTCCGCGCAGCTGGTACTCCACCGGGTCTTCAATGGTGATGATCTTGTCTTCGTCGGTCTTGATCTCGTTGATCGCCGCATACAAGGTCGTCGTCTTACCGGAACCCGTTGGCCCCGTCACCAGCACCATGCCATACGGCTCTTTAATGTAACGGCGGAAGCGGCGCAAGTCGTCTTCCCCAAAGCCGACTACGTCCAACGTCAGCTTCTGAAACTTCTCGCTCATCGATTCTTTATCTAGAACGCGGAGCACCGCATCCTCGCCGTGAATCGACGGCATAATGGAAACGCGGAAATCGATCGGCCGCTCCGGCTGGCCATAGCGCACACGGAAGCGTCCGTCTTGCGGCACGCGCCGTTCGGAAATATCGAGTTCGCTCATCACCTTGATGCGCGAAATAATCGTCGATTGATGTTCCCGGCTCAGCGGCGGCATGGCCTGCTGCAACACGCCGTCGATGCGGTACTTGATGACCACAGAGTCGTCGCGGCTTTCGATGTGGATGTCGGAGGCGCGGCGCTGGAGCGCGGTGAAGATGACGATGTCGACCAGGCGAATAATCGGACTGATGTCGTCATCCGTCGACAGCCGGTCCATGGTGATGCTCTCGTCCGCCGAGTCTTCGTCGTGGACGACGTGCAGCGTAAAACCTTCGCTGGCGTCTTCGAGTACGCGCTGCGATTGTTCCGTTTTCTTCAGAATGTCGCTGATCTGCGCCAGCGTCGCAACTTTGGTCAGGATGCGCTTGCCCAGCTTCAGGCCAATTTCGTCGATCATCATCAACTGGCTGGGATCGGCAATGGCAATCGACAAACGTCCGTCAGAAAGTTCTTCGAGTGGAATAAAGTTATACGAAAACATCAGGTGCACGGGAATGGTGCGGAACAGTTCGTGCTGGAGCGAGAAATTGCGCAGGTCAATGAATTCGCAGCGGTAGCGCCGCGCGATGCCCTGCGCGCGCTCGATCTCCACCTGCGGATCGATCTTGGCGTTGCCGTTCGCGTTCGCCACTGCCATCGGCTTCTTAATGTCCGCCGCCGGAACCTCGGGTTGTTTGCCTGCCGCCATATGTCGTTACCTGATGTCGTTACCTAATGTCGTTACCTGGTCGAAAGCTCTTTACTTCTGCATTCTGACTTCTAACTTCTAACTTCGTTAGTGTTGCGACAACCCCGACCCCAACGTAAAGATCGGCAAATATAGCGAAATCAAAACACTTCCCACCACCACCGCCATCACAATCAAAATCAAAGGCTCAATCAACGACAACGCCGCCGTCAACGCCGTCTGCACGTCTTCTTCGTAAAACTCGGCCACCGAGGTCAACATCCCCGGCAACGCGCCTGTCGACTCGCCCACTTCAATCATTTCAATCGCCAGCGGCGGAAACACGTTCTGTTCCTCAATGCACCTGGAAAGCGGCTTGCCGCCCCGCACTTCGGCTACTGCCGTCGTCAGGCCCTGCCGAATCACGCTGCTGCTCATCGCCGGACCCGCCGTCTCCAGAGCCGCCACCAGCGGCAACCCGCCCGCCAGCAGCGTCGACATCATGCGGGAAAAATTCGCCACCTGATACTTCAGCAGAATCGAACCAATCAACGGAATCTTCAGCAACGCCAGATCAATCACGTTCGATCCCTGGTCGGAACGGCCCCAGCGCCACAGCAATACCACGGCCACAATTCCGCCCGCCAGAATGTAGAAAAAATAGTCTCGCGCCGTCGTGCCCACCGCCATCATAATCACGGTTGGCGTCGGCAACTTCGCGTTCATGTTCTCAAACAGCTTGGCGAATTCCGGCACCACATACGTGACCAGAAAAATCATCATGAGCACAACCACGCCAACCAGCAGCACGGGATAGACCATGGAAGCCTTCAGCTTCTTCCGGAAGCTCATTTCCAGCCGCTGGAAGGCGATGTAGCGGCTCAACACTTCTTCCATGTTGCCGCTCTTTTCGCCCGCTTCGAGCGTGGTCGTATATACCTTGGGAAACGCCGCCTGGGCATCAAATGCCTGCGAAAGTAAAGACCCGCTCTTCACCCGGTCGCGCACATTGTCCAACAGCGACCGCAGATACTCATTGGGCTGCCGCTTGATCAGCAAATCCAGGGAAGTCAACACCGGCAATCCGGCTTTCAGCAGTGTCAAAAACTGCTGGTTGAAGATGACAAATTGCTCCAGCTTCACCCGCCGCTTGCCCAGTGTCAGCTGCCCGCCGGAGAGCATCCCCTGCGGCTTCACCGAATACACCAAATAGCCCTGCTGAGCGAAGCGCTCCTGCACTTCGTTCGACGAGTACCCGCGCTCCACTTGCTCGAGCACGCGACCCCGTTCATCGGCCATTTTTATGACAAATTCGGCCATTCCGACTTCTTCCTTGGTGAACTCTTAGCGATCTTTGGAATGAACAACTTGCTAGTCTTCTGCCAGTCTAGCATCGCCGGAAAACGCCAAACCGGCAACATACCGTATGTTCAACAACCATCAGCACTTAAGCAATTCCTGACTTCACAATTCCTGACTTCACAAATCCTGACTTCACAAATCCTGGAGCCTTGCGGAGGGGGTTCCCGAAGGGGGCCCATCGAGGGCAACCCCATCACTATCATCAGGATATCCCACTTCCCGCCGCCTTCGCCACCCCACTTTTGCCCGACTCGGCTCTGCATTCAGGCCGTCGTCAGTTGCTTCATTGCTCCATCCCGCCCTGAATCACTTCCACCCCCGCCGGAGGCACAAAATGGAAGCGTTCGTCCGCGATTCCCACATCTTCCTTGGACTCCGAAAGCGTATATTCGGTGACCGAATCGTCCTGCCCCTCGGCCACGATCCGGTCGATCCGGCCCGCCGGAGTTACCTCAAGCAAAACCCTCGCCAAATGGCCCGCCAACCCCCTTGGCTGGCCCTGTAGCACGAAGTTGCCCGACGTTTGAGGTTTTGAGCCTTCCGCGAGCACCAAGGCGCTTAAAACGCGTTCCAGCTTAGTCCGTCCCAGCAGGTAAGCCAGGGGAGAGCGCAGGTCGTCCAGCTTGCGCGCCGGGGTGGTGCGCGCCTGGCGGTCGCCGGGAGCATAAAACCAAGCCGTTTTGCCGTCTGTTATGAACAACTTAGCCCTCGGTTGCTGATATTCCCACCGCATCCGCCCAGGACGCTTGATCCACAAGGTCCCAGATTCGGTCCGTTCCAACCCGTTACCCCTATATTTTTCAACAAATTGCGCTTGCAGCGTGTGCAGGCCGTTGTAATGCCGGTCCACACGCTGGCTTAGGGTGAGAACGTCGGGCGGAACCGGACTTGCAAAGGAAATCGTGGCGAGGCAGAGAAACGCCGTCAGCAGCAGTTTGCCCAAGAGACTTGAGATCGTCACCGGTCCGGTCTTCCATGATTTGGTCTTGGACTTGGTTTTGGATTTCGTCATGAATTTGGTCATGCGTCACCGAACACTTTCCCACCGGCATTCCGCATCGCGGCGGCTAGCGTGTTATCGAAAGTGGCGATTACGCTGCCGGTGCGCAAGGCTAAGTCCAGGTAGGTTGCATCGTAGGCCGACAAGGCATGTTGCCGAGCCAGCGCCATGACCAAATCGCGACGGCTGGGAACGGCTGAATCGTCGGTCGTAATGGGTAGCAGAGCGAGCCGATGCAGGTAGTCCATTGACTGGGCAGCGGTGATGACACGCCTCCGCTCACCGACGAGCAGCGCGTTGGCGACCTCCGTGTGCCACAGAGGAGGCACCAACGCACCCGCTGGAACCGGGGCATCCGTTGGCATCAGGGCCACCAGTGCGTCGTCGGCGCACGCCGCTTCCATGGGCTTTTCGCGTTGAAATAACCACGCCAGGGCCATCGAAGCGTCCAAAACCAGCTTCAACGGCGTCCCTCGGCCACCCATCCGGCCAGGGACTGGCTGGAGACACCGGAAACCTTGGGCAGGGCGCGCATGGCATCCACAGCCGCGCGAACATCGGAGGCCTGGCTTGTGCCGCTGGGAACTAAATCGGCCACCGCTCGTCCGCGGAGCGTGATCGTGTAGCGCTGGCCCTGCTGGACTTCGCGCAGGATCTGGGAGAGTTTGGCCTTGGCGTCGAACGAGCCGACTTTCGTATACATACGCCTCCAATAAACTAGCTAGTGAACTAGTTCAGTGTAGCCCAAGCCGGCGATTTCTGGCAACAGGACTGTTTTTGAAGAGCCAGACTCGAGACCTAGTTGCGGGCATCCATCGTCGGGACGTAGCCCCTGGGAGCGCCTTTTTCGAGGAATTTGAATTTCTCGGGGTGTCGAACTTCCACGCTGCCATCGCCTGTGAGGACGTAGGGTTGGCCCAGCGGATCCAGAGGCATGCCCGGCAGCAGATTGGCCAAGGCCATATCGCGGAACGTGGCGGGAAGGTGACCAGTTCGGGTGCGGTAGATCGCGGCGATTTTCTCGAGGCCGGTGGCATCCTCGGCCACTTGGATGGCGATCAGGTGCTGGGCGGCGTTTTCCTTAATGGCGGCGTCCTGTGTGGTGTCAAAAGTGGCGCTCCACATCAGGCGGGCGGTTTGGGTGTCGTTGGCTTTCTGGGCCATTTTGCCGGCCAGCAGCTTGAGCCAGGGGTGGGCGTCGGGGACCTTGGAGCCGCGGAGGAAGGCCTGCGCTGCCGCTTCGTAGTCTTTGCGCTCCATATAGTGCAGGAAGCCGAGGCAGTAGTAGAGACGCCACTTATCCGGGTTGGCGCGAATCCCCTTTTCCACTAGCTCCACGGCGTGGTCGGGCAGGCCCGCACCCTCGGGAGGCTTGGGTGCCAGGAAGCTGGCGCCGTATTCGTAGGCTACGACGAGTTTGGGGTCGAGGTCGGTGGTGATGTCGAGCAGCGGCGCGAGCAGCTCGTAGCGCGGCGTAACGGAGTGGTGTTTCCCGCCGTAGTATTGCACGGCGCGCGTCCAGTAGAGGTCGGCCATCAGACCGGTGTAGCCCAGGCTCATCCACTTCAGGTTCGAGGCTTTTAGATAGAGAACATCTTCGATGGAGGCACGGGGACGCAGGCGGTCGATCACGTGGGCCAGTCCCGCGGATACGGCGAGACACAAGACCAGCAGGGAAGAAGCGGCCAGCGTGACCGGGCGAGACGGCTTCATTTCAGGTTCCGCCGCTCAAAGATCAGGACTGCGCCGCACAACACCATAGCCGCGTAGAACAGGGCATAGGCGGTGTTGGCGAGAATCAGATGGGCCGCTACCGGTTCCCCATGAGCTACGGAGCTGATGACGTTCAAGGCGGAAAAGTTGGGCACGATGTAAGACACGCCGGTGGTTAGCCAGTGCGCGGCCCCTTGCGACATGGCGGCGAACCCGCGCAGGTCAGCGGAGAAGCTGCCGATGACAAACAAGGCAAACGCGAACACCGCCGAGAGCAGAGGCGACGAAAACGAGGAAAACAGCAGCGCCAGCGCCGTGACCATGACGAACTGGAGCACGATGAAATAGAGCGCGACCAGAATTGAGGAGTCAGCGCGTTGCCAATGGTGAGCAACGTAGAGCAGCGATAGGAACACGCCAGCGGCCATGCAGGCGGCGTTAACAGCCAGTGTTCCCGCCAGGCCAAAGAATTTCCCCAGGATGAATTCCCAGCGCTGCACTGGACGCGAGAGCACGGTATAGAGCGTGCGCTTGTCGATTTCCTTCGAAACCAGACCGATCCCGATGAAGATGGCAATCACCACGCCGAACAGGGAAACCACCGTGAGGCCAAGGTTGATGACGACCAGGCGTTCAATATCGACGGAAATCTGTCCCACCAGAATGGAGGCTCCGGCCATGAGCACGGCGAATCCGATCAGGTTGTAGAGCACGCGGTCCCGGACGGCTTCGCGAAAGGTATTGGAGGCAATGGCGGCTATGCGGTGGTTCATGCCGAGGCTCCTTTCTGCGAGTTCTGGGCGGGCGAGGTTCCAAGTGCGGCTCCGGGCGAGGTCATCTGTTCCAGGAAGTATTCTTCCAGCGTGCCGCGCACGGGATTGACCGAAATGATGCGGCAACGCCCGCCGCGCAGCGCGTCGAGAGCGGCATCCAGTTGCGAGTCTTGGATTTCCGCGCGCGCGGTGTCTCCGCTGATGCGTGGCACCACTCCCAGAGTCTTGAGCGCAGCCGGTAATTGTGCACCCTGCCAGATGATTTCGATTTTGCCCTGTGTTTTGGCCGTGAGATCGGCCACAGTTCCAATTCCGCGCAGCTCACCTTGATGCAGAACCGCTACCCGGTCGCAGAGCGCTTCCGCATCCGAAAGAATGTGGGTGGAGAAGAAGACGGTCTTGCCTTCCTGCTTGAGTTGCGCCATCAAGTCGCGTACTTCGCGGCGGCCCATCGGGTCGAGGCCCGACATAGGTTCGTCGAGAAAAACGATTTTCGGGTCGTGAAGAATGGCTTGCGCGATCCCGGCGCGCTGCAACATGCCTTTGGAAAACTTACGCAATTGCACGTTGCTCGAACCGCTCAATCCAACGCGTTCGAGAACCGTTGTAATCCGCGGTGGCAAGTCTTTGGCCGCGACGCCCGACAGGCGACCGTAGTAGTCGAGCAATTCGCGCGCCGTCAGGTAGTCATAAAAATAAGGCTGTTCCGGCAGGAAGCCGATCTGGGCTTTCATGCGCGGGTCGTTGAGTTCCATGCCCAAAATTCGGGCCGAACCGGCAGTGGGATACATCAGGCCCATCAGCAACTTGAGCGTGGTGGTCTTGCCAGCACCGTTGGGGCCAAGAAATCCAAACACTTCGCCGTCTTCGACGTCGAGGTGCAGCGGCTTCAGCGCGCACTTCGGCTGTTTCCGCCAGAATCCCACGGAGTACGTTTTTTCCAGACCCTGAATTTCGATGGCTTTCATAGCTTCGTCAACGGGAGGCTCTACCCACCAAAATTATAAGCAGGGAAGGGGCTGGGTAACAGCCGTGGGCGATTACGGAAGTACTCAGTCGACCACGAGGCCCAGGGCTCCGAGCTCGTTTCCGGGCCTTCGCCGGAAGCTTTCAATAGGAAGCCTCAAATAAACAGTTCGGCGCTGACGTGAAAAAAAACGGCCAGCTTTCTGGCGTGAGTCTTGCTGATCGCGCGTTTGCCGTGAAACACCTCGGAGGTGATGCCTCGGGATCCAAAGACTCTCCATAGGTATTTCTGCTTTAGGCTGCGCGCTTCCATCACATGCTGGAGGGTGTGCTGAGGCGAAGATTTGGGAATGGGATAGCACCGTTCCTCGTAGCCATCAATCAAGAGGGTGAGCAACTCAGCAAGCTGCTGTTCTTCTTGACCGAGGTCGTCGCGCTCTTCCAATTGGAGTAATTCGGTGGTGAGCCGCTCGTATTCCCGGTCATTGTGAATTACCTGAGGAAGAGCGCGCTGCAGCGCTTGCCGTAAGTGTTTCCATCCAGCGCGGGGCTGTCCACCTTCTTTGCGGGTTTGATTTTTAAATGATCGAATGATGCGTTCATTGGAAAAGCGGCGGCCAAAAGCCGCCGCCCCTTAGTTTGTTTACGAACTTTAAACTACTGAATCGGACTCAAAGCTGCGCAGGCATTGCGGCTGCCCACGATCACGCCGGATGGATCAAAGCGAATTACGGAGTCGTCATAGCCGCAGAAGCTGCGGTCGCCCGTGCCATGCAACGAGGTCGGCGTGGCGGTCGAGTAGTAGTTGAAGGCGATGCCATTGACGACGTTGCCGGCCGTGGCCGCGATATTAAAGCCGTTCTTGGTTCCAGATGCCAGAGCGCTATCCACCAGACAGGCGGCGGCGACGGTGGCTGCGCAGGGTACAGCGGCGCTGGGGCCAAGGTTGGCCAGGTTCGCGGCGTACCCAGTCGTCGGGTAGGTGGAATAGTACGACGTCATGGCCGTGTTGATAGTCCGGAGCGAGCCCACGGCCGAGGATTCATTGGCCGCCATCTTGGCGCGCAACAGGTTGGGAATCGCAATAGCGGCAATGATCAGGATGATTGCCACCACAATCAGCAATTCAATCAGTGAAAATCCTTTGTTCCTGCTCTTCCTTGACATGACGGCTCCCGTTTTGGCATTGCAGCTAACTAGGCGTGATCAAACTTGCATTCCTCGGGCCACTCAGGGGTGCGGAGGACGGCAGCGAGGTAACTACGTAACTCTCTGTAAAATAAGGACCTTAAAAGCTGTTCGGAGGATTCGCCGAGACTCGTACTCGAAACGGTGGTCTGAGAGTGACAAAAGTTGTCACCCGCCCCTGCCATTCGCCCTGTGGTTCCTGGTCGCTACGCTGTTGATGGAGCTATGACAACGAGCGATGAAAACCACCTGAGGACAGGAATGGCTCTGAAAAAGTAGTTAGGGGAGCCGCCCGTTGCCGGAAGCTCCCCTGTGGGTGCAGCACGAGCCATGATTCGAAACAACCGCAATTTAAAGCGGGCTGAAGGCAGCACAAGTGGCTACGGTGGTGCCACCGGTACCAGCGGGGTCGACGCGGACCACGGCGTCTTCAAACGAGCAGAAAGCGCGCACGCCGGTCTGGTTTGCCGTTACCGGCTTGCCGTTGGCTGAGTAGGTCGTTTTGGGAGGGCCGCCCGATCCGGCAGCCGTAAAGTTGTAGCCCGTCTTGACGCCGCTGGCCAAGTTCCCGTCGATCAGGCAGGCGGTAGCGATGACTGCGGCGCAAGGAACCGCGGCGCTGGGGCCAAGGTTCACCAACGCGGCGGCGAAACCGGTGGTCGGGTAGCTGGATTGATACGTGACTTCCGCGGTGTTGATGGTACGGATGGAAGCCGCAGCCGAAGACTCGTTCGCGGCCATACGGGCGCGGAGCAAGTTCGGAATGGCGATCGCGGCGATGATGAGAATGATCGCTACCACGATCAGCAATTCAATGAGTGAGAAGCCTTGTTGTTTCTTCATGATCGATGTTCCTCGGGTCGTACGCTCGAAATTTGTGATCAATCCTGCGAATGCATCTCTAATCTCAGGGCACGCTGGGTGCCATCCTGCGGTTGAACTTGGTCACGTCGGTTACCAGGTAACTGCCGCAAAATCAGTGTTTTCCGAGTGATGGTGGATTGCCCAAGAATCATGGGTGCCACTTTCCGTCGTCTGAGTGCCAGATGGGGACAACCCGCAAACGAATGATTCGGCAGCGATGAGGTGATTCCAACCCGAAGAAGGTCGGCGAAAAAGTAAGGGCCTCGGATCGCTCCGAGGCCCTTTAGCACTCTTGCAGTGTTACCCGCAGTTTAGAGCGGTGTGAAAGCTGCGCAAGCCGCTACGGTCGTACCACCTGCACCAGCCGGATCGACGCGAACAACCGCATCTTCGAAGGAGCAGAAGGCGCGCACGCCGGTCTGGTTCGCCGTTACCGGCTTGCCATTCGCGGTGTACGTGGTGGCCGGAGGACCACCGGTGCCGGCAGCGGTGAAGTTGTAGCCAGTCTTGACGCCGCTGGCCAGGTTACCGTCGATCAAGCAGGCGGTAGCGATGGCAGCTGCGCAAGGAACCGCGGCGCTGGGGCCAAGGTTCACCAACGCGGCGGCGAAGCCGGTCGTTGGGTAGCTGGACTGATAGGTGACTTCCGCGGTGTTAATGGTACGGATGGAAGCCGCAGCCGAAGACTCGTTCGCGGCCATACGGGCGCGGAGCAAGTTCGGAATGGCAATCGCGGCGATGATCAGAATGATCGCGACCACGATCAACAATTCGATTAGTGAAAAACCCTTTTGTTTACGCATCTAAGTATTTCCCCTCTTCTCTCTGGTTGGAACGGTTTTGAAGTCTTGGTCGTTTTCGCGACCTTTCGGGAGCTATGTTTGCACTTGCCGCGCCAATCTCCATAGTTACGAAGGTAAGGAGGGTCACAACGCTAAGAGCTGTGTTTTCAGAGCTTAACGGGCAGAGGTAACCCGCGCGGGGCTTGGCATTTGGTGGCAGGTGACAGAATTTGTCATTGCCGGACGGCGAAGTGCCGAAATGGGTTGGGAGGAAGGTCTAGACCTGGCGGGCGGGGTGCCCGCGCCACATTCACTTAGGGCTTGAACTTAGGGCTTAGTAAAGAGCTTGGGGTCAATGGTGGGGTTGAACTGGACGTCCGTGAACTCGGCCGAGCTGGAGGGTTGGCCGTTCATTTGATTGGTGTGGAGTTTGGGGAGGGTGATGCCATCTTTCGTTTCCCAGCCGGAGAGGTCGGTGGTGCCCTGGCCGTTGCCATTCGTCTTATAAGACTCGCGGAGGATGCGGCCGGTGGCGGGGTCGACAAACCAGCGGATGACGACGCCGGGGCCGGAGACATCGACGATGCGGGCTTCGACCATACGGGCTTCGGCGGGGCCGATCTTTTCACTGGCTCCGGCGGTGAAGGTGAAAGCTGGGTCGTCGACGTGCTGGGCCAGGTAGACGGGGTCGCGCTTGATTTGCTCGAGAGACTCGGCGTTACGGCTGGAGGGTGAGTCCTGGACGCCCTGCGCGGAGGCCATGAAGCCGGCATCGGGCGTGGCGACGATGGTGAGCGGGCCGTTCGGGGTTTGCAGGGCGACGTGCATGAGGTCGGGGAAGACCATGGTGGCGACGGCGGTCATCTGCATGTCGCCTTGCGGCGTTTTTTGCGTGAGGGTGAAGGTGGATTGCAGCGAGTGGATGGATTTGAGCTTTTCCGGCGTGCCGATGGCGGCGGCGGCTTTGGTGGCCAGGGCGTGGCCTTCGGGGTTGGAGGCGGTGGGTTTGGCTGGGGCGTCGGCGGGCTTGTCACCTTTGTCTCCGCCGTTGGATCCAGCTGGTTCGGGGATGGTGATATCGAGGTTGGTCACCGTTCCGAGTGTGGAAAGTGGCTTGTCGAATTCAGCGGTGTTGCCGACTACCAAGACCGCGAGCTGATCTTTGTGGAGATACTTGGCGGCGGCGCGGGCGGCGTCGGCTGGAGTGACTTTTTCAATGCCGGCACGGAAGCGCTCGAGGTAGTCGCTCGGGTAGCCGTAAAACGCATAAGCCATTTGCTCGCGGAGAACTTTGGCGGGCGAGTCGAAATTAAAGACGAAGGAATTGAGGATGGCGTCTTTGGCGCGGTGGATTTCGTCGTCGGTGAGCGGGTTTTTGCTGAGGCCGTCGATTTCTTCGTAGAGCGCCTGGATGGCTTCGATGGTGGTGGAACTTTTGGTGCCGATGACGATGCGGACCAGGCCATCGTGGTCGAAAGAGGTACCGACGCCTCCGCCGACACCGTAGGCTAGACCTTTTTTGGAACGAACGTTGCTGAACAGGCGCGAAGAGAAGCCGCCGCCGAAGGCTTCGTTGAAAACGGTGATGGCATAGTAGTCGGGGTTGCTGCGCTTGGTGCCTAGCTCAACCATTTGGATGTTGCTTTGGTTGACGTCTTTTTTGTCGACGAGAAAGTAGCCGGGCTTGGCGGTTTGGAAGTCGATTTTTGGGGTGATGACGGCGGGGCCTTTGGCCCAATTCTGGAATGCCTTGCGAAGTTTGGCTTCGAGAGCGGAAGCGTCGAAGTCGCCGACGATGCCGAAGAGAATGTTGTTGGGATGGACGTGGCTTTTGTGCCAGTCGAGCAGGTCTTCTCTGGTGATGGCGTCGAGCGTGGCGTACTCGGGATGTCGCGCGTAGGGATTTTGCGCACCGTAGCCCAATTTTGCGGATTCGCGCTGGGCGATGCCGGAGGCGTCGTCATTGCGACGGGAGATGTCGGTGCGGTTGCTGTCCTTGGAAATGTCGATCTTGTCCTGGCGGAATTCCGGGTTGCGGAGGAGGTCGGCGAAGATAGCGAAGACGTCGTCGAAGTCGGCCTTTAAGCAAGAGAACGACACGTTGGTGGAATCGACGGTGGCGCCGGTTTCGACTTTGGCGGCGCGGGCTTCGAGGAAGTCGTCGAGTTCGTCGCCGGTCTTTGATTTTGTTCCACCGGTGCGCCAGGAGTCGGCCAGGGTGTCAACTAAACCGATTTTCTGCGCTGGTTCCTCGCGGGAGCCGCCGCGGATGCGGGCGAAACCGTCGATCACCGGCAGTTCGTGGTCTTCCTGAAGGAGAAGGACCATGCCGTTGGGGAGTTCGACGCGCTTGGGTTGCGCAGGATTGAAAGAATGGAGCGCGGGGATCTTCACGTCTTTCCAGGTGGCGGCTTGGGCGTGGGCGCGGGGCGTTGCGGTTGCGGAAATAAAAATCGCAAGAAGCGTTAGAAGATTGCGGCGCATAACTATTCGGCTCCTTGGCTAGCAGGGGAATGAGCGGGGGCTTTGGCGGGAGTGTTCTCAATCATTGCGACGGTGCGATTGGTGTTGACGAACGTCTTCATCGCGACGCGGCGAATGTCTTCCTTGGAGACTTTGTCGATGCGTTCGATGTCGGTGAAGAGTTCGCGCCAGTCGCCGTAGCGGGCTTGCGTGGTAGCGAGGTTCTGGGCCAGGCCTTCGTTCTCGGCCAAGCTGCGCAGGAGGCCCGCTTTGGCGCGGGTTTTTACCATCTTCAGTTCGTCGGCGGTGATGTCTTCGGTTTTGAGGCGCTCGATCTCGGCGTGGATGGCTTCTTCCATTTCCTTATTCGAATGGCCCGGAAGCGGAACGGCGTAGAAGACGAAAAGATTAGGGTATTTCTGTCCGGGAAAGTCGCCAAATCCGGCCGTCTGCGCCGCGATCTTCTTATCGCGCACCAGGCTGCGATAGAGACGAGACGTTCGCCCATTCGAGAGCAGGTCGCCGATGGCGTCGTACACGGCGTTGTCTTTGTCGCGGTAGTCGGGACGATGGTAGCCCTCAATGAAGAAGGGCTGCGCTTGATCAAAGAGCACCACACGCCGCTCCGCCATTTGCACGGGCTCGACGGTCGCCAGCTCTTCCGGCTTCGGCTTGGCGGGCAGGCGGCCAAAATATTTTTCCAGAACCGGCATAACTTCCGCCGCCTTCACATCGCCGACCACCGCAACCGTCATATTCGCCGGGATGTAGTACTTGTCGAAAAACTTCTGCGCGTCGGTGGCGGAAAACGATTGCAGGTCCGACATAAAGCCAACGATGGGGCGATGGTACGGGTGCGCGACAAACGCCGCCGATTCAAACTGTTCCACCAAACGCCCGATCGGTGCGCTATCGGTCCTCATGCGGCGCTCTTCCATTACGACGTTGCGCTCTTTGTAGAACTCGCGCAGCACGGGATGCACAAAGCGTTCCGATTCCAGATACGCCCACAACTCCACGCGGTTGGAGGGGAACGAGTACATGTAGCCGGTCTCGTCGTTGTTGGTGAAGGCGTTCATGCCCTCGCCGCCGTTGCTTTCGACGACCTGGCCAAATTCATTGAGCACCACGTACTTGTTAGCCTCAGCCATGGCGTCGTCCCAGGCTTTTTGCAGGTCTTTGAGCTTCTGCTCGTCGCGGCCGACGCGCTTGTGGCGCTCGTCGTCGTAGGCGGCGTAGGCGGTTTCGACCTTTGCCAATGCCTGCTTTTCGGCGACGGCGTTGGTGGTGCCAATCTTGTCGGTGCCCTTGAAAGCCATGTGCTCAAACATGTGCGCCAGGCCGGATTTGCCAATGTCTTCCTGGGTGGACCCGGTGTCCACGTGCGTGAAGAAGGAGAAGACAGGGGCTTCGGGCCGCTCGCAGATGAGGATAGTGAGGCCATTGGGCAGCGTTTTCACGGTGACGCGCTTTTCGAAGGAGGCTAAGTCTTGGGCTGATGCGACAGCTAAGAGCAGAAAAATGGCGCTAAAAAGTGGCAGAAAACGGGTTTTCATGGAACCTCCACAGCCTTGGACGAAATGCAGGGCGGATCGTTTGAAGGTAGTGGGGGGTGAGAGGGGTTGTCAAACTGGGGGAGCCTTAGCTCCTCCAGCGTTGAACCCCCTGGATAAAGTCGCGACCGAAGAAAGCAAGGAGCGCTGCGCACCACGCCACTTGAAAGCCAATGCAGAGGACAATCACTAGCCAGTTTGACGATGGAGAGCCCAGCCAAAAGATCGGCGCATTACTGCCACACAATTCGCGCCATGATAGGAAACCCCAAAACACGCCAATGCTAATGACGATTAAATCGCCGATCAATCGCAATGGGATCGCCGCGAACATGCAGACTCTTCGGCGCGCTCGCCACGACTGGACATTCAGCGCAACCCAATACCAGAGCAGGCCAATCGTCACAATGAACGTCAGGCTATCCCACAAATCGGGCAGGTAGCGGAACCAGAAAGCGCGGGGCAGAGCCACCGGGGCATTGATAGAAATCAAGAGCATGAAAGCCGGTGAGGGGCCGGGCATATCTTGGATGTGCGTCATTGCCTTGGTCCACTGGTGAGACCACAACAGCAATGCAGAAGCCAAGGCCATCTGCGCGACAGGCAGTACGTGTTGCAACTTGATGCGCATGTTCGCATTTTTAGCACAGACGGACACTTCCTCCAGACGCGCAATGGT
The DNA here is from genome assembly GCA_043782485.1 of Acidobacteriaceae bacterium. Lineage (GTDB taxonomy): Bacteria > Acidobacteriota > Terriglobia > Terriglobales > Acidobacteriaceae > JANXUC01. Next base: position 39,232 of record JAYWAL010000143.1, on the reverse strand, counting down.
GGCGAGGGCCTACCATACGCAGAGCACCTACCCATGGACGTGCAAGGCCCGACCAAGTGCAACTCGTCGTTTTTAGTCTAGAAGACGCTCGTTCGCATCTCAACAAAGCATTTAATTTCAACAAGATGGATAAATCAAGGTTTTACTTGATGTATAGTGATTTCGAAGTAAAATGGGAATCAACAGCGAGGTGGAAAACCATGCCGACAACAACCACAAAGAAGTTCACGCCCGAGATTGACGCCCAGCTCTACGACGAGTTCGTGGCGGTGGCCGAGCGGAATGGGCAGACGAAGCGGCATGTTCTGGAGCAGGCGCTCCGCTTCTACCTGCACAATGTGGTTCCGTCGCAGCATCTGGTTCGCACCGAGGTGATGGATGCCTTTGAGCAGTCGGTGGCGCGCAACCGGGACCTGATGCAGCGGCTCGCCGAGTAAATGGCGGAGTACCTGACGGTGGCGGAAGTCTACCGGATGCAGCATCGGCTGATTGAGCTGTTCGGCGGTCTGCATGGTGTCCGCGATAAGGGCGCTGTGGAGGCCGCCGTTTTCCGTCCGCAAACCGGTTATTACGAATCCATCGAGGAAGAAGCGGCCGCGCTGATGGAGTCGCTGGGGAATAACCAGGGGTTTCTCGACGGGAATAAGCGCATTGCGTTTGCAGCAGCCGACGTTTTCTTGCGGCGGAACGGCTGCTTTATCGACGTCAACGGCGCGGATGCGTCTGCGTTCATTTACGGGTCGATGGACCGTGGCGAGTTTCGGTTTGCGCGGATTGTGGAGTGGATTCGCGGGAACATGAAGCCTCTGGTTTGATGGTGCTAAATCCCCGCCCTGTCGCTGACGCGACAAGGACGGGGCACCCACATGTTCTCTATATGGAAAGTATTCTCTCCTCCAAATTGTCATTCTGAGCGTAGCGAAGAATCCCTCGACTGCTGGCGTGGCGATACTCTTGCCAGCTTTCTTGCGAGGACGCCGCGCAGTGAGAAAGGGTTGGACAGTCGGGCTGGGTTGAAAGTGTAGGGGTCCTTCGACTCCACATTCCCGTTCGCTAGCGAACGGGAATGTTCTGCTCAGGATGACAAATCTATAGGGTGAGTTCATTCTTATAAGACACCCGTGGCGGATTCCACACCCATTGACGTGCAAGGTCGGCGGCTGACGGTCTCGAATTTAGAGAAGGTGTTGTATCCGTCGGCCGGATTCACCAAGCGGAAGGTCATCGACTACTACGTGCGCGTGGCGCCGTTTCTGGTGCCGCATCTGGCGGGGCGGCCGCTGACCATGAAGCGGTATCCGGATGGCGTGGATGGGGAGTTCTTTTACGAGAAGAATGCGCCGAAGCATCGTCCGGATTGGGTGAAGACGGCTCCGGTGTACAGCCGGCACAACCGGCGGACGCTGGAATATATTTTGGTCGACGATTTGCCGACCTTGGTTTGGCTGGCGAATTTGGCGTCGTTGGAACTGCATCCGTCGCTCTCGCTGGCGGAGAACTCGAATCGCCCGTCTTTGGATTGTCCGACGATGATGGTGTTTGATCTCGATCCGGGGCCTCCGGCGAACGTGGTGCAGTGTGCGCAGGTGGCTTTGTGGCTACGCGAGCTGTTTGAGCAGTTTGGGTTGCAAAGTTTTCCTAAGACTTCGGGGTCGAAGGGATTGCAGATTTATGTGCCGCTGAATACGGCTACGACCTATGACGCGACGAAGGGCTTTGCGCATGCTGTGGCGCGGCTTTTGGAGGAGCGGCATCCGGAGCAGGTGGTTTCGGAAATGAAGAAGGAAGTGCGGGGCGGGAAGGTGTTTATCGATTGGAGCCAGAACGATGAACACAAGACGACGGTGTCGGTGTATTCGCTGCGGGCGCGCGAGCGGCCTACCGTCTCGACTCCCGTTTCCTGGGAGGAAGTGGAGGAGGCTTCTCGCAAGAAGAAAGCCGAGAAGTTGGTGTTTGAGGCGGGGCAAGTGTTGAAGCGGTGCGAAACGCTGGGCGATTTGTTTGCGCCGCTGCTGACGTTGGAGCAGAAGTTGCCGAAGCTGTAAGAGCCCCGCCCTGTCGCAAAGAACGCGACAAGAACGGGGCACCCAAAAGCTCTCTTCTGCCGCTATCATGGACCCATGGCGCAACGACCCATGGCGCAACTCTACGCGGGTACATCTGGCTGGGCTTATGCGGGATGGAAGCCCGATTTCTATCCCGCCAAGCTGGCACAGAAGAAATTTCTGAACCACTACGCCACGCAGCTCAATACCGTGGAAGTGAACTTTACCTTCCGGCAGCTGGTGAAGGAATCCACGCTGAACAACTGGATTGCCGATACGCCGGAGAGTTTTCGCTTTGGCGTGAAGGCGCACCAGATGCTAACGCACATCAAGCGCCTGAAGGGCACGGCGGATTTTCTGCCGCGGTTTATTGCTTCCCTGGAACCGCTGGCGCGGGCAGGGAAGCTCGGGCCGGTGCTGTTCCAGCTGCCTCCGAATATGAAGTTCGATGCCGCGGTGCTGCGCGACTTCTTGGCGGAGCTGCCGCGAATTCGAGTCGCGTTTGAGTTCCGGCACGCGTCATGGTTTGTGGAAGAGACTTGGGATCTGCTGCGCGAACGTAATACCGCGCTATGCGTTGCCGAAAGCGAAACGCTGGCGACGCCCGATGTGACCACCGCCGATTTCTCTTACTACCGTTTCCGCAAAGCCAGCTACTCCGCGGCCGAACGCAAGGCGATGTTAAAGATGCTGCGCGGGCACACGGAGCAGGACCGCGATGTGTATGCCTACTTCAAGCACGAAGAAACGCCGGAAGGCGTTTTGTATGCGCGAGATCTGCTGAGCGCATAGCCGCGCTAAAGATTTGTCATCCTGAGCGGAGCAAGAGCTTCACGCAGTGAAGCTCTCGCGCAGTCGAAGGGCCTGCCCTGAGCCTGCCGAAGGGATCCCTCCCCTCTCGCCCCCAGTACCCAGCGCAGCACTTCGCCCAGCGTCCGATAACGCATAGTCTAGGTTCGTGCCCGCCATCTCCAACGAAAAGCTTCTCGCAGCATTCTCTGCATATCTAAAGGTGGAGAAGGGCCTCGCGCGGCTCTCGGTAAGCGCCTACCAGAGCGACCTACTCCAGTTTGCCGAGTTCCTGGAGGGCAACAAGCGGACGCTGTTGTCCGCGCAGCGCCAAGATGTCCGCCAGTTTTTGCAGCAGTTGTTTGCCAATCAAGTGGACGGGCGCTCGGTGGCGCGGAAACTTTCGGCGCTGCGGCATTTCTATCGCTATCTTCTGTTGGATGATTTGCTCGACCACGATCCCACGCTGAACATCGATTCTCCCAAGCGCTGGAAAGTACTGCCTAAGGCGCTTGGCCGGGAAGAGATCGAGACAGTCTTGCACGGCCCGAAAGCAACTTCCGATTCCAAAACCGCGTATGCAATTGCCGAACGCGACCGAACCATGCTGGAAGTTTTCTACGCGGGCGCGCTGCGAGTCTCCGAAATCATCGGCGTGAAAATGGAAGATTTAAAGCTCGATCTCGGCTACGTGATGGTGCGCGGCAAGGGCGATAAGGAACGCATGGTGCCCATCGGACGCTCTGCCATGGAAGCCCTTGGAGCGTACTTGCGCGGTGCGCGCCCGGCATTGCTGGCAGGGAAGGCTTGCCCGTTTTTGTTTCCGGGACGCGCGGCGCGCCAGTTGAGCCGGCAGAGTGTGTGGGCGATGGTGCGTTCGTCTTCGCTCGCGACCGGGCGGCATGTTTCGCCCCATATGCTGCGGCATAGTTGCGCCACACACATGGTCGAGAACGGCGCCGACCTGCGCACAGTGCAGACCATCCTCGGTCACGCGGATATTTCTACTACGCAGGTGTATACACACCTCGCCCTCGACCGGCTGAAAACCGTCTATACGCAGCATCATCCGCGGGCGAAAGCGCGGAAATGAAAACCTTCACCACGGAGACACGGAGACACGGAGAGAGCCCTGGCAAGGTAGCGCGTCGGTCTTTTGTGGAAAAAGCCGTTGACGAATTCCTGCGGCACTTGCGCGAGCAGAATTCTTCTGTTCACACCATCAAGGCCTACGCCCAGGATCTCGACGTCTTCTCCGATTTCGTTGGCCAAAGCACCTGGAAGCAGATCGACCACATCCGCATTCGCAGCTTTCTTTCGTTGCTCTACGAGCGCGGCCTAAGCAAGACTTCCGTTGCGCGAGCACTCGCAGCGGTGCGTTCGCTTTACCGCTGGTTGGCTCGCGAAGGAGTAGTTGAGCAAAACCCGGCGGCGCTGGTTTCCACACCCAAACTTCCCAAGAAGCTTCCCCGCGTTCCGACGGTGGAAGAAATGAACCGCGTACTGGACGCAAAAGCCCCCGAAACTGCCGCTTTTCCCGAGCGCGACTTGCTCCTGCTCGAACTGCTCTACGGCTGCGGCATCCGCAATTCCGAGCTGACTGGCATCAACATCGAAGACATCCGCTATTCCGAAAACGCCATCCTGATTCGCGGGAAAGGCAAGAAAGAACGCTACGTTCCCTTTGGCGAGTCCGCGATGAACGCTCTTAACACCTACCTGCCAGCCCGCGCCAAGGTGATGGTTGTCCGCAACCAGGCCCCGCGCGCGTTGCTCATCAACCTGCGTGGAGGCCGCATCACCACCCGCAGCGTGGGCCGTATCGTCAAGAAATTAGCCGTCGCCAACGGCCTCTCCTCGGATTTCCACCCGCACACGCTTCGTCATGCTTTTGGAACGCACATGCTGGAAGAAGGCGCCGACCTCCGCGCCATTCAGGAACTCCTCGGCCACGAGCGGCTCTCTACAACGCAGCGCTACACGCAACTCTCGGTGCAGCATCTGATGGCCGTCTACGATCGAACGCACCCGAAGGCCAAGTAGCTAATCCGCTGCCTTCGCCGACGACCCCTTCGCCCCGTAATGCGCCCGGTTCAGCGGCGTCCACATCTCCACCACCTTCGCGCGCACTGACGCCATCATCTGCGTTGCCAGCACTTCTGAAGGCTCGCCTTCCGGCGGAAGAATCGGCTCCCCAAAAGCCACACTGAATTTAGAATTCAATTTCTGGAAAAACGGCTTTCCCCGCGGCCAGGCCTCATAAAAGCCTTCAATCGCAATCGGAACAATCGGCACGCGCAAATGCGTCGCCAGAATCGCCGCACCCTTCTTGAACCGTTTCGGCGACCCATCCACGCTGCGCTCACCTTCCGGATACAAAATCAAAACCTTCCCATTCCGCAGTCCAAACGCTCCAGCTTTCAGGGCAGGAACAAGATTCGCATCCGGGTCCAGCACCACCACCCGTACCTGCTGCGCCACCCAGTGCATAATGCCAGAGCCAAAAATCTCACTTGTCCCCAGCGAAAACAAATTCTTGAAATGTTTCCACGGAAGAACCGCCGCCAGAATCGCCGGATCAATATAACTCTGGTGGTTCGACGAAAGAATGAACGCCCCCTCGTCCGGAAGGTTCTCCAGCCCCGTCACTTTCAGTCCATTCAGCACGCGCGAAAGCCAATAAACAAGCCTCCCCAGCACAAACCAAGCCGCCGTCGTAACCACCTGCGGCCGCGCCAGCGCCAGCACCTCCGGGTCCGTAGGTTCCTCTTGCAGAACAGTGCCCCACCCGGCCGATTCCGTCCGCACCCCGCCGCCCGCCGCCACGCTCGCCACCACGGCATCCACCAGTTGCCGCACGGTGTAGATCTCGCCCAAATCCGACTCCGGCACCTTGCCGCCCAACTCTTCCTCAATGCTCACCAGCAGCTCAATTCGCTGCATGGAATCGAGACCCAGATCCAGTTCCAGACTCGTTTCCGGAACAATCGTCACGCTCGCCTTCGACGCATCCCGGATCAGAGGCAGCACCCGTTCCACATCCGCTTGTTCCATCCACTCCGCATCGACTGCGGAAAGCTCCTGCGGCTGTTTCTCGCCCGAGTCGGGATCCCCGCCAGCCTCCCCGCGCGCCCGCTGCTCCTTCACCCGCTTTTCCACTTCAAAACGCTTGATCTTCTTCGTCGTCGTCCGTGGCAACTCCTCCTGCCAAATGTCGTAGCTCAAAATGCGCTTCACGCTTGGCATGTCGTGGGAGATCCCCTCCACATCCCACCGAATCGCCTCTTTCGCATTCACAATTTTCTTCTCTTTCAGTGCCTCAAAATTCGGAACAATCACCGCATGAAGCTGTTCTCGACTCGGATCGCCAGCCACGCCCGGCAAGGCCATCACGCAAATTTCCTTAATGAATTCCGACTTCAGGTAATACGACTCAATCTCATCCGGATACAAATTCTTCCCATTTGCCAGAACAATCAATTCCTTCTTGCGCCCGGTAATGAACACATGCCCGCGAGAGTCGATGTATCCCAGATCCCCTGAAAGCAGCCACCCATCGCGGAACGCCGCCGCCGTCGCATCCGGCCGATTGTAATAACCGAGCATCACGTTCGGCCCGCGAATGGCAATCTCGCCGGAAGCCGGCCCATCGTCCGCCGACGAACCAGCAGCCTGAGCATCCACAATCTTCACTTCCACACCCGGAATCGCCTTGCCCACCGACCCAATCACCAGATCTCCCGGAGGCGTCACCGTCGCCCCGCCCGTAGTCTCCGTCAGTCCGTAAGCCTGCAAGATATCAATCCCCAACGCATAAAATTCCCGCGCAATCTCAGGATCAAACCGCGACCCGCCCGTCACCAGCAGTCGCATTTTCTTGCCAAACGTCGCGTGAATTTTCCCAAACAGCACTTTCCCCAAGTTGATGCCCAGCCGACGCGAAAAGCGGTTCAACGCCAGCATCCCGGCAAACGCCCGCTTCGCCAGAAACCCGCGCTTGCCAATTTCTTTCTCAATCTTCTCGTGAATCAAATAGAAGAACTGCGGCACCACACAGAAAGAAGTAATCCCGCGCTCCTGCAACCCGCGCAGCAGTTCCGTCGTATTCAGCGTTTCCAGGTACACCACCCGCGCGCCCACGGAAAACGGCAGCAGCAGGTTGGTTACCTGTGCCAAAGAATGGAACAAGGGCAGAATCCCCAGAATCGCGTCGCGTTCCGTATAGCCAACAAGCTTCGCCACTGCATCCACTTCAAATGCCAGATTTCCGTGCGACAGCATCACGCCCTTCGGGTCCGACGTCGTCCCCGACGTATACAGCAGCACCGCCAAATCTCCCGCCTGCGGCTCTGACGCCTGAAAGCCTTCAGCTCCGGCCGCAATCATCGCATCCAGATTTCCGGCAACCCCAGCGTCCGTGCCCTCCAGAAGCACCAGCCTCACCGGTGTCTCCGTCACCGCATCCCGCGCCATTGCCAAATGCTTCGCATCGCAAAACAGAAGCGCCGCTCCGCTATCGAGCAGCAGCTTGTGCACTTGGTCCGCGTGGTAGTTGCTGTCCAGCGGCACCGCCGCGCAACCCTGCGCGTAGGTTCCCAGATAGCTCACCACCCAGCGCGCGCTGTTGTCGGCAAAAATCGCGCACCGCGAGCCTGCCGCCACGCCATTCGCGCGCAGCCACGCCCCCACGCTCTCCGCCATGCCGCGCAGCTCCCCATACTTCAACGTTTCGGTGTGGTCGCGCCGCTGCATCTCCACCGCAACCGCGTCCGGCACCCGCCGCGCACTCTCACTGAATCGCCGATAAAAAAGGTCCATAAATCTCCAAAATTGCAACACTCACGTAGCGGCAGGCGCCCTCGCCTGCCAGCAAGGCTTTAACAACTCATCCGCCGCGCTGACTATACCTCATATGCCCAACCCAGCCGAGTCCCCATCCCGCAACTCCGCGCCCCTCCGCGCATCCAACACTATGTTAGGCTTTTACTATCTCAATTTTGATGGCCGAAGTGTGCCGTTTGTAAGGATTTCTCGCTTTGATTAACACCATCGCAGCCAAAATTTTCGGAACCAAAAACGAGCGCGAGGTTAAGCGCCTCCAGCCCGTCCTCGACCAAATCACCGCCCTCGACGCGCCCACCCGCGCCCTCACGGACGACCAACTCCGCGCCAAAACCTTCGACTTCCGCAAAAAGGTTGACGAGCGCCTCCGCGGCATCCCCGAGGCCGCTCCCAACGACCCAGACGCCCGCGAGGCTCGCAGCGTCGCCGAACAAGCCGCGCTCAAAGAAATTCTTCAGGAAATTCTTCCTGAAGCCTTCGCGGTAGTCCGCGAAGCCGGCCGCCGCGTCCTCAACATGCGCCATTTCGACGTGCAAATGATCGGCGGTATGGTTCTCCACCAGGGCAAGATCGCCGAGATGAAAACCGGCGAAGGTAAAACGCTTGTCGCCACGCTCCCCGTTTACCTCAACGCCCTCGCCGGTCGCGGTGTCCACGTCGTCACCGTCAACGATTATCTCGCCAAGCGCGACGCCGAGTGGATGGGCAAAATCTATACTTTCCTCGGCCTTACGGTCGGCGTCATCGTTCACGATCTCGACGACCAGGAACGCCGCGCCGCCTACGCCGCCGACGTCACCTACGGCACCAATAACGAATACGGCTTCGACTACCTGCGCGACAACATGAAGTTCGATCTCGGCGACTGCGTGCAGCGCGGCCACCATTTCGCCATCGTCGACGAAGTCGATTCCATCCTCATCGACGAAGCCCGCACCCCGCTCATCATTTCCGGCTCCAGCGAACTCACCACCGATAAGTACGACCGCGTCAATCGCATCATCCCGAATCTGGAACGCGGCGAGGAAATTCAAAAGTCCCTTGACGAAAAGATCTGGACCGGCGACTACACCTTCGACGAAAAGCACAAAACCATCACCGTCACCGATGAAGGCTGGGAGAAGATCGAGAAGCTCCTCGGCATCGGCAACATCGCTGATCCTGATAACTGGGACCTCAAGCACCACGTCGAAACCGCCATCAAGGCCCACGCCATCTACCGTCGCGACGTGGACTACGTCGTCAAAGAAGGCGAAGTCATCATCGTCGATACCTTCACCGGTCGCCTGATGCCAGGCCGCCGCTGGTCCGACGGCATCCACCAGGCCATTGAAGCCAAGGAAGGCGTCAAGGTCGAAAACGAAAACCAGACCCTCGCCACCATTACGTTCCAAAACTATTTCCGCATGTACAAGAAGCTCGCTGGCATGACCGGTACCGCGGAAACCGAAGCCTCCGAGTTCGACAAGATCTACAAGCTCGAAGTCGTCGTCATTCCCACCAACCGCAAAATGTCGCGTCTCGAAAGTCCCGACGTCGTCTACCGCACCGAGAAAGAAAAATACACCGCCGCTGCCGATGAAGTGCAGCAACTTCACGATCTCGGCCGCCCCATTCTCGTCGGTACCACGTCGATTGAAAAGTCCGAAGCACTCTCTGATCTCCTCAAGCGCCGCGGCGTCCGCCACGTCGTCCTCAACGCTAAGTTTCATGAGCGCGAAGCGGAAATCGTAGCCCAGGCCGGACGCAAAAGCGCGGTCACCATCGCCACCAACATGGCGGGCCGCGGTACAGACATCCTCCTCGGCGGCAATGCCGAATTCCTAGCCAAGCAGGAATGCGTCAAAAAAGGCCTCGCTCAGCCCGTCCGCGAGGCCCAGGGCCAGGTCATCACCGCCGTCGATGACGAAAAAGATTTCCTCTTCTACTACCAGGGCAGCGAATTCGTGGTCCCCAAAGCCCAGTGGGAAGAGGCATTCCGCCAGCACCAAGTCGCCACCGACCAGGAACACAAGGAAGTCATCGAAGTCGGCGGCCTTCACATCCTGGGAACGGAACGTCACGAATCCCGCCGTATCGACAACCAGCTCCGAGGCCGCTCCGGACGCCAGGGCGATCCCGGCTCCTCGCGATTTTACCTTTCTCTCGAAGATGACCTCATGCGCATCTTCGCCAAGGAGTGGGTTTCCACCCTGCTCCAGCGCCTCGGCATGGAAGAGGGCGTGCCTATCGAATCGAAAATGATTTCGCGCCGCATCGAGGCCGCGCAAAAAGCCGTCGAATCGCAAAACTTCGAGTCCCGCAAACACGTCCTCGAATACGACGACGTCATGAACAAGCAGCGCACCGCCGTCTACGGCCTGCGTCGTCAGCTTCTCGAAGGCGTCGATCAAAAAGACCTCATCATTGAAGATTACGTTTCCAGCATTCTCGGCAACCTGATCGAGCAGCACTGCCCGCCCAAGGCCCATGTCGATATGTGGGACCTCAAGGGTCTCAAAGAAGCCATCTTCACTCGCTTCGGCGTCGATGTCACGGAAGAAGGTATCCCCATCGAGACCCTCAACCGCACCGAACTCGGCGACACCATTTTCCAAAAACTAAAAGACCGCTACGAAGCCAAGGAAAAGCTCCTCGGCTCCGATGCCATGCGCTACCACGAGCGCATGATCATGTTTAGCGTCATCGATCAATTGTGGAAAGACCACCTCCTCAACATGGACCATCTCAAGGAGGGCATCGGTCTCCGCGGCTACGCCCAGCATGATCCGCTCGTGGAATACAAAAAAGAATCCTTCGACATGTTTGAAGAGATGATGCAGCGCTTTCAGGAAGACACAGTCCGTTACCTGTATCTCATGCAGATCTACGAACGCCCGCAAGGCCCAGACGCCGGGTCGCTGGCCGGGTCGCCGGAAGATCGCCCGTCGCTTCCTTCAGCCAATGGCAAACGCCCCCGCAACGTCTCCACCTCCGTCGACGAAATCGAGCAGGAATTCCAACGCAAGAAAAAGCGCGAACTCCAACAAGCAAAAATGGCCGGAGGCGCAGCCGAACAAGCCCCCGTTCAACAGGTCGTGCGCTCCAGCGAAAAAGTAGGCCGCAACGACCCCTGCCCCTGCGGCAGCGGCAAAAAATTCAAAAAATGCCACGGCACCACCGAATGATAAAAGTAATACCCAAAGCATAAACACATGGAGGCGCGGGCGTCCCCGCCCGCGCGGTTTTTCCGGAAACGCCATCCTAAGTCCCACCTTCTCGACAACCCAGCCCCGACCCTGCCCTTCCGAGCGCAACTCCCCAGCTGACCAATCGACCGCACAACGCATCACAGTGGTAAGCTATTGGAAACAACCCAGGGGGCGTAAGCATGACCGGAGAAAAATGGCGCGTCAGCGCAACATACGTGCTGCTGTGCGCATTTCCCGCAGTCATGTTGGCCCAAGCCCCAACCTCCGGCGCCATGTTAGCCGCCCGCGGTAACGTCGCCGTCAACGGTCGCGTCGTCACCAACTCGCAAGCCCTGCTCCCCGGCGATCTCACCGTCACGCAAAAAGATTCTGGCGGCAACCTCACCCAAACTGGCACCAACGCCATGCTCGGCCCCGACACCGCTCTTCGCTATGAAGGCGACTACTCCGTCCTCGAGCGCGGCGGCGTCAGCGCCAATACCCAAAGCGGCTTCGCCGTCCAAGCCGGATGCTGGACCATCAAGCCCCAACTCTGGAACCAGTGGACCGAATTCGCCGTCAGCTACGCCAGCGCCGGTGAAGTTCTAATCCAGGCCCGAGCCAGCGACATCCGCGTCTACGGCCGCGCCCAAAAGGCCAGCAATAAAAATGATAAAAAAGACGCCGACAAACTAGCCGAAGACGACCGCAACCGCGACGTCAACGGCGCCCCCGTCGGCACTTCCACCGCCATCCAAGATCCCCAACCCGACCGCGGCGAACTCCTCCGCGCCGGCCAGGAACTCCGCCGCGAAGCCTGCCCTGCTGCCGTTCAACAGCAGAACCGCCAACGCCCCAAAGGCGGAGCCGCCAGCGCCGCCAGCACCGGCCCCCTCAACTCCACCGGCGCCCTCTACGGAGGCGCTGCCGCAGCCGGAGCCATCACCGTCCTGTTCCTCGTTAAGCACGACGAACCAGCCAGCCCCAAAAAGCCCTAAGAACTTTCCGCTCCATCAATCTTTCTTTTTTTGCACTGTCATCTTGAGCGCAGCGTTCCCGCGCGCCAGCGCGGGATCGCGCAGTCGAAAGATCCCTACCCCTTTTTCGCCCTTGCCTGATAATGAGGATGCCCCCGGACCCCAAGCTATGATGACCTAAATGCCCCCACCCCCCAATCCCGGCCTCTGCGCCACCTGCACCCACCTACGCCGCATCGAATCCGACCGCGGCTCCCAATTCTTCCTCTGCCAACTCGCCCTCACCGACCCCACGTTCCGCAAATACCCCCGCATCCCTGTCCTCCAATGCGACGGCCACCAGTCCAAAAACTAAAACGCCGAAGCCCGAAGGCTTCGGCGTTTCAACTAGAGTGGCCCGGCAAAGCAAAAGAGTCCGGCAAACAGTCCAAGGGCTTGGCTGGAGCCCATCACACTACGACGCGCTCCTCCGCGGATGCAGCGTCATATCCCGCACTTGCCCCAGAATGCTCGTCATCTGCATCCCATTCAGCTGATTCAGGTAAGGCATCATCTCCGCAATAAACGGATCCTCCACCAACTCCCGAACCTCCTCATCGCGATTCCGTTCCCCACCCGTCAGCAGGTCAGGGATCGTAATGCAAAGCGCCTTCGCCAGCCGTTCCAGCGACGAAAGCGTCGGACAAGCCTTCTCGTTCTCAATCTTCGACACATACGTCCGAGGCACGGACATGCGAGCGGCCAGTTGCCGCTGACTCATCCCGCCACGCAGGCGGAACGAGCGAATGGAGGCCGCGAGCCTCAAGTGGCCTGGAACGTTCTCCAGGGGCGGTACCAGCGTCGGCAGGGGAGCAGCCGGAGCCAGCACCTCCTCATCTTCATCGAGCGAAGTGTGGCAGCGGCGGCACAGGTCGTTGGCGGTGCGGAATTGCACCAGGAGACAACTATCGCAGCGCACCACTTCCCTAGAGTCTACGGGAGACAGTATCGTGGCCATTCAGGTTTTGGGAGACCAGAGCGCTGCCCGTCGTGACGCTTAGCTACAAGCTAACGTGCAGATAACACACAGCTTGCGGGACATGGAGAAGGAAGTCAACCCCCAAAACGGTGGATAAACCGCCCCAAATTCCCACCCCCCAGAGAACAAAAATCGAAAACAGCAATCTAAATTCCCGCAAAACCCCCCAACAAACCGCAATTTTCCCACACAGTCCCCCACACAATCCCAACGAGAGGTAACCACCTTGATTCATCCCCCGGTCCACTGCGGCCGCGCACCTGGCAACGCCCCCAAAAACACTTTGTCATCCTGAGCGGAATTTGTCGCGCGAAGCCGGCATATGGAGTCGAAGGATCCTTCCGTACCAAAAAAGACCGTACCCTCGAACTGACCAGCGTCTTTCACGAATGCCCCAGGCCGCCGCAAACTAGCCGTGAAAGTAGTCGACATCTTCGGCAACGACACCATGACCATCGTCGAAGTCACCGTCGGAGGTAAGAAGTGAAGAGCTCCCAAAAAAAATTTGTCATCCCGACCGGAGCAGTTGCTTCGCTTCGCGAGGCAACTGCGGAGTGGAGGGACCTGCTGTCGCCTTTGGGTGGAACAACGCTCCTACTTTTGGGTGCAGAGGGCAGGTTGTTTTTGGGTGGAGCAGCGCTTCAGCGCTGCATTCCAGCCCCATTGGTTAGGGGCTTTAGCCCCGGAGGTAAGGTTCTCGAGGGTGCCCCATCCTTGTCGCGCCTTTTGCGACAGGGCGGGGTTTTACCACACTCTCCCCAGTCGCCGCCTTTGGGTGGCGCAGGGCTTCAGAGACCGCCTGAGAACTACAGTGTCGATGACAGAAGACTGGACTTTCTTTTCACACAGGCCCTGCTTTTACTCTCCACCGCCCGGCACGGTAGAGCGGGCCTTCAGGCCCTCGTTCAGCGCCAAGAACGCGGGGCTTTAGCCCCCGAGGTAAGGTTCGCTCGGGTGCCCCGTCCTTGTCGCGGTTTTTCTTTTGCGACAGGGCGGGGAGGGGCGCAGCTAAACAATCGAGATTCCAAACCTGTCGAATTCCACGGGATTAGAAATCACGGGCGGCTGCTTTTGGGCGGCGCAGGGCATCAGCCCTGCGATAAATCCCCGAAAATTAGAGCGGCTTTAGCCGCTGAGGTTAGGTTTACTTCTCCGAGATCAGGGACAAAACCAATTCAGAGCCTACCCCTCACCTCAGCGGCTAGAGCCGCAGTTTCAGTTGCTGTTAATGCAGGGCTGAAGCCCTGCTCCACCCAAATGCCGCCCGGGCGCTCCGTCCTTGTCGCGTCATCGACAGAGCCTGCCCTGAGCTTGCCGACAGGGCGGGCCTTGAAGGTTCGTATCAGGGCACGCCTTCAGGCGTGCCGAAAAAGCCTACACACAAGACCGCCTTTAGGCGCTGGACTTGGGTCAATGACCAACCCAACTCATCGCCCCGAAGGATTCAGCTAATGGCCCTCCATCCCAACTTCCCCGACTCCCCTACACCATCCTCGACCCGGAAATCCGCTGGTTCCCAGCCGACGAAGCCCTCCGCGCCACCACCGCCGACAAGCTCATGCCCCCGCTGGCTGCCCGATAACGGAGTGGACGGCCACAACTGGCGCGACGATTTCCAGCTCACTCTCCACGTGCAGGACGACGTGCGCGTCACCCACCCCACCGGCAACATCTTCCTGACCAACATCCACCGCGTCTACGCCGTAGTTCCAGCTGCTAAGTTCCCAAAGTGCAACTTTTTGCACAAAAATGCGCCCAAAAGCTGCACAACTTTGCACTACCGCCGACGGAATTTCAGTTCCGCAAAAACCCTAAACCTGTAACTTCCACAAACGAAACCACTTCCAAAATACCACCCGCAAAATGTTCCACGTGGAACATTTTCTAAACCCTCCGCGCGACCGCTGAGAACTTAAAATTTTGGAGCCCGGTCCACAAAAATGTTCCACGTGGAACATTTTCGAGACCCGTCGCGCGACCGCAAAGGACTCAAGATTTTGGAACCGGAAACCGTTGATCGAGTTCAAGATTCAGCTCCAAAACATTCACACGAGCCTCGCCGAGAAATCCCCACTGGCGACCTTCAGTATGTTTGGCGATTAGTTCACGGACGTCATTTTCCGAGATGCCGCGAGCTTTCGCAATTCTCAGGATTTGGAACTCAGCAGCCGCTGGACTAATGTGCGGGTCGAGACCGGAGCCAGAAGTGGTGACGAGATCAACCGGAACCGGAAGGTTCGGGTTATCCGCTTGTGCGCTAGCGGCATCGCCTTTGACTCGGTCGAGCAGTTTCTGGTTCGTGGGTCCGAGGTTCGAAGCGCTGGAGTTCGACGCGTCATATCCGGTTCCTGCGGCTGAAGGTCGCGAGTGGAAATAAGGCGCCGTAGTGAACGACTGGCCGAGAATTCGCGATCCGACCAGTTTGCCGTTTTGCTCAATGAGCTGGCCGTTGGCTTTGTCCTTCATCAGGACCTGGGCGATCGCGGTCATTGTGAGCGGATAGATGAGACCCAGCAGGATTGTGGTGACGACGGTCATTAAGACTGAGATCAGTAGATTCTTTTTCATAAAAACTCCTTGCTTTTACGCCATTCCAATTCTGGTAATGAGCATGTCGATGAGCTTGATGCCGATGAAGGGGATAATGATTCCGCCGACGCCGTAGATCAGCAGATTGCTGCGGAGCAGAATGGCTGCGCTTTTGGCCTGGTATTTGACGCCGCGCAGAGCCAGAGGGATGAGCGCGATGATGACGACGGCGTTGAAGATGACGGCGGAAAGGACCGCCGATTCCGGGGTTCGCAGGTGCATGATGTTGAGCACGTTCAGAACTGGGAACGTAGCGGCAAACATCGCGGGAATAATGGCGAAGTATTTAGCCACGTCGTTGGCGATGGAGAATGTGGTGAGCGCTCCGCGGGTCATGAGAAGTTGTTTGCCGATTTCGACGACCTCAATGAGTTTGGTGGGGTTGGAGTCGAGGTCGACCATGTTGCCCGCTTCTTTGGCCGCTTGTGTACCGGTGTTCATGGCGACGCCGACATCGGCTTGCGCGAGCGCGGGAGCGTCGTTGGTGCCGTCACCGGTCATGGCGACCAGTTTGCCCTCGGCCTGTTCGCGGCGGATGAGATCCATTTTGTCTTTGGGCGTGGCTTCGGCGAGGAAGTCATCGACGCCCGCTTCACGCGCGATGGCGGCGGCGGTGAGCGGGTTGTCGCCGGTGATCATCACGGTTTTGATGCCCATGGCGCGGAGCTTGTCGAAGCGTTCTTTCATGCCGCCTTTGACGATGTCTTTGAGGTGAATGACGCCGAGAGCGCGGCGGTTTTCTGCGACGACGAGTGGTGTTCCGCCGGAGCGAGCGATGGATTCGACGGAGGCCTGAACTTCTTTCGGCATGACGGTGCCGTGTTGGGCGAGGTACTTGACGATGGCATCGACCGCACCTTTGCGGATTTCGCGGCCATCGAGATTCACGCCGGACATACGGGTTTGCGCGGTGAAGGGAACGAAGACGGCTTCGTGAGAAGCGAGGTCGCGGCCGCGCAGATTGTATTGCTCCTTTGCTAGAACAACGATGGAGCGGCCCTCGGGAGTTTCGTCGGCTAGTGAAGAAAGTTGCGCAGCGTCGGCCATTTCGGCGGCGGTCGTTCCTGGGGCTGGAATGAATTCCGAGGCTTGGCGGTTGCCGAGGGTAATGGTGCCGGTTTTGTCGAGGAGGAGCGTGTTGACGTCGCCCGCGGCTTCGACGGCGCGGCCGGACATGGCGAGGACGTTGTGCTGCACGAGGCGATCCATCCCGGCGATTCCAATTGCGGAAAGAAGGCCGCCGATGGTGGTGGGGATGAGGCAGACCAGGAGCGAGACCAGCACAAAGACGGTTTGCGGCGCGCCCGTGTAGACGGCGAACGGTTGCAGCGTGACGACGGCCAGCAGGAAGATGATGGTGAGGCCAGCGAGAAGGATATTGAGGGCGATTTCGTTGGGCGTCTTCTGGCGTTCGGCACCTTCGACGAGGGCGATCATGCGGTCGAGGAAAGTCTCGCCGGGGTTGGAAGTGATGCGGACTTTGATTTGGTCGGAGAGCACGCGAGTGCCTCCGGTGACGGCGGAGCGGTCGCCTCCGGCTTCGCGAATGACGGGCGCGGATTCGCCGGTGATGGCGGACTCGTCGACCGAGGCGACGCCTTCGATGATTTCGCCGTCGGAGGGGATGAGGTCTCCGGCGGAGCAGACGACGACGTCATTGGAGCGAAGCTTGGAGCTGGCGACTTCCTCGACTGCGCCGGAGCCGCCCGCGAGGCGCTTGGCGACGGTTTCCGAGCGGGCCTTGCGCAAGGTTTCGGCCTGGGCCTTGCCGCGGCCTTCGGCCATGGCTTCGGCGAAGTTGGCGAACAGGACGGTGAACCAGAGCCAGAGGGTGATCTGGAGGTTGAATTTGAAGTCGACGTTGCCGTGCAGCATGTTGCGGACCAGCAGGATGCTGGTGATGACGCTGCCGATTTCGACGACAAACATGACGGGATTGCCCATCATGGTGCGCGGGTTGAGCTTGACGATGGCGTCCCAGAGGGCGCCCTGCACGATCTTCCACTGCCAAACAGCCTTCTTTTTGATAGCCATAAGTAAACCTTAGAAAGTCTTTCCTGCCAGCATCAGCAAGTGTTCCAGAATAGGTCCGAGGCTCAACGCGGGGAAGAACGTGAGCGCGCCGACGATGACGATGACGCCAACCAGCAGAATGGAAAACAGCGGGGTGGTGACGGGGAAGGTGCCGAGTGACGGGGGAACGTACTTCTTTTTCGCGAGGTTGCCGGCCACCGCGAGCATGGGGATGATCATGAAGAAGCGGCCAATGAGCATGGTCCACGCGCCGGAGTTGTTGTACCAGGACGTGTTGCCGTTGAGGCCACCGAAGGCGGAGCCGTTGTTACCGGCCTGCGAGGTGTAAGCGTAGAGAATTTCAGAGAATCCGTGCGGGCCCGGGTTGGCGATACTGGATGTTCCGAAATTGTAAAGAACAGATATGGCAGTAAAGGTGAGAATGACGAGAGGGAAGACCAGGACGACGAGCATGGACATTTTGACGTCGTAGGCTTCAATCTTCTTGCCCAGATATTCCGGCGTGCGCCCGACCATGAGGCCAGCGATGAAGACGGCGAGGACGACGTAGACCAACATGCCGTACATACCAGCGCCGACGCCTCCGAAGACAACTTCGCTCAGCATGATGTTGGCCAGCGGAACCATGCCGCCAATGGGGGTGAAGGAATCGTGGAATCCGTTGACAGCCCCGCAACTGGCGTCGGTGGTGATGGTGGCGAAGAGGGCGGAGTTGGCAATGCCAAAGCGGACCTCCTTGCCTTCCATGTTGCCGCCGGGTTGCATGGCGGTGACTTGCTGGTTGACGCCGGGCAGGAGCGGGTTGCCGCGGGCTTCGGCCCAGTAGGCGACTAGCACTCCGGCGAGGAAGAGAGCGGTCATGGCCGACCAAACAGCCCAGCCGTGGCGCTGCGATCCCGTCATGCGTCCGAGCGTGTACGTAAGGCCGGAGCCGATGGCGAAGATGGAAAGCATTTGCAGGAAATTGCTGAGCGGCGTGGGGTTCTCGAACGGGTGGGCGCTGTTGGCGTTGAAGAAGCCGCCGCCGTTGGTGCCAAACATTTTGATGGCTTCCTGCGAAGCGACAGGGCCTTGGGCGATGACCTGATCGGTGACGGTGGTGATGACCTGCTTGCCGTCAGGGCCAAGGACAGGTTTGCCGTTGGCATCAACTTGAGGATTCTGTTGCGGCTCAACGAGCTTGACGGTGTCATAGGGGCGCAGGTTTTGGACGACGCCTTGTGAAACCAGAACGAGGGTGAAGATAAGGCAGACGGGCAACAGAATCCAGAGCGTGGCGCGCGTGGTGTCAACCCAGAAGTTGCCGAGGGTGTCTTTCTCACGGCGGGCGATGCCGCGGATGAAGGCGATGGCGAGGGCGATGCCGACGGCGGCGGACATGAAGTTGTGGTAAGCGAGGCCGGCCATCTGCGTGAGATAGCTCATGACGGCTTCGCCGCCGTAGTTCTGCCAATTCGTGTTGGTGGTGAACGATGCGGCCGTGTTGAACGCCAGTGCCTGAGCCACGGCGGGGAACTTTTGCGGGTTCAACGGCAGAACGCCTTGCAGGCGCTGGAACAGGTAGAGCACAAACATGGAAACGCCGCTGAAGAGCAGCATGGAATAGGCGTATTCCGTCCAGTGCATTTCGTGGTCTTCATCGACCAGGGTCAAGCGGTAGAGGAGTTTTTCCACCGGGCGCAGGACGGGGTCGAGGAAAGTACGTTCGCGGCTAAAGACGCGGGCCATGAAGATGCCGAGCGGCTTGGTCATGGCGAAAATTAGGACGATGAAGAGCAAGATCTGAAACCAACCATTGGCTGTCATAACTTAGAATTTCTCCGGCTGGAGCAGGGCATAGCCCAGGTAGACCAGCAGTAACAGGCAGACGACGAGTAAGACTACGGTTTCGATTCCCATAAGGCCTCTAGCGCAGGCGCTCGCAGGCGTAGACATAGGCCAGCGAGGCTGCGAAAAACAGTACGGTTAGGATGGTGAAGATTAAGTCCTGCATAGTGCCTCCGTGATTTCTGTTCTTTTGAAACGTGGTTCAGGAGAATCAACTTTGGGGCGATTGTACCCGCGATTCCATGGCCTAAATTTCCATGCCGAACAAGTTTTTTCAAGAGCGCAAAACCATGATCTCAATACCCTCGGTTCGTCTACCCTCTCCGGCTTTCTCCTTCTTCGGCTTCCCTGTAAGAAAGTTGGAAAGCGTCGGGTACTCGCAGTACCCAGAGGATTCCTCGCTTCGCTTCGGAATGACAAATTTAAAAAATGACGATCGCAACAGTTATCAGTTTCAAGAACAAATACTTGTGCAGAGTCCCCTGTTCCCTACGCTGATCCGTGGTGAAGTTCATGATCGTGATATCGAGGCTGGAACTGGGGCCGGAGCTGGGCAGGAACTGGCCGCAGAACTGGGAGCCTCCTTTTGGCTGCTGGTGCCACGGGCGATGGCGTGGGGCGACCCCCCTCGATGGCCGTCAATGGGCCGTAGCAGCGGGCGGCCACTTTGTGGAGGCCGGGGCGCGTTTCCTGTGCGATGTAAATGCTGATGTTCCTGGGGCCGGGTTGCCTCTTTTCCCGTTGGAACGCCAGGAAGAATCCGGCGAAGCAGCCCATGCCAACAACGGCGACGATTCCGAATAGCAGGTGCATGGCCAACCATCCTGCGGGTAGGACCTTCAGGGTCACCCGCCAAGTTGATTCAACACGGGCAGGCGTAAAAGGGGGCTAAGAGCTTCGTAAAAGTTTTGTAAGGATTGGGGGGCTTGTTGAAAACAAAGCTGATGGGAATGCCGGAGCAAGGTCGGTTTGGTTGCTAAGTCTGAGGCTCAAGCAGATTCCTCACGCCTGAAGGCGTTCGGAATGACAGATTTTTTGTTAGCCAAAGTTCTAGGGCTGAGCGCCGGGATCGAAGCGGTAGCCTACCCAGGGTTCGGTTAGGACGTAGCGTGGGGTGGAGGGTTCGGGTTCGATTTTTTTGCGGAGCTGGCCGACGAAGACGCGGAGGTACTCGACTTGTTCGACGCTGTTGCCGCCCCAGATGGCGCTGAGGAGCGTGCGGTGCTGCACGACTTTGCCGGGGCGCTGGGCGAGGTAAAGCAGGAGGTCGAATTCCTTGGGCGTGAGGTGGACTTCACGCTGGCGGACGAAGACGCGGTGCGCTTCGGGGTCGATGCGGAAATCGCCGAGTTCGATGGCTTCCGGGGCAGCTTCGGCGGCGTCGGACTTGCGGCGGAGGTGGGAGCGGACGCGGGCGAGGAGTTCCTCCATGCCGAAGGGTTTGGTGACGTAGTCGTCGGCGCCGGCGTCGAGGGCCTGGACCTTGACCCGCTCCTCGCCACGGACGGAGAGTACGATAATTGGAACAGAGTGCTTGAGGCGGATGCGGCGGGTGAGTTCGAGGCCATCCATTTGCGGCATGGAAAGGTCGGTGATGACGAGGTCGGGCGTCCAGTCGTGGAGGACTTCGAGCGCGGCTTCGCCATCGTTGGCGGCGCGGATTTCATAGCCGTGGCTGTTGAGCGTGGTGCGGAGGACGCGGGTGATTTGCGGTTCGTCATCGACGACGAGGATGCGGCGGCGTTCGGTCATTTCTAGATGGGTTCCTGGGTGACAATGTGGACATCCACCGAGGGGGCATCGCGCAGGAACTTATGCACGGCGGAAGTGTAAAGGAAGCGACGCCAGCCGTGGGTGGCGGAGCGGCCGAAGACGACTTCGGTGATGTGCTTTTCGCGGACGAACTCGGCGACGGTGGTGGCGACGTTGGTGCCTTCGAGGCGGACGATTTGCGCGCCGACATTTTGCGCGAAGCGGAGATTGGCTTCGAGACTTTTCTGGTTGGCTTCGCTTTCGTCGCGGCCGGAATCGACGTAGACGACGAATAGCTGCGCGCCCAGGCTTTGCGCCATGCGGGCGGCGCGGGCGACCAGGTATTGAGCGGCAGGATTGGAACTGATGCAGACGGCAATGCGTTCGCGGACGGCGACGCGGCGTTCTTCGCCCTGCTTGTCGCGGAAGGTTTCAAGGTTGTGATCGACGGCCTGGGCGACGTGGCGGAGGGCGAGTTCGCGCAGTGCGATGAGGTTGCCCTCGCGAAAAAAGTTTTGCAGGGCGCGCTCGGCGCGGTCGGTGGGATAGATGTCGCCGCGGCGCATGCGGCTTTGCAGGGCTTCCGGAGTGAGGTCGGTCATGACGACTTCATCAACACGCTGAAGGACCCAGTCGGGGACAGTTTCCCTGACTGGAACGCCGGTGAGGTTGAGGACGGTTGGGGTGACGCTTTCGAGGTGCTGGATGTTGAGCGTGGAGAGGACGTCGATTTTGGCTTCGAGAATCTCCAGGACATCTTCGTAGCGCTTGCCGTGCTTGCTGCCTTCGATGTTGGTGTGGGCTAGTTCGTCAATAAGAACAACGGCGGGGCGGCGGGCGAGGATGGCATCGACGTCCATTTCCTCGAACGTAGCGCCTTTGTAGGGGAGCTTGCGGCGCGGGATTTCGGGGAGCTGCTGGGCGAGTTCGGCGGTGCCGGCGCGGCCGTGGGTTTCGACCACGCCGATCATGACATCTTCGCCGCGGCTGTGGCGGCGGATGGCTTCGCTCAACATGCTGTAGGTTTTGCCGACGCCAGGAGCGTAGCCAAGAAAGAGCTTAAAGCGGCCACCGCCGCGCTTGGGTGAGCATTCCTCCAGCCACTGTTCGGGCGTCTTCGGCATGGGGCTATTCTCCCTGAGCGCGTGGAAAATGTCGAACTTGGTTACAATCGGCTGGTGAAGCCAGTAGTGATATTTCGATATGCGGTGGCGTGCGCGGCGGTGGTCGCGGTGGCGGCGGTGGGGCGTTGGTTGCACGTCAATGTGACGACCATGGCGCTGGGATTCCTGCTGGTGGTGCTGTGCGTTTCGGCCACGTGGGGGTTGCGATGCGCGGTGGCGGCGGCGGTGGCGGCGACGCTGGCGTTCAATTATTTTTTCCTGCCGCCGGTGGGGACTTTTACGGTCAGCGATCCGCAGAACTGGGTGGCGCTGTTTGCGTTTCTGGTGACGGCGGTGATTGCCAGCCGTTTGGCGGAGCGGGCGCGGCGCGAGGCGGAGAATGCGAACGCTCGGCGGCGCGAGGTTGAGCGGTTGTATGAGTTCAGTCAGCAATTGCTGGTAAGCGACAACTCGGCGGCGCTGTTGAATGCGATTCCGGGGTATGTGGTGGATGCGTTTTACGTACGTGCGGCAGCTGTTTCTTTGGCGGAACGGTCGGATATTTATCGGTCGCAGTCGGAGCCGGATGGGCTGGACTTGCATGATCTGCAATTGGTGGGTGTACGCGGCGAACCGAATATTGATATGGAACGCGAGGTTGCGTTTATGCCGCTGCGCATGGGCACGCGCGTGGTGGGGAGCCTGGGCGTGGCGGGGGCTTTGCCTTCGCGGGGGACGCTGGAAGCGTTGAGCGGGATCATTGCCATTGCCATCGAGCGGGCGGGTGCCATTGAGCGGCTGACTCATGCTGAGGCGGCGCGCGAGAGTGAGCAGCTGCGGACGGTGCTGCTGGATTCGGTGACGCATGAATTTAGAACACCGCTGACGAGCATCAAGGCGGCGGTGACTTCGCTGCTGTCGGCGCAACCTCTGGAGCAGAGCGAGCGGCAAGAGTTGCTAATGGTCATTGACGAGGAGAGTGACCGGTTGAACCGGCTGGTGGGAGAGGCTGCTGAGATGGCGCAGCTGCAAGCTGGAGAGGTGAAGCTGGAACTGGCTCCGCATGACATTCGCGAGGCCGTGGATCGGGCGCTGGTTGAGGCGAAAACAGCTTTGGCCAAGCACAGCGTGGAGGTGCAGATTCCGGCGGGGTTGCCGCCGGTTCGTATGGATGTGCTGCGGATAGGCGAGGTGCTAATTCATCTTTTGGAAAATGCGGCGAAGTACTCGCCAGCGCAGACGGCGATTCATGTTTCGGCGGAGGTTCGGGGACATTCGCTCATGATTAGCATTGCCGACCATGGCCCGGGGATTGATGAGTTCGAGCAGCCGCTCATTTTCGATAAGTTCTATCGCGGGCGGAATCAGCGGATGCGCGTGCAGGGGGCAGGGATGGGGCTGGCTATTTCGAAAGCGATTGTCGAAGCGCATGGGGGAAGCATTGGGGTGACCAGCCAGTTGGGGCGGGGGTCGGTGTTTTATTTTGTGCTGCCGGAAGGCTAGCGCCGCGTAGAAAGACTTCCAGTGTTATCCTCGGGGTTCCAATTTTAGTAACGGAGAAAACTAGTGTCCACAGATCCGCAACGTCAGCTGCTTCGTCACTTGATTGCAACACTTGCTTACCGCACGGCGAAGGCTCTGCGCGGCGCGCCGGAGGGCTTTGCGGATTTTCAGGCTTCGGGCGGAGTTAAAACGCCGGTGCGTTTGCTTGCCCATATGGGGGATTTGTTCGACTGGGCTGTGCGGATGGCGAAGGGCGGCAAGGAATGGACCGAGGCCACGCCGCTGCCGCTGGCGCAGGAGAGTGATCGATTTTTCGCGGCGCTGAAGGCGTTTGATGATTTTCTGGCGTCGGATGCGGAATTGAAGTCGGTGGAGAGAATGTTGCAGGGGCCGATTGTCGATGCCATCACACATGCTGGGCAACTGGCTATGTTGCGGAGGCAGGCGGGGTCGCCGATTCGGGCGGAGGCGTTCTTTATTGCGGAGATTGCGGTGGGACGAGTGGGGGCGGATCAGGCTCCGCCTAAGCGGGAGCTATAACGAGAAGTCTGTCTTACCGGACCGTCGAGGGCGGTCGGCCCCACGAAAGCTATTCCAAATCCTCAACTTTGATGCGTAGGGATTTCAGGAACTTCTGGTCTTGGTCGTCCAGCGTGAGCGAGGAGCTGCTGCGCATGGTTACCGAGGTGGTCTCACTGTCGCCCGACTTCTCGCCCTGTTTGGTCAGGCCGATGGTGGCTTCGAGGACCAGGAAAATATCGTAGCCGCCATCTTTGATGCGCGAGACGACGTCGGAAATCTGATCGGAGTCGGCGAGGGATTCGTTGATGGCCTCCCCGAGGTCTTTCATCAGCCGCTTGAGTTGTTGGTCCATGCCCCTGCCCTTTCCTGAATCACCGTACCTGCTGGCTACATTGCGTTAGATGCGGAAGGCCCAACCTTGATCCGCCTGGGGATCCGCCCGGGGGCGCTGAATCAAGTGGTTTATTGTAGCCCGGACCTTGCTAAAATTCACCTATGGGAAGCCTCTCCAGCGCGAAAAATATTGCTCGGGCGGTGCAGGTGGTCACCGGCCAGGTGCAGAGGAATCGGTTACTTTCGGCCGCGCTGTCCGGAGTTCGGGCTACCGCAGCTTCCTTTACGCACATCTTCCACATTCTTTGGCTGGAAGTAACTGGCTTTATTTTCTTAGTTTTAGGCATGATGGGCGCAGCGGCCGGGGTGCATGAGTACCACCGGTCCGGCATGGGCCAGGCCAATGCGAGCAAGCTTTGGGCTTCGGGCATCTTTGCGGTTCTTTTCGTCTATTTCGGCGTATCGTCGTTTTGGCGCGCCCGAAAGAAGCGGGTCTGAAGTTCCGGTTATGAGGACTCGATGAAGGACATTCTGCCCGATTCGCCCAAGCTGCCCGATTCGCCCAAGGCCAAGTCTGCTGATTCGGCGACAGATCAGGCCGTGTATACGCCCGCAGACCTGGCTGGTTTCGACGCAGACGGGCAGCTTGGCTATCCCGGGCAATTTCCGTTCACACGCGGCGTGCAGTCGACCCTGTATCGAGGCCGCCTATGGACCATGCGCCAGTACGCTGGCATGGGCGATGCGGAGGAATCGAACAAACGCTACAAGTATCTGCTGGCGCAGGGAACGACCGGCCTTTCTGTGGCCTTCGATTTACCGACGCAGATTGGCATGGACTCCGACCACGCGCTAGCCATGGGTGAAGTGGGCAAGGTCGGCGTTGCCATCGATTCCATCGAAGACATGCAGCGGCTGTTCGACGGCATTGACCTGACGAAGATCTCCACGTCGATGACCATCAACGCGACGGCCTCGATCTTATTGGCGCTCTATGTCGCCGTGGCGCGGAGGCAGGGTGCTGACACGCGCTTGCTGTCCGGTACGGTGCAGAACGATGTGCTGAAGGAATACATCGCGCGCGGGACGTACATTTTCCCGCCGGCCCAGGCCATGCGCATCATCACCGACATGTTTGCCTGGACCAACGAGAATGTTCCGGAATGGAACACAATTTCGATTTCCGGCTACCACATGCGCGAGGCGGGTTCGACGGCGGTGCAGGAAGTAGCGTTCACGCTGGCGGATGGCATCGCTTATGTCGAGGCCGCGCTCCAGGCCGGACTCGACGTGGAAAAATTCGCTCCGCGCTTGTCGTTCTTTTTCAACGCGCATAGCAATTTTCTGGAAGAGGTAGCCAAGTTCCGTTGTGCCCGCCGCATGTGGGCACGCATTATGCGGGAGCGATTCAAGGCGAAGAGTCCGAAAGCCTGGGCCTTGCGCTTCCACACGCAAACCGCCGGCTCGACTCTGACCGCGCAGCAGCCGGAAAACAACATCGTCCGCACGGCACTGCAAGCCATGGCCGCGGTTTTGGGCGGCACGCAATCTCTGCACACGAATTCCTTTGATGAAGCGCTGGCCCTGCCCACGGAAGAGGCCGCGCGCATTGCCCTGCGAACGCAGCAAATCGTGGGCTACGAGACGGGCGTGCCCAACACCATTGATCCACTGGCAGGTTCCTACTACATCGAGTCTCTCACCAATGATATTGAGGCTCGCGCGCTCGAGTATTTAGCCAAGATCGATTCTTTGGGCGGCATGCTCAAAGCCATTGAACGCGGCTATGTGCAGCAGGAAATCCAAAGTGCTGCTTACGAATACCAGAAGTCAGTCGATCACGGTGAGGCCGTGGTGGTGGGGGTGAATCGTTTTGCGGTCGATGAAGAGAAGCCCGTCCCGCTCCAGCGTATTGACGAATCGCTGGAACCCAAGCAGGTCGAGCGCCTTCGTGCGCTGCGCCTGCGCCGCGACAAAAAGCCGTGGCAGGACTCTCTTCAGCAAGTCGAAGCCGCCGCTCGTTCGGGCGAGAATTTGATGCCGCGCATTGTCACCGCCGTCGAGGCCCTTGCTACCGTCGGCGAAATTTCCGATACCTTGCGCCGCGTATTCGGGGAGTATGAAGAAGCCGTGGTGGTGTAGTTCCAGCTTTAAGGAAGCTCTGATTCAGTCTTGGTCCAGTCAAAAAGCAGGTCCCTTAGGCAGGCTCAGGGCAGGCTACTGAAGCGGTGGCCTGATACGAATCCTACTTTCGCCACGGGATGCTAAGAGTTGCCCAAGCGAGCTTCCGCCTGGTAGTCGCAGGCCTCGCGGCAAGGCTCGCAATAGAACAGCCCGTCGCCGCACAGTCGAACGCCTTCCAATCCGTTGCACAGACAGCAGAATTTTGTGCAGGTGCATTTGTCTTCGGTGCCGTCACACTGCTGGCAGGTGAAACGCGAATTCGTGGTAGCCATGCTTAAAATCTAACGCCACGCGCCCCGGGGAGCCAATCTCCAAGGGGTGGCCGCTGGTGTCTTTGGTAACTCTGGGGTAACTCGGACGGCATTTTCAGTTTTCCTCAGCCCACGCGTTGACCCGCGAAAAATGAGCATGATACGTTGATAAGTTCCTGTTGATAGCCGAATTGAGGCCGTTGTGTCCGTAGTGGAAAGCGTACCTGCCATCCGCAAAACCGCTTTGAACGCCGTCCATCGCCAAATGGGTGCCAAAATGGTCGCGTTCAATGGCTGGGATATGCCCGTGGAGTATCCGGCTACCGGAGGCCTGGTGGCTGAGCACATGGCCGTGCGCAGCGGCGTTGGGATTTTCGACGTGAGCCATATGGGCGACATCCGGCTGGTTGGCCCGCAAGCGCTGGCTGCGGTGCAGCAGGTCAGCATGAATGACGCCGCGAAGTTGGCCATCGGTCAGGCGCAGTATTCGGCGCTGCTTTACCCGCAGGGCACGTTCGTTGACGACGTGATCGTCCATCGCCTGGGCGAGGACGACTATCTTCTTGTCATCAATGCCGGAACGCGGGAGAAAGACTTCAACTGGGTCCGCGACAACACGCGCCAGTTCGATTGCCGCGTTACTGACCTCAGCGACGACTACACGCAGATTGCGATTCAAGGTCCCAAGGCTCACTTGCTGCTGGCCAAGCTGACGGATGTTAATCTCGCC
Source organism: Acidobacteriaceae bacterium (assembly GCA_043782485.1). Lineage (GTDB taxonomy): Bacteria > Acidobacteriota > Terriglobia > Terriglobales > Acidobacteriaceae > JANXUC01. The sequence continues at coordinate 11,563 of JAYWAL010000143.1, read as the reverse complement.
GCGGTAAAGGGCTATTGGTTTACACACGGAACCGTCAGCGGTCTGGCGAATACGCTCATTGGTCGCACCGGATATACGGGTGAGGATGGTTTTGAGATTTACATCCCCTCGGACGACGCTACCAGCGCTCGAGTCTGGAACGCGGTGCTGGATGCCGGAAAAGAATTTGGTGCCATCGCATGCGGCCTGGGCGCGCGCAACACTTTGCGGCTTGAAGCCAAGATGCCGCTCTACACCCACGAAATTTCCGACACCATCAACGTTTGGGAAGCGGGCTTGGGCCGCTACTGCAAGATGGAGAAGCCCGACTTCATCGGGCGCGCTGCGCTGTTGGAACTGCAAAAGACCGCGCCGGCCAAAGTTCTGGCAGGCCTGGAAATGACGGGCCGCGGCATTGCCCGCGACGGCTATCGCGTGCTCGACCTGCAAGGTGTTGAGATCGGTTACGTCACCAGCGGCTCCCCGGCTCCGTTCCTGAAAAAGAATATCGCGCTGGTGTATGTTCCGCAAGCGTTCTCGGCACTGGGAACAGAAATTCAGGTGGAAGTGCGCGGCCAGGGCGTTGCCGCCAAGGTTGTGGCGACTCCGTTTTACAAAAGAGCAAAAGTTTAAGGGCGCTCGCGCCCCATCCCCCGCAAGGGTAATTTGAGGATACGATGGCTTATCCCGACGATCGCAAATACACCAAAGAACACGAGTGGGTGATGGCAAACGGCGGCTCCGCTTCCATCGGCATTACGCAATATGCGCAGAATTCGCTGGGCGACATCGTGTTCGTCGACTTGCCGAAGGTTGGTTCTGACATTGCCGTTGGCAAGACCTTTGGCTCGGTTGAATCGGTCAAGGCTGTTTCCGATCTCTACGCGCCCGCTTCTGGAACCGTAACCGAGGTCAATGGCGACTTGGCTACGGCGCCCGAGAAAGTGAATCAGGACGCGCACGCCAGTTGGATGCTGAAGATTACGCTGGCGAACCCCGCAGACCTCGCGAGCCTGCTTTCCGCCGCCGACTACGAAAAGTTCGTCGCGGAAGAGGCAGGGAAGTAGGAGCTTTGCCTGCCAGGACAATATCCCGCTGAATTTCGCCGCTGCGGACAGCCGTGCGGTGCAATGAATCGGACCGGCCCTCAACATCGTCTAAACTAGTCTTATGCGTTATCTTCCTAAGTCTCCCGGTGATCGCGAGGCGATGCTGCGCACGATTGGCGCGGGCTCGATCGACGATCTTTTTTCTCCCATTCCTGCTGAATACCGCTTGCAGCGCGACTTGAAGATTCCGCGGCAGATGGCGGAGTCGGAGATTGTGGACTGGTTTCAACAGCGGGCGCGGGAAAACGGTGAAGGCTATACCGTGTTTCTCGGCGCGGGCGCTTACAACCACTATCGCCCGGTGATCATCGACTCGCTGGTTTCGCGTGGCGAATTCCTTACCGCATACACGCCTTACCAGGCGGAAATTTCTCAGGGGACGCTTCAGGCGATTTTCGAATTCCAAAGCATGATCTGCGAACTTACCGGAATGGAAGTGGCTAACGCGTCCATGTATGACGGCTCTACGGCGGCGGCCGAGGCGATCATGATGGCCGTGCGGGTCACTGGACGGAGTTCGGCCGTGGTCGCGCGCAGCGTGCATCCCGAATACCAGCAGGTGATTCGCACCTATGCCACGCACCAGGGCTTGCCGCTGACTACGGTGAACTTTGGTGAGAATGGTCGCGTGGATTTGCGCGAGTTGGAGCAGTCGATTACCGACGATACGGCTTGCGTGCTGATTCAATCGCCGAACTTCTTTGGGACGATTGAAGATGTGGCGGCGGTTGCGGAGCTAGTTCATAGCAAAGGCGCTCTTCTGGTTGTTTCAATCGCGGAAGCTATTTCGCTGGGCATTGTGAAGCCGCCTGCGGAAGCCGACATTGTGGCCATGGAAGCGCAATCGTTCGGCGTGCCGCTTGGCTTTGGCGGGCCTTACTGCGGTGTGCTGGCCACGCGCGAGAAATTTGTTCGTCAGCTTCCTGGACGACTTGCTGGACAAACCACCGACAAGAACGGCAATCGCGGTTTCGTGCTGACGCTAGCTACGCGCGAGCAGCATATTCGGCGCGAGAAGGCTACTTCGAACATTTGCACCAATCAGGCGCTGGTGGCGCTGATGGCGAACATCTTTATGACCGTCTATGGACGGGTAGGGCTCCGCGAGTTGGCCAAGCAGAATCTGGCCAAGGCCGCGTATGCCGCCGACCACTTTGCCAAGGAAGCCAAGGTGCTGTTCTCCGGCGCGCCCCGCTTCCACGAGTTCGTTGTTCAAACGGCGGAAGATCCTGCGGTCATCAACAGCCGCTTGCTCGGCCACAAGATTGTTGGCGGCTTTCCGCTGAAGCGCATCTATCCGGAACTTGGCAATGCGTCGTTGTGGTGTTGCACGGAGCTGACCACGCGCAGCGCCATCGATACCGTTTGCGGGCTGCTCTCGGAGTACGAAGAAACCGCCAAGACCCATGAGCCCCGCATGCAGGAGGTGGCGCAGTGAGCATCACGAAGGCAACGCGTCACGTGAGCCAGAACGAAGGCTTGATCTTCGAGAAGTCCTCTCCCGGCAAAGCCGCATGGAAACTGCCTCCGCTGGATGTTCCGGAAGTGGATGTTGCGGCGCTTCTGGGTTCGGTGGCGAGGGAAGACCTGGGCGAAATGCCTGAAGTCAGCGAAATTGAAATTATTCGCCACTTCACGCGGCTTTCCACCTGGAACTACGCCATTGACCTCGGCATGTATCCGCTGGGTTCCTGCACCATGAAGTACAACCCGCGCGTGAATGAAGTTGTGGTTCGGCTGGATCGCCTCGCTAACGCCCACCCGTATGCCCCTGAGAAGATTTCGCAGGGCGCGATGCGGATTCTGCGCGTTCTGAGCGACGCGTTGATCGAAATCACCGGCATGGACACCATCACCCTGCAACCCGCTGCTGGCGCGCAAGGTGAGATGACGGGCCTACTGATGGTCCGCGCCTATCACGAATCGAAAGGGAATGCCCGCAAGAAGGTTCTGATACCGGATTCCGCCCACGGAACGAACCCGGCCACGGCGGCCATGGTCGACTACGCCGTCGAGAACCTGAAATCGAACGAACGCGGCACCGTCGATGTCGAAGCGTTAGCGTCGCAGATGAACGAAGACGTGGCCGCGCTCATGCTCACCAACCCCAACACCCTCGGCGTGTTCGAGGAGGACATCCACAAGATCGCCGACATTCTGCACGCCAAGGGCGGCCTGCTTTATATGGATGGCGCCAACATGAACGCGCTGGTCGGCAAAGCCCGTCCCGGAGATTTCGGCGTCGACGTGATGCACTTGAACCTGCACAAGACGTTCTCCACGCCACACGGCGGCGGTGGCCCCGGTTCCGGCCCAGTGGCGTGTAAGCAGATTCTGGAGCCGTTTCTGCCCTCGCCCGTTCTCATATCGAAACCTGACGGCACGTTAGGCTTCGACTACGACCGGAAGCAGTCCGTAGGTCGTGTTCGCGCGTTTTACGGAAACTTTGGTATGTTTGTCCGCGCGCTCGCCTACATCATGGCCAACGGCCCCGATGGCCTCCGCCAAACCACCGAAGACGCGGTGCTCAACGCCAACTACGTCCGCAAGGAACTTACTGGCACGTTCGACCTGCCTTACTCAACCCCATCGATGCACGAAGTCGTCTTCAGCGATAAGATCCAAAACAAAAACGGACTCAAGACGATGGACCTGGCCAAGCGCCTGATTGACTACGGCTTCCACCCGTACACCACTGCGTTTCCTTTAATCGTCCCCGGCGCACTTATGATCGAGCCAACGGAGAGCGAATCCAAAGAGGAACTTGACCTCTTCGTGGAAGCCATGAAAAGCATCGCCCAGGAAGCCGAACACGAACCGCAGACCATCCTCGATGCCCCGCACAATACCCGCATCTCCCGCCTGGACGAAACCGCCGCAGCCCGCAAACCCGTCCTGCGCTGGAAACGCCCAGCCTAAGAAGACTTGATGGAGGCACGGGCGTCCCCACCCGTTGCGGATAAGGTTTGTAAAGCCAGCCGCTTCAACTGAAATCTACGTTCCACAGAGTCGCCAAAACTCACGTGGGGAAAGGCGCCCTCGCCTGTCCAGCGGAGCATTGCTCCGCTAGCCCGAGCAAGTCTGGAACACTTTCCTCTAAAGTTGCGTATTCTCAACAGATGCGACTCCGCTTCTGGCCTCGACTGGGTTTGCCTTTTTTCCTCACGCTGCTGGGGTTGTTCTTCGCCTTCACGCTAGTCGCAGGAATTGTACTGGCGGAAGTAACGGTTCACCCGGAGCGCAAGCCGCTCACGCCCGAGGACGAAGCACAAGCCCGACAGGCTACGCAAGCCAAGGGTTACGCATTGACTGACGTCACAATCGCCGCCAGCGACGGTGCCACGCTGCGAGCGTGGAGCATCCGTCCGCCCAGCGGTAATGGCGATGCCGTACTTTTGCTGCACGGCCTGAGCGATAATCGCACCGGCATGGGCGGCTACGCTCAACTGCTATTGAGCCACGGCTATAGCGTTCTGATGCCGGACGCCCGTGCCCACGGCACCAGCGGCGGCAATCTGGCCACGTTTGGATTGCTCGAAAGCGACGACATCCACCGCTGGGTCGATTGGCTTCAACAGAAGAACGGACGCGCCGCCGACGTGCCTCCAGGAAGCACGCGTCCTCAGCCGCTGCCTCCGGGCTGTGTGTTTGGCTTAGGTGCCTCCATGGGCGCCGCGCAGTTGCTGCAATCGCTGCCCTCGGAACCCCGCTTCTGCGCCGTGGTGGCGGATTCGCCCTTCGCCAGCTTTCGCGAGATTGGCTACGACCGTGTGGGCCAGCGCTTCAACACCGGTTCCTGGCTGGGGCGCACGCTCTTGCAGCCGATTATTGACTTCGCGTTTCTCTACGGACGTTTGAAATACCACCTTAATTTTGAGCAGATCTCGCCGCAGGAGGCTGTGCTTCGCACCAAGGTTCCGGTTTTCCTGATTCACGGCAAGGTTGACAGCAACATTCCAGTCCGCCATGCCGACTTGATCTTTGCGCGTGACCCGGCGATTTCACTCTGGGAAGTTCCCAATGCGGATCACTGCGGCGCCATGAACGCAGCGCCGGATGAGTTTCGTGACAGGGCGTTGGGTTGGTTTGTGAGCCATGGTCAACACGCCGCGGACACTGGAGTCTTTTAGGTTTTCATTCCGAAGCGAAGCGAGGAATCCCGCGACTGCTGGCTCGGTGGTGCCCTATCCAGCTTTCTTGCTAGGGTGCCTCCCCGAAGGGTTATCTCAAACTGTCTTCGAGTGAAAGCTTGAGAAAGTGCAGTTGGTCGAATGGGCAGGGGTCCTTCGACTCCGCGATGGCTTCACTTCGTGAAGACATCGCTACGCTCAGGATGACAGAGGTTTTTCAGCTTCGCCACTTCAACGTCACCGGCCCCGTCATCGGATGCCGCATCTCCCCGCCCGTCCGCCGCGACTCCAGATACTCATTCTTCAACTGGAAATACCACTTGGCGGGCCGGTCGGCGTCGTCGATCAGCATCAAATGAGGGTTGTGCTTCAGGCCTTCGGCTTGCTTCTCCATCGTCTCCTGATCTTGCCGAACGAACTTCGTGAAGACAAACTTCAGCATCTCCGGAGCCAACGGAACCCAGCGAAACAGATTCCAGCACGCCACCACGTCAATGCGGCAGCGCTCGCGGGTAATGGGCGTAACTGTCGTCAAACTGGAAAACCAATACTTCCCGGCGCGAATCGTTTCCACGCGGCGGTTCGGCAGCTCAAAGTCAATCGTCGTAGTAATCGAATCCGCATCGGCATACATACGCAACAGCTTATACGGCGCGCTGTTCGAGCTGGGAGTATGCGCGGCCATGCGGAAGCCGTTCGGGATGGGCTCGAAGTTTTTATGTTTCTCGTGAATGCTGTGCTTCTGCCGCCACCACCACGACTGGTGAACGAACGGCCCGTGGGCCGGGTCCATCAGGCCAATAATCCCGTGGTCAATGTTGCAGGCCAAGTCGGCAACCAAATACGCGGTCTTGTACTGGTCGCTAAAAGTCGGCACGCGAGGCGCAGGCTCGGTCGGCTCTGCCGCTCGCGTGAATCCCGCGCCCGAAGGCCCCGGCTCGGGCATGAATACCCAAATGAAGCCATCGTGCTCCTCGCAGGCGTGGCTCCCGGCGAAGATGCGGTCCACGCGCAACTTCTTGCCCTGGTCTTCCGTCAACGAAGGAATCTCCGTGCACTGCCCGGAATGGCAATCGAATTTCCAGCCGTGGTAACAGCACTCGACCTGCTGGCCGTCAAATTTCCCACCAGAGAGCGGAATGCCGCGGTGAGGACAGGAATCTCTGAGCGCAAATGCCTTTCCGCTGCCGTCGCGCCCTAGGACTAGCGGCAGACCCAGGAGTTGCGCTTTCTCCATGCCCTGACGACCGACTTTATCGCCGGGAAGCGCGCGGTACCAGAAGCCGTGGAGCAGCAAGGCGTCCGGCGTCTGGCGCTGGGGAGAGTCGGATTCGGTCGGGGTCTCGGGAGGCATGTTGGCTAAGTGGGCAGCCTACTACATGCGGCACGGGCGATCCAAGCCGGGGCTGCTACAATTCCGCGCTGGACGAGTTTGTCTGGAAAGTCCTCGCCGGACAGGCGAGGGCTCCTCTCCCTACGGGAGAGGAACTTTCGCCCTTACATTCACGTATCCCCAGTGTGCTGTTGAGGTTGTAGGTTTTCCCATCCCCACGGAGCAGACGTTGGAAGACGCGCAGGTCGTCAACTTAATCGTACGGCGCGCGGCCGCGGGCGACTCGCTCGCCTGGGAAGACCTTGTCCACCGCTTCAACCGCCGCATTTACAACATCTGCTACCGTTTTTCCGGCTCCTCCGAACACGCCGACGACCTCACCCAGGAAGTTTTCATCAAGATGTACAAAACGCTCTCCACGTATGACGTTGAGCGCGGGGCATTTATGACCTGGGTGACCACCATCACCCGCAACCTGCTGGTCGACCACTTCCGCAAGGGCAAGCAGGATCGCGTGACTGATTCCATCGACGCCGGGACCTCGCCGGACGAAGACAGCTTCACCCTGGCCGACCAGCTGGAAGACGGCGGTTTGCTGCCTGACGAAGTGCAAAGAAAGCGGCAAGTGGCGGAAATGGTCCATCAAGGCCTGCAAAAACTCTCTCCAGAGCTGCGGGAAGCACTGATTCTAAGAGACTTACAAGACATGGACTACCGGGAGATCGCGACTGCCCTCAAAGTACCCGAGGGCACCGTGAAATCAAGAATAAACCGCGGACGCGCGGAACTAGCGCGTTTGCTTTCACGTACATATAAGCAGGTGATCTGATGGCAGACCAAATCCAAAGCCGAATGCAGTGCGCCGAGTTCGAGACGCTGCTATTCGAGGCGATTGACGGCACTGGGAAAGACGGCACGCTGGTGGCGGGCGCGCTGGCTAGCTTCCAGACGCACGCCGCAGGCTGCGCCAGCTGCGGGCCGCTCCTGGCCGACGTAAAGGCCGGGCGTGATTACATGCTCTCCCTGGCGGAAATTGAGCCGCCCAAGAACCTGATCCACAACATTCTGGCCCGCACCAGCGGCGTGGCCGAGCGCTTCGCGGAAGCCGCTCCGGCGCAACAGCCCCGGTGGTCTTTGAACTGGTTGCGGCCGGTGCTCACCGGAACCTGGGCCACGGTGCGGCAGCCGCGTTTTGGCATGTCGGTGGCTATGGCGTTCTTTTCCGTCTCGCTGGTCATGAGCGTGGCTGGCATCAAGGTGAACGATGTAGCCAAGCTGGATCTGCGCCCCAGCGCCATCAAGCGCAGCTATTACTCCACGCAGGCGCGCGTCGTGAAGTACTACTCGAACATGCGTGGGTTTTATGAATTCGAGTCGATGCTGCACAATATCCAGCGCGCGACCACACCCGCGGAAGGCGCGCCCGTGAAGCAGGAGCAACCGAAACAGCCGCGCAAAGACAAAGACAACGACAAGACCAGCGGTCGGCCGAATAAAGGGCAGGGAAGCAAGGGCGGGGATCGCAATCAGGATGAAAACTATGCCCAACAAGATTCGCAGTCCCTGGTGGCGCAGGCTGACAATTGCGAGTTCTGGAACAGCACGGCAAGGAGAGAAGCATGAATTGCGCCAATCATAGTAATGCCGCGGCGGTAGCGTATTGCCGCACTTGCGGAAAGCCTCTATGCGCCGCGTGCTCGCGAAACGTGGGCGGAGTGGTGTATTGCGAGACGTGCGTGGCGGAGAAGATGGGTGGGACCACAGCGCCACAAGGTGCGCCGAACTGGCCCGCTGGCGCGGTGATTCCGCCTAAAACCAGGCCCGTGGTTGCCGGACTTCTCGGCTTCATCCCCGGCGTGGGCGCGATGTACAACGGCCAGTTTCTGAAGGGTGTGATTCATGCTCTGACCTTCGTGGCACTGGTTTTCCTGACGACGCATGTTGGCGTCCTTGGCATTTTGATCGGGTTTTTCGTTTTCTACATGGTGTTTGACGCCTATAAGACGGCCGAAGCCATTCAGATGGGCTTGCCGTTGCCGGATCCGTTTGGCCTGGAGAACATGTTTGGGCCGGGCGTGATCCAGACGAACTCGTCGGGAATCCGTGCTGCGTCCAACCCCGCCGCCGGAGATGCGAATTGGAGTTCGTCGCAGCCGCCCGTGTATGCCGCGCCCGCCGCCGATGCGACGAACTGCAACAACAGCGGAATTCCAATTGGGGCCGTGATCCTGATCGGTCTGGGATGTTTGTTCCTGCTCGATAACATGGGCTGGTTCTCGTTTAGCATCGATCGCTTTTGGCCAGTAATTCTGATCGTCATTGGCGCTTGGATGTTTGTGAAGCGCTGGACACGCAAGGTCTCGCAGGAAGGGAAATGACCATGGATAGCTACCGCAGTAACCGCAACTGTGGATGCCTGCGCTGCCGCTGCCGCGGCATCATGGGTGCCGTGGTGCTGATGACGGTTGGAGTTCTATTTTTGCTGGAAAACTTCCACGTGAGCAATCTGGATTTTGAACACACGTGGCCACTGATTCTGATTGCCATTGGCGGGGTGCTGATGTTGCAGCGTTCCGCCTCAACGGAGGGCCATGTGCAGCCCTTCAGCGGCGCACCCCCCGTTTCCGATGCAACCGGCATCTGTTGCGAATACCGAAATCGTAACGACGAACCCCGAGGTGCGTCATGAGTAACGGCGTGGTTCGGCAACGGTCTTTGGCGGGACCCATCGTTCTCATTTTGGTGGGCGTGGTGCTGTTGCTGGCCAAGCTCGACATTCTCTACTGGGGCTCGCTGTATGGCGCTTTTGAGCGCTATTGGCCAGCGCTGCTCATCTTGTGGGGAGTGATTAAGCTGGTGGAATACCAGCAGGCCAAGAACGCCGGAATACAACCTGCGGGAATTGGCGCTGGTGGCGTGATCCTGGTTATTTTTCTGGTGCTGTTTGGCTTGTCGGCGCGGAAGGCTCACGATCTGCACGATTCCGGCTGGTTCCATATCGACGACCAAGACTGGCCGCCATTTCTCCGCGGCGAGAGCTTTACCTTTGACGACCAGATGGAACAGCCTCTCGCTCCGGGATCAACCCTGCGCATTAACGACGAACACGGCAACGTCAACGTGAACGTGGCCGACGGCGATAAGATTAAAGTGATGGTGCACAAGACGATCCATTCGGAGAACCAGGCTGCGGCCGACAAATACAACCTGGAAAGCAAGCCGCAGCTGACCGTGGTGGAGCGGACGGTCACGCTGAACGCCAACACCGGTGGAGCTGGCGACCACGGCATTAGCTCCGATCTGGACGTGTACGTCCCGCGCAAAGTGGCCGTGGTGATCACCTCAGCGCATGGAGATGTTTCGATCATGGGCCGCGACAGCGACGTCGAGGTGAACAGCAAGGACGGAGAAGTCTCTCTGCAAGATGTAGTCGGCAACGCCAAGCTGGGCATCGACAAGAGTACGGTGCGAGTTTCCAAGCTGACGGGCGATCTCTCCGTGGACGGGCGCGTCAACGAGGTGACTCTGAGCGACATCAAGGGCACCGTGCGCCTTTCCGGCGAGTTCCACGAAAACGTCAGCTTGGCGCGCATTTCCAAGACAGTTTCGTTTAAGACCGCGCGTACGGATTTGGAACTGGCAAGCGTGTCCGGGAACCTGGATCTGGATGGCGGGGACCTGCATGGTGCTTCTGTGGCTGGTCCGGTGCGTTTGCTCACCAAGGAAAAGGACATCCGGCTGAACGGAGTGAGCGGCGACGTGCGCGTCAGCAACAACGACGGTGCCGTGGAACTGCATATCAACAAGCTCCCGGTGGGGAATCTGGACATCACGAACCGGAACGCGGATGTGCAGATTTATCTGCCGGACCGCGCCAGTTTTAAGCTCGACGCCAGCACTGATAACGGTGAGATTCAGAGCGGCTTCGGCGAGATCAAGGTGAACAACGAAGACGATCACGGGCGCGCTTCCGGAACGGTGGGCAACGGCGCGGGCAATATCCGGATTTCAAACGCACATGGCGGGATTGAAATTCGCAAAGGCTCCGAGTCCGCGGATTTGCCAGAGCCGCCAGAGCCGCCGGCCCCGCCCGCGCCGAAGATGGGCGCAAGGGGCGCGGGTCCAAAAGACGGAGTTCGAGATTTCTAAGAGCTTCTGCGCCCGCGCGAGCTTGGTAGTCTCAGCAGGCCGGAGTCGGGAGGGTTCTAACTGATAGGTGACACCTGTCAGCTACCCAGCTTTTCCTGCACACATCGCTCAATCCGCGCCAGCACTTCCGCTTCGCCCAAGTCCGTTGAATCCAAAATCACAGCATCACTCGCGGGAGCCAGCGGGGAGTTGGCGCGGGTGCGGTCACGCAGATCGCGCTGGCGCAGTTCCGCCGCCACTTGTTCCGCCAGTGGGCCGCTGATTTGTTGTTGCAACAGCCGCCGCTTTTCGCGCACATCCGGATGTGCGTCCAGGAAAATCTTAAGATCGGCATCGGGGAAGACTTTGGTTCCAATATCGCGTCCTTCCATCACCACGCCTCCGCCCGCGCCCATCTCCCGCTGCCTTGCCACCATCCACTCGCGCACGCCCGGATGCACGGAAACTTTCGATGCCGCGTCGGTGACGTCCGCTTCCCGCACGCGCTGGGAAACGTCGCGCTCGTCCAGCAGCACCCGGTTCGCGGTGCGCGTCGGCTCCAGCGTGATGTGCGATTGCTGGGCCAGCTTCAGCAGAGCTGCCTCGTCATCAAGCGCCAGGTCGTGCTCAATCGCCTTCAAAGCGAGCGCGCGATACATGGCGCCGCTCTCCAGGTTCACGTAACCCAAATCGCGCGCTAGGCGAGAAGCGATGGTGCTCTTGCCTGCGCCTGCCGGGCCGTCGATCGCGATAATGAGTCTGCGGGGCGTCATCTGTGAAGCTCTTGATTGTACAGGGATCGGGGGGAAATCTGGTTCGGGCTCACCACGGAGACACGGAGAAGAGCAAAAAAGAAAAGCAGCAAAGGCAGAAAGAGCAGAAGG
>JAYWAL010000142.1:0-23785 GCA_043782485.1 Acidobacteriaceae bacterium | reverse complement strand
CCGGCGACGCCTTCATCGGCAGCTTCGCCGTCTTCCTGGGTGAGAGCGAACCTGGCGAAGGCCACCCCGAGCGCGAAGCCGTCCGCCGCGCCAACCTCTACGCCGGCTTGTCGACCACAGGCGTAGGCACCCAAAAATCCTTCTACGACCGCGCCCGGTACGACGCCGAATGGGCAACCCGCGACAAAGCCTCCGTGGCTTAGGCCCAAGTGAATACCTTCCTCGTAGTGCCGAAGCGGCCCTGCCCGTGCTTTTGGGTGGAGCAGCGCTTCAGCGCTGCATAGACCGCCCAGAAAAGACGGCTTTAGCCGCCGAGGTAAGGGTTACGCCGCAACTAAGAAATTCCCCACACACTCGCTCCACATCTGCAAAAATAAACTACCATGACCAAGTCAATCCTCTTCGTATTCCTCCTCACGACCACCCTCCCAGCCCAAAAACCCATCGACCTCCTAATCACTGGAGGCACTGCGGTCACCATGAACCCGCAACGCGAAATCCAAGAAAACGCCGCCATAGCCATCCAAGGCGACACCATCCTGGCCGTTGGTCCAGAATCAGAACTAACCAAGCTTTACACCCCCAAACAAACCATCCAGGCCAAAGGGAAACTAGTCCTCCCAGGCTTCGTCAACGGCCACACCCACGTCCCCATGACCCTCATGCGCGGCCTCCACGATGACGTCACCCTCCACGACTGGCTCTACAAATACATCTTCCCCGCCGAAGCCAAAAACGTCACCGAAGACTTCGTCCGCTGGGGCACGCGTCTGGCAGCAGCCGAACAAATCCGAAGCGGCGTCACCACCTTTGCTGACATGTACTATTTCGAGAACGCCGTAGCTGAGGAGACCAAAACCGCTGGCATGCGAGCCATCCTCGGAGAAACCTGGATCGACTTCCCCGCCCCCGACAACAAAACCGAAGCCGAAATGGCCGCATATACGGAGAAGTTCCTACAACGCTGGCAAGGCGACCCCCTAATCCACGCCGCCGCAGCCCCCCACTCCATTTACACTTGCAGCCAAAAAACCCTGCAAGACGCCGCCGCCCTGGCCCGCACATACAAAGCCCCAATCCTCATCCACACTGCTGAAATGAAACAGGAACTCGACGATAGCCTGAAAAACAACGGCATGAGCCCGGTGCAATATCTCGACAAAATCGGCATTTTAGGCCCCGACGTAATCTCCGCCCACTGCATTTTCGTAGACGAAGCCGACCGCAAGACCCTGGCCCAACGCCAAGTAGGCTGCGTCCACAATCCATCCAGCAACATGATGCTGGCCAGCGGCGTCTCCCCAGTAGCAGAAATGCGCGCCGCAGGTATCGCCGTAGGCCTGGGCACAGATGGCCCAGCAGGCAGCAACAACGATCTCGACCTAATGGAAGAAATGGACCTAACCGCAAAACTGGCTAAGATCACAAAAATGGACCCGCTAGCCATGAACGCCAAAGCGGTCGTAGAAATGGCCACAATCGAAGGTGCCCGCGCCATACACCTCGAAACAGAAATCGGCAGTCTCGAGCCCGGAAAAAAGGCCGACATCATCCTCATCGACCTCGACAAACCCAACGCTGTCCCCATGTACGATGTTTATGCCGCCCTGGCCTACTCCCTAAAAAGCAGCGACGTAAGCACAGTCATCATCGGCGGCAAACCGGTTATGCGCGACCACAAACTTCTCACCATCAACGAAGCCGAAGTCCTAGCCAAAGCCCGCGAATACAAAACCTCCATCGCCAAATCCCTCGACCTCCACTGAGTGCGGGTGCCCCATCGATGCCCTTTTTTCACTTAAGGCTGTCATCGTGCGCTCAACGCGCGTAGTAAATTCAAAGTTTGACGAATCCCCACCACCTACGCGACCATGCTAGTACGTGCTCAACAGCAAAACCATCTTCTGGGAAGTCGACACCCAAGCCGATTTCATGCTCCCGACCGGCAAACTCTACGTCCCCGGAGCCGAACGCCTGCTCCCCAACATTCAGCGCCTGACCGACGCAGCCCGAGAGAATAAGGTCTTCCTGGTCTCCCACGGCTGCTACCACGTAGCAGATGACCCAGAATTCGCCACCTTCCCACCCCACTGCGTACAAAACACTCCAGGTTCCGACTTCGTCCCAGAAGCCCTAACAGAGAAAGTGCTCCGCATACCTAACGACGCGCACGCGACCCTGCCCCATGACCTCTCTCCCTACCAGCAAATCCTTCTTGAGAAGCAAACGCTCGACATCTTCCAGTCCCGCCACGCGGACGCTCTGGTTCAGCGTTTACCCACCGATGCCACCTACGTAGTTTTCGGCGTAGTCACCGAATACTGCGTCCGATTCGCCGCCAAAGGCCTTCTCGACCGCGGTCGGAAAGTCTCCGTCGTCGAAGATGCGATCGAAACGCTCAGCGCAGCCGCCGCCCAGCAGACGACTGCCGAGCTAAAGGCTCTCGGCGCAACTTTCATTGGCACCGAGGAAGCCCTCCACAATCTCTCCCACTCGACGCACACGTAGAACCTTCTTCCACAACTTATGTTTTTCCGCAGATTCCCTACATAAAAATGGAGATCGAAGTGAGCGGTTGTTTGCTTGCATTCCCTCTGCAAACATATTGACTTTCCTCTTCGAGCGCGTCTATACAACATAGTTACTCTCAACTAGGCCATTGTTTGCAGGTTGACAGGTCGCGTCCCAGTCGTAGAAAAGGTACGCGGCCGAAAAGGAAAAATAGATGCTCTCGAGAAACACCTTGCGCACGGTCGTGCTCACGTCGATGTTTGCCCTTGCCACTCCATTTCTGCACGCCCAAGCCACCGGAAGCCTGTCAGGGACGGTTACGGACAAGGCGGGGGCTGTGGTGCCCGGGGCGAAGGTGACCGCCAGTTCGCAAGGTACAGGCATAATCCGGGAGTCCGTTACCGATGGAAGCGGCCACTATCTTGTGCCGTTATTGCCGGTGGCCGACTTCACGATCCAGGTCGAGTCGCAGGGTTTTCAGACCAGCACCCAGAAAGACATTCGCCTCCAGACCGACCAGCAGCGGGAGGTAAATTTCAGCTTGAGTCCGGCCTCGGTTTCCACCACGGTGGAGGTCAGCGCCACAGAAGTCGCCGTTGAAACCAGTAACGCAACGCTGGGACAGGTCGTGACGGCAGAGCAGGTAGCCCAACTCCCTCTGAACGGGCGCAATTTCGTCCAACTTGCCACCTTGATACCAGGAACCACGGCGGAAACCAGCAAGGGTAGCTTTTTCAATGAAGGTGCCAGCAGCGAGGTTTCTGCCCGAGGCGCATATTCCCTTTCGGTGGGCGGATCACGCGCCCAAAGCACCGACTGGCTTTTGGACGGCAACGACAACAACGAGCTCACCGGCGGCGGTCTCGCGATCGTCCCTTCGATCGATGCTATCGATGAATTCAAGGTTTTAACCTACAACTACTCGGCGGAATGGGGCACGCGCGCCGGCCCGACCGTTCTGGTCACAACCAAGTCCGGGTCGAACAATTTTCATGGCACTCTCTTTGAGTTTTTCCGAAACAGGTCGCTCAACGCGCGCAGCTATTTTTCACCCATTAAAGAGAAGTTCAACCTTAACCAATTTGGGGGTTCTTTCGGCGGACCCATCCAAAAGGACAAGACGTTCTTGTTTATTGATTACCAAGCAAAACGCCAGCGCCGGGGCATTCCAAGCAATGGGCTGGTCCCGACCGCCGCCATGAGGAACGGCGATTTCAGCCTCGATCCTTATGGCAGTCCGAACACGAGCGTCCAACTTCGCGACCCATACTCAGGAGAGAATCTCCAGTGCGACGGCGCGGGCAACCCGATAGCGGTTAATTCCGATGGGAGCCAAGTCAGCGGAAATGACTGCAACAAAATCCCTACCGCGCTCATCAGTCCCATCGGGCAGTCCCTCCTCAACCTTTACCCCGACCCCAACATCAACGACCCGGGCGCGGCTCGGAATTACACGAATGCCCCAGTGCGCAAACTGAACGAGGGAGAGTTCGATGTGCGACTCGACCACAACTTCTCCGCCAAGGACTCTGTTTTCGCACGATTTAGCTACGACCAAGCCGTGTCATTCGTGCCCGGCGGTTCGCCCGGTTTTGCTGAAGCGAATGCCTTTGCCAGCACTCAGACCATCACCAATCATGGCCGCAATGTGGCCATTTCCGAAACTCATATTTTTTCCGACCACAACATCAACCAGTTCAATGCAGGGTTTAACAGAATCTTCAACCACATCAAGTCGATCGGCGACGGAACTTGCGCCTCAGCGAACCTCGGAATCCCCGGTGCTAACATCAACAGCAAATGCCCGGGCGCGCCGTCCGGGGTCTCCCAGTCGTCCACCGATTGCGTTAGCTGCGGATTGGTGTCGATCAGCCCCAACAGTGGTTATTGGTCCCTCGGGGATCGCGGATTCGCCCCCTTTCAGGGCGGAACCAACGTCTTCTCGATTTCAGACTCGTTTGACATGATCCGTGGCAACCACAACATACGCGCGGGCGGAGGATTCCGTGACATGCAGATGAACGTCTTGACCAACGGCTTCCAAGACGGCTTTTATCTGTTGTTCGGCGTTTACGGCGACCCATTGGCGGATCTCCTGCTCGGATTCCCTGGGGGCGCGATTCACGATCAGACCTTCAAGGGCGCTACCACCGGACGTCGCTGGAAACTATTTCGTCCGTTTGCCCAAGACGATTGGCGTGTGACGAACAATCTAACCCTCAACCTGGGGGTTGCGTGGGCTGTCACCACACCCATCACCGAGGCCCACAATCGGCAAGCCAACTTTAATTTTGCGACGGGACAGTACCTCATTCCTGGCGTTAGTTCAGACGCCCGAGTTGGCGTTCAGTTGGACAAGACTGCGATCGAGCCACGCATTGGGCTTGCCTGGAAGCCGATGGGATCGCAAACCACCGCTATCCGTGCAGGCTATGCGATCTTTCACGACTCATCGTGGAATCAGGGCGGCCAAGGACTTTGGGAGAATCCGCCTTTCTTTGCCGAGTCGGATGCGTTTCCGCCAAACGGTCCCGGGTCAGCTTCGTGCCCGACTTTCGGGAGCGCCGGGTGCGGTTTGGCCGGAGGCTTTCCCATCTTCACCACGCCTCCAGACCCAGCCACGTTCACGGGTACGATTCAATCGCAAAATCTAAATTTCAGGCAAGGGAAAGTTCAACAGTTCAACCTCAACGTCGAACATCAACTGCCCGGCAATATTGTCTTAACGACCGGGTACGCGGGTTCGCGGAGTTCGCACATCCTTGTCGATGGACTGAACTTGAACATTGGATCGCCAACTGCCTGTGGTGTGACGCCGGGATACACCCTGGGATGCGGCCCCGGGGGCACATCCTTCAACGCACCTTACGGACCGTTTACCACGGTTTCCAATAACAACGACGTGGGTCGCGCTCACTATGACTCTTTGCAGATCAAGGCGGAGACCAAAAACATGCGCCACGGCCTCTATGCCTTGCTTGGCTACACCTATTCGAAGACCAGGGATACTGGCTTCCCGGACGGCCTTGGAACCAGTGCAGGTGCCACTTTCTTTCCGTTGCCTGGAACCCGAAAGTCGGATTGGGGCCTTTCGCAGATCAATCTGGCTCACAGCTTCACGGCAAGTATGATCTACAGTCTGCCGTTCGGCCGGGGCAAGAAATTTGGCAGCAGCTGGGGAACACCCTTGGACACTGCCCTGGGAAACTGGGAGGTTGATGTGATTCAGAGGGCAACCACAGGTTTCCCAATATTTGTTTCGAATAGCAATAATGAGTCTGGCGTGAACTTCCAAGCCAATGCCGCCAGCTTGAATCGTCCCGATCAGACTTGCGCGGCAGCGTCAGGCCATCCCACGATTCAGAAGTGGTTCAACACCCAATGCTTTACCGCGGCAACGCCCGGTGAGCTTGGAAATGCTTCGCGCACGCCCGTCAGTGGCCCTCGCTATATCAATACTGATTTCTCGGCGGTCAAGCACTTTCCCTTGCCGTTCCGGGAAGGTACGGTTCTGGATTTCAGAGCCGAATTTTTCAATCTTTTCAATCACGCGCAATTTGCGCTGCCGAATTCTGATATTGGCACTTCGTTCGGTAACCCAAATTCCGGGTCGTTTGGAAAAATTAACCAGACGGTCAACGATGCTCGCCTCATTCAGTTTGCGCTCAAACTCAAGTTTTGAGAGACGGCTAGGTTGAGAGACGGGATAGCGGCAGCGATATAAGAATATTAGTTGACAGAGCCCTGACACACTGAGAAGGCACAATGAATCTCTCCAGAGTCCACGCGTCGTTGGCCGTCGTGCTGCTGGCGGCAACCCTAGCCACGCCCCAGGACAAGCGCAAAATCATCATCGACCAGGACGCCGCCGGTCCTGCTGGCTCTGATCAGCAGGCGATGTTGGTCTTGATCCAGTCACCCAAGACTGAAGTCCTCGGCATGACCGTGGTCACCGGCGACCAGTGGCTCAAGGCTGAAGTCGCCCACACGCTACGGATGCTGGAAATCATTGGGCGCACCGATATCCCCGTCATGGCGGGCGCGGAATACCCGCTGGTGCGAACCAAGGAAGAAACTGACATGTGGGAGCGGCGCTTTGGCACGGTGGGCTGGCTGGGGGCGTGGCAGCCGGGGCTGTACCATCCGGCGAGCGAACTTGGGGACATGCCCGAAGGCAAGCCGACCACCAAGTCTAGCGACGAAGATGCCGCTCACTTCCTCGTCCGCATGGTGCGCAAGTACCCGCACGAGGTGACAATCTATGCGGGCGGCCCCATGACCAATCTCGCACTGGCGATTTCCGTTGACCCCGAGTTTCCGACGCTGGCGAAAGAACTGATCTTCATGGGCGCCAGCCTTAGCCCCATCACGGATAACCCCGAGTTTGCTAACAGCCCACGGCACGAATTCAATCTCTGGTTTGATCCCGAGGCGGCACACATTGTGCTGCGCGCTCCGTGGAAGAAAATTGTGTGCACCACGGTGGATATTTCCATCAAGACACACATGACCAAGGAACTGATTGCGCGCATCACCGCCGGCGGTTCGGCATCGGCACGCTATATCGGGAAATATTCCAAATTGGAAGGCGACGTGAACTACCTATGGGATGAACTGGCGTCCGCCGCTTGGCTGGACCCGAGCATTATTACCAAGAAGGAAACGCGCTACATGGATATCGATTTGGCCCGCGGCGCCAACTACGGCAGCGTTCTGACTTGGTACGAGAACGGCAAGCCCAAGGTGGAAGTGCAGCCCGTCGAGATTCAGGTGGATTTGGATTCGGAAAAGTTTTACAAGACGGTGGTCGAACTGCTCGGCGGACCGACACCAAAGAACTGACGCTTCGTTAAGGCGTAGGCAGCTCCGCCAGCGCATTCCGGGCCTGAGCATGATCCGGGTGCTCCTTTAGCAATGCTTGTAACACCCCGCGCGCCTTCCCCGGGTCGTGTTCGAGCGCGTACACCCGCGCCAGATTCAAGTAAGCCTGATCGAACGCGGGCGTCAGATGAATGCACTCCTCAAAGCTCGCCACGGCCTCGTCCCGGTTTCCACTACGCAGATACAAAATGCCGAGATTGTTCAAAGCCTCCGGATAGCCCGGATGAAATTTGAGCGCCTGCTGCAAGTAATGAAAGGCCTGCATGGTGTCATCGGTCTGCGCGTAGACCATGCCCAAGCTGTAGTTGGCATCGGGGTCCTCAGGTTGCACGGCAACTGCTTGCTGTAAGGTCTTTCGCGCCTGTTCCCACTGCTTTTGTTGGCGATACGCATTGCCCAAATTCACTTGAGCAACAACGTGTTCCGGATTCTTCTGGATGGCGCGTTGAAAATCAGGGATGGCGGCGGCAGTGTCGCCTTCCTGCGTTGCCAGCAAACCAAGGTTGTTCCAAGCGTTGGCCAAGGTGTCCGAATAGGCCGCCGGGAGACGAGTCGCCTGCTCAAAATGGCTGCGGGCCTCGCCCGTCTTCTGGAGCTTGAGGCAGGCGCTGCCCAGTCCGTAGTGCGCTTCGGCGCTGGCCGGGTCGTCCTTCGTAGCCGAGCGGAAGCTCGCCTCGGCCTGTTCGAAGTAGCCGTGCTGAAAAAACACCGAGCCAAGCGAGAGATAGTTGCGATGGAATTCAGTGGCATCGGTTACGACGGGAAACGGCAGCGCCTGGCGCAAACGCTCCTCTGTGGTTTGGGGAATGTTCCGATAGTCATAGCTGACTTTGGACGCGTCGAGAGGACCCTGATAGATTTTGACCACGTTTCCGGCGCGGTCAATCAGGAACGCCGTCGGCAAGGTCAGGTCGCGGTGGCGATCAAACAGATAACGATAGAGTAAGTTGTAGACGGCGATCGCAGCCTCTGCCGCTGACTGGCCTGCGTCCTCCGGCGTCTTTTCGTCCGCAGCTGGGTACACGCTGATCGCCACCAACCCAGGAAGACTGGGAACAGCCTCTGATGCGGTCGAAACAAAACTCAGCAGGACACACTGTCCTCGCAGGGCCGCTAGCGTGCGCGCTTTGCCTGATCGGTCCGGCAGAGCAAACTCAGGTGCCGCGATGGGGGCCAGCAGCCAGGTTCCGATCGCACCAGCAAGCGGTTCCGCCTCTTGAGAACCGCTCGGAGTCTTCGGCACTAGTACGAAGGGTTCCATTCGCACTTGTTCCGTCCCTTCCTCGACCCAAATTCTATGATTGAAAGCGAGGCCCGAAATCTTCTGCACTAGCCCGCTGGGCCAATGAATCGTGGCGGGAATCTCGCCGTTCGCTGACCCCAGTCCGAAAAATACCTCTTTACTATGCTGCGACAAAAATCCAGACCCAGCCTGCAAAGTTCGCGTTTGATTCCCGAAACTTGTCTCCAGCGTGATTTTGGTTCCGATCGCATCGCGATTACTCTTCGTCCCCCGCAGTCGGAACGCGATTGAGGGAGCCAAGTCCTTCGTCAAGTTCTTCAGCAAGCGCAGCTGCGGAGCGTTGCGATTCTTGAGAAAGACCTCGTATCGCCCATCCTGATCAAAATCCGCCAATGCAAACGCGCGGCCATCTTCCAGAAAATCCATTCCCACCACGGCGGATACATCGGAAAACGATCCATCGCGGTTGTTGCTATACAAAACGTTGCGTTCGTAACCGCTCCAGGTGCCATCGGAGCGCAAAAGTTCATTCAGGTTGGTCCAACCTTGCTCGTAGGCGGCAGAGGGCTTCGCAACCCTGGGAGAATTGGCCACTACCTGCCGCCAAAAGAAGCTATTCAGGTCGTCGCGCGACGGACCCGACACCATTCCGTTGGCGACATAAATGTCCTCGAAACCGTCGTGATCGAAGTCCCAGGCATCGCTCGACCACGCCCAGCGACCGTCCCCCACGCCTGTTGCCGCGGTGGCATCGCGAAACATGCCATCCCCATGGTTCATGAGCAACGAATTGCCCATGGCATGCTTCCGGTACTGTGCACGAAGCGCTCCGGGCAGCTCTTTCTGGAACGCTTCCTGGCGGATGATGCGCTGCCCCGCCGCCGTCCACATATTCGCAACGTAAAGGTCCTGCGCCCCGTCGTTATCGTAGTCGCAAACGCTGACGCTCATTCCCGCGCCAACATCATCCGCACCCGCCTGGGAGGCTATATCGACAAACGTGCCATCGCCGTTGTTGCGATAGAGGTTCTTCCGGCCAAAATCGTTGACAACATAAAGATCGGGCCAACCGCTGTTGTTGAAATCGCCCCACCCGCAGCAGAAACTGTAGCGCGTGTTGTTTTGACTCAACCCTGATTCGGCGGTAGCATCCCGAAATGTGCCGTCGCCGTTGTTCCGCATCAGAAAGTTTGGCGGGCCGTTGTTGGCATCAAAGTAGGGCGAAGGGTATTTGTACTGACCCGTCCCCTGGTAGTACACATAGAGACAGAAGTAGATATCCAGCCAGCCATCGCGGTTGTAGTCGGCGGCGGCGGCTCCCGTAAACGTGCCTTGCGGCGGCGTCGCAAATCGAAAAGCATTAGGCTTTTTCCGAAAATTGCCTTTGCCATCATTCAGGAAAAGCACAGGACCATCTGTACGGACCACGACTAGATCCTGATATCCATCGTTGTCGATATCGACGAAAAGTGCGCAGGCCGTGTTTTCCATCAGGCCCAAGCCGGAAGCTTGCGTTATGTCTTCAAGCGTTCCATCTCCGCGATTGCGATACAGGCGGTTTGGCAGCCCCGCAGGCTGGCAGATGTAAACATCGTCCAATCCGTTCCCATTCGTATCCCCAACCGAAATCCCGTTGTGGCCGTAAATATCGATGCCGCAAGCAGCATCCAACACGGTGCGCCAATGATCGGCACCGCGCAGCAGTTGTTGGGAATACGACGCGTTACGCTTTAACGCTGAGGCCGTTATATCGGCAAAGACGGGACTAACCGACCGACTTCGAATCTCTTCCCCCGCTTGCCAGCGACGGATGCGAAAAGTCTGCTGGTCCGACGCGCGCCATTCGATGTCCCACTCGCCAATGCGTTGTTCTCGGAAAAAGTTGGTGCCCTCGCCGACGATCTCATAGCGAATGAGCGTTTTCAGTGCGTCCGGGGCTAAGAGTGGCATTGCGTCGAGGCTAGTGACTTGGAATTCGGCGACGAGAATTCTCGAAAACCCGGCGACACTGGCGCGGAATTCTCCAAGAAATGCCTCTGCCCCGAGCAAAGGCCTTGGAAATGTCACTCGCTCAACCTGAACCGGGAGAGTGGCACGGACTTGTTCGAGGGTCAAAGGCCGGGGTGATGAACCAACAAAATCGGGAGCTAAAGAACTTGCGATCGCCCCAAGATCAGGATGGTCCCCGGTCAGGCCAGCGCTCCACTGCGCGAGCTGACGGGCGAGCTGATCGTGATATCGCTCGGTTACAAACCCATCGAAACCAGCGACTCGTTGGCGCAGCAGGATGTCTTGCGGCGCTTGCTCACGATACCTTGGATGGACGTGGAACTCCTGGGCATTCGCGTCCCTCGCCAGCGCAAACGAACCAAGGCCAGCAGGAAGAGCCATGGCCGTGGCAGCCTGGCACGAACGAATGAGGAAATCGCGACGGTTAGCCGAAGATAACCCCAGTTCATCGCCCGCGCGCACATCAGGCTTCAGCCGGCGAGCAATCAGGGCAATGTCCTCGGTGAACGCGTCTCCATGGGTGCGAAACTATCACTTTGCTTTCGCCATGGTCAAGGTTGCGGCACTGCATTGGATGTGATCTACACTCATATTCGGAGCTTTTTGCTTTGCGCAGACTTCGCCTAGCGGTCATCATATTCGAGGTCCTCCTTCTGCTGCAGCATCTACCCGCCCAACATCCGCGTCGCGCCACCGCCGACACCATCGAATCTCATCTCGGAAAGGGCTACGATGCTCTGAAGCAGGAGAGCTACGCCGTCGCGGTAGCCCAGTTCCAAGCGGCTTTGAGCATTGATCCACACTTGGCGCTAAGGGCGCGATTTCCCCTAGCGGTGGCACTCTTTGAATCTCATCAGGCAGTCCAGGCGCGGCATGAGCTGGACGCCGTCCGACGAGAAGTGGGGGACCATCCCAACATCCTGTACTATCTGGGACGTCTCGATCTGGAACAGAGAGACTTTCCGAACGCTGTGGCCAACCTGAAGCAGGCTGCCGCACAGCCTCCTTTCCCCGATACAGCCTACTATCTTGGCTTCGCTTACCTCCAGCAAAGCTCACTTACTGAAGCCGAAGCGTGGCTGAAGCAAGCCGCACTCGCAACACCCCAAGACGCACGGGTTCTCTACCAGTTAGCACAGGTTTACCGCAAAGAAGGACGCGAAGCCGATGCGCGCGACGCATTGCAGCGCTCCGAAGAGATTCGGAAGCACGGCAACCGGCAGAGCGAACTGCGCCAGGAGTGCGGACAAAAACTCGAACAAGCGCCCCGCGAAGAGGCGCACGCGCTTTGCAATCAACTCTACGATGCTCAGGATGTCGCCAATTTAACCGCGCTCGGCACCATCTATGCGCAGCATGGCGACCTCGAAGCCGCGCTCAAGCCACTCCAACGCGCCGCAGAACTCGAACCGGAGTCTCCGCAAAATCAGTACAACCTCGCGTTACTCAACTTTCAGATGAATCACCTGAAGGAAGCGCGGGAGCCTCTCGCGAGAGCCCTGGAACGCTGGCCTGATCTATTTCCTCTCAATGCCCTTTATGGCGCGGTCTTGGCCAGAATGGAGGACACGCCAGCAGCTTACCCGGTGCTTTTGCATGCGCACCTGCTCAATCCGCAGGACAAAACCACGGAAGACTTGCTCTTTCTTGCAACATTGCAACTGGGACGAAAGAGTCAAGAATCAGGTCACAACGCGAAGGCATTGCAATATTTCTCCGAGGCCAGCAAGCTACGCCCGCAGGAAGCCTCTCCGCACGAAGGCATGGCGGACATCTACGTCCTCACGCAGCGCCCTTCTCAAGCGGCCTCTGAAAAACGCACCGCGGAACGCCTCCGAAAAATAGTCCCAGCCAAGTAGCTCAGTAGAGCAACATCCCCGCAATCGAGGCGGACATCAGGTTGGCCATCGTTCCGGCCAGCATGGCGCGGATACCCAGCCGAGCCATATCGCCTTTGCGGTTCGGCGCCAGCGCTCCTATGCCTCCGATCTGGATGCCAATGCAGCTCAAATTGGCAAAACCGCACAGTGCAAACGTGGCAATGGTAAACGACCGTGGGTCGAGCAGGGCTTTCTGCGCGCCAAGCTTCGAATATGCCACCAGCTCGTTCAAAACCATCCGCGTTCCCAGCAAGTCGCCCACACGCACACAATCATGCCACGGAATTCCAATCAGCCACGCCACTGGCGCAAACAAAGTGCCGATGATACTTTCCAAGCTGGCCGGGAACCAGGAGAACCCAAAGTGCGCCAAGCCGTTGTGTACACCCAGCAAGATTCCATCCATCAAAGCGATTAGCGCCAAAAACGAAATCAACATCGCCGCCATATTCAGGGCCAGATTCAATCCATCGGTGGTTCCCCGCGCCACCGCGCTGATCACGTTCTCTTTCTTCCGCGCAGCCTCTTCATCCTCGCTCATCACCACGCGCCCGGCCGTTCTTGGCTGTTCGGTTTCCGGCACCAGCATCTTAGAGATCAGAATCGTCCCCGGCGCGGTCATGATCACCGCGCTCAGCAAGTGCTTGGGCTCAATGCCGAAGGCAATATATGCCGCCATGATGCCGCCCGAAACATGTGCCATCCCGCTGGTCATAATGGTCATCAGCTCAGAGTTGGTCAGGTCCGGCAAAAACGGCCGAATCGTGAGCGGGGCCTCTGTCTGACCCATAAAAATGCTAGCCGCCACGTTTAGCGATTCCGCTCCGCTGGCACCCATCACGCGCGTCATCAACCTGGCAACCAGCTTGATGACGACCTGCATAATCCCATAGTGATAGAGCACGGCAAAGAATGCCGCAATAAAAACCACGGTGGGGAGAACCTGAAACGCAAAGTAAAAGCCAAGATGCGAGCCTTGCTTCCCCAAATCACCAAAAACAAACTCGGAACCGACATAGGAAAAGCTCAGAAGCTTGTTGACGCCGTCGCCCGCCAGTTGAAACATCCGGCGACCGAAGTCAACGCGCAGAACAAACAACGCAAATACGAACTGCAACCCCAAGCCCCACGCAACCGTCTTTCCGCGGATCGCTCTCCGGTTGCTGGAAAACGCATACGCCAGGCCCAACATCGTCAGCAGACCCAGTAGACCCGTGAATCGCTCCATCGCTCAGTTCCCTCCCGTGCTGGATGCAACATTGCGCATCACGCGATGTACCAGTGCCTTGGCCGGCGGAGGCGCGTCGCTAAAGCTGTAGCTCTCTGCCAGCAGCTGGCTGGCAGCCGCGGCTTTTGTCTCAGAATTGAAATACACGGTGCAAAGCGGTTGCCCGGCAGCCACGCGGTCGCCCACCTTCGCATGCAGCACAATGCCGACAGCGGGATCAACGAAGTCTTCCTTTTTCTCTCGTCCGCCGCCCAAAACAACGCACGCCGTACCCACGGCTTCGCAATTCATCGCGGCGATATAGCCTGCTTTCGGACTGTTGACGACGCATGTGGACTGCGCCCGCGGCAGCCGCGCAGGGTCATCAATCGCCGCTACGTCCCCGTCTTGCAGCTGCACCATTTGCCGAAAACGCTCTAGAGCCGCGCCGGAGTCCAAAAGCTTCTCCGCATCCAACTTGCCTTGCTCCACCGTGCTTGCAACGCCGCCCAGGTGGAACATCCACGCGGCCAGCTCCAGGCACAACTCGCGCAAATCGGCTGGTCCCTGACCCCGCATCACCTCAATGCACTCTTCCACCTCCAGCGCATTGCCGATCTTCAGTCCCAAAGGCTGATCCATATTCGTAATCAGCGCTACCATGGACTTGCCCATGCGTTCGCCGGTCTCCACCATCAACTCCGCCAGGAAAATGGCGTCTTTCTCTTCTTTCATGAACGCGCCAGAACCGGTCTTCACATCCAGCACCAGGCCATCCAAACCTTCCGCAAGCTTCTTGCTCATGATCGAAGCACAAATCAGGTAAGGACTCTCCACGGTTCCGGTGACGTCACGCAAAGCATAGAGCTTGCGGTCCGCGGGAGCAATTTCAGCCGTCTGTCCAATCATGGCGCAGCCGCAGGCCTGCAAAACGCTGCGGAATTTCGGCAAAGACAGGTTTACGTTGAATCCTGGGATGGCCTCCAATTTGTCCAGCGTGCCGCCGGTGTGGCCCAGGCCTCGACCGCTAATCATCGGGACCATCAGCCCGCCCGCCGCCACCAGCGGTGCCAAAATCAGGGACGTTTTATCGCCCACACCCCCAGTGGAATGCTTATCCACTTTCTTTGCCGGAAATTCGGATAAATCCAACACTTCCCCAGAGCGCAGCATGGCGTCTGTCAACACCGCTGCCTCCGCCCGCGTCATGCCGCGCAAGATTACCGCCATGAGCCAGGCGGAAACCTGATAATCGGGAACCTCACCATCGGTGTACCCGCGGACAAGATACTGAATTTCAGCACTCGAAAGCTCAAGTCCATCGCGCTTCTTGCGAATCACGTCAATGGCTCGGATCAAGGCGTCGTTCACTGAAGGCGAAACCCTTCCGGCAGCAGCTCTGTGATCGGACTCTTTTTCCACGCCTTCTTTCCCTGGAACACGACCATGGCCGCGGGCCCAAATTCGTAAATCACCTGTCGACATGCGCCGCAGGGCGAGCACGTCACACCCTGATCGTTTACCACCGCGATGGTTCGAATCTCAATCTTTGGCCCCAACTCCGCCACGGCCGCAAAAATCGCCGTTCGCTCCGCGCAGTTTGATAAACCGTAGGACGCGTTTTCCACGTTGCATCCCACAAACATCTTCCCCTCGGTGGTCACCAACGCCGCGCCCACCCGGAACTTCGAATACGGAGCGTGCGCGTGCAGCATCACCTTCCGCGCCGCCCGCAGCAGGCGTTCATCTTCCTTTCTGAACTGATCTTGTTTCTTCGCCAACTCCGCACACACCCCGGTCCCGGATTTACTTCTCCATCAACAACACTTTCTCCATACCGTCGATCTCGGTGAGCTTCACCTCAATAACTTCAATATCCGTCGTCTGCACCTTGCGACCGACAAACGCCGCCTCAATCGGCAATTCGCGATGCCCACGGTCAATCAGCACGCAAAGCTGCACACGGCGCGGTCTCCCCTGCGAAAACAGCGCGTCCAGCGCGGCGCGAACCGTCCGCCCCGTGTACAAAACGTCATCCACCAGCACCAGATTCATGTCCTGAATCGGAAAGCCCAACTCCAGCTCCTTCACCACAGGTCGCGGACCCACCGTCGAAAGATCATCCCGATAGAAAGTGATATCCAACGTCCCGACGGGTACCGGACCCGCAATTCGCGCAATCACCTTGCTCATGCGTTCAGCCATCGGCACTCCCCGCCGCCGGATGCCGATCAAGCCCAGGTTCGCCACGCCATTCTCTTCCACAACCTGGTACGCCAAGCGCACCAGTGTTCGCTCCACGTCCGCCGCCGACATCAACTCGCTCTTCTGCCGAAGCCCAGTGTCTTGCGCCATTTTTTGAGTTTGCATAGCGCTCTGGATAATACTGAGCCGCTCCCCGGCCTGGCAAGCCGCTTGCCAAATCTCCAATGGTACAATTTGCAGTCTCGGCTGGGGTCATCATTTCCATCTGAGACGAACGTCGAGACCGACTCTCAGGTCAACTTCGAAGACCAATCGCAGAGACCAACGCGAAGACCAGGGGAATCCGTGATCGAGCGCTATTTCAAGCTGGCGGAAAACGGCACCACTGTGCGGCGAGAATTGCTCGGTGGCCTCACCACCTTCGTCACGATGGCGTACATCATCGCCGTCAATCCGCAAATCCTCTCGCAAGCTGGAATGCCGGTCGAAGGTGTCGTCTTTGCCACTTGCCTTTCGGCGGCCGTGGCCACGCTGGTCATGGGGCTGTACGCCAACTATCCCATCGCCCTGGCTCCAGGCATGTCGCTCAATGCCTATTTCACCTATTCCGTGTGCCTGGGCATGCACGTGCCATGGCGCACCGCGCTAGGCGTGGTTTTCATTTCCGGTGTTCTATTCCTAGTCCTCACCGTCACGAGAATTCGCGAGCAAATTGTCAACGGCATTCCCGATTGCCTTAAATATTCCACCGCCACGGGCATTGGCATGTTCATCGCCTTCATCGGATTGAAGAACGCCAAACTCATCGTGGCCAACC
Source organism: Acidobacteriaceae bacterium (assembly GCA_043782485.1). Classification (GTDB taxonomy): domain Bacteria; phylum Acidobacteriota; class Terriglobia; order Terriglobales; family Acidobacteriaceae; genus JANXUC01. Next base: position 7,031 of record JAYWAL010000142.1, on the reverse strand, counting down.
CCGCCACGTTCGTCGGTCTCGGCAGTTTCGCGGACCGAGAAGTGCAAACCGCTTGCCTGGGTTTGGCGCTCACTCTCGTTCTGATGGCGCGGAAGATCAACGGTGCCATCCTCATTGGCATTGTTGCCACCACGTTGCTTGGAATTCTGCGTGGCATCTCGCACTGGCCCGCGGCGGTGTTTTCCATGCCCCACGCCTCCGCCACGTTCCTGCAACTGGACCTCCGTGGTGCCCTCCACCTGGGCCTGCTGGAAATTCTTTTCGCCTTCCTATTCGTCGACCTCTTTGACAACGTCGGTACGTTGGTCGGGGTCTGTGAACAAGCTGGTTTCATTCAAGATGGCAAGATTCCGCGCGTCGGTCGCGTGCTCATGGCGGATGCCGTCGGCACGGTATTCGGTTCCCTGGCGGGCACCTCCACCGTCACCAGCTATATTGAAAGCGCCGCAGGCATGGCGGTCGGCGCGCGTACAGGACTTAGCAACGTCGTCGTCGCGTTTCTTTTTCTCGCTGCCATGTTCTGTTCGCCGCTCGCCGCAGCCATTCCGGGCTATGCCACCGCGCCCGCCCTCATTCTCGTCGGCGTACTCATGACCCAATCCATTGCCAACGTCAAGTGGAGTGATTTCAGCGAGGCCGCGCCCGCCTTCATCACCATGCTGGCTACGCCGCTCACCTTCAGCATCGCTACCGGCCTCAGCCTGGGACTCATTGCCTACACCATCGTCAAGCTGGCCAGCGGCAAAATGCGCGAGATCGGCGTGCTGGTTTGGATCCTCACCGGCCTATTTATCCTGCGTTATATCTACCTCGCCGGAGCCTAGGGATTAGCCAACCATCTCCAGAAAATACCGATGCACAGACGCGTCCTCACTCATCTCCGGATGAAACGTCGCAGCCAACGTCTTCCCTGTCCGTACCAGCACCGGATCCGCGCCTTCCGTCCCCAACACTTGCACGTCGGCACCAACCCGGATGATCCTCGGCGCGCGAATAAACACCATCTCCAGCGGCGCTCCGCGAAAACTTCCCTGCCGGATCGAACTCTCTAGCTGCCGACCGTAGGCATTGCGTCGCACGCTGATATCCAGCGCTCCCAAACCAGCCTGCTGCGGGTTCTCCACCTCGCGCGCCAGCAGAATGCAACCAGCGCACGTTCCAAAAGTAGGCCGCTCCTCGACGAAGCGCTGCAGTTGCGCCAACCCCTCTTCGCCCAGCAGCTTCAGAAACGTTCCAGACTCGCCGCCGGGAATAATCAGCCCATCCACTCCGTCCAATCCGCCGGGATCGCGGACCAGCGTCACCTTGGCCCCAAGCTGCCCCAGCCGCTGTCGGTGCGCGTCAAAATCGCCTTGCAACGCTAAAACGCCAATATTCATCGTCACCCAATTCTAAATGGAAAGGGGACGACCCAAGGCCGTCCCCACACTCCCTTGCCACTCGTCTTACGCTGCCGCTTGCGCCTGCAACGCCTTAATATCGTCCAGCAAGACCTTCTCGTGTCCGTTGGGGTCCACCTTGGCATACACTTTGCGCACGATGCCATTTGGATCCACCACAAAACTCGAGCGCTCCCAGAAGTGCATCCCCTTCCACTCCGTCTGCGCCAAGCCCAGCGTCTTCATCAGGCCACCGCTCGGATCGGCCAGCAGCTCAAAATTGAACGCAAACTTAGTGCAGAAATTCTTGTGGGAATCCACATCATCGGCGCTCACTCCCACAATCGTGATCCCAGCAGCATCGAAATCGGCCTTCGTCGCGGTAAACGACTTCCCCTGGATGGTGCATCCAGGTGTATCGTCCTTCGGATAAAAATAAATAACGAGCCAGTGCCCGGCAAAGTCGGCCAAGGTTGTGGTTTTGCCATCTTGGTTCGCAAGCGAAAAGGGCGGAAACGGCGTTCCAGCTGTCAGCATAGGTCCTTTCAAATCAATAGGGTCTACCTTAAAATTGTAGCAGCGGAGTCGAACCCGCGCCGACCCGATTCCTTCCCGGCCTCCCCTATCCATGCGCTAAGATAGATCACTTCGCGGAGGGGCGGGATTACCGGCGAATGATCGGAAAGACGCTCGGCGCATATCGCATTGATTCCAAGCTTGGGGCCGGAGGTATGGGCGTTGTCTATAAAGCTCATGACTCCAGTCTGAGCCGAGCCGTCGCGCTCAAAGTCCTCACCACTTCCGCCGTTGCGAATAAGGAACGCGAACGTCGCTTCGTCCAGGAAGCCAAAGCCGCTTCCTCCCTGAATCACCCCAACATCGTTACGATTTACGCCATCAACTCCGCTGAACTCGACGGCGAAACCATTCGTTACATCGCCATGGAATTCATCGCTGGCGAAACGCTGGACCATGTCATCGGCAGCAAGGGTCTGCGCGTTCGCGATGCCCTGAAATATTCCGTCCAAATCGCCGATGCCCTGGCCGCTGCCCACGCCGCTGGAATTGTTCACCGCGATCTCAAGCCCTCCAACGTCATGATCACGCCGCAGGGTTTGGTCAAGGTCCTCGACTTCGGCCTCGCCAAACTCAACGAAACTTCGGAAACCGACGCCTTCGCTGACACCCTCCACGGCGATGGCTCCCCGCTAACAGAAGATGGCACCCTCCTCGGCACTGTCGCTTACATGTCTCCAGAGCAGGCCGAGGGCAAGACCCTCGACTCCCGCTCTGATATTTTCTCCTTTGGCTCCGTCTTGTATGAAATGCTCACGGGCCGCCGCGCCTTCGCCGGTTCCTCCAAAATCTCGACCCTCTCCGCCATCCTCTCCAAAGACCCACCGGCCGCATCGGAATCCATCCCTGACTTCCCCGAAGAGTTGGAACGCATCCTGGATCGCTGCCTCAGGAAGGAGCCCCAGCGTCGCTGGCAAACCATGGCCGACGTCAAGGTGGCTCTGGAGGACGTCCGTAACGAGGTTGAGTCCACGTCCAGTTCGACTGTGCTCCGCGATACCAAGCGCAGACTCGTTTCGATCAAGGCCTCGCGTTGGCTTCCCCTCGCCTTGGTGGCTGGTGTGCTGGTCGGTCTTCTCCCCGGCGCGTATTTCGCCTCCAAGCTATTTCCCCAAAGCCCACCTGCCTTCCAGCGCCTCACCTTCCGCCGGGGCGATGTCACCACTGCGCTGTTTGCCCCCGACAATTCCGTGGTCTATAGCGCCACTTGGGAAGGCACGCCGCCCACACTATTTTCCACACTTCCCGGAAATCGCGAGTCTCGATCATTGGGGACCACCGTCGGCAAGCTCCTTTCCGTCTCCCCTAAAGGCGAAATGGCCGTCCTACTTGGCGGCGAAGGCCCCGGCACGCTTGCCCGCATTTCTCTCGGCGGCGGTGCCCCGCGGGAGGTTCTGGAAGACGTGACGGACGCTGCCTGGGCACCCGACGGCGAGTCCCTGGCCGTCGTCCGCAATGTCGAGGGCCACCACCGCCTGGAGTATCCCGTCGGCACTGTCCTCTATCAAAGCGATTTCAGTTCCCCGCAATTCCTTCGCATCTCGTCCGACGGCAAGCTCATCGCCTGCTTTGAATTGGATGAAATCGGCGACTTCAACCTGTATCTGATCGGACCCGACCATCCCCGCCAATTGCTTTCCGCCGGATGGCGCGCCATTGGCGGCTTGGCTTGGTCACCCACAGGCGATGAAATTTGGTTCTCGGGTGGCCATGCCAGCACCGATCCAGCTCTCTTTGCTGTTTCGCTCGACGGTCGTGAGCGCCTGATTTCCCAGCTCGCTGGCTGGATCGTTCTCCAGGACGTCGCCCGGGACGGCCGTGTTTTGCTCAATGACGTCAATTCCCGTCTCGGCATCCTCTTCACCCCGCCCGATGGCTCCCCCAACCGAGACCTCGCCTGGCTCAATGCATCGTTCCTCGACACGCTATCCGACGATGCCAAGCAAGTTCTCTTTTTAGAACTCGCTAACGGGGAAGGCCGCAACGGCGCCATTTACCTCCGCAAGACCGATGGCTCGCCCGCCATTCGTCTCGGCTATGGAAACCGACCCGCCCTTTCGCGCGACGGCAAGCACGTCGCCTGCATTCGCCAGGAACCAGGTGGCCCCCGCTTGGTGATTCTTCCCACCGGCCCGGGTGATTCGCGCGTCCTCGATTTCGGCAACCTCCATTACGAAAAGGTTGAGTGGTTTCCGGATGGCCAACGCATCCTTTTCACGGGAAGCGAATCGGGCCACCCCATTCGCTCTTGGATCTTCTCGCTCGACGGCAGCAATAGCAAGCCCACGCCGCTGACGGCGGAAGGCACCCGCGCCACCGGTGTTTCCCCGGACCAACGCCAAGTGCTCAGCCAGACCGGGAAGCATCTCTCGCTCGGTCCCCTGGATGGCGCTAAGGCCACGCCGCTGTTGGATCTGTTGGGCGGCGAAAGCGTCGCCCGATGGAGCCCGGATAGCCGCTACCTCTATCTGCGGAAACTCGAGCGCGACAAAGTTCAGTTCGCTCGCTTCGAGATCGCCACCCGAAAGCGCGAACCTTGGCGCACCCTCCAAGTCCCTGAGCCGGGCGCCAACTTCATGGGCGCACCTGCCATTTCAGCCGACGGCAAAGCTTTCGCTGCATCGTTCCAGCAGGACATTTCGAATCTTTATTTGGCCACGGGACTGAAGTAAATCTTGCTACCTTTTCTGCCTTTGAATTCCCTTCCCATCCCGCCTAGCTGCTCTCGGACGTCGCAGACAACTCAAAGTAGTCCACGACCCGCCGCTCGCGGCTGCTCTGCAGCGCGAGTTCCAGCACGCGCATGATGCGCAGCGCCGCAACTGGCGTTACAGCCAGTTCGGCCTTCCTCAAAATCGCGTCCCGCACGTTCTCGTAATAGCCACGATAGTCCCCCGCCAGAGTGGGAATCCGGCGCTCCTCGCCTGCCTGCGCCGGGATGCCGCGATTATTCGGATCACCCGCATTCCCCAGAGTCAGCGTCCCCCAGGCCGCCTCGTCTTCCCGCCCCCATACCGACGAAGCTCCCGGTCGCTCGCCACGTTTGAGAGCCGCTTCCTGCGGGTCCAATCCATACTTCACGAACGACCCCAGCGTTCCATGGACCACGAAATGCGGTCCTGGACGACTGGCCAGCATCGTGGCCCGCAGGCACGCCCGAAGCCCCGAATACAACAGCGTCAAGTCGAAAGCATCGTCGGCCAAGGCCCCTTCGCGTTCCATCCGGACATCTGCGCTAACCGCCACCGGCGCGCCAAAAAGCGCCAGCGCCTGATCCACCAGATGCGGCCCCAGATCGAACAAAACACCCGTTCCTGGACCAGCTAGCTCGCGCCAAGCCCCTGTACGCGGCTGCGGGCGGTAGCGATCAAAATACGCCTCGTAGCGGACGATGCGTCCCAAATCACCCGCGGCAATCAGTCTTTGCAGGGTCTGAAAATCCCCGTCCCACCGTCGATTCTGATAGACGGAAAGGACTCGGCCACGAGCCGCGGCCAAACGCGCGATTTCAGCGGCCTGCGCATAGGTCGGCGCAAATGGCTTGTCGATCACCACATCGCGTCCCGCCAGAAGACACTCTTTGGCCAATGAAAAGTGGGAATCATTGGGAGTGGCGATCACAACAAGGGAGAGACCCTCCAGCGCTAGCAGTTCGGGCAGCGATCGCAAGATTCGCGCCTCAGGATAGGCCAACGCGGCGTCATCCCCATGCCTCTGCAAAATCGCGGCCAAGCGCAAGCCCGCAACCTTGGAAATGACGGGAGCATGGAAAGTGCGTCCTGCAAAACCAAAACCGATCAGAGCAACTTGAATGGGCGCGTCCCGCAAGAGTATCCCCTAAAACAAATGCACTCTCATCGTAATACAGGGGCGCGGCGGGGGCCATGCAGGTTGCCGAAAAACAACAGGGGCGGAGAAGAATCTCCGCCCCTGCGTTGTCGTGAAAATCTTAAACCTTAGCTACTACGGCCCACAAGCATTGCTTGGCCCATCGCCAGCTGAGGAGGCAACTCCCACAAAAACCGGCTGTGACACGACTCCTTGATAGGTCGCAACCACTTGGTAGGAGCCTGCCAGAAACCATGCGGGCTTGTTCTGGGTCACATCCGGCTCAGCGTCGTGCCAGCTGCAAGCGAACGGCGCCACAGCGGTCAGCATCCCGGTTTTACTAATTGTGGCTGTCTGCGGAGGCGCGGGAAGCGGAGTATAGGTCGTTGGGCCAAGGCTTAATATTTCATTCCCTATTGGGGTCATCGTGTAGGTCACGACGTTGGTCAAGTCGTGAGTCTTTCCGCTGCTGTAGTTTCCGGTTGCTTTGAGCTGAAGCGTGCCGCCCTCGCCCTTGATATTAAACAAGCCACTGGAGCCCGACACCGACAGCGTGACGGTCTGCAACTTGTTGCTCGTCCCGCAACCAAGAAGTCCGAGAAATGCGCCCGCCATTGCGATGGCGACAAAAAACTTTGTGCGTGTATTCACTGAAATCCTCCGGAACAATGTTCGTCCGTTTCGCTTTTAAGAATCGCAGGGCCAGCGGGTGGAGGCAAGGAATTTAGCGGTTACCAGCGCACGATGGTCATGGTACCGAAGTCACAGAGCGGAACAAGGCCATGTACTTCCGGTCAAAGCGCATCCTCATATATAGCCCAGGCATAACAAAAGCCTCCAAAGGCGCCCAGACCACACCGCCAAACCCGTTGACGCAGGCCCAAAATCAGCCGACAATAGATCTAACTGCAACCCAGTGGGGGCGTCACGGCTTCGACGGGGACGTTTGCGGTCAAGAGGCATGCCGGGGCGCACACACCCGTGATCGAGTGCAAAACGATAATTGCCAATCAAGAACTGGCATACGCTGCTTAATTAATTAAGTAGCCGTTCTCAGCGGCTTCGCCCGTGGGCCGCCAGAGAACGTCACACAGCGGGCTGGCTTTCGCGACTACGTCTGGGTTGCGCGAGCGAGATCCTCAGGCTAGCGGTACTGGTTTCTTGTCGATTCTGAGCCAGGCCCGCGAACGTTTCCGGTGAAGGCCGGAAGCATGAACCGACTACGCATGTAGTCTCTTGGCTAGTAAC
>JAYWAL010000141.1:0-8997 GCA_043782485.1 Acidobacteriaceae bacterium | reverse complement strand
CCTCTTCCGCTCGAGCATCCGGAATCAGAACATCCGCCGCCATCACCAGACCCGCACCGCCAATCGCCGTGCTCTTCAGGAAACTCCGTCGAGAAACTTGCTGAGATCGTTCGTCCGCCATTCTTCGCCCTCCTAAAAGTAGTCGGTCCAGCCCGCCAAAATCGAAGCACTTCGCAACTGTTCGAAATAATACGTCATTTCGCCGCCACCCTCAAAATTCCCAATGGAGGCGCGGGCGTCCCCGCCCGTGCAACCCTGAGCCTCGTCTCAGGGCACGCCTTCAGCCCGACCGCCCGCCGCAGTGATGACCGGCCTTATCCGCTGCCCGACACCCTATTGTCATCCGAAGCGCAGGAATGCCCTCACGAAGTGAAGGTATTCCGCAGTCGAAGAGCCTGCCCTGAGCCTGTCGAAGGGACCCCTGCCTCGACAGCAATCTGTTTCCACCGCGCGAGACGGTGGCCCACTCAAGCCTTCTTTTGGTTCGGTGGGGCTTGTCAAGAGTAGGTGCGGACGAAAACTAGAACGAAGAGCGACCTCTAACGGGCGGAAACGAATGAGTCAGGTTCTGCCCAGCGCTGGAACTACCCCACTCAAGCCAAAAGAGGGCTCGCGTGGACCCCCGCCGGTGTTCGGATAGCTCTAGAGAGATCCAACGCCCGGCCACCCGGCCTTAGATTCCAAGTTGCCTCATCATCCCGGACTGATCCCAGTTGTCCCATGCCCGGACCACCTGACCGTTGCTGATGCGAACCATCGTCATCCCGGTCATCTTCACTGGCTTCCCGGTGGCGGGCATCCCCAGATGATCTCCTTTGTGTGTCATCGTCGCCACTCCTTGATGGAACGGGCTTGGGCGGACGAAGAGCGGACACTCCTGTCCGCTGCCTTTCCTTTCCTCCACTATTTCGGACCCTCACCACAATCTGGCACGGTAGAGCGGGCCTTCAGGCCCGCGTTCAGCACAAAAAGAAGTGGGCTTTAGCCCCCGAGGTAACGCTCTTGCTCGTGTAGGGGCAGGCGCCCCCGCCTGCCCAAGCTCCGCTTCCAATCCCACATTCCGAAACCGCGAGAAAGGAGAAGCCGCACTCGGAGTTGCCCGGGTGTAACAAGTTCCGTCGATACAAGGACTTAGCCTCAGGTAGCTGATGGGGCACTTTTGGGACGCAAGATATTGCGATACCTACTTGACAGGCCCCATATACAGGCGTAACTTCACAACTCCGAGACCACCAAATCGGGGTTAACGGAAAAAAGGGCCGGGTGCAATCCGGCCCTTCTCCAACACACGCAGCAGGAGACAGCGCGTATGTCAGGCAAGAATGTTTTATATGCGCTGTTCTTCCTTCTGTCAACTTCAACGAATATCCAATCTAAACAGGAGGAAAACATGGCAACATCCAAGCGCGAGTCATCGCAAGCAGGGAAAGACCTGCGCAACCCCAATACACCCAAACGTGACCGTGGACCAATTGCGTCTGCGCTCGCGCAAACGCCACACAAACCAAAGAAATAAGCGTTACGATAGCCACACTGGGCAGGGAGAAATCACAAACCCTGCCCATGTGCTTTTGGTTTTGTGAATTCCGAACTATGCCTTGGTGCTGGACTGTTTGCGAACGATCTGACGGGTGGCCCACCCAAGCTTCCTTGTTGCTTGAGTGTGGCTTGTCCAAAAGTTGACGCGGACGAAACGTAGGATGATGAGCAGCCTCGAAAGTGCGGGAACGAGTAACTCAGAAATTCTGCCCAGCGCTGAGACTACCCCATTCAAGCCAAAAGAGGGTTTGAATGGGCCACCCGCGGAGGTAGAAGTATGAAGATGGTTTCTGAGAAAAGAGCGATAGATAAGATCTTCCGACGACGTGACCGCTATGACATCCCGGATTGGCAGCGTCAGGAAGTTTGGAATCGCGACAAGAAGCAACGGCTCATCGATTCGATCTTGCGTGGCTGGAAGCTTCCCAAGTTCTACTTCATCGAGGGATCTGGAGAGAACTATCTCGTCGAAGACGGGCAACAGCGCCTCAATGCAATTTGGGAGTTCTTCTCGAACGAACTCTCCCTAAATGCGGAGTCCGCAAAGCAATTCGGTGGGCGCTTCTATCGGGATCTGCCGCGGGTGGTCGCCGATTCGTTCGACGACTTCGAGATAAACTTCGACGTCATCTCTGGGGCCACCGATCCCGAGTTAAAGGAATTCTTTCAGCGGCTCCAAGAGGGAATGCCGCTAACGAGCAGTGAAAAGCTGAACGCCGTACCAAGCAAACTGACCGACTACTGCCGCTCGGCAGCCAATCACCCGTTTTTCACGAAGACTGTCGCGATCCCGAACACGCGCTACGCGCATTTTGACATCTTAGCCAAGGTTGCCGCGGTCGAGGTCGAGGGCCTTGATGCAGGTTTGCGACTTGAGGACATTCGACAGGTGTTCCTATCGCAGAGTTCATTTGCGCCTACTTCGGCCATCGGGAAGCGAATCAAAGCAGCGCTCGACTTCCTGAGCAAAGCGTTCAAAAACAGGGGATCTTCGCTCAGGACCCGAACGATTGTTCAGTCCTTGACAACCCTGACCTGCAAGATCATCGCGACGGGACGCTCTCGAGGACATGAGGCCGAACTACGCAAGTTCTTTGAAACCTTCATGACGGAGCTCGCTGAGCAGGTCGAAATGGGCCAGGGTGCAACCGACAGCGACTATGTCACGTTCCAACGCTCGGTTAGCGCGAACGTAAAGGGCGGAGCGAAGACCCGCCAAGAGATCTTAATCCGCAAGCTTTTCCGGATCGCACCTGAACTGGCTGACGTTTTTGACCCGACTGTGATTGCAGAGAGCGGAGTAGCCGGCCGTGTCGGAGAACTCGGCAGATCGGTGAGCGAGTTGGTCGGTCAAATCAACGGAAAGTACGCAGCCAAGAATGGCGATGATCTGTTCAAGGCTACGAACAAAACTACTCAGGCGTTCCTCCGTATTCACAAACCCGCAAAAGATCAGGACGCCTACAAGAACTTCATCGATGACCTCTACTTTTTGTTTCGAGAGTCCGTTGGTACGCGACTCAATGACAAGTGGCCGCAATCGTTCGTTGATGTAAACGAGCTAAGAACCGACCTTAGGCATGATGTCGATCATGGCGACGCTGGGAAAGTGAGAGCGAAGAGACGCAAAGCGGGAAGCACATTCGCGCTTTACGGAGGAACAGGAACTCCGGATACGATAGAACCCGTGAAATTTCCATTGATTCAGTCAAACGTACTCGGCGGAATCGAGGGGGATCTCAGAGCTATTCTGCTGAACGGCTTCTGATCAAATCAGCTTGATTAGAGGTCCTAGGGTTGAGTTCAAGGCTATGACCCTCGTGGCTTCTTAACCTTCGCCCCATTCCCTGAATCCTGCGCCTTCTTCGCCTTCGGAGTAAGCATCCCCAACCTCCGCCCTTTCCCGGAATCCCCAATCAGCGTCGCCAACCGCCGCTGACGAGTCCCCTCCTGCTTCGCGCTCATGACCCAAAAACTAGACGTCCGCTGGTACCAAGGCGCCTGCGCCCGGAAGAATTTCCACGCCGCACTGTTCGCCTTGAACTGCTTCTCGCACGCAGGAGGCAACTTCTTCACCCGCGACTCGGAAGAATACTTCCCAGATTCGCTAGTCCGCCGCTCGAACGCCTCCATCCCCGCAGGAGACATCCGGCCAAGCTTGGCTAACTCACCCACCCGTTTGATGTTGATCGCGCTCCAGTAGCTCTTCGCCTTTCGCGGAGTGAAGCGTTGCCGGTAGGTCGTGTCGTTGATGCTCTTGCGCACTCCATCAATCCATCCAAAACAAAGAGCTTCATCCAACGCCTCGCGATAAGTGATGCTCTTCTTGTCCGTGCGCTGGTTGTACATGCCCAACCACAGCTCCGGGACGCGGTCGTGATTGGCCTCAAGCCATTCCCGAAATTCGGCAGGCGAGCGGAAGATGATATTGATGGGCAAGGGTTCGAAGGGCACGGTTCCTCGCGGCGGAACGCGCTTGCACGGACTCTTCCGCTAGACTCTCTCGACCCAAAACCCGGGACCCATGTGGAATCACCGAGCTGGCGGCAAGAATACACAAGGGAGATTCCAGCCTACCTCAGCCGCGCCATCCACGTTCCGAAATTGAAGTTCGCATCCTGCCAAACACCCACCATCGTCGATCCATCTCCGGAAAGCGCAATCGCGGTGGTTAGATACAGGTTTTTGGGCACCTTCACTCCCTTTTGCAATAGAAATTTTTTCAAGGAGGTGGGATGGGTCGTTGGATGCTTTGCATGCCATACGAAGGCTTCAATGCCGGCACCGAAAGCGTCGCCGCTCCAACCCACCACCAAACCGTTGTCAGAAATGGCGTTGGCCTGGCTTTCATCCGTGGATCTGCCGGACAGCGTGCCGATATCGACCAGGCCGTTAGCATCCGTGTAATAGAACGCGCGAGGAAATCCGCTGGCATCGGCGGCCTGCCCCACCACCTGCAAACCATCCGACGTCAACGCCGTCGCTTCGCCTGGGGTTTGCTTGCCCGCAAATAAATCCTGACGGTTCGGCTTGCCCCACTGCCAACGAACTGGACGCCGGAAGCCTTGGGTAGGGCTTTCAAAAAAGCCAACGATCGTCGCGCCATTCGCCGAAATCGCCGAAGCCCGACTGCTGCCCTTGCCCGAGGGGTGACTCAAAAGGACGAATCCCTTGGCAGCCGTCCAGCTATAGCCCTGCGCCCCTGGGCAATACCAGCTCAGTCCCACCACCGTCGAGCCGTCATACGTCAAACTGTAGCCGCTATCCCAGTTCTGATCCAGTCGGCAACCGCTCACGGGATGCCCCAGATGCACCCAGCCGGTCGACTCCTTCCACAATCCCGTTTCAGAGCTGCCGTCGGGGTTGGAGATGGTCGAAGTCACTGTCGAGCCGTCGCCCGAGATGCCGATCGAGGTCGTCAAGGCATCTCCCGGACCCAGGTCGGTAAATCCTTTCCCCTTTTTCCACAGGAAAAGCTCGCCACCAAAGTCCGCCGCCATAGTCTTGCCATCGTAGGAGAGCGCATAATTCGCCCAAGTGGGCCCTGTAGGTTGAGCGATCAGATGAAACGAAGCCTGAGCCAACAGCGCTGTGCTGTTGAAGAAAATGCAGAAGGACAGCAAGATTCTTTTCATTTTTTATGGGCGTTTCAAGGTTTAGGGTTCTCTTTCAATTTGTCCAAAAGCCAGCTACAACAGCCATTCCGGACGCCCCCAGCCTATTGATCGCCACTACGTCTGTCAACTATCCACCCTGCTTTACACCCCCGCCCGCAAAGTGTTAACCTTAAAGACGTTAACGAAGGAAAATCGAAGAAGCAGGAGCGCACCAGTTTCGTGTTAGCCATCGAGCAAAAGCAAGAACTCATTGGACAGTACCGCACGCACGACAGCGACACCGGCAGCCCGGAAGTCCAAATCGCGCTGCTTAGCGGACGCATTTCGCAACTGACGGAACACTTCAAATTGCATAAGAAAGACCACGGCTCGCGCCGCGGCCTTCTCATGATGGTCAGCCGGCGTCGCCGCCTGCTCGACTACCTCAAAACCCACGACGCCGAACGCTACAAAACGGTCATCCAGAAGGTCGGAATCCGCAAGTAGTTCTCGCCACCGGGCTTGCCAACCGAGGTCGGAAAAATCGGTTGGCAGAGTTCAGAGGTTCCGCAATTTGACGTGCCGCACCAGCGGAGTTGACTCTCCAGCAGTCCGATTCGTATCAGGGCACGGCGTCAGCCGTGCCGCCCGAGCCCACAATTATTTGGGCTTCGGCCCCTGCGGGATCGAACCAAGGCTCGTGCGCACCAGTCCAGTAACCAGCGTTCCGTGCCGTGTCACGGACCCCCAACCGCCGCTGCTCCCGCCTTACAGCCGCGACGCATTCCTCCCACGAAAGGGAAATCAATGAACGTACAAGAAGTCTCAGTCGAACTCCACGGCGGCAAGAAGCTGCATTTCGAAACCGGAAAAATTGCCAAACAAGCCCACGGATCAGTCGTTGTCCGCAGCGGCGATAACATGCTCCTCTCCTCCGCTTGCGCCAACGCCGAGCCCCGCGTCGGCGTTTCGTTTTTCCCGCTGACCGTCGACTATCGCGAATACACCTACGCCGGTGGACGCATCCCCGGTGGCTTCATCAAGCGCGAAGGCCGCATGAGCGACCGTGAAACCCTCACCTGCCGCCAGATTGATCGCCCTATCCGCCCCCTGTTCCCCGAAACCTTCCGCTGCGAAACCCAGGTCATTTCTTTAGTCCTTTCCGCAGACACCGAAAACGACCCCGACGTCCTAGCCATCAACGGCGCATCCGCCGCTTTGACTCTGAGCGATATCCCGTTCGACGGCCCAGTCGGCGCAGTCCGCGTAGGCCTCGTCGATGGCCAGTTCATCATCAACCCAACTTATAAAGAAGTGAACGAAGGCCTCTTGAGCCTCATGGTCGTCGCCTCCGCCGACGCCATCGTCATGATCGAAGCCGGCGCGAAGGAAGTAAAAGAAGAGACCATCCTCGACGCCATCCAGTTCGCCCACACCGAAATCAAAAAAATCTGCGCCGCCATCAGCGATCTAGCCAGCCGCGCCGGAAAGAAGAAGCGCCCCGTCGCCCCCGTCGAATTTGACGAGACCTATTTCAACGGCCTCCAATCCAACATCGGCGCGCGCCTGGCCGACGCACTCGATACCAACAAGCACCCCAAAGCCGAAAGCTACAAGTTGGTAGCCGAGCTGAAGAAAGAACTCAAGTCCGCCATTCCGGAAGACGACAAAGCCGGCCTCGAAAGGCTTTCCAAGTACTACGAACTCCTCCTGGAAAAAATCTTCCGCGAGGACGTAACCAAAGCCCGCCGCCGTCCCGACAACCGCAAATTCGACCAGGTCCGCGAAATCTGGATCGAAGCCGGAGTCCTACCCCGCGCCCACGGCAGCGCAGTCTTCACCCGCGGCGAAACCCAAGCCCTAGTAACCACAACCCTAGGCACAGCCGACGACCAACAACGCCTGGAAAGCTTCGCAGGCGAGTCCAAAAAACGCTTCCTGCTTCATTACAACTTCCCACCGTTCTCGGTTGGCGAAGTCGGCTTCATGCGCGGCGCTGGCCGGCGTGAAATCGGTCACGGAGCCCTGGCGGAACGCGCGGTTGCGGCAGTTCTTCCTGATATCGACAAGTGGCCTTACACCATGCGCGTCGTCTCCGATATTTTCGAATCCAACGGCTCCTCGTCGATGGCTTCGGTATGCGGGGCTTCGGTTTCGCTGATGGATGCTGGCGTGCCGCTCAAGGCGCCGGTCGCTGGCGTAGCCATGGGTCTTGTGAAGGAAGGCGATGCTTATTCGATTTTGACCGACATTGCTGGAGCGGAAGATCACTACGGCGACATGGACTTCAAGGTGGCTGGTACCCGCGAGGGGATTACGGCCATGCAGATGGACATTAAGGTCAAAGGCATCACGCCCCAGATCATGCGGGAGGCGATGGAACAGGCCAAAGCTGGCCGACTCCATATTCTTGGCAAGATGGAAGCGGTGCTCACGGCTGGACGGGAACAGGTTTCTTCTCATGCTCCGCGGTTCTATACCGTGCAGATTCCGACCGACAAGATTCGCGATTTGATTGGGCCGGGCGGCAAGATGATTCGCAGCATCATTGAAGAAACCGGCGTCAAGATTGACGTTGAGGACTCGGGCAAAGTGAACGTGTCTTCGAGCAATCAGGAACAGGCAGCTCGAGCGCTGAAGATTATTGGCGACCTCTGCGCCACGGCTGAAGTAGGCAAAACGTATCTGGGAACCGTTTCGCGGCTGGCGGATTTCGGGGCATTTGTTGAGATTCTGCCGGGGCTTGATGGACTCCTGCATATCAGCGAAGTGGCCGAGCATCGCATTCGCGACGTGCGCGACGAGTTGAACGAAGGCGATCAGGTGCTGGTAAAGGTTCTGGCTGTGGAAGGCAACCGCATTAAGCTTTCGCGCAAGGCGATCTTGCTGGAACAGCGCGCCAAGATGGGCGGCGATGCGGCACCGACGGAGGGTGGCGAGGGTCACGAGGATGGCGGCGATCAGGACCATTCTCAGGACCATTCTCACGACGACCGTCCGCGGCGTTCGGCTCCGGTTGGCGGGTCATCCGGTGGCGGATCGCCTGTTACCGGATCGACTGTGATCGAAGGCGGCGCGGATTTTGAGGAAAGCGACGAACCGAACTTCAACCGCGTGGAAGGGGCTCCGGCAGGCGATGGCGCTCCGCGTCCACCGCGTGGGGACCGCCCTCCGGGCGGCGGCGATCGTGGCGGCCGTCCTCCGCGCCGCGGTGGACGGGGTGGTCCTGGCGGACGTCGTGGACCTAGTGGCGGCGGCGGTGGACGTGGACCCAGTGGTGGTGGTGGTGGACGGGGTCGGTTCTAGTCTTTTCTGGAAAGAGGCTGCGCGAAAGCGCAGCCTCTTTTTTTTCCACGAGCTTAGCGCAGCACTGACGTGCTGCGCCGCCCAACCGCGAAGACTGAATCGATTGTTTCAGTCATGTATCCACGCGAATTTCGAAGCAGGGGTCCTTCGACTTCGCGGGAGCTTCACTTCGTGAAGCTCTCGCTTCGCTCAGATCACAATTGTTGAAGGGAACAGTTAAGTTGGCGAACCGAGGCGATGCGCTTAAGATGGTCGTGCCCACCCTACTTCTCATTTGAGAGGCTTTTATGCCATTGCGGTTCGCCATGATTGTTGTTGCGCATCTTGTTGGGATTTTGGTCGGTGGTGCCTGTTTTGCCCAGGTGGATGGTGGTGGACCCGGCAAAATTGCTTTTCATCTTGAAATTCTGGATCCGGACGGTGTTCGTACTGCACTCGCTCCGGGCAAGACCAGTAAGAAATCCGACGTCTTTGCCTTCGACCGGGCGTACCTACCTGGTGACCAGATGGTGTTCTCTGACTCGCGGGGAGGATCGCAGCAGGTGGCTGCCAAGGT
>JAYWAL010000140.1:0-24057 GCA_043782485.1 Acidobacteriaceae bacterium | reverse complement strand
GGATGGCATCGGTGAGGCATTTGCCGAGGAGCTGGCGGCGCTTGGGATAAATGTGGTTTTGGTGGCCCGGCGTGGCGACCGCCTTCAGCAACTAGCAGCCGGAATCACACAACGACACCGGATCGAAGCTCGTGTCATTGCCGCCGACCTTAGCGCTGTCGGGGGAAGAGCCGCGGTGGAGCAAGGAACGAAGGACCTCGACGTCGGACTGCTAGTCGCGGCGGCTGGCTTCGGCACTTCCGGTCCTCTACTTAGTGCGAACCTCGATGTGGAACGCAACATGTTGGATGTGAACTGTTTGGCGGTACTCGAGCAATCGGCGGTCTTTGGCCGGCGGTTTGCGCAGCGTGGCCGTGGTGGAATCATCCTGATGGCTTCACTCCTTGGGTGGCAAGGTGTGTCTGGCGTGACTCACTACGCCGCGACGAAGGCCTATGTGCAATCGCTTGCAGAAGGGTTGCATCGAGAACTCGCTTCCTCAAACGTGGATGTTTTGGCTTCAGCCCCAGGCCCCGTGAACAGCGGGTTCGCAGGCCGGGCTGACATGCGGATGAGAAATGCGGATATCCCCTCCACGGTAGCCAAGGCTTCCCTTCAGACACTGGGGAAGAAGGCAACCGTGATTCCAGGTGCGCTGGGTAAGTTCCTGAGCTACTCTGTTTTGTCGCTTCCGCGGTTTCTCCGCGTGCGCATTCTCACTGCCGTCGTGGGAAGCATGACCCGGCATCAATCGGCCTATTCATCGCGATGAATGCCAACTGGCGTTAACAGGCGATTACACTCACAACCGGGCGTGGGTTGGTGCGTCGCAGAGGGCGGGGGCACACAAATCTGGGCTGCGTCCTCGCAAGCCGAGTTCCGTCCGTCACACTCGTGCCAAAACCAGCGCGGGCGAGGACGCCCGCGCCCCCATCGTCCCTACGCTTCAGCGCCGTTCGACCCATGGTGAAAGTGATACTGCAAAATCTTCGCCGCCAACGCGGGGGTTTCCGCGGTTCCAGGTTGGTTTAAAGCCCGCACCACCTCGCCCTTGCAAAAGACTTCAGTCGCTGACAGTCCCCCGATTTCCACCGGGAGAACAAGGTTAATTTCCACGCGGTCGTTCGGCTTCAGCGCTTCTTCGCCGTCAAAGAGCAATCCGGAACGCGAAATATCCCGGGTTGTCCCTTTCCGCCAGGCGGGCTGGCCGGCAATACGGTAACGCAGCGGCAAGTTGAGTCGGAATCGTTGAGCTCGGGAGGGCATAGGTTTCTCCTTGATTTGAGTTTCAGGTCGAATTTCGACGATGGGCGATGGCTGGGTTGTGGTTTCAAGCGTGCCGGGTGTAACACCCAGCACCTCGCGGACTTTGGAGGCCAATTCCGACATGGAAAACGGTTTTTGCAACAGCTCGACCCCTGGGTCGATCGTCCCGTTGCGGTCGATTACGTTCTCCGTGTAGCCGGACATAAATAGAATTTTCGTATCTGGGCGCAATAGAGCAATGCGCCGCGCCAGTTCCCGCCCGTTCATTCCGGGCATCACCACGTCGGTCAGCAACAGGTGAATCACACCCTTGTGTTGCGTGGCCAGTTGCAGCGCCGCCGCGCCATCTTCCGCTTCCAGAACGGTATACCCCTGCCGCTGGAGCGACTCCAGCGAAAGTCGTCGCAGATTCGCTTCATCTTCCACCAGCAGAACCGTGCCCACGGCCTGCGGCTGAAGGTTGGCGCGACGGGACTTCACTGGGGTGGCCTCGCTCGCTTCGTTGGCGCAGGGCAGGTAGATCTTAAACGTGGTTCCACCCTCCGGCTCGCTAAACACGTAGATGTAGCCACCACTCTGCTTCACAATGCCGTAGACGGTGGAAAGTCCCAGCCCGGTTCCGCGCGTGCCTTTCGTGGTAAAAAACGGCTCAAAAATGTGAGTTTGCGTTTCCGCATCCATGCCGTGGCCTGTGTCACTGAGCGCCAGCAGCACGTACTCGCCTGGCTTTACCGGCGGATGGAAGCGCGCATAGCCTTGATCCAGCGTTACGTTGGCCGTCTCAATGGTCATGCGGCCGCCGCGCGGCATGGCATCGCGCGCGTTCACCGCCAGGTTCAGAATCACCTGCTCAATCTGTCCAGAATCCGCTTTGATGGTGGCGAACTGCGCGCTTGGAATCATCACCAGTTCCACGTCTTCGCCAATCAGCCGGTTCAGCATCTTCAGGTTTTCCGTCACCAGTGCGTTCAGGTCGAGCACGCGCGGAGCCAGCATCTGCTTGCGGCTAAAGGCCAGCAGTTGCCGCGTCAGCGAAGTCGCGCGTTCCGCCGCCGAGCCAATTTCCCGCGCCGGACCCAGCAGGAGTTCGTTGGTCCCCGCGCGCTCCATCAGGAATTCCGAGTAGCCGGAAATCACCATCAGCAGATTATTGAAGTCGTGCGCAATGCCGCCGGCCAGCCGTCCAATCGCTTCCATCTTCTGCGCCTGGCGTAGTTGGTGCTCCAGCGCGCGGCGCTCGTTCACGTCCTCGGCGAAAAGTTCGAACGTCGTCTCACGTTCTTCTTCCAAAGCGCGCCCAGACAGGCGCACGGCGGTCGTCGAGCCATCTTTCCGCATCCAGTCCGCATCCAGTCCGCGGAACTCCCGCACCGACAGCAGATGGCTGGAAATTTGTGACCACTGCCGAGAATCGGAATAGAGAGCGCCCATATTCCGGCCCAGCAATTCATTGGGGCCGTACGCCAGCATCGCTCCAAACGCCGGATTGATATCCAGCAAAGTCCCATCCAGTGCAATGCGGCAGATGCCATAAGGCGCGTTCGTCACCAGGGATCGGAAGTTAATTTCCGAGCGCCGCATCCCATCCTGTGCTGACCGCAGAGCTGCGTTAAAAGAACAAATGAGCAGCGCCACAAAGACAAACAGCGTGAGATGAATGACCAGCCGCCGGTATTCGCTCGGGGAATGGATGCCCGTGAGCGAAAACCAGGCGCTCACCAAAACCGCAAACGCCGTGGCCACCAGGCCAGGTTTCCACCCGCCATACCAGGCGCTTACCATCACGGCTACGGCAAAGACGACGAGACGGCTTTCGAAGACGTCGGAAAGAAGCAGCGCCGGAATCAGCGCCAAAGTCGTGCTGAGCACCGCCACAAAATAGCGCAATGCCGGAGCACTGGAGGGCGGTACCAGTCGAGTTCGCAAGCGGGGGAGGCTTACTCGCATATGTCGTATTCCGACTCTATTCGCACCACATCCGTTGCACCAGTTACGGCAGGACACAACGCAAAGCGTGAATGGAAGCTGGCAGGATGGCCCTTAGCCGTAGGCGCACTACGCCCCTGTGGGAAGTTCATGGAAAGGCTCCTGAGGCAACCCGACCGGTTCAACGTGGAGTTGAATTTCCAGGGAGCGGCCTGAAGACGAGGCGCGTATGCGCGAGTCTAGCAGAGCGTTGCGGACTCGCACGGCAAAAAACCCCGCGACTTGCGCTAAGGTGGCACCAGACTCGAAACTAAGTAAACTCTTATGAACATTGGCTTGTTTGGCGGAACCTTCGACCCCATTCATCGCGGCCATACGGCGCTGGCCGAAGCGGCGGAGGAGCGCTTCGGTCTCAAGCAGATCCATTTCGTCCCGGCCCATGTGCCACCGCACAAGCAGAAGCAGCCGCTCACGCCGTATTTACATCGTTTCACGATGCTTTCCCTGGCCACCGCTGGGAACAAGAATTGGATTCCGTCAATGTTGGAAGCACCGGAGGAAGCCCAGGGTCCGGAAGCGAAGAAGGCGATAAGTCCCAGCTACTCGATCGACACTGTGCGCAAGCTGAAGGCTGGCTTCAAAAATTCTGATCGCCTGTTCTTCCTGATCGGCATCGACGCCTTTCTCCAGATTCAAACCTGGCACGAGCCGCTTGAGCTATTCCGCAACTGCGCTTTCATCGTAGCTAGCCGCCCCGGTCATTCTCTCGCCGATGTAGCCAATGCCCTGCCCGAAAGCCTGCGTCCCAAAACCGCCGCCACGGAGCCTTTCAAGCAGCATCCCGCCAAAGGCGACCTGCTGCTTCCCGGCGTAACGGTGCATTTGCTCGAGGGCCTGCACCACGCAATTTCCGCCACCGCCGTCCGAGCAGCCGCAAAAGCCGGAAAGCCCTTGGGCAAAATGCTCGATCCCGCAGTCGCCGACTACATCAAAAAGCAAGGCCTATATCGCTCCTAGAAGCTTAATTTTGCCTCCCAATTTAAACTCAAGATTTGTCATCCCGACCAACGGGAGGGATCTGCAGTCGCATTCGGAATGCCTTGACCCAAAGAAAATGCAGATCCCTCCCGCTGGTCGGGATGACAAGCTCTATGGGTGCAGGGCGCAAATCCGCCCTTGCCGCTACAATAGAAAAGCATTTTTAACTTCCAGGTGAAGACAGCATTCATGAAAAAGAACAAAGAACTCAAGAAGCAAATCGCCGAAGCCATGGCGGCGTGCCAGGACAAAAAAGCTGAAAGCGTCACGATTCTGGAAATGGAAAAAGAATCGAACGCTTTCACGGATTATTTCTTGATCTGTAGCGGCATCAACACGCGGCAGGTGCAAGCCATCGCCGATGAAGTGGAAGAGCGCCTGGAAAAAAGCGGCCAGCGCGTCAGCCACAAGGAGGGATATTCCCAGGCCGAATGGGTCTTGCTCGACTACGTCGATTTCGTCGTGCATATTTTTTCCGAGAAAGCCCGCCAGTATTACGACCTCGAGCGTTTGTGGAAGACGGCCAAGCGCCTCGCCCCGGCGGACTTGAAAAAAGCCCCCAAGAAATCCGCAGCGAACAAACCCGCAGCCAAAAAACCGGCAGCCAAGCCGACAAAGCCCGTGCCCAGCAAACCCAGCAAAAAAGCCGCGTCCAAACCAGCGCGAAAATCTCCTCGCAAAAAGTAGCAACGTCCGAGCGATCTGGCGGGGTGCCCTGTCCTTGTCGCGTTTCTGCGACAGGGCGGGAATTTTATGGCTGACAAGCTTTTGCGTTCCCTTCCAGCCCGAAGTATGGGTTGATTCTAGAAGCCATGAAACTGAAAATCGCATGGATCGGCCGCACCAAAGAGCCAGCCCTCCAATCGCTGACCGCCGAATACCTGAAGCGCATTTCGCGCTACACCGAAGTCGAAGGCGTGGAATTAAAAGATGAAGCCGCCCTGCTGAACCTCACTTCCGGGAAAAGCCACAGCAAGCAGCGCCACACGCTCATCCTGCTCGATCCCGGCGGCCAGCAGCTGAGTTCCGAAGGACTAGCCGCATTCGTCGAAGAGCAAATGACCCGCGCCGTGCCCGTCATCTTCGCCATCGGCGGAGCTGACGGCTTTAGCGCCGCAGCCCGCAAAGCCGCCGCTACGCGCCTTTCTCTCGGCAAAATGACGCTCCCTCACGAACTAGCCCGCGTCGTCGTCCTGGAGCAGCTTTACCGCGCTTTCACCATCCTGCAAGGCCATCCCTATCATTCCGGGCACTAGGTAAAATTCTAAGGAACCTTCGTGCCATGCGGTTTTGACCGGATTGGTTTACTCTGGTCGCTACAGAATGCTCTTCATTAGGAGATTGAGCTATGTCCAGAATTGATGACTTGATTCGCGCCAAGCAGTCCGATATTGAACGCCTCAAACGCGAAATTGCCGCACTGAAGATTGCCGCCCCGCTGCTGAGCGACGAGTTCGGCACCGTCCGCCCACAGGATGGATTCTCCGGCGCCACCGCCAACGACATCCACTAAGCCCGCAATTTCCCAAAAAAATTAGCGATTGATGTAGGGACCGCCGTCTTCGGCCGTCCCTACATTCGCTTTGCGTTTACAATAAGGTCTTGCCATGTCTGACGTGCGCCGCGGCTTGATTATCGTGAATACCGGGCCTGGCAAAGGCAAAACCACCGCCGCCATGGGCACCGGCCTGCGTGCCGTCGGCCAGGGCATGAAGGTCCTCATGCTTCAGTTCCTCAAGGGTTCCTGGCACTACGGCGAACTCGATGCCGTGCAGGCTTTTGGCGGCAATTTCGTCATGAAGCAAATGGGCCGCGGCTTCGTCAAAGTCGGCACCGAAAAGCCCGATCCCGAAGACGTTCGCATGGTCGAAGCAGCCTGGACCGAAGCTGAGCAGGCCATCCAGTCCGGGCAATGGGATCTGGTGATTTTGGACGAAATCAATTACGCCATCAGCTACGGCATGCTTGACCCGGCCAAAGTCGCCGTCGCGTTAGGAAAGAAGCCGGATATGGTCCACGTCATCCTGACCGGCCGCAACGCCCATGCCAGCATCGTGGAAATTGCCGATACCGTCACCGAGATGCGCCAGGTCAAGCACGCCTACGAAAAAGGTGTGCTGGCGCAGAAGGGGATCGAATACTAAATGACTTGGTTCAAGCGCGAATCCAGCGAACTCGACAGCTCCGGCGAAAAGAAGATTCGCACCGAAGGCCTGTGGGTCAAGTGTGAAGACTGCCGCCAGATTATCTGGAAGAAGGACCTCGAAGAAAACTTCAACTGCTGCCCGAAATGCGAAAAGCACTTCCGCATCGACGCCCGAACCCGACTGAACTATCTGCTGGACGACAGCGCGTACGAGACCGACGACGACAATCTCATCTCCATCGATCCGCTAAAATTCGTCGACCTAAAGGCCTATTCCTCGCGCATCACCGCTGCCCGCCGCGATACCGGCCTGAACGACGCCGTCATCAACGCCCGCGGCAAACTCAATGGTCGCCCCATCATCGTCAGCGCCATGGAATATTCGTTCATTGGCGGCAGCATGGGCGCGGTCGTTGGAGAAATGATTACCCGCGCCGTCGAACGCGCAACCGACACGCGTACGCCGCTCATTATCGTCTCCGCTTCCGGTGGCGCGCGCATGATGGAAGGTGCCATCAGCCTGATGCAGCTCGCCAAAATTTCTGCCGCCCTCGCCCGCATGGACGAGGCCAAAGTTCCTTATGTTTCCGTGCTCACCGATCCAACCACCGGCGGTGTCACAGCTTCCTTCGCCATGCTCGGAGACTTAAACATCGCCGAACCCGGCGCTCTGATCGGCTTCGCCGGACCGCGCGTGATTGAGCAAACGATTCGCCAAAAACTTCCTGCCGGTTTCCAGCGGGCGGAATTTTTGCTCGAGCACGGCATGCTGGACGCCGTCGTTCCCCGCAAAGAGATGAAAGCCTACATCGCGCGCGCGTTCGATTTCATGACAAAAGCGGCCTGATCCGGAGCATTTTTTCAACCATACTTTTAGTATGGTGCCTCCCAAGCCCGAAAAATGATATTTTTCGGATCAGTCCGGGCACCCTCGGAAGATCGCATAGCGATAGGCGCCCTCGCCTGCCGGGTGAAGCTGCTAACCTTGAAACCATGCCGGAAACATCCCATTTGAGCGCCTACGCCGCCGCCGTCACCCGCATGTACGCGCTCGGGCACGAACTAGCCAACCAGCCGTCCCATAAATTCGATCTCGAGCACATGCGCAGACTCCTCCGCGAACTGGGCAGCCCGGAAACAAAATTCCCCGCCGTCTTAATCGCCGGCACCAACGGCAAAGGCTCGACCGCCGCTACGCTCGCCTCCATCCTGCAAGCCGCCGGATACCGAACCGGCCTTTACACTTCTCCGCATTTGATCCGCATCAACGAACGCGTCCGCGTGAACGGAAGCGCCATGGCCGATGACGACTTCGCCCGCCTCCACGACAGCACCGCCCGCGCCGCTCAGGAGCTTGTTGCCAAAAAAGAACTTCCCTGGCACCCCAGCTTCTTCGAAATGATCACGGCCATCGCCTTCCAGCATTTCGCGAAAGTGGAAGTCGACATCGCCGTCCTCGAAGTCGGCATGGGCGGACGCCTTGACGCCACCAACGTCGTCGAGCCCCTCGTCAGCGTCATTGCCGATATCGCGCTCGACCACCAGCAATATCTCGGCAACACCATCACGGAAATCGCCCGCGAAAAGGCCGGAATCATTCGCCCCGGAGGCGTCGCCGTAACCCTGCCGCAAATGGCCGAAGCCAACGACGCCCTCGGCAACGCGATGGTCGAGCGCGACGCGCGCGGCGTCAACGCCACACAATATGTCCCGCCGATTTCCCCGGGCGCGGCGCTGTTGCGAACGCCGCTCAAGCGCTATCGCGTGGGCGGCCAAGAAGGCATTGAGGAAGAACGCATCGGCCAGGAATATCAGCTGCAAGTGTTCGGAACAGACATCCTCGTGCACACGCCGCTGCTCGGCCGCCACCAGCTCCGCAACGTCGCGCTGGCTATCGCAACCGCCGAAGAACTGACGAAGCAGGGTTTCACGATCACGGCACAAAACATCGAGCAGGGAATCCGCGAAACTCGCTGGCCCGGCCGCTTGCAGCGCGCAGTCGTAAATGGAACCGAATTCCTCCTCGACGTGGCCCACAATCCCGCCGGAGCCTGGGCGCTGCGCGCGGCTCTTTCAGAACTTTATGACGGACGTCCGCTCACGTTCGTTTTCGGTGCCATGCGCGACAAAGCCATCTCGGAAATGGCGGAAATCTTGTTCCCGCTGGCCGACCGCGTCATCGCCACAACCGCCGAAAACCCGCGCTCCGCCTCGCCCGACGAGATCCGCGCTGCCGCCGCACGCGTCGCCGTGGAGATGGAATCCGTACCCGATGTGCCCTTCGCCCTCCGCCGCTCCCGCGAAGTCGCCGGAACCAGCGGTTTGGTGGTTGTCACGGGCTCAATTTACATTGTTGGAGAGGCCATGAGCGAACTGGGCCTGAGTATTTAATGAATTGACCACACTTGAACTGGCGAAGCCTTGACTGGCCGCGCCGTCAGACGCAGGGATGCCAAGCTTCGTATCAGGGTATGCCTTCAGGCGTACCGTAAACGATGTTCAAAAACGGCGCCTTTAGGCGCTGGATGTGCGGGAAAACTTTGCCGGAAGCTAACGTCACAGCTCGAACGGAAACCTCGGCGGCTCCCGTCCCGTCCCCCGGCACCCTGCTCAGCCGCCTGCGCTCCTACCTTATCTACGACCCGCTCATCTGGAGCTTCACGCTCATCCTCGGTGTCATTTCGTTAACCTGCTCGCTCTTCGACCGCAGCGGCCGCATCCAGCACAACTTCGCCAAGCTCTGGTCCTGGCTGATCATGAAGACGATCTTCTCCCCGGTCACCATCACGGGGCTGGACAAGATCGATACGACAAAGCCGTTCGTTTACGCGGTGAATCACTCCTCGGCGCTGGATATCCCGGTGCTCTACACTTCCCTGCCATTCCAGTTCCGTATCATCTTCAAGAAAGAACTACTCAGCTATCCGTTCGTGGGCTGGCACCTCAAGCGCTCGGGGCAAATCTGCATCGACCAGCAGAATCCCGCCGCGTCCATCAGCACCATCCGCTCGGGCCTCAAGACTTTGAAATCTGGAATGCCGCTCGTGATCTTCCCCGAAGGCGGGCGCACGCCCGACGGGAACCTCCTCCCCTTCATGCCTGGCGCCTTTTTCCTGGCCATCAAAGGCGGCGTCGATGTCATCCCGGTCGCGCTGGTCGGCATGTACGAGCTTCTGCCGATGAACACCTTCAACATCAAAAGCCGACCTCTCGAAATGCGCGTGGGCGAGCCCATCCCCACCTCCGGCTATACGCTCCGCACCATGGATCAGCTGGCCGCGCGCGTCCAAGCCAAAGTCCAACATATGCGCGGCGATGTTTCGAAATAGAACACGTGCGGACGGCCGCCCTCGGCCGTCCACGCCGAGCGAAGCGAAGCTCAGCTCTGGCGGACAGAGTTTTCACCCATTTAAGGGTGCCGTCCCCACGCCAAGCCCGAGTCTAATGTTTGACCCCCTTCAACCCCTCCGCTAAACTCAAAAAGACCCAATAAAATATGCCTGACAACATCCACATCAAACTGCCCGACGGCAGCGACAAGGAATTCCCCAAGGGCACCACCGCGCTCGACGTAGCGAAATCCATCAGCCCGCGCTTGGCCGATGCCGCGCTGGTCGCCAAAGCCGGCCCTGACCTCATCGACCTAACCCGCCCGCTGGAAAGCGACACAGACCTGCGTATTCTGACCGAAAAAGACCCCGAGTCGCTCCAGGTCTTCCGCCACTCTTCCGCGCATTTGATGGCAGCGGCGGTGCTCGAACTTTTTCCCGAGACCAAGCTCGGCCACGGCCCGGCGACCGAAGAAGGTTTTTTCTATGACTTCTATCGCCCTACGCCCTTTTCTCCCGACGACCTGCTCCAAATCGAGAAGAAGATGCAGGAACTCGTCCAGCAGGATCTGCCTTACGCCCGCGAATTTCTGCCCCGAGCGGAAGGCCTGGAAAAGTTTAAGACCGAAGGCGACTTCATGAAGTGCCACTTCATCGAGCAATTCACCAAGCCCGAGGAAAAGATTTCGATTTACAAAACCGGCAAATTCACCGACTTCTGCCGCGGCCCGCACATCCCTTCCACCGGGCGCATCAAGGCTTTCAAGCTGACCAACCTTTCCGGCGCGTACTGGCTCGGGGATGAGAAGAACCAGCAGCTCCAGCGCATCTACGGGACTTCGTTCTATTCCAAGAAGGAGATGGACGCCTATCTCCTGCACATTGAAGAAGCTAAAAAGCGCGACCACCGCGTCATCGGCAAGCAACTCGATTTGTTCTCGATTCAAGAACTTGCCGGCCCCTGCCTGATCTTCTGGCATCCCAAGGGCGGCCTGATGCGCAAGCTGATGGAAGACTGGATGCGCGAGGAATATCTCAACCGCGGCTATTCGCTGGTCAACACCCCGCACGTGGCCCGCCGCCAGCTATGGCAAACCAGTGGCCACGAAGGCTACTACGCGGAAAACATGTTTGACGTCATGGAGCTGGACGACGCGGAATACCGCCTGAAGCCAATGAACTGTCCGTTCCATATTCTGATCTACAAAGACACCCTGCGGTCCTACCGCGACCTCCCCGTGCGCCTCGGAGAGCTGGGTACCGTCTACCGCTACGAGCGTTCCGGCGTGATGCACGGCCTGCTGCGCGTGCGCGGCTTTACCCAGGACGATGCTCACATTTTCTGCACCCCGGCGCAGATCGAAGACGAGATCGTGGGCTGCATCGACTTCGCCCTGGCCGCGCTCAACACCTTCGGCTTCGACAAGTTTCAGGTCGAGCTTTCCACCTGGAACCCAGACGACCGCAAGAACTTTCTCGGCACCGACGAGCAGTGGGCCTTGGCAAACAAGTCGCTGGAGAGCGCGCTCCAGCGCAAGAACATCGAATATAAGACGATTCCCGGCGAGGCGGCGTTTTACGGTCCCAAGATCGACGTCAAGCTGGTCGATGCCATCGGCCGCCTTTGGCAGCTATCGACCGTGCAATTCGATTTCAGCCTGCCGCAGCGCTTCGATCTCGAATACGTTGGCGAAGACGGCCAGCGCCACCAACCGTTGATGGTGCATCGCGCCCTGTATGGCTCCATCGAGCGTTTCTTCGGCGTGCTGATCGAACACTACGCCGGAGCATTCCCCGTATGGCTCTCTCCGGTTCAGGTGGCGCTGATTCCAATCAGCGAACGCCATCTGGAGTACGCCAGCAAAGTAGCCGACCGGCTCAAAGCCATCGGCGTCCGCGTGGAAGTCGACGGCCGCAACGAAAAAATGAACGCCAAAATCCGCGAACACGCCATGCAGAAAGTCCCATTCCTGCTTGTCATGGGCGACAAGGAAGCCGAAGCAGGCAAAGTCAACGTCCGCACGAGGGGTAAAGAAAAGACGGAAGACTTACCGCTCCCAGACTTCGTGGAAAAGATCAAGAATCTAATCTCAACGAAATCCGTAAATCTAGGCTAGTCAGGAAACACGTGGGGCCCCCCCCGGCCGTCCAGCCGAGCATGGCTCGGCAGCAGCAAGGGCAATCTCAAAACAGCGACGTATCCAGCGGCGCGATGAACTGAATTCCCGGAACAAACTTCTCCAGAAGCCGCTGATCGTTGGTCAGAAACAGATCCGTTCCCGCCTGCGCCGCGGACGC
This sequence comes from Acidobacteriaceae bacterium, assembly GCA_043782485.1. Classification (GTDB taxonomy): domain Bacteria; phylum Acidobacteriota; class Terriglobia; order Terriglobales; family Acidobacteriaceae; genus JANXUC01. The sequence continues at coordinate 12,075 of JAYWAL010000140.1, read as the reverse complement.
CAGATGAATGGCATCCCGGCGAAGGTAGTCCCATTGATCCTCAGAATCCGGAGGCACTTCGCGCGGATATATGGCGGATGTAGGATAGTCCGATGAATGGCGCTTCTTCTCCCAGCGGATTCGCAGCGAGCGTGTTGGCGAGCTTGCGCCGCTACCGACTGAAGCCCGGTACTCGTCTCGGTCTAGCTGTTTCCGGTGGCGCGGACTCCGTAGCTCTGCTGCGCGTCCTGCTCGAGCTGCGTGGCGAGCTGGGGATCGTCCTGTCGGTGTTGCATTTTAACCACACCTTGCGGGGTGACGAATCCGAGGCCGATCACGCCTTCGTAAATAGTTTAGCGAGCCAGAATAGTTTGCCATTTCAGGACTTTCGGGGTGACGTTGCCCGACGGGCTCACGAAAACTCCCTCAGCATCGAAACCGCCGCCCGGGAAGCTCGGTATGAGTTCTTTTGGTCGCTGATCGAGGCGGGGCACCTGGACAAGGTCGCCACCGCCCACACTTTGGACGACCAAGCCGAAACCGTGTTGATGCGCTTGATTCGGGGAACCGGGACACGCGGTTTGGGCGGGATTCATCCGGAATTGGCTGGGCCGTCAGGCCACAAATCGGGGCAGACCTCTCGCGGCAGTATTATTCGGCCGTTTCTGCACATCCGACGCCGGGAGATCGAGAGCTACTTGGCGGGCTTGAGCCAGCCATGGCGAGAGGACTCCAGCAATCAGGACCTGTATCCGACGCGCAATCGAGTCCGTAAGTTATTGATTCCATTGCTCGAGAGGGAATTCAACGAAGAAATTCGCGAGCATCTCGCCGACTTTGCCGACATTGCGCAGGCCGAAGAAGACTATCTGGACAGGGAAAGCCGCCGCTGCTTGGGGACGAAACCATTGCAAATGAATGAGTTACAGGCGCTTCCGCTGGCTTTGCGTCGTCGCGTGGTTCGCTTGGCCGCGCCGGAGGGGTTGGCGCTCGAATTTGCTCACGTCGAGGCGATTCTTGAGGTCGTCGCCGAGGCCACCAGAAGCGCTAATTTGCCCTCTGGGTGGGCATTTCGGCGGGAAGGAGGTCTTGCGAGGTTCGTGCCTCCAGAGGCGCACAGCGGGGCTGCCAGGGGCCTTCCAGAGGCTATTACAGGCACGCTTCGACTGCCTGTGCCGGGGGAGGTTTGCGACCCTGGGACGGGTCGGCGATTCCGGGCCAGCAGAATCCTGCTGGCGGAGGCTCCGGCGGGTTATAATCCCGAACATTTGTATGCGCCGCAAGCGCTGCCAAGCGAGTTAGTGGTGAGGACTTGGCGGTTTGGAGACCGTTACTGGCCAGCGCATACCAAGGCTCCCAAGAAGCTGAAGGAACTGTTTCAGGTGAAAAAGATTGCTGGGGAATTGCGGGCGACGTGGCCGGTGATGGTGGCGGAGGGTGCTGCAGCTGAAGAGGAAGTGGTTTGGATGCAAGGGTTTGCGGCACCGGCGCGATTGCGGCCCGGGGCTGACGACCGGGAAGCGATTTGGCTTCAGGAGTTGGTCGGGTAGCTAAGTCCAGTGGAATGTGAGGGGTGGGAGTGCTGATGGCGAACGCGGCAGGTTCCGGGAGTGTGCGACCGGTCATTTCGGCGGAACAGATTCAAAAGCGCGTGAAGGAAATGGCTCGGCAGATTTCGGACGACTACCAAGCCGCGCTCAGCGGGAAAAATCTGCACGTGCTGGGCATCATGGAGAACGGGTTTGTTTTTATGGCTGACCTGATTCGCAGCCTGGAGGTGCCGACGGTTTGCCAGTTTATTAAACCGCACTATGCCAAGCGAGTGAGCGGGGAAACGGCGCTGGAGGAAATCTTCTTCAGCCATGAGCTCGAGTTGCATGGACAGCATGTGCTTTTGATTGAGGGAGTTCTGCATTCCGGAGTGACGGCGGAATTTTTGATGAGCAACTTGCGGGGGCGTGGCGTGGCGTCGGTGAAGCTGGCGACCTTGCTCGACCGGCAGGCGGCGCGGCGGGTGGCCTTGCAGCCGGACTATTTCGGATATTTGGTGGATGAACATTTTTTTGTGGGCTACGGCATGGCGTCCGCGGAGCAGCAGTTTCGCAACTTGCCGTATGTTGGGGCCTGGCAGGAATAGCGGCGGTAAGTGCTCGGGCTGGCGTGACTTAAGTCACGGACTTCGGCGGCGGAAATTCGCGGCGAGAGCGAGTACAATTGGTGCACCAGCTTGATGGCCGCGGGAAGTGGCAAGGGATCGAAAGTGTGCCCAGCGGCATCTAACAAACTGGTTCGCGCAAATTAGTACGCGCAAATTGAGTCGTGAATTTGAGTTGGTTGGCAGCAAGCAAGTTTAGAGCGTCGTGTGGGATCCGTTTATAGACTTCCGCCCTTGAGGCGGTTGTTCTCTTAGGAGTGGTGAGTGAATTCGACAGCCAAGAACACGGTGTTTTGGGTAGCAGTGCTGGGTTCGGTTGCACTTTTGTGGATGCTGTTTATCAAGGGCAGCCAGGGGCAACGCGACCAGGAGTTGAGCTTCTCCGCGTTTATGGCGGATGTGGACCAGGGCAAAATTGCCGAGGTTACGGTCAACGGGCAGGAAGTCCGCGGCAAGCTCACCGACAAGACGGTGTTCCACACCACCGCTCCGGACAAGTACACCGACATGTACAAGCCCTTACACGAGAAGGGTGTAAGCGTAACGGTGAAAGACCAAGCGGCGGGAACATGGTCTACCTGGCTGACGACGCTGGGGCCATTTGTGCTGCTGGCGGCGTTTTGGTTCTTCATGATCCGCCAGATGCAGATGGGCGGGAATAAGGCGATGTCGTTCGGCAAGAGCCGGGCGCGCCTGCTCTCCATGCAGCAGAAGAAGATCACGTTCAAAGACGTGGCTGGCGTGGATGAAGCGAAGGAAGAACTGAAAGAAATTATTGAATTTTTGCGCGAGGCGCAGAAGTTCCAGAAGTTGGGCGGACGCATTCCGAAGGGCGTGCTGCTGGTGGGACATCCGGGAACGGGCAAGACTTTGCTGGCGCGCGCGGTTGCTGGCGAAGCCAACGTTCCGTTCTTCTCTATTTCTGGTTCGGACTTTGTGGAGATGTTTGTGGGCGTTGGCGCGAGCCGCGTGCGCGACTTGTTTGAGCAGGGCAAGAAGAATGCTCCCTGCATTATTTTCATTGACGAAATTGATGCTGTTGGTCGTCACCGTGGAGCTGGGTTGGGCGGTGGGCATGACGAGCGTGAACAGACGTTGAATCAATTGCTGGTCGAAATGGACGGGTTTGAGTCGAACGAAGGGGTGATCCTGATGGCGGCGACGAATCGTCCCGACGTTCTGGATCCGGCATTGCTGCGGCCGGGGCGTTTTGACCGGCGCGTGGTGGTGGGTCTGCCGGACGTTCGCGGCCGCGAAGAGATTCTTGCCGTGCATACGCGCAAGATTCCGCTGGCTGACGATGTGCAGCTGAATGTGCTGGCACGCGGGACACCCGGTTTTTCCGGGGCGGACCTGGCGAACCTGGTGAATGAAGCGGCCTTGATGGCGGCGCGACACAATCGCAAGTCGGTTCTGCAATTTGACTTTGAAGTTGCCAAAGACAAAGTCATGATGGGCGTCGAGCGCAAGTCGATGATCCTGACCGACGAGGAAAAGAAGAACACGGCATACCACGAAGCTGGGCACGCGCTGGTGGCGGCAAAAATGCCGCATGCCGATCCTCTGCACAAGGTGACGATTATTCCGCGCGGAATGGCGCTGGGTTTGACCATGCAATTGCCCACGGACGACCGCCATAACTATCACAAGGAATATCTGGAAACGCGGATTGCCATTTTGATGGGTGGGCGTCTGGCGGAAGAAATATTCCTAAAGCAGATGAGCGCTGGGGCTAGCAACGATTTGGAACGATCGACGGAGCTGGCACGCAAGATGGTTTGCGAATGGGGCATGAGTGCGCTGGGTCCACTGACGTTTGGCAAAAAGGAAGAGCAGATCTTTCTGGGCCGCGAGATTGCGCAGCATCGTGACTACAGCGAGGCTACGGCGGTCCGCATTGACGAAGAAGTGAGGAAGCTGGTGACCGAGGGCTACGAAAAAGCCAAGGTTGTGCTTTCGGAGAATCCAGAAACGCTGGAACGAATTGCGCTGGCTTTGATTGAGCGCGAAGTGCTGGATTCGGTGGATATTGCCTTGCTGCTGGAAGGCAAGTCACTGCCACCGTTGCCGATTCCAGCCAAGGACGACGTGATGCAGCAGGTAATTAAGCCAGATCACGGACGCACGGCTCCCGCCAAGGGAGAGAGGCCGGCTACGGCTTAGGTTTTGTGAAATTGGAATTTGTGAGGGCGGCCTTAATGGGCCGCCCTTTTTTGCGTGCCACCCTTAACCGGGTAGTGTTTGGGGAAATCCCCGCCCCTTCGACTTCGCTCAGAGGCAGGCTCTGTCCGCAAAGAACGCGGACAAGGACGGGGCACCCTCGAGTTTCCTTAGCTTTCACATATTGGTTGCCGGGAATTTCCGCCAGAAAGTTGCAATTGGGAAATCGGATTCACGTGGTACGGTAGTGGAACACCGTGGTGGGCAGGCGAGGGCGCCTGCCCTGCGTGGGTGTGGCGGGGCTCGGCTACTGGGTGATTGAGATTGTGAGTTTGCGTTCGGGCAGGACTTCGCCGATTTCTACGGCGGGAACGCCTGTGGCGACCAGGGCGGCTTGCAGTTTGGCGGCGTCGTTGGCCGCTACGGAGATGAGTAGGCCTCCGGCGGTTTGTGGGTCGAAGAGTAGTGTTCTGATTTCTTCTTCGACGCCGGGTTGGTATTCGACGAGGCATTCGGCGAAGTCGCGATTGGCTTTGAGGCCTCCGGGGATATTTCCGGCGCGGATGGATTCGAGTGCGCCTTCCATAATCGGAATTGCACTGGCGTGGAGGCGCAGGCTCACTTTTGAGGCGACGGCCATTTCGCGAGCGTGGCCGATTAGGCCGAAGCCGGTTACGTCGGTTAGGGCGTGGACGGACGAGGGTCGGACGGCCGAGGGCAGCCGTCCCCACGCAGAACCGGTGATGATTTCCGCGGCGGTTTTGTTCAGGGTGGTCATCGACTTTACGGCGGCGGCGATCCACTCTGGTTTCGCTGTGCCCATTTTTATGGCGGTGGAAATTACGCCCGTGCCCAGAGACTTGGTGAAGAGCAGGCGATCTCCGGGTTGTGCGCCTTGGTTGGCAAGTATCTGCTTGGGATTCACCAGGCCTGTGACCGAATAGCCGAATTTGATTTCCTCGTCGCGAATACTGTGGCCGCCGATGATGGTGCAGTTGGCTTCGACCATCTTCGAGAGGCCGCCGGCGAGAATTTGTTCCAAAATCGCAGTGTCTTCCTTGTCTGGAAAACACACCAACGCCAACGCTGTGATGGGCCTGCCGCCCATGGCGTAAACGTCGCTTAAGGCGTTGGTGGCGGCGATTTGGCCGAAAGTGTAGGGGTCGTCGACGATGGGGGTGAAAAAATCAACGGTTTGAACGAGTGCTGAGTCGGGACCGAGCAGGTACACTCCGGCGTCGTCGGCGTGGTCGAAGCCGACTAGGACGTTGGGGTCATGTTGCCGGGCTAATTTCCCAAGCACCGTGTCCAGCACCGCCGGACTCAGCTTGGACGCTCAACCGGCGGCTTTGACCTTCTCGGTTAGGCGAATTTTTTTTGTTGGTTGCATGTTGGGATTCTACTAGGAGTGGGTCTGATTAAGTCCTTGGCGAAACCTCAAGGCACGACTCAAGAACGACCCTCAGAGGCTGAAGCCCCTGATTTTATGCGGGGTTGGCGGCACGGCTGAAGCCGTGCCCTTTCAAGGCGCGTGCGATCAGGGCTCAAACCAAAGTTGGCGGCACGCTGAAGCTGTGCCCTTTCAAGGCCCGTGCGATCACAAGCACATGCGATCAGGAACTTAACCAAGTCTTCTCCAACGAGCGGGTGAAGGTTCATGCGTGTAGATTCATTCAACATGACGTTCGCGGACGAGGGCGGCCACGGCAAACGAGCTTACCTGGTGGCAACGCGGAGGACTCTGATTTCCGGAGCGCTTTGGTTCCACTGCGCGGAGATGTGTTCGTAGGCGAGGCGGAAGCGGGCCGAGTGGCCGGGAGCGATGGGCGCGGTGGCGAGATCGACGGCGTCATCGTAGACGCCGTTGTTCTTGATGATGCGGAGGCCGGACTGTTCCTTTTGCGCAACATCGTTCATCAGGCTGAGAAACGTGGCCTCAACGCGGGCGTCGGTGACCGTTTTGTCGCCGGCGTTGGTGATGGCACCCTCAATGTAAGTGACGCCGCCGCCGACCAGGTTTTCCGCGGTGCTCATCTTGATGTCACTGATGTGAACGCGGCTGGCGTAGGGATCGGGCGCGGTGGGCGTGGGAGCGTGGTCACCGCGAATGAGGAAGAATCCGCCACCGGTGGCGAGGGCCACGAGTGCCAGACCGATGGCCAAGATGCGCCACTTTGGGCTGGACTGGTTAGGCGCGGCGTTGGGGGCGAGTAGGCTCATGTTCCAATTTGCTACTCTCCGCCCACGGTTAGGCCATCAATGCGGATGGTGGGGGCGGCGACGGAGCCACGGAATTCGAGGTCGCTGCCGATTTCGGTGATGTGGAAGAACATGTCTTTGAGGTTGCCGCCGACGGTGATTTCCTCGACGGGGTAGGCGAGTTGGCCGCCGGAAATCCACATGCCGCCCGCGCCACGCGAGTAATCGCCGGTAACCAGGTTGGCACCGTGGCCGAGGAATTCGGTGACGTAGAGACCTTCGGAAATGCCAGCGATGATTTCCTGTGGAGACTTGGTTCCGGCTTGAAGGAAGTAGTTGCCGGGGCCGATACCCGGCGTTCCGGCCAGGCCGCGCGCGGCGTTGGCGGTGGTTTGCATTTTGAGCTTGCGGGCGGTGTAGGAATTGAGCAGATATGATTTTAGAACGCCGTTTTCGATGACAACGGTGCGGCGCGTGGGAATGCCTTCGCCATCGAAGGGGCTGGTGCCGAAGCCGCCGACGATGGTGCCGTCATCGATGACGGTGACGTTATCGCCAGCGACTTTTTCGCCCAGCTTGCCAGCGAGAAAAGAAGCGCCGCGATAGATGGAGTCGCCGTTGACGCCTTCAAAGATGTGGTCGAGAATGGAACGCGAGACCAGAGGATCGAAGACAACGGGAACCTGCGCGGTCCTGACCTTGCGCGCGCCGAGACGGCGAAGGGCGCGCTGGGCGGCGACTTTGCCGATATGCTCAGGCGATTCCAGATCCTTGAGGCTGCGGGACATGTGGTACCAGTAGTCGCGCTGCATGGCACCGTCGTCGGATTGCACAATTGGAACGGAGACCAGGGAGCAGAATGACCGGCGGTATTCGCCGAGAAAGCCCAGCGAGTTGGCCAGAATGCGGTGGCTGGTGGAGGCGTCAAAAGAGCCGCCCTCGGAATTTTTGATGCGCGGGTCGTAGTCGAGCGAGGCCTTTTCCGCGCGGCGGGCGTAGTTGATGCGCTCGGTTCCAGGAAGAGAATAGACGTCGGGGTGAAAAAGATTGAGTTCGCCTTGGTGTTGGCCGAGCAGCGCGGCTTCGGGCAGGCCAGCGAAGGAGTCTTCGGATGTGATTCGTGCGAGGTCGCGGGCGGAGTTGACGAGCTTCTCAATGCCGTCGCGGGTGAAGTCGCTGGTGTAAGTGCTGGCGGTGCGTTGGCCGAAAAAGACGCGGACGCCGAGCGCGCGGGAGCCAGCTTCTTTCAACGTTTCGACTTCGCCCAGGCGAACAACGGTGGAGAATTCGTCGCCTTCCTGGACGACGGCTTCGGCGGCGGTAGCGCCAGTGGCCATGGCGCGGCGGACTACATCGGTGGCGAGTTCGCGGAGGTCGGTCGTGAGTTCTGGGAGGGTTTGCGTTTCAGGCATAAATTCAATTCACCACGGGGAGACGGAGACGCGGAGAAATGCTTGGAAAATTAGAATCAAGGCGTTCCAAATCAGCAGAAATCAATAATCGCATCAGCTCGAATTTCTCCGTGTCTCTGTGTCTCCGTGGTGAAAAAACTCTTTACTGCATATATCCGCCGGTTTCGCGCTTGGCGGTGCCGCCCACGGTCAGGCGGTCGACTTTGATGGTCGGAATGCCGACGCCGACTGGGACGGACTGGCCGTCTTTGCCGCAAGTGCCCACGCCTTCGTCGAGCTTCAGGTCATTTCCAACCATGGAAACTCGCGTCAGGACGTCCGGCCCGTTGCCGATCAGGGTAGCGCCGCGCAAGGGAGCGGTAATGTGGCCGTCTTCAATTAAATAGGCTTCGGAGGCGGAGAAAACGAACTTCCCGTTGGTGATATCCACCTGCCCGCCGCCGAAATTGACGGCGTACATGCCGCGTTTCACGGAGCGAATAATGTCCTCTGGATTGTCCTGGCCCGCCAGCATGTAGGTGTTGGTCATGCGCGGCATGGGAATGTGCTCGTAGCTTTCGCGGCGACCGTTGCCGGTGTCGGGCATGCCCATCAGGCGCGACGAGAGCTTGTCGCTGATGTAATTCTTGAGAATGCCATTTTCGATCAGGACGGTTTCCTGCGTCGGGTGGCCTTCGTCGTCAAAATTCAGAGAGCCGCGCCGCCAGGGCATTGTTCCATTATCGACAATCGTGCATTTGTCGCTGGCCACGCGTTTGCCCAGCAGTCCGGCGAAGGCGGAAGTCTTCTTACGGTTGAAGTCGGCTTCGAGGCCGTGTCCGATGGCCTCATGCAGCAACACTCCGGGCCATCCGGGGCCAAGCACGACTTCCATTTCGCCAGCTGGAGCCTCGCGGGCGTCGAGTTGCAGAATCGCCTGGCGCGCGGCTTCGCTGGCAAAGTGTTCCGGAGAAGAAATTGGGTCAGAGAAGAACTCAATGGCCACGCGCCCGCCGCCGCCGGAGCTGCCGCGCGCCGAGTTGGTTTCCGTCTTGGCGATGCAGCCCACGTTGAATCGTGCCAGGGGCTGCGAGTCCTCGGCATAGGTCCCGTCGGAACCGACGATCAAAATCCGGCGCAGTTCGTCGCCGTAGCTGACGCGTACTTCCTTGATCCTCGGGTCGTAGCTTCGTGCCGCCACATCGGCGCGTTCCAAAAGTGTTACTTTCGAGGCAATCTCGGCGTCTACGGACGGCAGCGCCACGGGGTACAAGCTCCGCGCGGGTTTTTCCTGGAACGCCGCCACGGTTTCCTTGGCTGGACCGCTAGCAATCAGCGCGGCGGTTTTGGCGGCATGCATCATGCGCTCGGGCGAAAGGTTGTCGGTGTAGGCGTAGCCGGTGCGTTCGCCGGAAAGCACACGCACGCCGCAGCCAGCCGAAATTCCCTGCGAGGCCGATTTCACCAACGACTCGTCCATGCTGAGCGAAGTCGAAGTCTGGTACTCGAAATAGAGGTCCGCATAGTCGCCTCCAGCGGACAACGCCGCCGAAAGGTAGCGCTCCAGATCGCGCTGCTGAATGCCAAAGTAGGTGAAGAAAAATTTGTTATCCAGTTTGTGATCCATAGATAAATTGCTCATGTAGATATAGATGCCGCGGCAACGTTCCGCGAAGCAACGCCGCAACTTCATTATCCCACAGTGGTTTCGCCTTCCAGATTGCTGGATGCGGTTCGCGGGTGGGCGATGCACTTTCGTAACCTTGGGAGACGCTGAATAAGTACTTTTATTTGAAAATTTGCCGTTCTGAAGCGACGTGAGCAATCCCTGGGGTGCCGACGAGGGATGGAAAATTTCCGTCTTTTTGGTCAGAAGGCCGGGTCGCCAGAAAGCTGGCGAGAGTGGTGATGAGTCGAGGGCAAGGGGATTCCTGGCTCCGCTTCGGAATGACAGCCGCAAAAATTGAGGGCCACAAAAATTAAAGACGGTGTTCGGGTTTTCCCGAGGCTTTCAGTACTAGCTCCTTAAGTAGACTTGCCCGCCCACCGCCGCCGCGCCACGATAGAGGGCTATGATCGCCGCCGAAGCTCTTTCTCGCACGCTTGAAACCTACCTGGCCGGCTCGCGCGGGGCACTGATCCTGGAAGATGGCGCTACGCTTTTTGATCTCACGCGCGCTAAATACTCGCTATCCAGCGACTACGGTAAATGCTTGCTGCACCTTTGGTCGGACGAGCGCAATACCGTCCGCCGCGTGCTCGAAGCGGAGGAAAAAAAGGGCGCGTTGCAGCTGACCGTCCAGCGCATGGGCCAGCCACGGCCTTCGAAGCTGGAAATTTGCCGTAGCCTGGACCCGCGCACGCCTTCCACCCGCAAAGCTGCTCGTGCCAATTATCAGCGCCAGTTGCAGCGCATGCTGGAGCGCAGTCTGCCGGAATTTCGCATGGCCCACATCACTACTGGAGCGAATTTGGAACAGTCTTTCGGCCCAGTCTATGCTCGAGGTCTGCTGCGCCGCGGCCAGCGCGCGTTTGCTGTTTTCGGCGTCAACGCGCAGGAAACACAGTCTTCCATTGACGCCTCGCTCACCTTCGCCATCCTGTGGCTCGATCTTTGCCGTAAGACCAACGCCGCCAAGCTGCATGTTGAGGGTTTGAAGCTCTTCGTTCCCGCTGGCACCGCGAATTTGGTCCGCGCACGCATGGCCTGCCTAAACCAATTCGCCGCTAAGTGGCAGCTGTACGCAGTTAACGAGCAGGAAGACTCTTTGTTCGAACTCGACTGCCGCGACCGCGGTAACCTCGAAACCCGCCTAATTCGCTACCCTGACGAGGCCGCCGCCCGTGAGCGGTTTGCCCCGGCCATCGCCGAAATTCACGCTATCCTCCCGGAGGCCGAGACCGCCATCCTCTCCGCCGGAGAAATCGCTTTTCGCCACCAGGGCCTGGAATTTGCCCGCGCCCGCTGGGTTCCGGAAGCCGTTTCGTTCCGTAAACGCAACGAAATTGTCTTCGGGTTTGGTGCCGAAGAATCCACGCTCACCGACCGTACCCGTGAGCGCTTTATCCGTAGGGTCCATGAAATTGCCGAAGTCCGCCACTCCGAAGGCCCGCGCGATCATCCGCTTTTCCGCCTGCACCCGGAACGTTGGCTGGAACGCCTGGTGCTCGCTGACGTTCATGTGCTCGACAGTCGCCTCGACCCCACTTGTCGCTACAGCCAAATGCCTGCATTCTCGGCCGCGGACCGCGCCATGATTGACATCCTTGCCGTCACCCGCGAAGGCCGCCTGGCCGTTCTGGAGTTGAAGGCCGAGGAAGACATTCACCTTCCGCTGCAAGGTCTCGATTACTGGTCCCGCGTGGCCTGGCACCACGCCCGCGGCGAGTTTCAGCGCAATGGCTACTTTCCCGCCCGTCAACTAGCCCAGGCCGCGCCGTTGCTGATCCTGGTCGCCCCGTCGCTCCACCTTCACCCGGCCACGGACACGCTCCTCCACTACTTCTCGCCGGGAATCGATTGGCTCGTCTTGGGCATTGATGAAAATTGGCGGCAAAACCTGAGAGTGATTTTCCGCAAACGTCCCGCTGAGGCTCGCGCAGGGGCAGGCGCCCTGGCCTGCCCGCAAGGAGTGTCTAACGCCAGTTGAGGCGGCTGTGTTTGGAAAACCGCCCAGGCGAGGGCCCCTGGGCCTACGCAATTCAAAATCGCCGAAAGGATCTCGGATAATGACGGTCGCCTTCGACCGACGAAATCTTCCGCACTTGCAACGTGACATGAAGCCGCACTTCCTTACCTTCTGCACTGAGAACCCTTGGATTTTGCCGGGCGAAGTCAGAGCGCTTGTGCTGCGAAGCTGCATCCACGATCACGAAACCAAGCTCTTCGTTTTTTGCGCCGTAGTCATGCCCGATCACGCCCATCTAGTTTTCGTGCCGCTGGTCGATCATCGGAAAAGGGAAGTAATCGCATTGGCTACCATCACGCCAGCAATCAAGGGTGCATCGGCGCACAACATCAATCGAGCGCTAGGCCGCAAGGGAACGGTTTGGCAGGAGGAATCGTTCGATCATGTGCTCCGTTCTTTCGAGGCTTTGGACCAGAAGATTGAATACGTTCTCAATAACCCCGTTCGTGCTGGCTTGGTTACCAGAGCGGAAGACTACCCTTGGCTCTGGCAGGCCCAGAAC